>NZ_CP068022.1:420000-1020000 GCF_016695175.1 Pseudoalteromonas sp. GCY
ACCCTTTTTTTCGGTTTTTTCTATTTATTTTTCAAATGCTTTTTAGCCCACCGAATCCTAACAACTTATCCACATTTTCTGTGGATAACCCACAGGAATTTCGGCTTTTGCTTTTCTTTGTGGTAGATTACCGCCCCATTATTTACTCGTTCTTAGAAAAAGGCTAAATACATGGCTGATATCTTAAACTCGATAAGTGGTCTTTTATGGGGTCATCTACTTATCTACCTCTTAATAGCTGCAGGTGTATTCTTCACAATTAGGCTTGGCTTTATTCAATTCACTCAATTCCCATATATGGTGAAGGTAATGATGCAAAGCCGCGAAGGTGCTGAAGATGGTATCTCCTCTTTTCAAGCATTCTGTACTTCACTCGCCGCACGGGTTGGTACCGGTAATATGGCAGGTGTTGGTGTCGCGCTCTATTTAGGCGGTCCTGGTGCTATATTATGGATGTGGCTCATTGCCTTGATTGGTATGGCGACCAGTTTTGCTGAAAGTTGCTTAGCGCAGCTATATAAGACAAAAGATGATGACGGAAACTTCCGTGGTGGCCCTGCTTATTATATGGAGCTAGGTTTAAAACGTAAGTGGATGGGGGTGTTATTCTCACTTTGCCTTATCCTTGCATTTGGTTTCGTCTTTAATGCAGTACAAGCCAACTCCATTGCTGCAGCATTTAACGTTGCCTTTGATGTGCCTAAATATGTGATGGGTATTGCGTTAGTAGCAGCTTCTGGGATTATCATCTTCGGTGGCTTAAAAACTATTGCACGCTTTGCCGAACTTGTCGTGCCTTTTATGGCCGTTGCTTATCTTATACTTGCACTTTACGTCTGTGCTGTGAACTTTGCGCAGCTACCAGACATATTCATGTTAATAGTAAAAAGTGCAATGGGTATCGAGCAAGCGGGTGCTGGTGCTATTGGCTACGCGGTAATGCAAGCAATGCTTCAAGGGATCAAGCGCGGCTTATTCTCAAATGAAGCCGGTATGGGTAGCGCTGCAAACGCTGCTGCTAGTGCAACACCAAATCCAAACCATCCAGCATCACAAGGTTATGTACAAATGCTAGGTGTATTTGTAGATACCATAGTGATCTGTACCGCGACCGCGTCGCTTATTCTTTTATCTGGTCAGCTCGAGCCAAACTCAGGTTTAACTGGCATTGAATTAACGCAATCTGCATTGGTTCATCATGTAGGGGAATGGGGCGCAATTTTCGTTGCGGTAGCTATTCTATTTTTTGCTTTTACTTCCATTGTTGCCAACTATAGTTATGCAGAAACCAACCTACTATTCTTAGATCACCATTCAAAGAAAGGCATGATGGTATTCAGAGCTTGTGTATTAGGTATGGTAATGTTTGGTGCGGTAAGCGAACTTGGACTGGTTTGGACACTCGCTGATATTTCAATGGGTTTAATGGCTGTAGTTAACGTGGTTGCACTCTTTATGCTTCGCAAAGTCGTGCTATGGCTTGCCAACGATTATAAAGAGCAGCTTAAAGCTGGCGTAACCCCAGAGTTTGATCCTAGTACCAACCCTGAAGTAGAAAAAACACTACCAAAAGGCATTTGGACTAAATAGACCAATACAGCGCACTAATGCTTATATTTAGTGCGCTTTCTTCTTAATAAAACCCAATTTTAATGAAGAAGAACACAAAAATACGCCCTTGAGTTCATTTAATGTCCAAACAAACCAACCACTTATTGCCTTTCAAAAAAAAATCCGTATAGTAAAGCACAAGTCGGCATATAGCGCAGCTTGGTAGCGCACTGTCATGGGGTGTCAGGGGTCGCAGGTTCAAATCCTGCTATGCCGACCAGCTTTTCCTTACCCTATTCAATAAGTTAACTTCATTAATTTCCTTTCACAAAATACTCGGTATTAGTACGGTAGTATTGTAACTTTCCGATTTTCGTTCGTTATTCCTGTTTATACTTATGAACTTTGTTTTCTTTAACGTACTAGTGACTAACCTCAATGAGCATCGTTAGCGACTCCTTTCAATGTCGACGCCTTAAAACAATGTAAGAAAAATTCCTATCCAGAAACAAAGCCTTAAAAAACGAAATAGTTCTGACGGCTAATTCAGCTTGAATAGATTTGCCGAAATAAGAACACTAAAAATAGATTGCTGATATAGGCTGTTAAGTGTTTTCTTCCGTCACAACCTCTCACTTTAAACTTTAAACTTTAAACTTCAAACAGTGTAATTTCTACTTCCAGTACTCTACGTGACCAGACCAAAAGGCATGCATTACTCAGGTTTGGATTATTTGTGCCTGTTCCAATATGTCGGCTCTGCTCCTAGTCTCTATTTTCCAGTTAATTAGTAAAATGAAAATGAGGGACTCTTAACATACTTTATAGCTATAACGCCTTATAAATCGGCTATTTCACAGTAGTTTTCAACTAACAGCAGCAATCACAAAAACAATATATTTACATTAAAGTAATAATACTGACAAATAACCTACCTAGTATTGCGTGACTTTCAATTAAGCACGGAGATTAAAATGAAATTCGCAATACTTATGCTTGCAGTCAGTGCGACTGCAAATGCAAACACCAACATATGTAGCAACTACGGTTGCCCAACTGGCACACCATCAAGTAATGATATCGTTGAACGACCTATATATGTGCTTAGCAATAATCGCGCAACAAAGTTTGCGGACTGGGTAGCATACAAAGTCACACCAAGCACAATTGATGGACCAAGCCGTTCGAGGACTTGGAAATCAGACCCTAAAATTGCAAGTAGATACACGCTAGAGCCGAGTGACTATAGCGATGCGTGGGCAACTATCCATACAGATAGAGGTCATCAAGTGCCTTTGGCGTCGTTTTCCAATACACCCAATTGGAGCGATACTAACTACCTCTCGAACATTACCCCACAATCATCAAACCTTAATCAAGGCCCATGGGTTAAATTAGAGAATGCAGTGAGAAGTTTAGTGCGAACGGGCGAAAATGCCTATGTGTTCACGGGTCCCTTGTATGAATATTACTTTGCTACATTGCCTGGTGCTGATGAATCTCACACTATTCCGTCAGGCTATTTTAAGGTCGTTGTCACAATAGCTGGCTCAAATGTGAAGGCTTCTGCTTTTATCATGGAGCAAACTTCTGGTAGATATCTTGATTACTGCAAAACAGAAGTAACCATTGACGAAGTAGAACAAAGAGCAGGCCTGAATATCCTACCTAGCCTGCCAAGCTATAAAGCCACCGACATTGAGGGTCGAGTCGGCGGTCTTAGCTCACAACTAGGTTGCTAATTATGACGGCTACCAGTTGGTAGCCCTTTAATTCACTTTGTAATTTGCATCAAGGCATTTGCTCGATGAATACTCGCCTCATTTAAGGTTTAAGTTACATTACTTTTCATGCCATTTTACGGTTATGTTTTTGACTCGGAATTTCCCATTGGCCTGCCTGTCACAGTGGCTCTGGTTGGTACGTTCAATATGAATGTTTGGCAGGTCTACCTGCGAGGCTTCCACTTCACTAAGTTGCTCTAAACACATAAGTTGGGTCACTTCACGGAGCGCATTATCTTCGACTAGATTTTCAACTAAACGTTTGCCTTTTTTCCTGTTCACTACATTACTTTCGCTTTTATTCTTTGAATGTAACTTGGGCATTGAAAACGTACTGCCTGCAGGATAAAACGAATAGTAGAAATGCTGTGGCTTATGGGTTTCAATCACAACTACGCCCTGCTTACCAAGTACCGAGAACTCCTCTTCAGTACTTTCAAATTTTAGTGCTGTGGTTTCATCCACACCAAAACCAAATTTTTGGCCGCTTTTAAGTGCTAACACCGCAAGCCTAAAACTTCTGCCTCTTTCACTAAAATGCGTATCTAAAACGCCAAAGGAAAAGACTCCTAAGCCACCTGTAGCATCATAAGTTAATGCATCGGCATTTAGCTTGCCACATCTACCATGCTTTTCGCAGTGTTGTACTGGAGCAGAAGCATTTATCGCGCCATTTAATATAGCTTCGATGCTGCTACCATTGGTGATCATGGGAACATAACCGAAGGCATTTTTTCCGCCAGCCTGCACCGCTGTTCCGGCACTTGTACCGATAATTATCGGTATCTCCTTTAGGACTTCAGTCCAAGGATAAGGCGTTTGCTTATCGGTAGCATACATTACTAGCTTAGTGAGTGATTGATCACCGCCGTTAAACATGATCGCATCCGCATTTACCAACTGCTGTTTCACCTTCTCAATCCCTTGCTGGCAAAGATTATATTCGGTTAATGTTCTATCTGGATAAATGACTTCACGATTATAAACCCCATTGAGCTGGTTACGATACCTATCTAGGTTTTCACAGTCATTGCGACTAAGCGCCGCGGCTAATGCTGGAGTAAGGGGGAACCATTGAGCATTAACATCGTAGCTTTGAAATAGTCCTTCATAGAAATCAGCAGACTCATAAGGATCACGAGATGATGCAGTGACAAGCAGCAGTCTTTTGGTTTTTGTCTTGCCAATGCGCTTAGCAATATCCTCTATGATTTCAGTACTCGCTGGCTCATTATTTCCGTTAGTATTAACTATTTCAGGTAGACGTTTATGCTGATACAGCAAGGGCAGTTCAAGCATATCGAAGAAGAAGTTATATTCTTTATCACTCCAACTGCGATATAAGCCTTCATCAAATTGTTTCGCATGCTGCGCAAGCTGTAGTTTATATAAGACTTTGTTCGATGGTAATTTCTCAAGCAGTTTAAGGGTGCGCCTTAGGTGCGCGCGATTGTTAGTTGGCCAACCTTTAGTGAATCTATTTATTGCTTTTTCATCAACAGAAAACAACGAATGTGTTTTCACAGCCGTTGAAAATTCGACATTTTCTGCACAATTTTTTGTAGCCATACTAGAGCAGGTTTTGAGTGCCCCGCCAATCAGATAAAGTGTTTGCGCAGAAGAGGTTAAGCTGAAGAAAAGCGTACCCACAGTTAACACTGCGGTTATAAAAAACACAACATTCATGATAAATTCCAAACAAATTTGTTAAAAACGACTTGTCAGCACAAAAACGCTTGTGCTATAAATTTTAATGAACATTGCGAAGCGCAAGCTAGCACACGCTGGTTTGCATTGTCAAAAAACACGAGATGAAAATATGTTGAAGAATGCGTTCAAATTTGTTTGCTACTTCTACTCACCTCACTACCTTTCTGAGTGGTTCGACGAGTAGACACACGGTGTAAAGCCGTGGCGTTGTCTATTAATTGCAACCCCACCTCTTGATTTCTATAAAAATTAAACGGCTGG
This sequence comes from Pseudoalteromonas sp. GCY, assembly GCF_016695175.1. NCBI lineage: Bacteria > Pseudomonadati > Pseudomonadota > Gammaproteobacteria > Alteromonadales > Pseudoalteromonadaceae > Pseudoalteromonas > Pseudoalteromonas sp. GCY. The sequence goes on from NZ_CP068022.1 coordinate 425,307, forward strand.
CTTAAGGCGTACTATCGCGATTATTTTTCGTAGTGGCGTGGTTTTTATCTGTCCAATTGAAACTGACCTATTGTTTTTAACGCTTTTTAAGCACTGACGATTGCGAAGTTTCAATGCGGTAGAGCAATAAACACAACAAATAAATTCTACAGCAACGCCATTCGCCTGTACCAAGCCGCTCATCAACAGAAAGTAGGTGAAGTAATGTACAACAAACTATTCGTAGCAATTTCAGCAGCCTTGGCTGCTTCAAGTTTTAATACTCATGCAGAAGAACAAACAAATCAAAACGTAAAAGCCGTTGAAAGGATTGAAGTCACGGGCTCTCGCATAAAAGGCGTTGATTTAGAAGGCACACAGCCCATTACTATTTTGAGCTCAGAAGACATAGATCGCTCAGGTGCTTCCTCAATTTTCGAGTTACTTCAAGACCTTCCTCAATTAAAAGGTGGCTCTGGCACATTCTCAACAAGCGAAAGTGGCAGTACGTCAACCTCAACACCCGCGGGGCAAGCAGCAGCCAGTTTACGAGGCATGGGTCCTTCAGCGACGTTAACCTTGATCAATGGTCGTCGTGTCGCGCCAAGCTCTTTTGCGGCGGGCACACAAAACTTTGTTGATGTAAACGCCATCCCCTTGGCGGCAATCGAACGAGTTGAGATCTTAGCGACTGGGGCGTCCGCAATCTATGGAGCCGACGCCGTTGCGGGTGTGATTAACTATATTCTTAAAGACAATTATGATGGTGCAGAACTTGAGGTTAGCTATGGTAACAGTCTTGTAAGCTCTGATGAGGGCAAAACACAAGTCAATCTAATTTGGGGAACTGAAGTTGGTAATGGCAGCGTTATGTTGTTTGCAGATTTTTACGACCGAAACCAATTTAACGCAACGGATAGAGACTTCTTGGCAACTCCCAACTTAGTTAACGGATATTCTTACCTTCCTAAACTCAACAATACGCCCAATATTTATTATTACAGCAGTCGCGACGGTAATGAGCTTCCAGCACCTGGCTGTATGAGCCAGCTGGTTACCACTGAGTATGGGGAGCAGATCTGTGCTTACTATGGTAATCAAGATGATGTGCTAAGCACACCATTTGAGAGTATGTCTGGTGGTGCGATGTTCAATCAGCAGGTTGGCGAGTTAACTTGGAAAAGTGAGTTTTTTATCAGTAAAACAAAATCGACGGCTTATTCAACCCCAGCTGCAATCAATCAGATTGATGACAGTGAAGGTCCATGGGTGAGAGAGGATGCCCTCTTCATTTATAGCGACGCAAGCGGTAACAACTCGCTACTTGATTCACTTTACATCGACCCATTCAACACACTACTTGGACAGGAGCAATGGGGGTTTCAGTTTGATGCTCGCTTTACCTCACCCCGCACCATTGAAGTCAAAAGCCAAAATATGCGATTGGTTTCGAGCCTAGAAGGGCAACTAGGCGAATGGGATTGGGTGTCTGGGATTATGTTCTCTGAATCTAAATCAGATCAGGTGGCCACCGATGGGGTATACAATCGTTATAAGTTTCATGCAGCTTTGGCCGGGGAGTTATGTGGTGACGGGAACATTGCCAACATTAACGACGGCCAGTTAAGCTGTACTAATAGTAACCTTCTCGACTTTTATAACCCATTCTTAGTAGGCAATACCACTAACGATGCAACACTTGCACTTACCAAAGCACGCCCAACCCGAGAAGGTACAAGCCGCATTTACAGCTGGGATTTTACTGTATCGGGTGAGCTCTTTTCTTGGCAAGATATCGCGGTACAGTCCTCGTTTGGTGTCGAAGCACGAAAAGAAGAGCTGTCGGACACCCCTTCAAATGATGCGGTTGCAGATGCTGCCAACGATTACTTAGTTGATGTATTTGGTTATGGCTCTAGCATCGCGGACGCAAAAAGAACGCAGCTAGGTGCATTTGTAGAGCTATACATTCCAGTAACAGAAACAGTAGAAATGCAGGTGGCTGGACGATATGACCACTTTGACGACTTTGGCTCAACTTTTAATCCAAAAATCGGCATAAGCTATCGCCCTACTGATGCCCTAATGTTACGGGCCGGTTGGTCTACTTCTTTTAGAGCACCGTCTTTAACGCAGGCGGGGGTAAAGTTGAGAACAACGACTTCGACCTTCGATTGCGGCACGAATCAAGCTGTCGCCGATCTGTATTGTGAGGGTGATGGCACGCAAGTTACGGTTAACTCCTTAGAGCTTGGTAACAGCCAACTTAATGCAGAAGAGTCTGAATCTATTTCTCTTGGTTTAGCCTGGAGCCCAACTCAAGATACCACTATCGCGATTGATTACTGGCAATTTGAATATACCGACGTTATTGATACAAATATGACCGCGGTACTCAGTCGTGCGATTACAGATCCGTCGTTGCGTCATTGTGGCCTTGTACCCGATGGTCAGATGGGCATTTCGTATGATGAAGATGTGTGTAGTGTAACCGATACACAAGGTTTGAGCATAGATCAAAACGGCGCTGATCTAAGCGAAATTTTGGTGGCTTATATCGATGAATTTGACCCTCGTGCTCAAAGCCTACAACTATATCGCGATCATGTTATTCAATTAGAGAACACAGGTAGCCAAGATATTGCTGGGTTGGACATTAAATTTAATCATAGATTTAGATTTGATAACGCTGACTTAACCGTGAAACTGGATGCAACTCATTACCTTGAATACGAACGCAATAAACCTGGTTCTGATCTGAGTGAAGAACTTGTTGGTACCTTTAGATACCCTGAAAATATAGGCAGAGTTTCAGTGACTTATAACGCTGATAATTTTTATGTCTCGCTGGGTGCAAACTATACTGACAGTTATGAGGACGACATCGAAGGGCTACGTGGTCGAGAAATCAACGAGTTAGCTGAACTTGGGCAACTCGATAGTGAAGGGAAACGAGATGTTGATAGCTGGACAGTGGTTGATGTTAGTGCGGGTTATGAGTTCTCAGCGCACCTAAAAGTGAGGCTCAGTATTGATAATCTTTTCGATAAAAAGCCGCCAGTGGTTTATGGCTCATCGCGAGGCTTCGACTCAATCAATCACAATGCATTAGGCACTAACTATACTCTCGGATTAACTTACCAGTTCTAATGGAGAAATGGGGGTAACCCCATTTTCGTTCTTTATATGCGAAAAACTATAAAAATGCCTGACGCATTCGTTATTTTGCTGGTGATTGCAGGGCTGTGCTATGTGGTGTCACTTTTTATTTTGCCCGGCTCGTTCGAGATAGCAGGAACTAGTGATACCGTTGCACTTTCACAGTTTTCACAAGCACAAACACCCGCACCTTTACCTTTGTTTGCCACTCAAGGTGAAGCAGGATTGTTCAACGTACTATTTGAGGGACTCGTGAGTGGCGACAGAAATGGAGCCGCTATTGGGGTTATCGCTTTTATCCTAATAACAGGTGGTGCATTTGGCGTGTTAATGCAGACCAAAGCAATAGACAATGGCATTATGGCGCTGATCAATTCTACACAAAGGATTGATTGGCTATTTATCCCTAGTCTGTTCATCACCTTTGCTTTGGGTGGTGCCATATTCGGCATGGGTGAAGAGGCTATCGCATTTTGTATTGTGCTTTACCCTATCATGATGAGGCTTGGCTATAACGCCCAAGTTACCGTGCTTGTGACTTATGTCGCAACGCAAATCGGGTTTGCAACTTCCCCCATGAACCCTTTTAGTATTGCCATTGCGCAAAGTATCGCCCAGTTACCGGTATTCTCAGGCGCAGAGTTTAGGGTTGCTCTCACCACCCTATTCACATTCGTCGGACTGGTTTTTGCGGTGCGCTACGCTGCGAAAGTACGAAAAAAGCGTGAGGATATCATTGCAAGTACTTCGCCCACAGAGCTACAGCTTGTTGATAAGGCGTTATTGCTTGCATTTTTCATGGTAATTATTTGGGTCATTTACGGTGTGACTGCAAAAGGATACTACATCCCCGAACTTGCCACTCAGTTTTTTGTTCTGGGGCTGGTCATCGCCCTAATAGCTAAATTGGGAGGGCGCCAGTCTATTAGCCAATCAGTGGCAGCATTTAAAACAGGAAGCGCAGATCTGCTGCCTGCAGCCTTGCTAGTTGGTCTCGCCAAAGGGCTTGTACTATTACTAGGCGGGAGCGATCTTCAAACACCTTCAATCTTAAATACTGTGCTTTATTATGCGGCTACCTTAATAACCCAAGTCCCTGATGCGTTGGCAGCTTGGTTTATGTATGTATTCCAATCTCTATTCAACTTCTTTGTTTCTTCGGGCTCCGGACAAGCAGCTATTACTATGCCCATTATGGCACCTCTTTCAGATTTAATTGGTGTTTCTCGGCAAACTTCTGTACTGGCTTTTCAGCTAGGAGATGGACTGAGCAACATCATTATCCCAACCTCAGCAAGCTTAATTGGCTGCTTAGGGGTTGTTAAACTTTCTTGGAACGATTGGGTGCAGTTTATTTGGCGCTTTATGTTACTTCTTTTCACATTAGCAAGTGTGGTCACCATATTTGCTCACTTAACAAATTACCAATAAATTTATGCTAACACTTATTAAAAATGTTGAGCTTTTTACGCCGAAAAAGCTCGGAAAGCGTGATGTCCTTTTTGCTGGGAAAACAATCCTCGCAATCGAGGAGGATATCGAAATAAACAGCAACTTGGAGTTCGCCATCGTTGACGGACAGGGATTTATATTAACCCCCGGATTTGTCGACTCTTTAGTGCATTTTAGTGGCGGTGGTGGCGAAGCCGGTTTTGCGAGCCGTACCCCGCAAATGAACCTCACTGATGCAACGCTATATGGGATCACGACTGTCATTGGTGCACTGGGCACCGACGATGTCAGCCGAACACATACCGATCTAGTTGCTAAAGCGAAAGGGTTAAAACAAGAGGGGTTGAACGCCTTTTGCCATACAGGCTCTTACCACTTGCCAATAAAAACGCTTGGTCACAGTATCCGTCACGACATTATGTATATCGACGAAATCATCGGTGTTGGGGAAGTTGCAATCGCCGATCATCGAGGTACGCAACCTTCGGTAAAAGAGCTTACAACCATTGCAGCAGAAGCGAGAACTGCAGGTCTATTGAGTGGCAAACGTGGTACCGTTTCCATTCACGTTGGAACAGGTGTTGAGCACTTACAGCTTCTCCATGGAGTAGCACAGTCTAGTGAAATACCGCTCAGTCAGTTTTACCCAACTCATATGAATCGAAATGCCGAATTGCTAACTGCGGGGATTGCATTTTGCAAAGCTGGCGGAACCATCGACTTTACCACTAGCACCACCGAGTACGACTTAGCCAATGGTGAGCTAGCAGCAGCCGAAGCGTTGGCATATTGCTTAGACAAAGGCGTGAACTCACAACAACTGACCATGAGCTCCGACGGACATGCGAGCTTGCCAATTTATAATGAACAAAATCATTTAGTTGGATTTGAAGTGGGTTCCGAGTCTTCGCTGCTTGGTGCGTTCCAGCAAGCAGTGCAGCAATTTAATGTGCCGCTTGACTTAGCTCTGCAATCTATTACGTCCAATCCAGCAAGGATTTTAGGATTAAATAAAGGTGAGATCTCTGTCGGTAGTGATGCCGACCTTGTTTTGCTCGACGCAAACACGCTAACGCCACATAGCGTTTGGTGTAACGGTCAAAAAATGGTTGAAAGTCATAAGCCACTAGTCACTGGTTTCTTCTCTTAAAGTTTGGCAGGTAGCACTATGCTGCCTGCTAATTTACGAGGAGTTTTAAAAGTAATCAACCAGCTCGTACCTTATCCGAGCCTCAGGATAATTCAAAAATAGCTGTACAACATAAGTGCCCCAGCGCTAAACATAACCACATTTTCTGTTAATGATATAAAGCCTAAAGGCACATCAGTGTCACCACCAACGCATGCACATTTGAGCGCTCTTTTATCAATATATACGGCCTTAAACACCGAGATTGCGCCTATAAACCCTATGAATATTGCCACTGGCGCATAATAAATGGCAGGCAAAGTTGTTAGCATACAAACGCCGGCATATAACTCCAAGTAGGGGTAAGCATACGCGTATTTTAGATGACGCATCGCTAACAAGTCGTAAGTGATAAAGGAGTTTGTAAAGCTATGAACATCCCGTATCTTTTGTACAGCGAGTAACAGCATAGAAAACCCAATAAAGGGCATTACCCATTCGACAAGATTATCGACAGGAAATTGTGTCGCGAATGTGACCAGCAGCGCGACTAAAAATATCGAAAGTACTGGCCAGTATACGTTTTTCTTTTCCTTATGTGACGGCTTGCCTAGATATCGGCGTAGCGCTTCATAGCCACCAATATGTTGATTGTTAATAAATATTTGTGGCGTAGTGTCAACGTTATGAGTGGCTTTAAAATCATCCGTCTGTTTCCTTGATTTGAGTACTCTGTCGTCTACACAAAAACCCTCTCGTGAAAGCAAATCCTTAGCCCTGAGACCAAAAGGGCAAATGTGCGATGAGGTATGCATTCGATAAAGTGTCGCATTTTTCACTGGTGGCTCCCCCTATTTCATTACAAACATAAGTAGAAATTACCAACCGAGTAAATCAGCTAAGAAAAATCTACCGACATTACTGCAATTTCAGCTTAATGATTGTAACTAAAGCGAATTTCATACCACCTTTAATTACACTCAATAACATGAAAGCTGGTTGAATTTATTGATGTACCACAACCAAATTAATCTCGGTTGAGGTAACCATAGATAAACCTGATCTTGGTCAGCAAACCCGTTATTAAATCAAGGTTTGGTTAAAAAAACCTTCTGACTATAAAGTCTTAGATTTATATTTCGCCTTGTCTTTAGCTACCGAGATAAAAACAAATGTCAAAAATAATGGGTAGGGAAATAAAGTTAGGCAAGCACAGTGTATTGCTTTCAACAACGGATCTGGACAGTCGAATTACATACGCAAATCAGTCATTTTGTGACATCGCGGGTTTTAGCATTGAAGAAATGCTTGGTCAGCCCCACAACTTAGTGCGTAATCAGGATATGCCAAAAGCGGCTTTTAAAAACATGTGGTCTACCATTCAAAACGGCCAATCTTGGATGGGACCTGTTAAAAACTTAACAAAAAATGGGGATTACTATTGGGTAAACGCTTTCGTCACTCCAATTAAAGACGAGCGAGGCAACATAGTTGAATACCAATCTGTAAGAACTTGCCCTTCTCCCGAGGTAATTAAACGCGCAGAAACTGCTTATCGCACTCTTGATAGCCAACAAAAAACGAGCCGCTATGACAGCACTCGACTCTCATTTATTTTATTGCTTTTCGTCGCGATAACTTTGCCTCTAGCCCCTCTATTAAGCAACCATTGGTTTACCCTGCTACCATTGACTCTGTTATGTATCACGATTGCGTTAACCGCACGTTTTCGCACGAAATATAAAGCTTTGCTCACACAAGCCAAAACAATTTTTGATAATGATTTAATGTCTGTGATATATGGTCAATCTCGAGACAGAGTTGCCGATATTACACTGGCATTCGAAATGCAAAAGGCGAAAATTTCTGCGGTAGTAGGCAGAGTGAACGACGTATCTGTTCGAGTAAGTAAAAATGCAAAACTTACCACACAAAGCGGTCAATTTGTTGCCGAGTTACTAAAACAGCAAACAAGCGAGGCAAAAGAAATGGTTGTTTGCATGGACGAGTTTTCGCAAACCATTGATGAGCTCTCAGAAAACGTAAACCATGCTGCAGATGCAGCAAATAACTCAGAGCACCAGGCAGGGCTTGGTAAAGCCGCAGTAAAGGATGTTATCGATTCTATTCACTATCTTGATAAGCATTTAATGGAGGTGAACAATGCCGTAAATCGCTTAGTCTCGGGGAATGATCGAATTCAAAATATTCTTAGTGTTATCAACTCTATTGCCGATCAAACCAACTTGCTTGCGTTAAATGCCGCAATTGAAGCCGCCCGAGCGGGCGATCATGGTCGAGGATTCTCAGTTGTAGCAGATGAAGTTCGCACACTTGCACAGCGCACACAAACTTCCACAGAAGAAATCACGCAATTACTTAAAGAACTAAATGATATTTCCAGCTCCGCTGTTGAGTCAGTGCAAAAAAGTAATAGTCTATCAAATCAAAGTGTTGACCTTGCAAAGAATAACGGTTCAAGCCTTGATACCATTCAAAGCCATGTCATGCATTTAGCCGATTTAAATCGCAGTGTTGCCGCCGCCATTGAACAACAAAGTTGTGTGGTAAAACAAATAAGTATAAACGTTGACAGCGTGACTACGCTCGCAGAGAGAGGCACGGAACATGGCGAGAAATCTTTTACTTTAAGTCAAGAATTACTAAGTCAAATTGAGCAGCAAACACGCCTAATACAGCAATTTTCTCAAACATGAGAAAACCAAATAGACCACAACTTATTATGTGCGTAGATCAGAGCCAAAAAGACGCTTAGATATCAGTGGACCTCAGTATTTAATTGGATACCTTGGGTCCACTGACCTTGCAGCTAAAGACAGTATTATAGCTCGGCCTCAAGAATGGCGAGTGCGTCCTTTTCTGCCTGTTTCACATTGCCATCGGCTTCGATAACACGCACGGCTAAATCTTTCGCAAGTTTACGCATCGGCTCATCGATAATGTTATTCATGCGGTGTTGCACATAAGCTTCAATGTCATTATTTTTTATCGCAACAACAGATTTTGAAAGGCTATCTTCGATGTAATCATCTAATGCGATTGCAGAGTTCCACTGCAGACTTTTTGCCCACTTTCTCACAACATGTTTTTCACTCTCACTGATGACGCCATCAACACCAATAAATAGTAATGCGATATCAATTAGGGCTTCTTTTTGCATCTGATCGACACAAATGCCTGTGTCAAAGTGATTGAGTAGCTGTTCAAATTTCATAATTCTTCCTTAACCCTTTTCTGCAAGACAAGATCACAGATATTTCAAGACGGAACAAAAAACGCTAAGATTTAAACATATGCTAACTTTTTCCATTTGTCATATTAAAAAAGTGCAAGTTCAATTACACCTCGCTCAGCAGACCGTAAAAAAGTCGAAAAAATAAGAAGGCTTCACTTATTACATTTCACTTTTCACAATTAAAAAGTTCCCAAACACTGCCAATACTATTACCTCTATCGCTAAACAGCGTTATGCCTGCTAACCAACACCTCTAATACATACGACTAAAGAAGCAGCCTTTAGAGAAAACATCAATTATAAAGTTTGATTTAGTAAGAAAAGATCATTACCTCCACAATTGATTCATTTTGTTGAAATAATTTGCACACTCTCAGAATCAATTAAAGAAAAATAGGAACAACAATGAAAGAGTTAAAACTAGGAATGAACTTATCATTTTTCATTTCCCTTTCTATTATAGCGTTTACCTTACTTGTTCTAGATACCGTAATCGTGTCAGAAAGAATTAGCATGGTTTCTTTTGTCCAATTAACGCTATCTGCAGCAATCATGTTTTATATTGTTACAGGGTTATGGGCAATATTCAGTGGTCAAAGCCGAGTAATCATCTGCAATCAAGGCGTGGTTTATCACAGCCTGTTAGGCCAAAAGCACTATATTCCAGCAGAAGAAGTGGAAAAAATCTCGGTGGAACGATTACTTTGGTTCAGTTATACCAAACTTTATCTGACAAGCGGTGTACTAAGAATTTGGTCTTTCAAACCCAATCTTGCGCAACAGCAAAGCCTTAAACTACTGGGATATATTTAATCCCAAGTTTATTGGTGTGTAGTAGGCCTTATAAAGTTGCTTTCAAAACGAGGCATTGAGTAAGATAACCTAAATTTATAACGAGGTTATTATGCAAAGACAATATGCGATAGGTACGCCCGGCGTACCTTGGACTTCCAAAGAAAAAACAGTGTGGTTAGAAAGCCAATCGATCAAACGCTCATACTCTGAAGAGGTCGTAACTCAAATTGAAGCGCTCAAGCACGCTTTTGACGTCACCGAGTATGGTCAGCTTGACTACCCCAACCAAACTTATTCTCTATATGCATTAACAACAAAAAACTGGCGGCAAAACAAACCAACCATACTCGTTACCGGTGGCGTGCATGGCTATGAAACAAGCGGTGTACATGGTGCGCTCGCTTTTGCAAAATCAGAAGCACAACAATATGAACAGGCTTATAATTTCATTATCTTGCCTTGCTTGAGTCCTTGGGGCTATGAAACGATAAATCGTTGGAATCCAGAAGCCGTTGACCCTAATCGCTCTTTTTATGCGGATAGTCCAGCACCGGAGTCTCGATCAGCAATGGACTTTGTCAATAAGAAAACAGCAGATATTCTGTGTCATGTTGATTTACACGAAACCACAGATTCTGATAATTCTGAATTCCGCCCTGCATTGGCAGCAAGAGATGGTAAAGAGAATCACAATTGGAATATTCCTGACGGTTTCTATTTAGTCGGACATACTCAAAAACCGGAAGCTAAATTTCAAAAACGTATTATCGAAGAAGTGGCTGCGGTAACGCAAATTGCCGATGCCGATGATCATGGGCAGCTAATCGGTGTTGATTTAGAGCAGCACGGTGTAATTAATTATGATGGCACTGCGCTAGGCTTATGTATGGGCATGACAGATGCCGCTTTTGTAACAACAACTGAAGTTTACCCTGATGGTCAAAACGCAACACCAGAAAACTGTATCGCGGGTCAAGTGGCAGCAATTAGAGGGGCCATTAAGTACTTACAAAGCGAAGGTCTTTAGCGCTTAAGCTTAGGTAGATGTGGTTTCGTAAACTACATCTACTTCAATCAATCACATCGGCCTATTAGTTTTGTCTGGCTGTGTTACAAACACTACGTTATAAATAACATAGCTGATCATCTCAGTTTAGTGCTTAATTCGCTAAATCTTCCTTCCCACTGACGACCCCAAAGATTTCTTTGAATGAAGTCGGTTTTTGCAAAATACTCACTGGAATATGCAATGCTCTTGCGATATCACTAGCAGAGATCATACCCCTGAGCCCTTCCGGACCAACCAATAAAACGTGCTGCAATCCTAGACTCTGTAATGTTTCAAGCACATCTCCTATCGTACTTTTAGCAACCATTTCATAGGGAACAGCATAGAGCTCTTCTTTAGTCACCATCACATCTTCAACGCACACATCTTCTCTCGACACCTGTTTTCTCTGTGCAACACTTAAGACCTTTCTGCCAGTGAGGTCACGACAATTTACCACTCCCAAGAAATTATCATCTTCGTCAACAACGAGTTTTGAGCGCACATGGCCATTTTTCATCATGTATAAAGCATGATCAATATCGACGTCTTTTGCTATCACCTGAGGCTGCCTGCGAGTAAAGTCGGTCACCACCTTAACCGCACTACTGTCCATATTTAAAGGTTCTGAATCGAAGTGATCACAAAGCTGAAATACCCCTTCCAACTTAACGGTTTTTAACGCTTTGTATTGGCCCATTTTATACTCCTGCTTTTATAAAGCCCTTCGAAAGTCTGGTTTTTATGTTGCTGTGAACAATCCACAACTAAAAATAAAAAGAACAACCAGTGTAAAGGCAGTAAAAAATTATTTTAGGTAACTGGAAAAGTAAGAGAGATCACGAAAGCTCGAGCACATGAGAGCTAATCTCAAGCCTCTCTAATTAAAATATGGTTTATACCGTGAATATATTCAAGTCAATGAAGTCTAAAACTCCTGTAATCTCAGTGTAATGCCGTGTAATAGCTAAATTTAAGTAAACGAATTAGACTGAAGATGTTTGCTAGGATTTATCACCCTAATATCAAACAATTGGTTTAGGCATTGGAATTCCGCGTCAAACTAGAAAAACTGTAATTCCAAATTAGACCAAGCCGGTACGTAAGTGCTGGTGAATTCTTCCCTCAACGAGACCCACCTCGTGGGTCTTTATCATTGAGTAGAAGGAAATAAAATTGTATGCTTCACGGCACTTATACATTGATATAGATGAAATTTACGCCTTGCTGAATTGTGATATCTATTTTGTATAAGCATGTAATTTTCATCAAAGTTATACGGAACTAACTATGGCTTATTTAATCGACGAACAGAAACTCGAACGAGTCTATCTTAAAAGCTATCATACGGTAGGCCGCTATAAATATAGTGTAGATACCTTGATAGACAAGCCGGGAGTGTCGCGACATCACGCCATTATCGAACTCAATGAAAACAAATGGTTTATCAGAGATGTGAGTACAAACGGGATCTGGATAAACGATAAAAAGCTCGACAAGAACCTTCCGTATCAGCTATTCGAAAATGATAAGATTGATTTTGCAGCACCTGGCCAAAACTCGTTTGTGGCAGCGAACTTGCAAACCGAGTGTCAATATTTAGTTTCTCAGTCAAATAACCAAAAAGTAGTAGAAGTAACGAATCAACTTCTACTTCCTAGTGAAGATGACGCTAAACACATCATTTACTATGATAAATTGCTCAACTATTGGTTTTTAGAAGATCTGAATACCTCAGATCGACAAGCCTTAATAGATGGCAGTATTGTATCGCTGATGAACGACCAATGGATGTTTTTTTCTGCCACGACAATCGCGGTAACTAAGCACCTTGAATGCCAAAAAGCTGCCAAGCCAATGGCACTAGAGTTCAATGTAAGTCAAGACGAAGAAGATACTCAACTAACACTAAGTGTTGACGATAAACACCTAGACTTAGGTGTCAGAAGTCATCACTACTTACTGTTGCTGCTTGCCAGAACTCGGATCCAAGATAAAGATGCTGGCCTTGAATCGGATGTTCAAGGTTGGGTTTATCGTGATGACTTAGCAAAAGCGCTCGGCGTACAAACAAACCATATGAACATTATGGTTCACCGCGCACGGAAGCAATTTGTCGATTCCGGTGGCGAAGATTACCCAGAAGCAACCTTTTTATTAGAAACTCGCTGTGGCCGAGTAAGATTAAATTGCCAAGATATCACGATAATAAAAGGCTCTAAATTAGAAACTCGCATGACAACTTAAGCGATATTGTTAGTTGGGCAGAAATAGCATTTCGGCCCAACTATTTGCCTATGCTTTATACTCTCCAGCATAATTCACTATTTTGTTTTCGAGCTCTTTACATAGCCCCAATACGAATAAAAGCTCCACAAGTACAAACAGTGGTCCAATAGCTAAACCAATCAAATCATCGACAAATGCAGGCTTTTTTCCCTCGAAATAATGCCCTATAAACTGTATCACCCAACCTACAAAGAAAACACCAGCCCAAAACAATACGGTCATTATTCCTGCATTAACTATGAGTGGATTCAACGTTTGAACAAGGAAATAAAAAGCCAGTATGATGGCGCTCATCATTAGCCCGAAAATGGGGGATAGCATCAGGTAATAGCCACATAAAACTACCCCTATCAGCGCGGCAAGGGTGATAGCTACTCCTGATACACTGAATAGCGGGATAAAAGTCATACCCACAACAGCAATGACAATTAACGGGATCCCAAAAAAGTGAGTCAGAATGTTCCTTTTGCTGCGATGATACATGGCATATTGGCTTAATAGTGTCTCTAGTTTGTTCATTATTGTTCTCTCATTGATACCAATTATCCTACTGATAATTAGTCAACAAAGTGAATTTATCAATAAAAAATTCTATTCGCGTATTAGGACCTATATAAACAACCAAATAAACAGCATACCGAATACAATAGTCTGCATTATGAGCACCATCAACAGCTTAAAATTAAAGCTAGGTTTAATGGTTTTATGCCTGAGCATATACATTGCCACTGGTGTGATAATATTGAGCCCAAGTAACCCACACAGTAACAAATTACGCTCAGAAATGCGCGATTGAGCAAGTGTTGAAGCGCGCTTATCCCACCAAAAAAGTGCAAATATAAATAAATTGATAACCAACAACACCACTGCAGAAATAACCGCTTGCCAAGGTAGCTTAGATACGCAAAGCGCCCCTAACCACACGCCAGCCCCCCAAAATAAGCCCATCTGCTGATGCATTAAACGAACCGCCGACATGCTACTTTTCCTGTCTTATTGTGTTGATTTGAATGAAAATTTCAGCGGAAGCATAAGCATCATCCATCGCCCGGTGATGATTAACCAAAGGTACATTCATCGCTTGGCAAAACGCACCTAGCGCATAAGAACGAAGGCCTGGTACAAACTTTCGGCCTAACTGCACAGTACATAACTTCGCACGAGTAAACTCTCGGCCGACTCGAGCAAACTCCTGCCGAATAAAGCCATAATCAAAGTTCACATTATGCGCGACAAAAATAGCACCTTGGCTAAAATGCTCAACTTGTTCCAGAATTTCAAAAAACCTCGGAGCATCACTCACCATTGCCTGAGTGATCCCTGTCAGTTCAGTGATTTTTTGTGGGATACGACGCATCGGATTAACAAGTGATTGCCATTTAGCAACGACCTCGCCGTTAACGACTTTTACCATGGCGATCTCGGTAATGCGATCAAACTCTTTGTTGCCACCGGTGGTTTCAATATCGACAACGACATAAGGTTGCTCTTTGCAAATATGCCATTCAACGGTTTGCAGTCGCGTGGGAATATTGCATTGCAAGAGTTTAGAAATGTTAACTAGCTGACTTCGGCTAAGGCTATCACCTGGTGCCTTGATTTCTTCAAACCTTAAGCCCGCTTTTTTGTCGACTATCATCAGATCGGGAAAACCAGATTTCATCAGATGAAAGTCACTACACATTAGCCTTAAAACGGATTTGACATCCTCAATTGACAAGTTAGACAACAATATTTTTATTGAGTCGAGCATCTTATCGTGCCAAATAAACAACCGATTGGGTTCTCCATAATGTTCGCTCACCTGGCGTAGAAGCCAGTTCATCCAAGCAGAAGTATCTGTAAAATTCGCTAAGCGACATTCAATCTCTTCCTCAAATTCGCTATAAAAGCGATTTTCTTTTAACGCCAGCGGAGTTCTAGAAAACCCATTAGCAACGATACTTTTTGGGTGATAAAACAGTTCTTGCCAAAAGGTCAATCCAAATAAGGCCAGCCAAATTTCATTTTCAACATGATAGGCCTCGATGCCATGACGTTTATAATAAGCAATGACGCCAGCTTCTGTTTGTCCCTTAAAAGCCTCATCAATTTGGATTGCTGGTTGACTTTTTCTTAGTATATCCGTGAGTACAGAAGTGCGTTTTTGGTTAAATTTACGCTGGTAAAAGTCTTCGGCGAAGATCATCAATGTTTCATCATTTTCACCCTGTAATATGCGCTCTAATTGCTCACGCACCAGCTCAACTTCACCTTGTTTATAATTATGTCGTATCAACATCTCACGAGCTTGAGGGTGCTCACTCATACACAGTAAGGTTTTAAAGTGGGAAAATTCAGGACCTAATTTTCTAGCAAGCGTTAACAGGTACTTTGCATGTGCTGTCGCTGCATATTGCCCATCGACCTTAGGCAATTGTTGCGCTGCGGCCTGTCTAGCACGCTGTACTAATTCATCTTCAGAGGTGTTTTTAAGCTCACTGAGTGCATTTGCATAATAAAACGCGCTCACGGCTTCTGCTTTTTGTTCAAAATGTGCATGGTAAGCGGCGTCAGCGCTCCGGGTATTCATTACACCAAGATCTCGCATCGAAAATTGCGCTAAGCTAAAGCCTACCTTACCAAAGTACAAAAATAGAAAGTAGTCGATATCTGCTTGAAATGAGAGCGTGAGATACTGGGATAAGAATTCTTGTGTATTTAGATGTTCAACGCTGACAGATTGATATAAATGCGCTACCCAGAGCGATTTTTTTGCCGATTTACTTGGCAGTGTAGTTAAGCTCTCTCGCTCGGCAAGTTCAATTAAACATGGTTTAGTTAAGCAATGTAGCAGTACTTGAAAGTCGTCTTGTTGTACCTGACGAAGTAATCCCTTTGCTTTTAATGAAAACGCGACTTCACAAATATTATTGATCTCTTCATAGCGCAGTGAATTGATATCCAGAAAAGGAGTTTTGCGGGAAATAAACCGCACTAACAAACACAATTCATCTTCAGGCAAGCGATGTAGCTCTGCTAACAGCTCACGCTGTGCACTACTTAATAGCGGTTGACATACTTTAAGTAAATAATCGCTAAACTCACTAAAGTGGCTTAAGTAATATTTGGCGGGTAACTCTTTTCTCAACACAAATCTAGACAACTGTTTTTATATACAGTAAAGACTATCATAGATAGTAAATATTGCCAATTTGCTTCAGTTACCCCCTTAAGTCGTTTCTTCTGTATCGTCAGTGGAAGCATATTCGCTTTTGTATAGCCAATATTGTAGTTTCTCGCTCAATGGCTCTTCCGAAATGGGTTTTGTGAGGTAATCGTTCATGCCTGCATTTAAACACCTTTCCCTATCACCGGACATTGCATTGGCTGTCATGGCCAATATCTTTACTCCCTGATAACTCTCGCCCGCGGCTCCGTCTCGGATTAACTCGGTAGTCCGATAGCCATCCATTTCTGGCATCTGACAATCCATTAAGATCAGCTCAAATTGACATTCATCTTGATGTGACTTGAGCAGCTCAATGGCAAGCAGTCCGTTTTCGGCAACTTCAATATGGGTTATACCCAATTTTTTGAGCATACTTAATGCGACAACTTGGTTCACCTTGTTATCCTCAACCAGTAGAATACGACAAGGTTTTGGCCACGTAAATTCGGTTTCGTTCGCTTTTCTTACCAGCTTCAGATAGTGACTCGTAACTAGTGGTTTCGCATTCGCCAGCGCCTTGCCATCTTCAGCTAAAATGGTTAACGCATCAAAAAGGTCTTTGGTTGTCACGGGCTTTGGAAAATAGCCTGAATAGCCACGATCCGCATAAAACTGTCCATCCCCCTTGGTACCCATTTGCGTCATCATGATAAGTTTTATCGCTTTGAATCGCTTATCATTTTTAAGTTCAGCACCAAGCTGCTCGCCCGACATGCCTCTCAGCGTCATGTCTAATAAGGCTATATCAAACACATTTTTATCACGTTGGTATTCAGCTTCACACAGTGATAGAGCTTGTATTCCAGAGCTAGCTTTATACACATCCGCACCCCAGTGCCTCAATTGAGATTCCAAACTCGTCAAGGCAGAGAGGTTATCGTCAACTAGTAGTATTTTGATCCCTTGCAAATCAACTTTTGCAGCCTCTAACTGAGTATTGTCGCCATGAGTCAAAGTAACGAAAAATTCAAATTGGCTACCATGTCCAAATCGACTACTTACGGTGATATCGCCATCCATTAATTCACAGAGTTGCCTGACAATGGCAAGCCCCAGTCCTGTACCCCCATACTTTCTAGTGGTGGAGGCATCAACTTGAGAGAATTTGGTAAAAAGTCTATCCGCTTTGTCCTCTGGTATACCTATGCCGGTATCTTCAACTGAGCAATGAAATCTCAGTTTATTGTCTACCTCACTGAACCAAGCTCGGATGATGATCTCGCCTTGCTCGGTAAACTTGATTGCGTTACTAATTAAGTTGGTGATGATTTGTCGAATGCGGCTTGGGTCCCCCTGCACCAATGGCTTTTCAAGTTGGGTAACATCTAGAATAAGTTCAAGTCCCTTTTTCTGGGCTTGCAGGGCAACGGACTGAATCAATTCACCAAGTAACGCCCTTACATCAAAATCTAGTGACTCAAGCTCAAGCTTACCCGCTTCAATTTTAGAAAAATCTAAAATATCATTGATGAGATTTAATAACGACTTGGCACTCCCCATTGCTAGACTCACTTTATGTAATTGAGTTTGAGTAAGATGCTCATCTTCTAGCAGACTTAGCATGCCTATTACACCATTCATTGGCGTGCGGATCTCATGACTCATGGAAGCTAAAAACTCACTTTTAGCTTGCGCGCCCTGCTCCGCCGCTTGCTTCGCTTGTTCTAGCTCTTTTTTCGCCTCAACGGCAGCGGTAATATCCTGTTGGATACCGACGAATGCCATTAATTGATTTTGTTCGTTAAACACCGGAGAGATCTGTAAACTATTCCAAAATGCCTTTCCAGATTTGGTGTAGTTTATCAATTCAACTTTGACGAATTCGTGAGCTTTTATTGCTTCTCTGATTTCGTCTAAAGCTTGCTGTTGGGTGTTTTCACCTTGCAAAAAGCGGCAATTTTTACCAAGTATCTCATCTCCATATTCGGTGATTTGTTGAAATGCTTTGTTGGCAAATACAATTGGCAATTCCGACTTAGTCACGTCAACAATCGTTATGCCTACATTTGCGCACTCTATTGCTTGAGCAAGTAAATCATTTTGCTCCTTTGCCTTTCTTAGTGCTTCTTGATGAAGCTTTTGATCGGTAATATCTGAAAGCGACCCAACTATCCGTTTTGCCTGTCCATCTTTAAGTGCAGCTGCGCCTTTTAGCCAAAAATAGCGGTAGCTGTTTTGCCTCGTTTTTATTCGGCACTCTACTCCAAAAGGCTCTTCTTCCGTCATGTGAAACTTAAGTGAGTTTTCTAAATTGGGGAGATCTTCTGGGTGGACTCGGTCAAATAAACTGGAAATATGCGCAGAGAATAAGGCTTGTGTCTCTTGAGAAAAACCTAGTAAAGATTTAAATCTGTCTGAATAAAACACCGCATTCCGCTCAAGATCCCAGTCCCAAAGACCATCATCGCTACCAAATATTGCAAGTTTAAATCGCTCTTCACTGCGCTCGAGTGTTGTTCTCGATTCTTCTAGCTTTTTGAACGGATTTAACAAAAGTTGCTTGCCAAACAAATAGAGCAAACCAAATGATAGGAACAACCCAAAGGCAATAGCACCAATAAGATCCCACACAAATATTTTCACTTCGTCAGTGACCAAGCTTTTTCGCAAGCGATAGTCTAACTGAAGCCCGGTAGTCCCGATAGCTAGTGACTTAATACTAAAGTAATCTTCTACGCGTTCGGCATCAGAGAATTCCAGCCACTGCCCTTTTAACGAGATACTGTGAAGTTGATGGTCTAAGGAGGTTGCCAATAAGGTTTCAAGACTGGTCGAAAACTCACCAATCAAAGCTCCCTCAGCAAAGCCGTTATAATAAATAGGTACCGCTACAGTAAAAAAGTGCTCATTGGTGACAGTGGTTAAATCAATCGCATTACCAATTTCAGCGTTAATCACTTTATCTAGCCATTTTGGTTTTTGGTCTAACACTTCATGGGAGTCAAAGTTTGCATACACTACATCTCCGAGAATGTTGATTACCATCAGCTTTTCTTCTTTGCCTATAATTTGAAAGCTGCGCAAAAAATCCCGTAACTTCGCTGCGGAGAGTCCCGTGCCCATCGCACCATTTACAATAATAGGGTGTGAAGATAGATCGAATAGTATTTGTTTGCGGCTCTCAAGATACTGAGTTAAGTTGTTAACCGCGAGTTGAGCTTGAGTTTCATTCGTTTCTCTTACTAAGTCTTCGACAATAATGTTTGCTCTCAACCCAACAAAAAGAGCACTGAGCAGAAGTGAAACGATAGCCGTTAACCCTAAAAAGGTGTAAAAAGCGCGATTACTCGTTAAGGTGAATTTAGTTTTCAAAGCGACCCCGGGTAACTATAAACTGGTTTAATACTGCCATTAGACTGGTATTGCCCCATACACAAGTCTTGCACCGTTAACGCTTCATGGGCTGAATCGTTTTTTTTACTCCACACACTAAAAGGTCGTTGATAAGTTTTTACTAAACCGCTGACCGGCGATTGCAAATCCTCAAAAGCACTTTTTAATAAGGCTCTGTTTGTAGCGACTGAATCTGTCAGTTTTATTTGCTCAGCTGCCGCAATGAGAAGCTTGGCAATATCATAGCCATGAATAAACCCTGGTGCTGCTTGAACAAATCCATGTGTTGCAAACTGAGTAGGGAAAAGCCGTTTTGCACGACTAAACACCTGCTCAGAAAACGCACTTAACGGCTTAGTCTCAAAAGAAAAACAGCTTTGCAGCACCGCCAATGAGACGTCTGCAGATAGCTTATCTCCAGCAACTTCAAAGAAGTTACCTGTCGTGATCCCCCAGTGACTGACAATTGGTAATCGTTGGGCTTTATCAATACTCGCCATGGCTTTTACAAACTCAGCGCCTTCAATCGCATTACCAACAAAAATGATACATTGCGGTTCACTTTCAATAATATTATGGATGATGATCCGCGCCTCATTTTCCTTAGTTGCCCAGTTAAACCAAGATACTGGCAGCGCGTTGTTAGGCTTGGTCTTCTTATATTCCTCTAGCAATGTGTCGTAATTGGAGCGCCCCCATGCGGTATCCTCAAGGAGTAAATGGGGTGCGACACAGCCTCGTTGCTTTGCATAATTGATGAGTACTTTACCTGCTTTGGTGTCATCCACAGACAGTCTAAAAATCCAATTTTCCTTACTCGGGTATCTTGTAATTGATCCACCAGCGGCCCAAGGAACCAATAGCAGCGCTTTATTCTCGTTGA
The DNA here is from genome assembly GCF_016695175.1 of Pseudoalteromonas sp. GCY. NCBI lineage: Bacteria > Pseudomonadati > Pseudomonadota > Gammaproteobacteria > Alteromonadales > Pseudoalteromonadaceae > Pseudoalteromonas > Pseudoalteromonas sp. GCY. Next base: position 445,841 of record NZ_CP068022.1, read on the forward strand.
TAAACTGACGAAATTTAATATAAGGAGGGGAATGTACACCACCAAGCACGAGTAAGGCATTCGGGTCTTTTAAAAACTGCTTAAAGTGAAGCAAGCTACGATTACTATTACCACGGTGGTCTTTGGCTACCAATTCAATCTTATAACCTTGGATTTGGTTATCTACTTCATCTAATGCGGTTAAAAACCCCATTTTTATCGCCTCGGCTGACTCATTTAAATTGGAATAATCGGCGTCATGATAAATACGAAACACTTTCTCAGAGTTTGCTGCGAGACAAACCGAGCTAAAGAGGCAAAAAAACAATAATAATATTTTCATCGCATTACTAATCACCCAACACATAACTAAACTTTAGTTCAAATCATTGTGATTGCTTAATTTTATAGCGAATACCTTGCTCGTTATAAATCACCAAGACAATGCATGGCGCACAAAGAAACCGCACCCAAAAGGTAGGCGCGGTGGTTGGGATCATTCAGGGCTATTAGCAAGTTGGCTCTGAATGTAGTTTGGTAAACCAATTAGTTTGATTAAATTGATATGCTGTTCAAGCCAATAAATGTGATCCATTTCGGTGTCATCTAACAGGGTTTCAAGCATTTCGCGCGTAACATAATCTTGCACTTGCTCACACACTGCTATCACCTTTTTCAAATGATCTTTTACCTGAATTTCCGCTGCCAAGTCATTTTCTAGCATTTCTTTTACGTCAGCACCGACGTGAATTGGCGCACGAGTAGCGGTATCCGGCGTGCCTTCCAAAAACAAAATGCGCTCGGTGATACGTTTTGCGTGATCAAGTTCTTCTTCGTATTCGTGAGATAACTTATGGTGTAGCTTCTCAAGTCCCCAATCTTCATACATTTTGGCATGAGCCAAATATTGATCCATGGAAGAAAGCTCAAGCGTAAGTTGTTTGTTTAGTAAGTCGATAACGGTAGAATGGCCTTGCATAACTTACCCCTCAATCTGCGATTGCAGATAGTTTTCAATACCGGTATTTTTGATTAAGAAGTGCTGCGTTTCGAGCCAATCGACATAGCGCTCTTCATATTCAAGAATATTTTCAAGTAGCTCTCGACTAACATAATCCTGTTCGTGTTCACACAGCGCAATTGCATCGCGCAGTGTTGGAAGCTGATCGAGTTCAAACGCTAAGTCGCACGCCATCATTTCTTCAGTATGCTCACCTATTCGTAACTTTTCTAAATGCTGGAGGTTTGGTAACCCTTCAAGGAATAATATGCGCTCGATAAGATCATCAGCTTGTTTCATGTCCTTGATAGATTTTTTATACGCTTTCTCGTTCAGCTCTTCCAAGCCCCAATTTTTGTACATTCTTGCGTGTAGAAAAAACTGGTTTATCGATGTTAACTCTAGCGTAAGCACTTGATTTAGCGCTGTTATTACTTGCTTATTACCCTGCATAGGGCCCCCTAATAATGTCGAGTGACGCCCTATAACCCTAGTTCAATATTTATTCTTCGCAAGATTAAATAAAAATAACAGTTTTCTTAATATACCCTTTTAAAATAAACAACTTATAAGAGTATTAATAACAATTTTCATTACATTTAGGATTTCATTTTTTGAACAGGTTGTATTCAATCAGAACTCAGAATAAGAAACATGCTAAGTTATTGAAACTCATAAAAGCAGCTCTGGTTACTCAACTCATCTGCTTTTTAACATCTAACCCTAAACGTTTTGCTAGTCGAACCAAATTAGCTCTATCCATTTCCAGCTCTCTCGCAGCTGCCGACCAATTAAACCCATGACGTTCCATCGCGTTAACGATCATGTCTTTTTGTAGTAGCTCAACGGCAAATTTCATGGCGACAGGATGTGCTTTCTTTTTCGTGGTAAGGCGTTCAGCCTGATGAATTTGTTGATTGTGTTTTGGCACGATATCTATGTCATGGATCTCGATGATATTAGCCTGCCACTGTTGATGCTTGGCTTTTAACGCTGCACGACTGACACAATGTTCAAGCTCTCTAACATTACCCGGCCAGTCGTAATGCATTAACCGGCTAAGTGCTTGCCTATCCATCACCACTTGTTTTACGTTGAGCGTGCCTCTTAGCTGCTCTAAAAAGAACCCAACAAGCAGCGGGATGTCATCTAGCCTTTCGGTCAGTGGAGGAACAAATAAAGGATACACACTCAAGCGATGATAAAGATCAGCCCTAAATTTTCCGCGTTTCACCTCTTCTTTTAAATCACGATTAGTGGCAGCAACCACTCTAACATCAACAATATGAATGCGGTCAGCACCTACCGCTTGCACCTCACCGCTTTGCAGCACACGTAATAGTTTGCTCTGTAAAGTCAGACTCAGTTCGCCAACTTCATCCAAAAACAGCGTGCCTCCGTCCGCGGCTGCAAATTTGCCTAATCGGTCTTTATCGGCCCCAGTAAACGCCCCTTTTTTGTGACCAAAGAGTTCACTTTCTGCTATCGAGTCAGGAAGCGCCGCACAGTTAATTTGTACAAACGGTTTGTCATTTCGTCGGGAGTTAAAGTGAACGTGTTTTGCTACCAACTCTTTACCCGTTCCCGTATCACCCTGAATAAGCACATTAAATTCAGAACCAGCAACCAGTTCAATTTCTGATTTAAGTGAGTGTATCACAGCGCTCTCTCCTACCAAGATTTGCCTTTTAACGGACTTTTGGGATTGGGTATGTATAGATGAACGTGCTTGCTCATAGAGGTGCTTAGCCTCAAACATACGTAACGCACTACTTGAGACAATTGCTTGTAGGGTTTTCATATAAACCTCAGACAAATGCTCAAAGCTATCAGGTTTAAGACAATCAAACGTCACCAATAAGACGCTACTTTGCAGTGCGACCTTAAACCCCATGCAGGCATGCACTGGTAAGCGACTTTCTTCGGCGAGCAACAGACCATCGTAAGGGTCGGGTAAGTCGCTATTGGCAGGAAAACTAACTAGTTCGTCAGACTCGAAAATGGACATCAATCTAGGTTGCTCTGTAAGCAAAAATTGCCGCCCAACAGCGTCCGCACTCAGCCCATTACAAGCTAGAATCGTTAATGCATGCTGATCGCCATAAAGAATGGCGATGGCATCAGCGGTAACCGATTGACTCAATGCTGATAGCAAGGAGTTAGCGTATTGCTTAACCTCACGACCCTCTTGCGCTAACGAAAGTCGTGACAACGACATACTAAGCTCAAGCAATTTGGAGAGCGCTAACGAATTCATGTCAAAAAGACTCAACTTATTCAAATAAACACTATTTAAGATAGGTCAATTTGACTCAAACATCAATAATAGAATACTAATACTATGATTTATATAATATTTTAAAGTTGGCGTGACACCTGCAATGTGCAGTCTATGTATCAACATTCGCAGAGCTAACGATGAGCCGCGCATACCAGCTTTTAAGATATAGCAACATCGCCATTTTCACTTCTCTCGCAGCGTTTATGCTGTCACTGCAAGTGAGTTTTTTTAGCGTTGAAAGCTTCAGCCTCTTCTCACAAATTGCAGCACATATTAGTACTATCGTATTGGCTGCCTTGATTAAGCTTGCCTACGTCATCCGCCTTGTTTGTCTATACCACCTAGGTTTGGAGGTTAAATAAATGAGCTTAATCCAGCTAGAAGAGCCCAGTCCAAAAGCAGTGTGTTGGTATACACCATCTACTTGGCCCGTGTTGATGCTCGGCTTTAGAGCACTATTTTTACTCGCGGGCTTATTCGCTGTCGTGAGTATTTCTGTGTGGGCTTTATTGCTCAATGGCAATGTTGTTTGGGGTAATGATTACCCAGCGACCTATTGGCACGCCCACGAGATGCTGTTTGGCTTTGGCGGTGCTGTCGTCGCCGGATTTTTGCTAACCGCAGCAAAAAATTGGACGCAAAGACAGACATTACATGGTGGCGCACTGCTGTCACTCTGTATTATTTGGTGTGCCGCTAGGCTGAGCTTTTTTGTGGCAAATTCATCAATCATCATCACCTTGCTACTACAACTGAGTTTTTGGCTCATTGTACTATTCAATTTAACGACCGTAATTGTTGATGCAAAATCCAAAAACAATCGTGTTTTTATTTTCGCTGTAAGTATGTTGTGTGGCTGCAACATCGTATTTTTGATTTTACTTCACAACCAATACTTCTTATTGCTAAGCGCTATAAGCCAAGCAACGCTTATTGCTTACATGTTATTGATTGGTGTAGTGGGTGGCCGAGTTATTCCCTTTTTTATTGCCCGAGGATTGCAGCAAGCACAAAAACCACATACTCCAAGGTTAGATAGGACGATCTTTTATCTCGCCATCATCTGCGTTTTCACCTATATCCTGCAGTTTACGATACAAAATACTCACTATTTAAGTGCTGCACTTCTGCTCCTTGGGCTACTGCATTCGATAAGAGCAATTTATTGGTTTAACAGTAAATTATTTAACGTACCACTGCTTTGGTCATTATATCTTTCATATTGTGCAATCGCAGTGGGTTTAATACTTAGCGCATACAACAACACCTTTGCACCAGAGCATTTGCGCAGCCATCTTCACTTAGTGGCAATTAATGGCATGGGATTAATGATCTTAGCTATGATGACTCGCGTTACCTTGGGCCACACTGGTCGACTATTACAGGTAGGCAAGACAACTACACTGGCATTTATCTGTATCGCGGTATCAGGTCTTATCCGCGCCTTCCTTATTCATTTTATAAACCCGCACAATGCATGGCTGTTAAGTGCCGTGGCTTGGGTTTTTGGTTTTATGCTTTTTTTCATTACCTTCGCGCCCATGCTGATACAAAAACGCGTCGATGGGCGAATGGGTTAACTCTACTCTCAAACTGGAGATATTAATGCTTACACACAATACGATTGAGTTGGTAAAACAAAGTGCACCGCTATTGGCTCAGGTCGGTCCCGAGATCACTGCCAAGTTTTATCATAACATGTTCAATCAACACCCTGAGCTAAAAGGGGTATTCAACCAGTCCCATCAGGCTTCGGGAAAACAGCCGTTGGCACTATTTGCAGCATTAGCGGCCTATGCCAATTACATCGATCAACCAGAAGTACTCAGTGACGCCATTTTACGTATCAACCATAAACACGTTAGCCTTGGGATTTTACCTGAGCAATACGCTATTGTTGGCCGGCATTTAATTGCAACGCTCAAAGCCGAGTTCAGCGATCAATTCACTGATGAAATAGAGCAAGCTTGGATTAGTGCCTACCAGTTTTTAGCCGATTTATTTATCACCGCAGAGCATGGCCTGTATCAAACCGCACTTGAGCAGCAAGGTGGGTGGCAAGGAACTCGTGCATTTAAAATTGAAAAGGTAACAAGCAATACTGAAAATATTAAAAGCTTTTATCTCAAACCAGTCGATGGTAAAGCCCTACCTCATTACCAAGCAGGGCAATTTGTTTCTATTTTTATACCAAAAGAAGTGGCAGGGCTTCAGCAGATCCGCCAATACTCTTTGTCTGTTGCGCCCAATGGTTCGTACCTTAGGATCTCCACTAAACACGACGGTGCTGTATCGCAATACCTTCATACGCTTAGGGCGGGCGACACCCTCAAGCTCACTCCCCCCGCTGGAGACTTTGTCAGACAACACACAGCCAGTCCGAAGGTATACATTAGCGCAGGGGTTGGAATAACCCCTATGCTTTGCATGCTTGGTGTTCATAGCCAACATTCACCTGAAGTCGAAGCACATTTTTTACATGCGAATAAAACCCACCGTGACTTGGGTTTCAATCAAGAAATCAATGAGCTTGGTAGCAATATCCGAGATTTTAATGTGGTTACTTGGTTGGAATCAGAAGCCGACGGTGCACATTCCGGACTGATGGATATCAACACAATCAAAGATACTTTGCCTCTCACAGACGGAGAGTTCTACCTATGCGGCCCGGTTGCCTTTATGCGCTTTATCAAAACCCAACTGATGAATGCCGGTGTAAAAGCCGAGCAAATATTCTATGAGGTATTCGGTCCTCACGAAAATCTTCCAAACTAACGATTTAAATTTGGCGTCCTAATACTATTGGTATTAGCTGGCGCCTTATATTTTGCTCTGAATTAAAAAATCGGTAGACTTGGAGAATGAATACTATTGGTATAAAAGCGTACTTGAAGGACAACAATATGAGCGCAATTTCTAGTATCTTAGTCGTCTGCATGGGCAATATCTGCCGCTCTCCAACTATGGAGGCGGTATTAAAGCATAAGCTCGCAGCAACAGAGTTAACAACCCGTATCGATTCCGCAGGCACCATTGGCTATCATCAAGGCAACCCACCGGACTCACGAAGTGTCGCAGCTGGAAGCGCAAGAGGATATGACTTTTCAGGCATATCAGCGCAGCAAGTAAAACCCAGCGATTTTGAAGATTACGACTTACTTTTATGTGCAGACAACTCAAATTACCGCGATCTACTCTCCATTTGTCCTAACGGCTTGGCGCATAAAGTTCAGCTGTTTTTAGCGTTTGGTGACATGAGTGAGCATGAAGTGCCTGATCCTTATTATGGTGGTGAACATGGCTTTGAATATGTACTTGATTTAATCGAAGCCGCCAGCGAAAACATCATTAACAAAATTCGCTTATCGACAAGGTGAAATTAACTCGCTGGATCGGTACCAAACAAAGCGGTAAAAAGACCTTTTTCAGAGGCAGCGCTATTGTTAGATTTAGAATTTCCGTTCGAGAAATTAGCTCAGGACTTACAAACCACAGGCATTAGTATTTTGCCAAATTTCGTCAGTCCCGACATTTTATCCAAGTTAGAATTGAGAATAGCAGAGCTCAGCAGTGACGACTTCAAGCAAGCTGGAATTGGTCGTTTAGCCTCTCACGAGCAAAATAAGAAAATTCGCAGAGATAAAATTCACTGGTTAGATACCAGCAATGAGTTTGAATCTGTTTGGCTCAACTACATGGGCGAGCTAAAGACCTACTTAAACAGACGGCTATTTATGGGACTCTTTAGTTATGAAAGCCACTTTGCCATTTACCCTCCTGGGGCGTTTTACAAAAAGCATATGGACGCCTTTAAGGGAAAGACCAACCGAATTTTGACCACGGTATTGTACTTAAACCAGTCTTGGACGTCAGACAATGGCGGCGAACTTGTCGTTTACAATCCCGATAATCACGATGAGATACTCACAACGGTACTGCCAAGTTACGGCACACTAGTTACCTTTTTAAGTGATGAATTTCCTCATGAAGTACTGGTTGCCAACGAAAAGCGCTATTCAATTGCAGGGTGGTTTAGGGTTAATACCAGCATTAACCATTCGATTGATCCACCAAAATAATTGATGAGCTCAGCCTTAAGTTTATTATCCTGAGTTTCGCTAACTAAATTCAGGGTAATTTGTTCGGTAACAGAATTTCGACGCACAAACCTTTACCTTCGCGATTATAGAGGCTGATCTGGCCGTTGTGTGCTTCAACAATTTCTCTGCACAGCGCTAAACCAAGCCCTGTTCCTGAAGCTTTGGTAGAGTAAAATGGAATTAAGGCGTTCGCCATCACTGTGTCACTCATGCCTTCGCCTCTATCGAGCACCCAAATATAAGCTTCGTCGTTGCGCTGCTCAGATTGAACACAAATTTCCTCTATCTCAGAGCCAGACTCGGTCGCATTCTTTATCAAATTAATAAGTAACTGTTCTAACTGTGTCGTGTCTGCCTGTAATTGCATTTGATTAAGCTGATATTGAAATGACCAATGGCTTTGCAGCCGCTCACACAAAACCTGCAAATCCACAGGTTCAATGTTTGGCTGAGGAAGTTTGGCGAACTTACCATAACCCTGAACAAACTCGCTAAGGTGCACAATACGCTCTTCTATCGTCGCAAATACTCGACTTAGCCTAGGTTCATCCACGCGTTCAGCCAAGATCTGTCCGCTGTGCAGCATAGATGAAATAGGCCCTAACGAGTTGTTTAACTCATGGCTAATGATGCGGATCACTTTCTTCCAAACTTGCACTTCTTGGCGGCTCAACTCTCGAGTGAATTGCTTAAAAATATATAATTTGTGAAAGTGGTTGTTGAGTAATAACTCACCGTTGGCGAGATGCCACATTTGCGACTCACCACTGCTATTTTGTATTGAGAACAAGCCATCAAGTTGGTTGCTTGCAGCTTGCTGAAGTTCACCAGGGACTTTGGATAACAACTTACTAAAACGCTCACCTTCAAGGCGATGCTCACAGTTAAAAAACGTTTTTGCACTATTGTTGGCAAATACCACCACACCTTGTGAGTCGACGAGGACAAGTACCTGAGGTGACGACTCAAGCACTTTATCTAGCATCAGCTCACGCTGATAAATCCATTGTTTTTCATCTCTCAACTGCTTTGCTGTTTCATTGAATAACTGACACAGTCTACCAAGTTCATTGTTAGCGTTATAGGTAATGGACGTAGAAAATTCGCCATCCTTAAAGTTCATCAAGCCGACTTCTAACGCCTCCCACCCCGCTTTATTTTCACGCATTAATAGTTTATACAGCACTAGTGAAACACTGACGGAGCCCAGTACTATTGCAATGAAACCGCGGTGGTCATCGAGTAAGAACCATAAAGGAATAAGGCCAATAATAATACTGATGGCAATGATCAATGCATGTTGCTGCGAGGTCGTCATTATTGTCCTTAATATTCAATGCCAAACTTTTGCAATCGACGATAAAGCGCTTGTCTACTCATGTTAAAATGTCGCGCCACTTTCGCAATCACGCCAAGATGAGTCTTGAGCGCCTGCTCCAATTCTTCTCTACTGGGTTCTCGTATGGTTTGCGAGGCGCTAACTTGTGCTGTATTTGCCTGCACATCAAGACCAAAATCCTTCGCACTGAGCTCGCCATCAGGATTCAATACCGCTGCCCGTTTACAGGCATTTTCAAGCTCTCGTACGTTACCAGGCCAAGGGTGTTCACATAATGCTTGCTGGGCATCCGAAGTAAGCCCTCTTGCTGGTAAAAAGTGCGCGACCAAAGGTAAAATATCATCCACTCGCTGTGACAACGCGGGTAAGTTTAGCTCGATGACATTTAAGCGATAATATAGATCCTCACGGAATTTTCCCCCTCGAATATCCGCTAGCAGATCCGCGTTCGTTGCTGAGATGACACGAACCGATACTTTTTTTGTCTCGACTGAACCCAACCTCTCAAACTCACCACTTTGCAAAACACGTAGCAATTTTGTTTGCCCTGGGAGAGGTAAATTACCAATCTCATCCAAAAATAACGTGCCTTTATCAGCGGCTTCAAAGCGACCAATACGCTGCTTATTCGCACCGGTATAAGCACCGCTCTCAGCGCCAAATAACTCAGCTTCGATTAAGTCACTTGGGAGCGCGCCCGCATTCACTTTTACAAAGGGTTGGTTTTTTAGTGGTGAGTTCGCTTGAATGATCTCCGCAATTTTTTCTTTACCGCTACCATTTGGACCGGTTATTAACACTGACACATCAGATTTGGCGACTTGCAGCGCCATATCTATAACTCGCTGCATGGCCACCGACTTATATACAAATCCGCATAAATCCGCACCTTGATTAAACTGTTGGCGTTCTTGTTCAGCCCGTTCAAAGTTTGCAACTTGCTTGTGTGCCTCGCCAAGCGCTACGAGGTTTGCAATCGTGGTGAGTAACTTTTGATCATCCCACGGCTTAGCTAGATAGTCTGCCGCTCCAGCTTTTACCAGCTCAACCGCCGTGGTGAGCTCAGTCCAAGCCGTTAATAAGATAATAGGGAGTTTTGCATTTAATGCTTTCAATTGGTGAAATAGCGCTGCCCCCTCCTCTCCTGAGGTGGTGTCTGCACTAAAGTTCATATCTTGGATAACTAGTGCAATTTGCTGAAACGACACCACTTTAATTGCTTCTAACGGTGAGCACGCAGTAACCACTTGATAATCATGCAGCTCTAGTAACAATGACAGTGCATCAAGCACTGCGGGGTTATCATCCACAATTAAGATTTTATCCATATGATTTTATTCTTGTTATTACGTGTTACCTATACTAGCACAACTAATACAACGCAAGTTAAAGTAATACCAACCAGGTTGCTCACACAACCTAGTTAGCATAAGGGTTATACACTTCTTGTCGCGATACTCGGTGAAATGTTCGCCGCCTTTTTAGCAGGAAAAATAACTGACGCGATACAGAGCACGATAAGCCCGAGCGCCGTTATCAAAATATAGCTTACTTCTAGCGGCGGCACTGAATACAAAGACATTAGCTTTTGTCCTAGGAAAACCGTAGCCACGGTGCCAAGTACTAAGCCAATTGCACAAACAATGAGGTTTTCTACCACAAAGTAACGAACAATTGCAGACTTACGCGCACCTAAAGCTCTGCGAGTACCAATCTGTTTAGTACGTTTGCTGATATTAAACTGAGTAAGACCAAATATTCCCAGCGCCGTCACGACGACTAATGCTGTGATTAACACTAGCAACATTCTTAGCATCAATAAGTCTTTAGAATTGTACTTTCCTTTCACGTCATCAAGCCCTTTAATGCCTGTGATCACACGACTAGGATTTTCTTGAAGCATCGCCGACTCTATTTTTTTCATTACTTCGTCACGCAAACTAGGATCAGTGCGAACTAAGAAATCTTGAAATCCATTCGCATTCACCATGGGAAAAATAATTAAGCGATCAGCATTTTTAAAACGCGGCCAAGCATTAGTCATACGCTCAACAATCCCCACGACTTTTAACGGGCCGCCCCCATAGTAAATCGTTTCGCCCAGTCCTTTACCCTCACCAAATATCTCGTCCGTAAAAGCCTTACTGGCAATAACAACGTCTGGTTGCTTAGCGTATTCACTTGAGATCAAGACATCACCAGATGTGAAATCACGACCTTCTATCAATTTTACGCCCAAGGTACGAATCACTTGTTCATTGGCGTATAAATGTCCCGAGTTTGTATGTTTACCATCGTCTTCTGGGGTTAAGCTAAATCCCGAATTGCTACCTCCCCCGGAAAGCGGGACCGAGCTCACTCCAACGGCTTCTATAACACCTGGGATACTTTTTAATATTCTCTCATCAACTATAAGCTGCTGGTTTGCATCTATCTTGTCGTCAAACGACATGACACTGAAGGTAATTATCGACTCTTCTGGATAGCCAGTTGGCTTATTGAGATAGGTGACGCGCTCACTAATAATGGACAGCGAATTGCTGACAATTGCCAACGTCAAGGCAAGTTGTAGGATAGCAAGTACGGCACCGACTTTAGAGCGCAATAACGCATTGATAATGGGTTTTAATTCCAACATGGGACTCTCCTTATTGCCTTATTGCACTTTTAGATAAATAGCAGGTGATGTTTTACACACTATCCAAGCTGGGTAAAGCCCTGCAAGAATACAAGTCACAATAGCGATGCTCGGCGCTGCTAACAGCATAGAGACATCCATCGTTGCAAGACTTTCGTATACATGGCTAGTTTTGCGGATCCCCCATAAGCCAAGCTGAGCAAAAACTATCCCTATCACTCCCCCCATAAAACCAAGCAACGCCACTTCGACCAAGTGTTGGTAAAACACTTGCGTTTTACTTGCACCAAGCGCTCTTCTTACGCCAACATCTGGGGCACGTTTAAGAAATTTCGCAAGTAACAATCCAAGAATATTGGCTAAACAAACGGCAAGGAACATAAAACTTAAACCAATCATGACTTTGTTATCTTCACTAACCACATTATTGTACTCAAGCCATTCAGTGACATTTCGAAGTGAAAATTCTCGTGTTTTACGGTTAAATCTTCCCAAATCTTGTTGGCTTTGGATGTAATTATCTAGTTGTGTTTCTAACGCTTGTTGTTCTTTTTCATTCTCTAATTCAACCCAAAACTGAGTCCAAAGCATTTCTGAATTCATTTTGTCCGTGAAGTTGTTAATCTCTTCCCTCTTCCAGCCATTCGTATTTCCCCAAGTATCAATCTCATAAGCTGCCGCGTGACTGAAGGGAATGAAGATACGCTCGGCATCAGCAAACGCGCCATTGTTTAAGTCATACATTTTGACGTTTGGCTGCCACTCCTTAGTTACCCCTACTACTTGATATCTGCGCTGCGCCAAATAAATACTTTCTCCCACGACATCACTGCGGCCAAATAATTTTTGTGCGATAGTTTCATCAATAACAGCCACGGGTGCAGCATTGTCAGCTTGGCTTTGGCTCCACACTCCACCATACAAAAAACTCAACTCAAACATGGCAAAAAACTCTCGGGTTATTAGCCGTGTCGTTTGCAACATGGGGCTCACTTCGGGGTTGTTTACATGAACCGCAAAACCAGATTTAAACATCGCGACTTTTTTGTCTATGTTTAGCGTTTGATACAGGTTTTTCGCATCTAAAAATGTCAGCTGAAAGGGAATATCATCAGCTGAATGATAGGTTTGTCCCTCATCCATCACTTGTAGCTGTACAGCATAGAGTTTGCTACTTTTGCTTGGAATTGGATCGGCGGACATCATGTGATACACAGACAAACTCACCATAGTGACGCCAATACCAATGGCAATGGCCAGCGCCATTAGGCTAGTCGCAAGCGGCGTGGCTTTTAGGCTACGCCAAGCTAAATCAAGGTAATGCGCAAACATAACTTACGCTCCTACCTGAGATTTCAACGCTTGTGAAGCCGCACCTTTACCTTGATACAAAGTAAAATCCGCAACCTGTCCGTCTACAATTTGGATATTTCTTGGTGTACGCCTTGCGAGTTCCGGATCATGGGTAACCATAACTATCGTTGCGCCGTCACGGTTAATTTGTTCTAGTAACTCCATTACCTGACGCGCCATTAAACTGTCTAAATTACCCGTTGGCTCATCGGCGAGTAAAAAGCGTGGCTCACCAGCAAGTGCTCTTGCAATAGCCACACGTTGCTGCTGTCCACCGGACAACTGTTGTGGCAAATGTTTTGCACGGCCAGCAAGGCCAACTTGCTCTAGACAGTTTTCAATTCTGCGCTTGCGCTCAGCCGCTTTGATACCACGATAGCGTAGTGGCACTTCAACATTTTCGTACAAGTTTAAATCTGGGATAAGGTTAAAGCCCTGAAAAATAAAACCGATTTTTTGGTTTCGCAGATCAGCTCTTTGGTTGTCGTTAAGCTTACCAACATCAATTCCATCTAGCATATATTGGCCACTAGAGTACCCCTCTAGCATCCCTGCAATATTTAAGAAAGTCGTTTTACCTGAGCCTGAAGGGCCAGTTACCGCGATAAACTCTCCTTCATTTACTTGCAGGTTAAAATCTCTGAGTGCGTGTGTTTGCACCATATCAGTTTGGTATACTTTGCCGATATTATTCATAACTAACATTATTATTTTCCTTCTTATCTTAATAAGATGCTGGGCGCACGTTCGAATGCGTCGTAACTACTGATGATGATTTGATCGCCTTGCTTTAAGCCGTTAAGCACTTCAACTTCACTGATGCTTGAGGTACCGGTTGTGATCTCAATTCGCTCAGCGATATCACCACTTAGCTTGTAAGCGATGTGCCCACCTTCACTCATGAAAGCACCACGTTTAACCATTAAGGTGTTTTCTTTGTGTTCTAGTAAAATCCGAGCAGACAAACGTTGATTTTGTCTAATGCCATCAATGTTTTCGTCCGAAAAGCGTACTCGAGTGGTGACTTCACGGTTATTTACTTCTGGAGAAATCGCAGATAACACGCCAGAAATATTTTGGTTGCCAATCCTGAGCTCGACAGCCATCCCGAGTCCAAGCTCTGCCGCATAACTTTCAGGAACCTGAAGCTCGGCTTCATAAGCACTTAGGTCAACGAGTTTCATCAACCCCTGATTGGCGTTCACAAGCGCATTCTGATCAACTAATAAATTACCGACTATGCCTGAAACGGGTGCTATCACATCTAAGCTTGCAACTTGACGTTTTAATTCCTCAACAATTAAACGTTGCCGCTCAAGCTGATTCTCAACAGATTTAAGTTCAAAGGCCAAGGTATCTTTGCCTAGCGCAACTTCTTGCTCTGCATGATTGAAGTTTAATTTTGCCCGCGCTAGGTCGTCTTGCGCTTCTTCTAAATCAATTTGGCTGATGAGGTTTTTTTGGATAGACAACTGAGCTCGTCGGTCTTCTCTATCTGCCGCTAATAGTTCGACGCGAGCGAGATCTAAGGAGCGATTTAACGCCAAATTTTGACGTCTGACATCCAACTTCTTCCCTTCAAGCTCACCACTCAGTCTTTGCAGCTCAGCTTCTTCTTGTTGGAGCCGGTTAGTTAAGGTTGGGCTTTTGACCGTGGCCAGCACTTCACCTTGAGTCACGCTATCGCCCGCTTTAACTTGTAAAGAGACATAACCCTGCTCCGGACTGTAAATTTGTGGTGCATTTGCAGCAACGACAAAACCTGTGGCGGCAATATCACGGGTAAACTCGCCGGAAGTCACGGCTGCAATTTGTACTCTATCTTTGGCCACGGAGCTACTAGCATTGGGTCCACCAAACACGACCTGTGCGGTAAGCACTGCAATAATTACAGCACCCGCTATTACAAGACCAAGCTTCTTTTTGGATTTACCAGTTTGGAGCACCTCGTCTTGTCCGCTTGTGTCTTTAATCATAATGATTCTCCTCGAATTAACGAGTCAAATACCGCCACGACCGTTGCTACAGCCAACATCATCAAGGGTGAAATTAAAAAAGCAGTACTTAACCACATAACGTATCTTCTTTATTAGTTTGTATGCAGTAATAGAGGCGAACTTTGTGCCAAAACTTAAGATGTTGATTATATTGAATTATTAGATTTTAAAAGAGGAGAAAATGTGTCCGCGGACGGAAAAAGTGTCCGCATCGGACACTCTACACCTAAAGTTATAGCGCTATAGGTGTTAGTCGTCACATTTCTGCATCTTAATATATCGACTGAAGAGATAACTTGAGGATTGGATAGATAACGAGCTAACTGATTTCTTTAAGCTCAGATTTAATAGCTGGAGAGTGCATTAAACAGAATGGAACTCAAATAAGTGGCAAATTTATAGTCGCTCTGGTGCCTTTACCGATCGTAGATTTTAAGGTCAGTTCACCCCCGTGAGATTTAATGATATTAGATGCGATAGTTAACCCAAGTCCCACGTGTTTTTCTGAGGCTTTAGTGGTATAAAACGGATCAAATACTCGATGTAGCAGCTTATCCGCAATCCCTTCACCACAATCGAAGATATCGATAGAGAGCGTTTTACTCTCAACTTTCGTGGTGATTTTAATGGCCTTTCGCATTCTACCCGTACTTTCCAAGGCGTTCTTTATGAGGCAGTAGATACTGTGTTCTAGGAGTGCTGGGGCACAGTGCAATTCAAACCGTTCTCCCTTTTCAAATTCAATCAGGCTCAAGTTTGTCCCATCCAACTCCAAATTAATCATCACAGAATCCATAATTTGAGAATAGAACTCTACTTGCTGAAACTGGGTTTGATTGCTCTCAAAAAACACGCTTAGCTCTTTAACAATCAGTTGAATTCTGTCAAGTCCCGAGTGCATTTCTGCCATCACATCATCACTTTCACTCAAAGCCCAGTTTAGCTGATACTCTTGTTCCAATTCAGTCAGCGATTTTGCACATTCAGGAGAGAGTTGCGAATTATTTGCCAAAAATTGCCAAGCTCGATACAACTTAACCAACGAACTTTGTACAAACTCTAAGTTACTTTTTAAATACGCAAGCGGATTGTTAATTTCATGGGCTACACCCGCAGCAAACTGTCCTACCGACGCGAGTTTTTCTGATTGGATCAAGGCTTGCTGCTGCTCAGCAATACGGTTATACGCCTCTCTTAAGGCTTCATTTGACGATTCAAGTTCATGCGTGCGCTGCTTGACCTTTTCTTCCAACCCTTCGTTAAGTTTGGTTAGTTCGTCGGTCAACAACTCAAGTCGATTTAAATCTCGGTAAGAGCGCAGCGAGCTAGTCAACGTAGTGAATAGACGAGATTTGGTGAGGTCAGTTTTATTTTTATAGTCGTTGATATCATACCGCAGCATGACTTCATGTTCAGGCACACTGCCGGGCTGACCGGTACGAAGTACTATTCTCACGTTATGATAGCCAAGTTCTTCACGTACGTATTGAGCACATTCTAAACCCGCTTCTTCACTTTCCATGATGACGTCAAGCAAGATCAATGCAACATCATCTCGATTGCTTAAAATATCAATCGCTTCTTTTTTGCTATAGGCATGAAGCAGCTCGAGCGGTTTTAATTCAAACCGATAAGCCGTTAACACAAGTTTAGTCACATCATGCACTTCAGGTTCATCATCAACAATCAACACCACCCAAGGAGATGTAGACTCATCTAAGTTTTGTTCATCAGGATCTGAAACGTTTAAGAAAGATAATGGCTGTTGCTGATTCATTAAAATGACACCCTTACTCCTATTTCTTAAGGATGGTACAAATCTGCAGGTTTACCAAATTATTCGAGCCAAAAAATCGTATAAATTTAGCACTATGGTAGGAAGAAATACTGAGTGACTATAGAGCAGAATGTGTACTGTTAAAAATCTGCTCTTTGCGGTACATCAGGTTTAAATATGCTTATGCGCTTAGCGCATCCTTATAGTGTTTTCTACAAAGAGAAACATACCTATCGTTACCACCAATCACAACTTGATCGCCATCCGCAATAGCCTTGCCGTGCTCATCGGTGCGAAGCACTCGATTCGCTTTGCGACCGCAATGACAGATGGTTTTTAACTCAATCAATTTATCGGCCCATGCCAGCAAATATTGCGAGCCTTCAAACAGTTCACCACGAAAATCGGTTCTAAGACCATAGCATAATACCGGGATCCGCAGCTCATCTACGATATCCGTCAGCTCTGCAACTTGGGATTTTGTTAGAAACTGACACTCATCTACTAATACGCAGTCAATTTTACTTTCGCTATGAGCAGACATCAGCAGTGCTTTAACATCTGTTTGGCTTTCAAAAACTTGCGCCTCAGCTTCTAAGCCGATACGCGACGCTACTTTGCCCACACCAGCACGGTTATCAATTGCAGCAGTGATAATAAACGGGCGCATGCCTCGCTCTCGGTAGTTAAATGCCGACTGCAATAGAGTCGTAGATTTACCGGCATTCATTGCCGAATAGTAAAAATAAAGCTGGGCCATAATAGATATTTCGAAATAAAAATTCGCGCTAGTTTACTGGCTAACGATTAAAAGATCTATTGCTTATCCATTTGGGTGGGTTGTGAACGCAAATACTCACTATATAAAGTATCGAGGTTAATAAGCTGACTTGCACGCCACACTTTCCAGCTTAATTCAGGGTGCAGCTGATAAAACTGCTCAGAAAATGCCATAAAACCAAACGACGTTTCTAAAGGTGGAAAAACCGCTTCTAAGTGGTTAAAGGGGGACGATAATGTGATTGGCATATTACCGATTTGGCAAAGGCCAATGGTCGCATCAAGTAACTCATTTTCAACCAGTGCAATAGCATGCTCCAACGAGTCGGTTTCGAATATGGAAAAATGCCGGGGCATACTTTCTCTAATAGCATAGCCACGAGGAATAGCGAGTTCTATTTCTTTGCTCAGATTTAATGTTGCTTTATTAGTTTTGCTTTTGAGTAAACAAGTGCTGATCCGATTAATTGCATATTGCTGTGCAATAGTGCCATCAGGATTTTTTGGATACGCCATTTGCCCTTCTCTAGACGCTCGGTGGCTTGCCACCACAGCATCAACTTTGCCATTTTCCAGCTCATGCAAACAACGGCTCCATGGCTTTCGAGTGTAGGTGAAGCTCACCTCTTTTACGTGCTCGTCAAGCTGTTGTACAATCTGGATGGTGACGCCTGGATTTGCCGATGGCACAGCTTGTCCTGCACCATGGATAAAGGGTGGAGCATGTTTATCTTCATAACAAAAGCGAATCTCTGTTGCCATACTGGCCCACGAAGTAAAAACGCAAAAAGCAATAAATAGCAGTCTCAACATTCACTCCAAACATATGGTCAATCGAAATAACAACGATTAACCACTAGTATACTCTATTTTTTGAAGCTCATTCCCTCGTGTTGCAACAACCACTCTTTCGCTTCAAGTCCGCCAGCATATCCTGTTAGTTTGCCATTTGCACCAATAATGCGATGACAAGGCACGATGATACTAATTGGATTTTTGCCGTTAGCAGCGCCAACCGCACGAACGGCATTTTTGTTACCTAAGCGCTCAGCTATCCAGCCATAGCTATGCGTTTCACCAAATGGTACTTGTGCCAACACCTGCCAGACTTGCTTTTGAAAGTGTGTACCATCCACATCAAGTACCACATCAAAGTGTTGGCGTTTGCCAGCAAAGTATTCAGTTAGCTGTTTTTTTGCCATTTCTGTATGCCGATTTTCCCCTTGCTCGCAGCGCGTTTTTGGAAAAAAGCCGACATATCTTAAACCATCATTGGATGCTTGTATTATCCACTCTCCAGTGGGCGAGGCTAATGTAGTTTCAATCATAATTGTTGCCATAGGTGAAAAGTTAAATAAGAACGAAAAGGAGCACACTTTTCGATATCTATTGTTTTTAAGGATTTTTCCATTGCTTTTTTGACACCCAAGTCACCGCCTAAGTAAATGTCTGGGTGACTCAATCCACGCATTTTTGCATAGTCGACAGTCCAAGGACCTATACCTTTAATATTTAACCAGTTATCAAGTTCAACATGTTCCGAACCAACATATTGCTCAGCAAAAGCTTGAATAGCGGCTTTTCGTCGCTCCGGCATTTTGAAAAAGGCGAGATCACTATCTAATATAGCCTTGGGTTTGGGGAAGTAACGCATGCCATCTTCAGCCGTTTCACCGAGTGTTTCAACCAATAAGGCAAGTAAGTTTCTCGCCGCTTGAACACTGATTTGTTGACCTAAAATAGCTCTCATTCCCGCTTCAAACTCACTCCAGATCCCGGGTAATCTGAGCCCCTCTTGTAGCGGCAAATCAGGCGCGGCTTCATGAAGATGAGACTCAATAAAACAGGTGTCCGCATCTAAATCTAACACACGTCTGATCTGTGCAATCATCGGAACTAACAAGGATAAATCGGAGAGCTCGACATCCACTTTAAAGCGATGTTTTTCAGGCTCGATAGTCGCGGTGAAGCGCCCTATTTCACCTTCTATCGTCACGGTTCGCCCATAATTTTTTTCTGTTAACCACTCGATACCTGGCACAATTCTCATTGCTAAAAACTGCTGCATTTTGTCCCAGTTGTATGGTGGTCGATAGGACAAGTAAATCGCAATGGCAGAGCCACTACCCGCGTCTTTCCTGAGTTGGCTTGGTGATAACTGATACAGCTTTTGAAATGCATCATTAAAGCGTCGCAATGAGTTAAACCCGGCGGCAAACGCGACTTGCGTGACAGGAAGGTCACTTTGCTGTAATAGCTGCTTAGCTAAGTCACATTGCTTATAAAGTGCATATTGTTTGGGGCTGGTACCAAAATATTGATTGAATACTTTATTTAAGTAACGGACCGAAATGCCTAACCTATCGGCTAAGTCTTCTGTCGAATGACGTATTAAGGCTCCCTCATCGATTAACTTTTTGGCTCTGACTGCGGTTGTTTCCGTGCCAAGCCATGCATAACTACCAGGTGCACTATCGGGACGGCAGCGAATACAAGGTCTAAAGCCTGCTTGCGCAGCATTGTGGGCAAATTGAAAATACTCTACATTCTTTTCTTTTGCAGCAGGTGCTGGACATATTGGCCGACAATAAATGCCGGTGCTCTTTACCGCAACAAAAAACAACCCATCAAATCTAGCATCGCGGCTATTTCTAGCCTGAGAACAAACCTCTGGTGTATACATGACTTTAGCTCGTACTTCGTTTTCACTCAGTCTAATAGCTATCACGACACCAAACTAGCCATTTTTGGTACTCAACCATATTTGGAGTACTCATGAAAAAAGCCCACGAGGGGCTTTCTAACCTGAGCTTCGGATAACTAATGCCTTTCTAGCAGCCAGTTTTAGCGCTAACTGCGTTGAATTCACTTCCAATAGCCCGCTATTAATGCGTAAATTCGCCTTGTTATCCCTAAAACTCTCTGGCTAGACAGAAAATCATTCAAGATAAATTTTAAAACTATATGTTAGCTCATTACTTACCCAAACCTCAGGTTAAATAACTGAGGAAAAAGTACTAACTTATTGCTTGATTATATCTTCGCTCAACTTCAGACCAATTGATGACGTTGTAAAAAGCGGCGATGTATTCTGGTCGACGATTTTGATACTTGAGGTAATAGGCGTGCTCCCACACATCTAAACCTAATATTGGGGTATGCTCCTCCATGTAAGGGCTGTCTTGGTTGAGACTACTCGTCACCGCTAATTTGCCATTTTCATCTACAACTAACCATGCCCAGCCACTGCCAAATCGACTGACAGCAGCGTTTGTAAATTCAGTTTTAAAGCTATCAAAACCGCCGAGCTCACTTTCTATCGCTTGTTTTAACGGCCCATCACATAAAGGCGCATAATTTGGAGTCATAATTTGCCAGAACAAACTATGGTTATTGTGCCCGCCGACATGTTCTTGCACTGCTTTTTGTAAGGTTTCAGGTAACGTTTTAATGTTTCTCAGCAACGTTTCGGTGTCTTTACCCTCGAACTCCGTCCCCTCTAATGCTGCGTTTGCTTTATTTATATATGTCTGATGATGCAAAGTATGATGGATCTCCATCGTTTTCGCGTCGATATGTGGTTCCAGTGCATCATATGCGTACGGTAACTCAGGTAAGGTATAAGCCATTCGACCTCCAAATGTTAATGTAAAACGCGAGAATGCAGGTGCGTTACCAGCATCGCTTCGTTAATTTGATGAATAAGCTCAGGTAAATGAGGATAGCGTTTTGCAAAATGGATCAGCTCATGCCGAGTTTTATGCAAATGATGCAAGACGATAGGCGCAAGTTCGTTGTTATATTCAAGGTAGGTTGCATGTATCTTCAGATGGATTGAGATAAGTTGCTGGCACGCTCTATTTGGTTGGTCAAGCGCAATAAAAGTGTCAGCTAGATTATGCGCGGATACCACGACAGCTGGCAAACTGTGCTCTATGGCACTCATCACGACACTGTCTTTTTGGCATAATAAAAACCCATCTAAAATACCTGTCGCAAGTGTCAATGCAACCTGATATTCGTCACGGGCACGCAGAAAAATTTGCGCTTGATATGCTTGATTACCTGAGAGTATTTTAGCTTGCCAAGGTGACAGCACTGAAGATAACGCGCAAGCTCCGCTGGCTAAGCGATTTGCACTAAGGTCCATGCGATTTTTCATATTCTACCCTTTTACCGAACTAGCTTACTTGTGCAAGCAAACCAGTATGAGCTATTGGGGCACTATACGATCACATAAACATTAATGCAAACCATTTTCATTTGTATTTATTTAATTTCTACACACTGATGTGTTACCAAAGAGTCCTCGGTTAATTCAAGTGTGGTATGCGACAATCCAAACCGCAACTGTAAACCCTCTTTTAACCGCGCTAGCGTGCTTTGGTTGCTCAAGGACGTAATTACAACTTGCGCCTCTAAAATATATTCATGCTCATTGAGCTGCCAAACATGAATATGGCTTACTGTCTTAACATTCTCTTGAGTCTCAAGATATTCCTTAACCTCTTGAATATTCATATTATCTGGTGTTGCCTGCATGAGAATTCTAATACTACTTTTACTCAGTTCAACGCCATGGTAAATCACGTACGCGGAGATCAACACAGTGGCGATAAGATCCACCACGTACCATTGATATAAAATGATTAATGTTCCAGCCACGATCACCGCAACGGAAGCCGCAGCATCAGAAACATTGTGAATAAATGCCGCACGAATATTTAGGCTGGTTTTTGCACCTGCAGAATAAGTAATAAGTGCTGTGATAACATCGATAACTAACGCTAAGGCCGCGAGCCACACCACTATCCAGCCATCAATTGGCTCTGGATTTAAAAATCGAGAAATCGCCTCGAATAGCAGATAACCCCCAACAACAATGAGTGTCGCGCTATTAATTAACGCCCCAATTATTTCAGCACGTTGATAGCCATAAGTGAGTTCAAGTGAGGCAGGCTTTCTTGCAACTTTTTGCGCGACTAACGCGATAATAAGCGCACCGGCGTCACTTAAATTATGTAGCGCATCAGCAACCAAAGAGAGACTGCCAGAGAGAATGCCACCAACGACCTGCGCGACACTCAGTAGAATATTAACAAATACGGCCCAACCGAGCTTGTTTCCATGATGATGATGTGCGTGAGACATACTCAATCCTATTTATTGATCCGAAGAAGGGGCCACTCTCAACGGCCCCCACGGGCATTACGAATTTTTAATTTGCTTTGAGAATAGTGGATAAAGTGCTGGCAATACAAACAAAGTCAGCAAGGTTGACGTTAATAATCCACCAACAATGACACTGGCAAGCGGCCTTTGAATTTCAGCGCCCACTCCTGTCGATAACAGCATGGGAATAAGTCCCAGTGCTGAGGTGATCGCAGTCATTAGTACGGGTCTAAGCCTTGAAATTGCTCCCTCAAAGACACCTGAATGAAGCGATTCTCCCGCAGCCAATCGCTGGTTTATGCTCTCAACCATCACTACACCATTAAGTACCGCGACACCGAATAAGGTGATAAACCCAACCGAGCTTGGGACCGATAGATATTGTCCTGAGATATATAAAGAAAATACCCCACCAATGACCGCAAGCGGCACATTCACTAAAATAAGCGCAGCCTGAGCCATTGAGCCAAATGCAAAGTAAAGCAAGAGTGCTATTAGCGCCAAAGATAGCGGCACCACGATTGCCAAGCGTTTTTGTGCTCGTTGCTGGTTTTCAAATTGACCACCGATTTCAACACCATAACCTGTTGGTAAGTCAACTTTACTATCAATAGCCGCGCGAATATCACTCACTACACTGCCCATATCCCGACCTTGCACATTAGCTTGGATCACCACTCGACGTTGAACGTCATCTCGTCTTACTTGCGGTGGACCAGATTGATATTCAACATTCGCAACATCAGCCAACCGGATCCACGCCCCTGAACTCGATTGTAAGCGTATTTCTTCAATGGTCTGTTTGCTTTGACGGTATTGAGGTGCCAAGCGGACATAAATATCATAGCGTTCGTTACCGTTGATGACCTGCCCCGCTTTACTGCCACCAATTCCATCTTGCACTAATGCCATAACGTCCCCGACAGCTAAACCGTAGCGAGATAACGCTTGACGTTTTGGAGTAATGATCAGCTGTGACTCACCTGCTATTTGCTCAAGTTGTACGCCCTCTGTCCCTTCAACTTGCGCCACGGCCGCTTCAATTTCCTTTCCTTTTTTTGCAAGCACAGCTAAGTCTGGGCCAAACAACTTAATCGCCAACTGCGCTTTAACACCTGAGAGTAATTCATCAACACGCGTCGCAATAGGTTGTGAAAAATTAAACAGTAAGCCGGGGTAAGCCGATAGTTTTTGTTCCATCAAAGCTTGTAATTCGTAGCGATTATTTGCGCTTTGCCACTGTGCTACTGGCGCAAGGCCAATATAGATTTCAATGTTATTTACCGGTTCAGGATCGCCACCTATCTCAGCTCTACCAATTCTGCTTAGCGCGTAGTTTACCTCAGGAAAAGTGAGCAGCATTTTTTCCATCTCAGGCGCAACATTAAGCGCGGTTTCAAGACTTGCGGAAGGTGCTAGCGTTACCCTTAGGTTGATGGTGCCTTCTTCAAGCTCCGGGACAAATTCGGTGCCAATTTTAGTGAACGTAAAACCGGCCGTCGCCATCAATAATATGACGATTGCCATCAATAACTTTTGCCTATGCAACACTCGATTTAACGTCCAGCGGTAGCCTTTTTCTAGCGCAACGAGAATAATACTCTCTCGCGCTTTAACACCATGTTTAAATAAGTAGGTCGCAAGCGCAGGGACAATGATAAGCGCTACAAATATCGCCGCAATAACAGCCAAAATAATACTGATTGCCATAGGCTGAAATAATTTAGCTTCAACTCCTTCAAAACTAAATAACGGGGTGAACACCACTAAGATAATACTGGCAGCAAAAAAGATTGGCCTTGACACTTCCTTTCCTGCGAGCTCAACAATGAGTCCTACAGAAAAGTCATCACTTTCCTTTTGCCTTGTTAGGTGTTTAAAGATGTTCTCTACCATCACCACTGAGCCGTCAACTAACATCCCTATCGCGACTGCGATACCGCCTAGCGACATTAAGTTGGCCGAGACGCCAAGCCACGCCATAACCACAAGTGCAATGGCAATTGAAATAGGAATTGAGATGAGCACCAGAAAAGTTGCTCTCAGGTTCATTAAAAACAGCGCGAGCACCACAACGATAAAAATAAATGCCAGTGCCAAGGCTTCAACGACAGTTTGTACTGCTTTGCTAATCAAGTCAGACTGATCGTAAAAAGGCTCAAACCTTACCCCTTCAGGTAGTGCTTTATTAATAAGTTCCACGCGGTTGTTAATGCTATCAATGGTTGCTTTGGTGTTTGCTCCCATTCGCTTGAGCACTATACCTGTTACGACTTCACCGAGCTGTTCCACTTCACCAGAGGCGCTTTTTCTAGACATCGTGACAGCGCCTTGACGGATTTCTCCACCAATCGATACAGTGGCAACCTGAGCCACTGTCACGACCGTGCCATCAATGGTTTTGACGGGCACGTTGGCAATCTCCTCGATCCCCTTCTCCCCACTTTGAAACCAGCCAGTTCCGCGGATCACCAACTGCTCTTGACCGCGCTCTAAATACCAGCCGCCGACATTTTGGTTATTACGCTCGATGGCACTCACCACATCTTGCTGAGTGAGTGCATAAGCCAATAGCTTATTTGGGTCGATATTGACTTGATACTGACGCACATCGCCGCCAAAAGCCAATACATCAGTTACTCCGTCAATTGGCATAATTAACAGCTTAACCACCCAGTCATTGAGACTACGTAAGGCCATTGCATCATATTCAGAGTTCGGATCGCTCATCAGCATATATTGAAATACTTGACCAAGCCCTGATGTATTTGGCCCCATTTCTGGCGTACCCACACCGCTTGGGATCAACTCCTTTGCAGCTTGGAGGCGCTCAAATACCAACTGTCTGGCAAAATAGATATCCGTGCCTTCCTTAAATACCACCGTAACGCCAGATAGACCTGTTTTAGAAATTGAACGCACTTGCTGCACATCAGGCAAGGCATACATCACAGCCTCAATTGGATAGGTGATTAACTGCTCAACCTCTTCCGCTGCCAGTCCAGGCGCTTCAGTATTCACCGCAACCTGCACATTCGTTACATCGGGAAACGCATCTAAGTTGAGCTTTGGGATCGTCACGCTAGCAGTTGCTGTGATAACGAGTAAAAAAAGAATAATTAGAAGCCGATTGTTTACAGACCAATCGATAATTCGATTAAACATGGTAAGGCCCCCTTTAATGGTTATGCGGATCGAAGCCAGCTTTGGCTTGCTCTGACGCAATAAAGAAAGCCCCAGTTACGGCCACGCGTTCACCCACAGCCAAACCGATAACTTCAACCTGAGCGCCAAAGTCTTCACCTAAAGTCACTTCTTTGGGATGGAACTCACCGGGCGCTTCTTCAATGTACACCACCCAATCACCGTCAGGGCCACGACTTAACGCATCTGCAGGTAACGCAATGATTGACTCCTTTGACGGTATGATAAAGTTGACGTTTACAAACATCCCTGCATGTAGCTTGTCGTCACTATTTTCAACCAATAGGCGGATCTGTCTGGTTCGAGTAATGGGATCGATAGTATGCGCTTCTTGGATAACACGAGCAGTGTATTGCTGATCTTCTATGCCAATCAATGCTTTAGAGTTAACCGCTAACGAAAGTTGAGAGTTGGGTTGTAAACGGGCTTCCACCCATAGCTCGCTTTCATCAGTGATTGCCATTAAAGTTGTGCCGGATGCTACATGCTGGCCCTGCGTAAAGGCATCTTGAGTTACCACCCCCTCGCGCTCAGCAACGAGCGTATATTGGCCAAGTTCACTGGCGGGCTTAGTGGCTATTTCTTTAATCTCTTTTTCTGTGACCCCAAGTGCCAACAACTTTGAATAAGCCGAACTAAAATCGGCACTTGCTTGAACGCGCTCACGCTCACTGATGGTTTCTTTGCTTAAGCGTTTAACTCTATCCCACTCTGTTGAAGCGACCAAATACTGCGCTTGGGCCTGCGCCATTGCCTCTGAGAATAAGGTGATAAGTGGATCATTAACATTAACCATAGAGCCAAGCGTAGTGTGTCGCTTTAACACGATTGAATCGGCTCTTGGCGATACTAAATAGCTGGTATAACCATTGGCTTTTACTTCCCCAGGAGCAAAATAAAAGCGCTCATGGCTTTCCAGCTTGACTTCTTTGGTCTGAATTCCGGCAAAACGCATCTGCTGTTGCGTTAGTACGATGGCATTTTCTTCCTCTTCATGTTCTTCATGACCGTCGCCGGCATATGCCAGCGAGCTAAAAAGCGCGTTCACCGCGAAATAAATGGAGAAAATTTTAAAGTTTGTCATTCGATACTCTTTTACTCAAGAACGTAAGTTGACGTTCAAAACCGTTAGCTTGTGTAGCGAATTGCACCAAGCATTGCTTTTACAGTGCCAATTCGCGGACAAGAATGCGCTTCTCAAGCAGACGTGATTTATCTGTAATCAACGTCAATAACTGAGAAGGAGTAATACCAATCCGTGTTAAAGTAGCTCATTTACTTAATACAATTGGTATAAACGGAGTAGGCAGTATCACTGAAAGCAAAACACATAAGCATAGAAAACGGGCCTAGTTGCTTACTCACAAGCACGAATTTGCGCTAAGTTGGGTTTATCAATTTACTCATTAACCTAAACTCAGGTTAGTTAAGTTAAATTGAGGTCACGCCTTCAATGATAACCGCTACTTAAGCGATCGGTGGACGATGTGCTTGCTCTACAAAAGCGCGCACTTTGGTATCAGATTGAGGATAAATTTCGCTATTTGGTCGCATTTCAAAGGGGATAAAAGATTTTAAAATCACTAAATTCAAATGCGTCCCACTGCAATGGCCACAGTGGTGGCAATCTTTTGTATGATGTCCGCTGGGGTCTGCTTGCGCATCTTCAGCATGATCGTGAGTATGTTGGAGGTGAGGCACTTCGATTTGATGGAAGCTAGATTCAGACGCGAATACACTCACAGATTGCACCGCGAGTAGAAGCATCACAAAAATCAGGATTAGCTTATTCAAATCTACATTTCTCTTTAAAACAAAAGATCGTTTTCAATTTACCACCTGCACCTGTCCTGTCAATAGTAGCGCTAAGCTTTAAGTCTTATTTTTGCTTACGTTACTAAATACCTCTACCTAATACACTCAAAATGAAATAACAATAATTTGCATTGTTAGGCCAAAACATCAACTTAAATGCGAATTATAATCAATATATAACACTATGTTTTATAAAGATTTTTCATTGACACATCAAAGAAATCCGTTAGACTAGCCGCATATTCACAGTTTGAGGTAACAGCATGCAAGGTAAACAAAAAGTCATCGACGCATTCAATAAGCTATTAGCCAATGAGCTTGCAGCTATCGATCAATATTTCATCCATTCACGTATGTACGAAGATTGGGGTTTGAGCAAACTATACCAACGCCTTGAGCACGAACGTGAAGAAGAAACGACGCATGCGGATTGGTTGATCAAACGCATTCTTTTCTTGGAAGGGGTACCTAACATGACAAAACGTCGTGATCTACTCATCGGCCAAGATGTTAAGTCTATGATGGAAAACGACTTAAAACTAGAGCTTGAAGTCGTCGAATGTGTTAAAGAAGCAATCAAAATCTGTGAAGAAGAGCAAGACTATCAGTCTCGAGAAACGCTTGAAAAGCTGTTGTTTGATACGGAAGAAGATCATGTTTACTGGCTAGAGCAGCAAATTCGTCTGATTGATCTTATCGGTGCCCCGAATTATATCCAATCTCAGCTTTAATAAGGACTCTACAAATGAAAGGTGATAGAGAAGTAATCGTAGCGCTTAATAAAGTATTGGCCAATGAATTAGTGGGTATCAATCAATACTTTTTGCACGCACGTATGTTTAAAGACTTCGGTTTTAGCCAGTTAGATAAAGCGGATTATAAGGTCTCAATACAAAAAATGAAAAACGCCGACCGCCTTATCGAGCGAATTTTGTTCTTAGAAGGCCTTCCTAATTTACAAGATTTAGGTCGTTTAAAAATTGGTGAAAATAGCGCTGAGATGATTGATTGCAATATGGCATTTGAGCAAGCATCATTGGTCGACCTGCAAGCAGCAATTAAGTTGTGTGAAGAAAAGCAAGATTACATTAGCCGTGAAGCACTAGACAAAATTCAAAATGAGCAAGAAGAGCAAATTGACTGGCTTGAAACTCAGCAGCATCTAATTAAGGTGATGGGAATAGAAAACTACTTACAGTCTCAACTATAAGTATTTAATTGAGGTTGCGCGATAATTTATTGTTACGCAACCTGATCAGTGACGTCAACAATTGCAATCAGCTTTTCATTTAAAATTTTCTTCGCACAGTTACAGCACTTTCCACACTGCTTACCAACAGATAATGTCTGGCTAAGATCACGCATCGAACGAGCACCACTGTCTATCGTCTCTGCAATCTTTTTATCTGTAACACCATGACAAATGCATACGTACATAAATGAAAACCAATATCAAACTCATTAACTCCAAACAAGTCTAATCTAAACGATAACAATTATCAACACATACCTCAGCTATAAATGCGAATTATTTTTCTTTGTAAGCTGCTGCAAAGACTTAGTTATTCACGCTTCGTAAAACGTCGTACTCAAGCCGACGTTTATTTCTATAAAATTAAGAAAAATCCAATAAAACTGCTACGCTTAAATTAACTTGATAAGCGTTACTTTACACATAAGAGTGAAGGTGCTCTTGCATCCAAGTAGATTGTTTTATTTGCTACAAATCACAAACCTTAAACATGTATAAATTGTTAAATACATTGCATAAAAACCAAGGTTTAAGTTGATTTCAATCTAGTATTTCCGCTAGACTGCGCGTCACCGCTAACAGTTTTATTAGCGCGGATCAGCTTAGTTTGATTTGGTAACATGTTGTTAAAGGACTAAATGAGATTGGATAGAGAAAGGTCTTTTAATGAAGCAAGCGCTATTGTGTTTTTTTATATTATTTTCTTTGTGTTGCATAGTCGCGCCTAGCCACGCCCATAACTTCGGCCAATATACTTCTCGTTTCTCTGTGGAGGAAGGGTTAAGCCAGTCTGCAATCACAGCCATAACACAAGACAAACATGGCTTCATTTGGATAGGTACTCTCCAAGGGTTAAACCGTTATGACGGCAATCAACTCATTAATATTGCCGCTTCTAGGGGTCTTGATGAACAAGAAATAGTTGGGTTATTCAATATCTCGAATGATGAGCTTTTAATCTCTACAGGTGCCAGCGGCGCGTTTTTACTGAATGTTGATGACTATACAATTCAACAAATCTACGACGGTAAACGCCAAGACAGTAACGCAGTTCCAAAACCCATCGCCACAGCTATTGGTCATCGAGAAAATATCATTTTCTCCATTGAAAGCGACCTCTACACATTAGACAGCAGTACGTTAAAATCTGAATTACTCACTCACTTCAAACCAAGTAGTTACATTCGCGCCATAAACGTTATCGGTAACTTTGTGATTATTGGTACAACAGAAGGCCTGTTCACTTATTCTCTTGCAACCGGTAATGTAGAGCGAATAAGTTACACTGATTCAACATCAGAACTCAGTCATGATGTTAAATTACTCAAACGCGACCCATCGTTGGGACTGCTTGTTGGTACTGTAGAAGGCTTATTTGTCATTCCAGTCAGTAACCAAACACTGGTTGCTTCAAAAAGCTATGAGCTTGTTCCTGAGAAAAATATTTGGGGACACCAAATCACTCCCTATGGCGAGTTTATTGCTACGGAGCATGGATTGTTTCTTATTGACAGAAGAAAAAAAACCAGCTCCAAAGTCCTTTCCTTAACCGAGGGACAGTATCGCCTCACCAACCCCAGTATCACTAAGCTTTACGCAGATAGAAACAACAACCTATGGATGGGTACATATAACGATGGCGCATATTTATGGCCTTCCAGCTCGCTACGTTTTACCACATTCATTAGTAATCAAGACAGGTTTGCCAATAACAATATCTGGTCAATTCGTCCTACCAGCAAAAACACGGTGCTCCTTGGTACAGATAACGGCATTAACGAGTTTGATTTAAGCACCCGCCAATTGAAATCTAGCTACCTGCAAAATAGAGATTCAAAAGCAATGTACGGAGCAGATGCCGTATTCTCTATTTTTAATTCTTCACATTTCGACGAAAATACCTTTCTAATCCAAACAACTCAAGAGACCGCGCTATTTAACATCGACACCAAACAGCTAAGCCCAATTACGCTTGAAAGTGGTGACAAACTTGGGCCATATAGTTGGGGTATCGCTAAGTACTCAGAAAGTAAGTTTCCATTTATCAATAGCAATGGATTTTACGAATATGATGCAGCCACCAATACTGTACGTGCATTAGAGGGATTATCAAAACAGCTGGCAGCGGCACAAAGCTTTTTGGTCCTGCCGCCTTTGGATGCGACCGATGATGAATATTGGATAAGTACGGACATCAGTTTGGTCAAATATAATGAGTCAACAGATACCCTAACAACGATTTACAACAAGTCGGATAAACACTTGGTCTCAGCCGTTAATAGTTGGGTAGTAGATAGAGCTGGAACGCTATGGTTGGCAACCTCAACCGAAGGTCTTGTCGGGATCAATAAAAATACTTACGACGAAGAATACAAGCTAACGACTGAACAAGGTTTGATGAGTAATGCTATCTACAATCTCCTGTTAGATAGAGATGGAATGATTTGGGCCAGCAGTCAACGCGGCATGTTTAAATTTGACCCAATAAATAAAGTATTGGAAACCTTCGGTACGAATCAAGGCCTGCCGACGCTCGAGTTTAACGGCGGCGCTGCAGCAGCACTTGAATCTGGCAAGCTGATGTTCGGTACAGTCAACGGCTCTATCACTTTCGATCCGGAACAATTTTCAGATAGTGCAGTTAAGCGCCGCCCATTACTGATCACTCAAATGGATATCTTAAGCAGAGATCAAACGTACTTAGCCCCTGACGCAATTTTGCAAGCACTTGATTTTAAGTTTGACGACATGGGCATAGAGCTACAGTTTTCTGACTTTGACTTCAATGCCGATCATCACATTCAATACCAAGCTTCTTTGCATGGCCCAAGTGCACTTACGTTTTCAAGCTTAAAACGAAATAAAGTATTTCTAAATCAATTACTCCCTGGTGATTATCAGTTAATCATTGCACCGCGTTCACTTTATAGTGAAGACCTTAGCAACGCTCTCAACTTGCGCTTTAATGTTGCCCACTCTCCTTGGCGCTCGCCTTTTGCATTAAGCTTATACAGTCTAAGTGCATTCGCGCTGATATTGCTCATCGTTATTAAGCACAAACAAAAACAACGTCAGCTTGAAACGGCACTTAGAGCCGTTACTCATGCAGGAAGACAGACAAAACTGGCGTTGAAATCAACCAAAAGCGGTGTTTGGTCGGCGGATCTCGCTGCACGCCAGATCACACAACAGCGGGCCGAAGCGCTTGGCTTTGAGAGTGATACGATGACACTGCAAGAGCACTATAACGCCATTCACCCGGATGATAGAGAACTCGTCGAACGTGCTTGGAAGAAATTTATTTCTAACCCAACTAAAGAGCAGCTTTCCCTATCTTATCGACTGCGCTGCGCTGACAATAATTGGCATTGGTTTCACGACTTTGGTCAAGTCGCAGAATTTGATTCACAAGGTAAAGCCACTGAACTACACGGTATTTATACCAATGTAACCACGCAAAAAGCGAACCAGATGCGCGCAAATATGCTGGGCGAGGCCTTCAGCCAAGTGAACGATTGGATTTTGATCTTAGACCCTAATTTACAACCCATTTCAGTCAATAGTAGCTTCTGTAGAGCGTTTCAACTGCAGGAAAACGAAGCGTTAAACGACTTAACGACTGAGCGTTTTGTTAATGCTATCGGGCAAAAGAAGTTCCACGGTTTAATTGCAAATTTAAAATCTCTTGGACCGAATCAATATCTAAGACAGGAAGTTCAAGTTACAGACGGCTGGGATAAAGTGCATCCGGTTCAACTTAGCATTAGCGCGGTTTCCAAAGACAATGTGAACCTCCAATACTTCGTGGTCGTTGTTACCGATCTGACAGAGCAGAAAAAAGCCGAGAATGAACTTAGATATCTCGCCAATTTCGACGCTTTGACGGAGCTACCAAATCGCAGCTTGATGCTACAGCATATTGAATTTGCACTGTTTAACGCAAACAACACACAGCAAAGCTGCGCCCTACTCTTTATAGATTTAGATAAATTTAAACCAATCAATGATGCCTACGGACACCATATCGGCGATAAATTACTGGTCGCGATAACCAAACGGATCCGTGAGCAAATAAATAATAACTGTATTTTAGCAAGACAGAGCGGCGATGAGTTTCTCGTACTAATTAAGTCCTTCCCTAGCATCGAATATGTGAGCGAAGTAGTTACCCGCTTAGTGAAGCACATACCCGAACGTATCGAAATTGATGGGATCACCATGAGTGTATCTGCCAGTATTGGCGTTGCGGTTTATCCATTCGATGCTCCGGACTCAGAATCCTTGATCCGTAACGCTGATATCGCCATGATCCATGCAAAGCAGTCGGGAAGAAATGCATTCAAGTTCTTTACTGAGTCAATGAATGAAGAGATCAGTAAAAAGCTTCGGTTAGAAACCGCAATGAAAACGGCGGTTAAAGACGGTGAGTTTTTCAATCACTATCAGCCTATCATCAATACCACTACAGGTCAGCTTGCAGGCGTCGAACTACTTATGCGCTGGCGCAATAATGACATGTTGATTCCTCCATGCGATTTTATTCCAATCGCAGAAGAAAGCGGTTTGATTGAAACCTTGACTGAACAAGCGCTTATCAGAGCCTTAATAGAATTGCGTCCATTGTTTACACAAGAACCCGACTTTTATCTATCTCTTAATTTAAGCGCAGTTCATATTTTACGCTCAGACATTGCGCACCAATTCACTGAGATTTTAAAAGCGCATGGTCTTACTAATCGGTGTTTAAGACTTGAAATCACCGAGTCAATCTTTATGTCTGATATGGTTAAGGCGCGGGCAACTATCAACGAAATGAAGCGGGCAGACTTTGTATTGCTACTTGATGACTTCGGCACAGGTTTTTCTTCACTCACGTATCTGAATGAGTTCCCTCTTGATATTATAAAAATTGATCAAGGGTTTGTACGTAATATGAGCGCAAAACCCGCGAATAAATCTATCATTAGAACCATTTATTTACTGGCGCAAAGCTTAAACATGAAGTGTATTGCAGAAGGTGTCGAGACAGAATCTCAGCTTAATTACCTAAGAGACGTAGGCTGTGAATATATGCAAGGCTATCACTTCGCAAAGCCCATGGCGATTGACGATTTACTCGCATTTTATGAGCAACACGAACGCTCACGAGCTTGAGCTCGGGCTTAGTGCGTTAATTTAGTTACTTTGGGCTATAAGAGTTAGCCCTTACCTACCGTTTCACTATCGGGCAGTTCTGAGCGCTGCCATTCGCTAAGTTTTTGATAGAGCTCATTAATATCAATGGGTTTTGCAATAAAATCATCCATGCCCGCCTGAATACATTTTTGTTTATCTTCTTCGTAGGCATTAGCTGTTATCGCGATAATATGTGGATTGCCGTAAATATTTGGCTCGTTTCTGATTGCTTTGGTACAAGCAAAACCATCCATATTCGGCATTTGGCAATCCATTAAAACCAATGCATAGTTCTTCGACTTCATCGCGACTAAGGCTTCGACTCCGTCGTCCACCTTCTCTAGCAGACAGTGCGTTTTCTCTAGTAACTTACCAACAACCACTTGGTTAATTTTATTATCTTCTACCAATAGGATATCAAGGCCGTTGAAATCAGGAGCCCCAACTTCTTGTTGCTCCCTCTTAACCCTTAGCCCTTTTGAGGCTGGAATATCTACATAGAATTGACTGCCAAGCCCAAGTTCGCTGTGAATTCTTATCTCACCATTCATCGCTTCTACTAGTTTTCTAGAAATGGCTAAGCCAAGTCCGGTACCACCAAATTTTCTTGTGGTTGAAAGATCTGCCTGAGTAAACTCTTGGAATAACGTTTCCTGCTGCGCTTTTGAAATGCCAATTCCAGTGTCAGCAACGGTAAACTTTAACACCCCACTCTCATAGTGGACTGAGAGTTTTATGTGTCCTTTATTGGTAAATTTCCCAGCATTACTCAGCAAATTATTTACCACTTGCGATACACGTAGTTCATCTAACTCAAGATATGTGGGTAGCTCAGCACCCTTTTCGTACTTAAATTCAACGCCATATCTAACGTTAGAAATTTTAAAAATGCTGACCAGACTATCAAGCATTTCTTGTAAATTCACGGCTCGACGTTCAATTTTCAATGCCCCAGCCTCGATTTTAGAATAATCCAAAATATCATTGAGGATGAGCATTAGGTTCTTCGCCGACTGCCGTATAATTGTTATTTGGTCTGCCATCTCATTGCTAAGACTCTCTTCTCTGATCAAGTTATCCGCCATACCAATGATTCCATTTAACGGCGTCCTAATTTCATGGCTCATGTTTGCGAGGAATCGGCTCTTTGAATGATTGGCAGCGTTAGCGGCTTCTACAGCTTTAGTAAGTTCTTCCGTTTTCTCAGCAACTTGCTGCTCTAACTCGTGATTGAAGTCGGTAAGCTTGCGGTTAAGCCTTTCGTTTTCTAAGCTGGCTTGGTTTTGTTTTGTAAAACTCAGTGTTAGCTTAAAAGCCAACTGATTGAACTGCTGCTGCAACTCAATTATTTCTAAAAAACTACTATCTGCATTAGCCGAATTTTCGATTAAGGTTGAAGGCTCGTAAGCCCGAATATCATGACTTAACGCCACAATTGGACGCACCAACAACCGAGTGAGCTGACGGACAAAAATAGAGCTCAATACAATAATCGCAAGCGCAAGTCCCAGTGCATCTGACCAAGCTTCAGCAGCAACTAAGTTAAGATATTTACGGTCGAGCATGGTGATAACTGACCATTTATATTTTTTAGATACCGCAGTTTGTTTAAATAAGATCTGCTCAGTCGAGTCTTCATAAGTTGAGGATTCTTTGTCAAATAACGCTTTTAATACCACATCACTTGGCATATCCAAGGTTTTAAATTCGGTCTTTAACGAGCTATAGACAACCCTTTTGTGTTTATCCAGCACAATCAAATTGGCGTCTTCAGCAAGAATTTTTGGAATAAAGCGTTCAAATGAGCCAAATATTAAAGACCCTTCCACAATCCCTTTAAACTCTTCGGCGATAAAGATTGGCGCTGAAATTGCCACGATAGGAGCTTCATCAAAACCACGGCCTTGAAATATACCTGAAACGAATCCTTCGGGGTATTCAGGTGCTTTAATAAAATAATCTCTATCTGACACATTGGCATTTGTTCCCTTCATCGTCTCAGCAAAATGCTGCGGGTAAAGGTGAGTAACATTAGCATGTTTGTCCGCGACAATAGCGGTTCTAAAATTTGCGTGAGTCTTCAGCAAACGCTCGATAACATAATCGGCATCAATCCCTAAGGATACATCCGTTGCGGATATCACCATCGCGCGACGGTAAGCATCAAGGTAGTCATCAATTTGAGCGACAATAGAACCAGAGGCTTCTTCAAGCTGTGTTTTTATCTCAGCTTCAATTCTTTTATAGTAATTGTTTGTCAGCACGACGGTTGTCATCAATACAACCAAAACGATAACAAGGTTGACGGTAGAATTTAGAATTTGATTGAGCGGCATCCCTTGCCACTTGCTGCGAGTAAAGAAAAAGCTCAGCAGGTCGACCACTGCAAGACAAATACATGCGTTGATAAGGTACTTAGCCAGTGCAGTAAATATAACGAGTAACGGAAGTTCAAGGGTGAAATAGCCAAAAATAAATAATGCAGGTAAACCTAGCAAAATCCAATAAACGATACCCCGAACAAAAAATGGCTTGGCGAAACGGACGCAGACAAAGTGAAGCCATAACACTTCGAAGAAAAAAACCATAGAGGGCCAAGCATGCCCCCATCGATACCAAATAAAGCCGGCACCAATAATCACAGCAATAATGGCATAGCGCCATCCGCATAGTAGCAGGATAAATAGTACAAACAGTTGGCCAAAAAGAAACTCAGAACTATCCAAAAACCAAATTGGCAACAGATTGGCCAGCCCGCCTAGTACACCTAAGACTAAAGTTATGATGAGCGCTTGCTTTTGATTCAAATGTTACACCACCGGTTTGTAATACTGCCTATGTATAACAATAAAAAATATTTTAAAACCTGCCAAGGTAGTGTAACAAATAACTAAAAAATATATCACACATTAGGGTCTGTTTACCCTAATGATGAGGGCAGTCATGGCTCTCTATTTGTAGCACACTACTTAGTACATTAAAGGACTTTTTCAACGCTTCTTCCACTTCTACACGACACGCTGAATCATGAGATTCGATAGTACAGTGATGCTTTAATACTACATGTGCACCAACGACAACCGCGCCATCAATTTTGCTTACTGTAATATTATGGGCGCTTTCAACATGCTCGGTAGACACAATCGTTCTCTCAACTTCTTGAACCGTAGGCAAAACTTCTGGAGGTGTAGCAAGCCCTTTAAGACAAGCAATTATCACCTTAATACCTGTAAACAATACAAAGACGGAAATCAGCATGCTCGAGAGAATATCAACCACTTCCCAGCCTGTAAGGTGTATGATCACACCTGCGATAAATGTCGATATGGTAGACAGTAAATCAAAAAATGAGTGCAAGAAAACAGCATAGACGTTAATACTGTCTTTACGGCCTTTGTACAACACCCAAGCGGAAGCGCCGTGAAACAAAAACCCAATTGCAGCAATCATAGACATTAAATAGCTGTTCACCTCTAGGTCATGACCGCCCGCATGATGAGACAACCGCTCACTCCCTTCGAGTAAAATAATTACCGCAATTGAAAGGTAGAGGATTCCATTGATAAGCCCGCCAGTATATTCAGCCCGTTTGTAACCATCGTTATATGTTTTAGCAAGATAAACTGCCACACTTGATGCTATCAACGCGATAAACAAAGAACTATTGTGAACAAACAAGTGTCCAGCATCAGCCAATACTGCGAGAGAATTAGCGTAATAAGCACCAATAACTTGAATGATCATAAAAGAGCAAGTGATTGCAAGCGCAATCAGTAGTCTTCGACGAGAAGCTTGATGCGTAGTGATATCTGTCATGAAATGAGTCGTGTACCTAATTTAATATAAGATGCTACGTACAACCACAACATAAGATGGAGCCATTTGACTAAATGCACCTCACCTTATCTTTTATACCGTGTAGGAAAAAGCCGTGATTCAAAAATACAGAAATAAATTTAGAAATATACGTAGTTAACCTGAGCTTAGGATAATTAATGCCTTTCTAGCAGCCAGTTTTAGCGCTAACTGCGTTGAATTCACTTCCAATAGCAAGCTATTGGTGCGTAAATTCGCCTAGTTATCACGAAAACTCTCTGGCTAGATAAAGAAGTAATTTAATGTTACTTTAGAAACAATGAGTTACCTCATTTCTTATCCAAACCTCAGGTTAGTTATCGTTTAAACATTGCCCTAAATGGCAATGATATACAGTCTCAATTGTAACGTTTCCACGAGCTAAATGCACTAAATTTGCGACTGTAACGGCCGACTTTATGGAAAATTTTAGCGCTTATCGCTTTTACTTGCGGAAAAGTACAATCAGACTTTCTCCAGTTGAGTCACAACGTCGTTTGCGATTTGCCTTAGTATTTCACAGTCAGCTTCACTCAACTCTCGGGGCTCTATGTCGATAACACACACGGTCCCAACGCGAAAACCGCTGGACAATATGATAGGCGCACCAGCATAAAATCGAATATTAGGGGCATTTAACACCAAAGGGTTATCCATAAAGCGGGGATCTTCGAGCGTATCAGAAACTACAAAAACCGTGTCTTCTAATATTGCATGGCCGCAAAATGAAACGTCACGAGACGTTTGCTCAGCATCTAATCCAAAGCGGGATTTAAACCATTGCCTGTCCTTGTCAACAAGACTCACCAATGCAATTGGAGCATCAAAAACATGGGCAGTAAATTGAGTAATTCGGTCCAATTCAAGTGTTGGTTTTGTATCGAGTATCGCAAGCTCCCTAAGCGCATGTAACCTAGCGGGTTCGTTTTTAGGTAACTCAGGGATTTTCATAATCTACTTAATTAGACAGTGTTTATATTTCTACTATAGTTTGTTTTGTGAGATAACGCAGGTGGCAAATGTGAGCAAGTATTTTAACATAATCTCCCTAACCCTTTTTTCCCTAGTCTGCTTGAGTGGTTTTTACCTCGAAATTAACGAGTTTAATAAAAATCGTGTGGTTCACCAGAGTCTGACTTTGTACTACAACAACCTTTCCGCCCTAGATAAAGCGATTGAAGTGATCTTTAGTCTGCAACGTGAACGCGGCATGTCAACGGGATTTAAGTCCGAAGAAGAACACGACGCGCGACTACTTGCATATTATCAGGAAACAGACGAAAAAATAATAAGACTCACTGCTGAAAAACTCACGAGCATTAATAACTTCGATCAGTTTCAATTGACCATAAAAGACGATGTACAAACACTGAGAAAGCTCAATAGACAAGCAAATATCAACCACGAGCAACTATTTCTTCGCTACACAATTTTGATAAATCACTTAATCGATACAGTCCGAACCATACAAACTGAGCAGTCCTTCATCCATAATTTTGGTGGTAATGAGGACAAAACACAGTACCAGAATATTCACACACTTATCAGAGCAATTGAGTTAGGGGGCAGACTCAGAGCTAAGATCAGCCGATACCTAACGGCAGATGAAGAGGCCACTAGATTAAGTGCAATGAGAAGCGCGCTACAATACTACGCCACTCATGTCACACTGATGGACAGCCTCAAAGATAATCAAAATACCGTACAGCTATACAATGCCGCTACGGCGTCTAGAGAGTATGACTATGTCACCTCAGCCCTAAACCGCTTTAGCCGTGGAGCTGAAACCAACTTACCACACTATGTGTGGTGGGATAACAGTACTGCCTATTTGAACTTGCTCGCTAGTGGCAGCCTGAATTTACTTAAATATATGAAAGACTCTGCTGCTGCATCTATGCAAAAGTCACAAGAGCGAGCTCAAACCTCACTCATTATCTCTTTAACTATTGCACTGCTTTATATCATTTTAATTTGCCTATTGATTAGAGCGTTTACCGAATTAAAAATATATAAAACGGCACCGCTTAGAACACAAACTGCACAGCTCATTGTAATATTTTCGTCAGTACTTGCCGTGCTATTTGTGGAACATTTTGCAAGCCAAAAGCAGCTATTATATCTCTCGGAAGTGCAAACTCTTAGGCAGCTAAACAACCACTCATTAGAGCGTATAAACCTCCTTAAAACGCTATGGTATAAGCCACATATAGAAAGCCTTAGATATGCGAGTATTAGCAGCAATGCCGATCTCGCTAAACCATCTCAGTTGCAAACGCTAGCCGTTAATAATCTTAATAACACTCAGTATGTAGATAAAAACCAGATCACGTCATTTTATTCTTATCATCAAGAAAGCTTGCACCGTGGAGGGATAGTTACACAAATTATAAAGGGTAATGATGGTCACCGTATATTAATTATGACGGGTCTTGGGCTGTCCGATAAGGGGCTGACGGAAACACTGTATTGGTACGAAGCTCAACTAGATGTGTTACTCGGCAGCCTAGAACTCAGCCTTGATACTCGTCTAAAAAACGCATCGGGTTACTACACTAAGCAGGAAGTCGAGACGATTAAAATTAGCGGCTCACATACTCCACTAAGCCAATTACTGCTTACTAATAATAGTGACCAAACCGACTTTCTAAGTGCAAAAATCTGGGATCAGGAGCTTCAAGTGGGTACTTATGCCTATTCACGTGAATCGTTTAATCAAGATATCTTCTACACTTTAGAAATTAAGTTTATCTGGCAGGTGTTGTCATTAGTTGCATTTTGCTTATTTGGTTTAGCAATTAGCTATCGCGCCCAACAAAAAGCAAAATTAGACAAGCAAGCTGCAAAAGACGCTATTCAAAAGCGCCAAACTTTATTGAACTCATCTGAGAAGCTTGCCGCCATCGGCAGTTTTGAGGTGGCTGTTGGACAACACCTAGCGCATACCTCTGAAGGCTTTAGGACGCTATTTAACTTAACTCCCGAACTTGAGTACCATAATTTAAAACCAATTATAAAGTTACTCGATAGTGACAATAGGAAGAAGTTACAATCAAACTTACGTTCCTTAACACACGATCAATCTAGTGAACTTCAATTAACGATAAGAGACGAGTCTTCAACTAGATATCTAAATGTCATTCTCAATTTAAAATACTACTCAAGTGAAAATTCGCAGTTTGTTGTCGGGGTCGTAAAAGATGTAACGAGTCAAGTTAATGAGAGCAATCGCCAAAAGAGAATACAGAAGGAGCTCGTCGCCGCGAGAAAAGAGGCCTTAGAAAAAATGCATGAGGCCGATGTGGAAAGAATGTCAGCGCAGCATTTACTCAAAGTCCAAAAGTCTACAGAAAAGCTGCTTCAAGAAGCCATTGATTCATTTCCAGCATTTATTCTGCTAATTGATGAAGACCAGCATATAGCCATGCTGAATCAGTTTAACGAACACATAAAAAGAACTGATCACAACGAATACCAATTCATGGGAAGCTCTCTCAACAACGGTTCTGACGTTATAGCATTTATTACCCAACTTCCAATGACAGACAACAGCGAATTACTGTCCATGTTAGAAAAGGCAAAAGGCAAGGAACAATATCAAGCACTGACGACGTGCCAGTATGTCAGTGAAGATATCCTGTACTGGTTCAACGTGTTAGTGAAAAACATCACCACAGATTCAGGGAAATACACCCTCATCTATCAGAATGATATCACTAAAAGTATCAACTTTTCTGCAGAGCTTGAGCAAGCTCGCATAAAAGCAGAGCAAGCAAGTGAAGCAAAGTCTCGTTTCCTAGCAACAATGAGTCACGAGATAAGAACGCCGATGAACGGCGTGGTAGGCATGCTGGATATTCTTGCCCAATCTAACCTTGATCATGAGCAATCTCACCTCACCAAAGTCGCAAAAAGCTCAGCATTGGTACTACTTCGAATAATTAACGACATATTAGACTTTTCAAAAATCGAAGCAGGAAAAATGCAACTTGAATCGACACCATTTAGCTGGCAAGAAATTATTAAAGAACTCGCGGAGCTCCTTGCATATCAAGCGGACTCTAAAAAGCTCAAGCTTGCCTTTTACCTTTCGCCACAGTTACCGAACTGGCAATTAGGTGATCCAGTTAGACTGCGCCAAATTTTATTAAACCTAATAGGTAACGCGTTAAAATTCACCAAAACTACCGCCACTGCCTCCGGCTTTGTAGAAGTGACTATTGGGCGCTCTCCCGATGATGGTTATATGGAAATTAGCGTGAAAGACAATGGTAAAGGTATGTCCGAAGAACAAGTAGAAAACCTTTTTAAGCCATTTGTTCAAGCAGATAGCAGTATTCAACGCCAATATGGCGGTACCGGACTGGGCCTTTCCATTACCCACAAACTTGTAGCCATGATGGAGGGGGAAATTGACTGTAGAAGCCTCGAGGATTTCGGCAGCAACTTTATTGTTACTCTGCCATACTGTGAAGTGCCAAAACAAACCAGCGATATTAGCTTAACCTTAGACAGACTAAAAATTGCAGTGGTGGGCGACGAGGACAAATTTGAAAAAGATCTGCAAAATCAACTACGCATCTATGAAGCCCAATGTGAAATATTCCCTCGAGAACTTTTTAATGCGCAGCTAATTGATAGTCAACAATTTGATTATCTCGTTATCACTGCTGAAGCCTTCCAACAACTCACTACAGAAGGAAAAGAAGTTTTCATCGCGGAAAGCGAGTGCAAGTATATTTTGCTAGACAATAATCAGGATAAGCTTCCGCATGCAAATAATATCAACGTCTCAAACCTCGCGCTATATCCTTATTACGCTTATAAAGTCGTTTCACACATCGCCACCTTAGAAGGGCTAATCGACAGTGAATCAACAAATGACGACAGCGATAGTAAATCTAAGACACTGCCTACAATTAGTGATGCCCAAGCACTTAACAAGCTTATCTTAGTCGTTGAGGACAATGTTTATAATCAGGATTTATTCAAAAGACAGCTGGCACTGCTAGGCTATCAATGCATTATCGCCGACAATGGTAAAGTTGCCTTACAGCTACTCGAACAGTATCACTTTTCGCTTATTATTTCGGATTGCCATATGCCAGTGATGGATGGCTATGAATTCACAAAACAGCGTCGCGAGCATGAACGTGAACGCAATCTAGAGCACATTCCTATCATTGCAGCAACAGCTAATGCGTTAGACGGTGAGAAAGATATTTGCTTTAACGCCGGGATGGACGATTACATTGCAAAGCCCATTGTCTTGCAAAAATTAAACAAAAAGCTAAAAAAATGGTTTTCGAGCAACATTCCAACAAACAGCCAAGAAGCGGAGAATGCTACCTCACTGATGGAGGAACTAGACGCGCCAGCCAGACATATCGACTTGGTGATACTCAGTGAATATGTAGGTACAGATAAAGAGTTACAGAGTATTTTCTTAAGAAGCTTTGTTGACGACACGAAAAAACTTTTACAAGGGGTAGACCTAGAACATCCTGAAAGTGTCAAGAATATTGCACATCAAGGGAAAACCTCGGCAAAAGCAGTCGGCGCAACACAACTCTCTGAAAAAATGGCAGAACTTGAGCATACAGCAAGTGAAGGTAAGCAGATAAAAATTGAAAATTTATTGAATCAATGTTTGATGCTTTTTGATAACGCACAAGCTGAAATCGCTTCTATACTTAACGTGGAAGATCTAACGTAACACGTGCTAAAAATTCAGGTCTAGTATGTATGATAAATGAAAAGCACCTTATTATTGCGATTGATGATAGCGAGCTTATTCTTACGCAATTGCAATTGTTGATTTCTAACCAGACACCATGCACCTTTAAAGGGTTTAACAGCGGCCTGTCTGCATTAGAAAGTCAAGAGCTCCATCAAGCTTCCCTTATTTTGCTTGATATCAACATGCCGCAAATGGATGGTGTAGAGATATTGCGGAAATTTGCCGAACTAAGCATCCAAGCACCTATCGCATTACTAAGTGGCGAAAAAGGCCTATTCATCAAAAATACCGCAGCACTGGCTGAGCTTCATGGCCTCACCATTATATCTAGTTTAGAAAAGCCACTCTCTGCAACCAAACTAAAAGAACTTTACAGTCAGCTCCAGTCTCAAAATACATCCACTAAGTCCCAACACGCACTACAAAACTATAGTAAAGATGAGATCTATGAGGGGTTATTGCGAGAAGAGTTTTGTGCTTATTTCCAACCAAAAGTCGCAAGTCCATCCGGTGCAATTATTGGCGCTGAGGTGCTCGCTAGGTGGCATCATAGTACCGATGGCACAGTACCTCCTTCACAGTTTATCGCGACAATGGAAGAGAACGAATTAATTCACCTGCTATCCTATAGCCTGTTGAAACAAACCTTGTCCTTGCTTAGCTATAATCGAGATATTCTTAAAGCGCTTCAATTCAGTATTAATTTGAGCGTGAAAGAGCTAGAAGACATAAAACTCCCAGAAAAACTCGAGTCCATTTGCGAAGAGTATTGTACACCCACCTCTCAAATCACTTTAGAGTTAACTGAAAGTCACTTGTTAGATAACATCAAGCGAGCGCTTGATGTGTTGCTGCGTTTAAAACTCAAAGGCTTTAAGCTGTCTATTGACGACTTTGGTACAGGGTATTCTTCTATTAAGCAACTTAACGAGTTGCCGTTTGATGAACTCAAAATCGATAGATGCTTTGTTGATGGCTGTTCAACGCAACCAAACAAACGCATCATTATCGCGAGCACCTGTGAGATGGCTCACCAACTT
Organism: Pseudoalteromonas sp. GCY; assembly: GCF_016695175.1. Lineage (NCBI taxonomy): Bacteria > Pseudomonadati > Pseudomonadota > Gammaproteobacteria > Alteromonadales > Pseudoalteromonadaceae > Pseudoalteromonas > Pseudoalteromonas sp. GCY. The sequence continues at coordinate 490,338 of NZ_CP068022.1, forward strand.
GGACTAGAGGTCGTCGCTGAGGGTGTCGAAGAGGTTGAGGACCTCCTCGTTGTACAGAGTTACGAAGTAGAATCGGTTCAAGGCTACTATTACTACCCACCTTGTACGCCATCGGAGTTTTTGCAAACTGTCTCAGGATCCGCATTGCAAAAGTCTCATTCTAGTAAATAATTAAAATTAATGGGCTTTGTTGTACTCCCATAGTCAGAGGGGATCTATGCATAAAAAAGACGTTGAACACGCACAACGACATCCAAAAGTGATTATTGTTTGCGACGATCCAGCTGAAATGACTGGCGTTGTCGATATTGTCGCTTCTCAAGTCAATGAATACCGTACTCTCACTAGTCATAAAGAAGTTGCAGAAGTGCTAACAGAGTCTCCACCAGATGTCATCGTTATTGCTCGAAAGACAGTCGCAAAAAGTGTCGAAATTTATAGCTTGCTCGCCAAGCACGGCTTACTTAACTATGCTCATGAAAATATTTTACTGTGTGAAAATAAAGAATCTGGCGTGGCCTTTCGGTGTTGTATGAAAGGTATTTTTACCGATTACTTTGTCTACAAACCTATGTATGAGAACTACCGCTTTCGAATGATCCTACATAATGCCTTGGTTCGCACAGAGGGTACTTCTGAAGTTGCCAAAATCCGAGAAGAGCATTTCGGTCGCATAGACGACAAGCTAAAGCAATTGATTGATGATGCAGCCTTGTACCATCAAAAAGCGGATGAGACACTACAAACAGTAAGACGTAATCTAGACAATGAAAAAGGGATTAATAAAGTTCAAGATGATTTGTTAAACGAGTTAAAAGAAAAACACTTATCGCCACTTTTGGATGAGCTCGAACACCAGCTTGCCGAAAGTGTTCATGAATTAACAAGAAGATTAAAAGACAAACAGTTCTCCATAGCAGAGTTCACAGCTTTACTCGCTGAAAAGGACAATTCAAAGTGTGCGCAATTAGCTCAAAATGTTTTGCCAGTAGGTGATACGGGTGAGGTTGATGTCAGCGAACCAAAAGCGGTTGAAGCCAAGCAAGAAGAAGTAAAAATAATGGTGGTGGAAGACAACGAAATTTATCGAGAGATGATAGCCAAGATCCTACGTGATGAGGGATATAAAGTAGAAAGTGTCACCAGTGGGTTGAACGCAATTAAAAAGCTGCGAAAGCACAGATTTTCTATGGTGTTTATGGATTTATTTATGCCCGAGCTTGATGGTTACAATGCAACCAAAAATATTCGCAACATTCCGCACTGCAAAAAACTTCCTATCATTGCGCTAACCAGCAATAAAAACAAAGATATAATCAGAAAGTGGGCATCTTTGGGGCTCACTGGGTACATCACCAAACCCTCTACCAAATCATCTATTTTAAAAGCTGTGGCAAAAGCACTTACGGAAAACCAATAAGTTGCGTAAAGTACAAATCAGCAAACATTATCAAATCGAGTTCTGCCATGATAAGCCATATCAGCTCCAACGTTAGTTACGGAGTTGTAATTGGCCGCATAAACCAACAATGAAGTGAACGATGACTAGAAAAGCAACGACCTTGAGCCATTACACTACTCGCTTAAATATTGTTATTGATTACATCTATAACAATATTAATCGCGAACTTGATGTGATCACGCTTGCTGATCAATGCCATATGTCGACTTATCACTTTCACCGTGTTTATCGCTCAATCGCTGGGGAAACCATCAATGCAACCGTGAGAAGAATGCGACTACATGTTGCCGCAGGTATGTTAATTCGTACCCAAGACTCCATTGGAAAGGTGGCTGAGCAGACCGGCTATGCAAGTATTGAAGCGTTTAGCCGCGCATTTTCTCAACGATATAAGCAACCACCTAGCCTATTTCGCCAACATGAACAGGCCAAGGCAAAAGGCTGTGCGGCCGAGTTTTATATCATTAAGGTAGATGAGGATTCGAATATGTTTAATGTAGAATTAGGCAGTAATGAGCAAATGATGTTAATCGGACTTGAGCACCATGGCGATTACATGCAAATCGGTCAAGCGTTTGAAAAGTTAAACTTACTGGCGCAGCAACAAGGCTTATTAGATGCAGATACACGTTTCTTTGGTGTGTATTTTGACGACCCAAAAACCGTCGAGGAAAGCAAACTGAAATCAATAGCGACAATTTTAGTGCCAAAGACAACGGCATCTCTCCCAGAGGGGTTTTGTGAATTCACCATCCCAAAAGGCAAAACAGCTAATTTACTCTATCAAGGTGACTATGCTTCTCTTGAAACACCTTACGAGTATCTGTTTGGACAATGGTTACCCAATAGCGAGTTTGAGCCTGCCGATGTACCTGTCATCGAAGAATACTTAAATGATGTCAGAGATACACCACCACACGAGCTTCTCACTCGTATCACTTGTTACATTAAATAACTGATTTTTTATCCTGTTCAGGGGTTAACTAATCTAAACGTGACTAAGTATCGACTGCTTAGAAAGAAAAAGGAGGGACTTCCCTCCTTTTTCTTTGTGAAACAATTAGAACCTATAGTTAAAGCTCAACTTAGCATTGCGCTCATTGCCAGGCGTACCACCTAAGAACAATGCTTTACTGTAATAGCGCTCGTCGGTTAGGTTTTCTAGGTTTAGCTGAATGTCGAACTGTTCAGCATCGAACTTAATTGCCGCATCCCAGCGGGTATAACCATCAATGGTTGCCGTAGGCAGACCGAAAGAAACAGAGTTAATTGTTCGTTCACTCTCATAGTTAATACCAAGACTGTACTCCAACGCACCACCAAACCAATCCACTGGTTGAGTATACTTCACCCAAGTGCTAGCAAACTTCTTAGGTACCCCTTTCATTTGACCTGAGCGCTCACTCGAACGGATCTCAACAGCATCTTGATAGGTTGCGTTCATATTGACACTGATTTGATCGTTCAGTGCTAAATTTAAGTCAAGCTCTACACCTTTTGACTCATCTTCATCATCGAAGAAATAGCGCGGAACACTGACATTGTAGTCGTCACCTGGCTGCTCATTATACTCAGGATTGTTATACATTAGGTTTGTGCGTTTTGTTTCAAACCACACTAATGAACCCAATAAATCTTCGTCAAAGGCAGTAAAACGCAAACCAATATCTAACGTTTCAGATTCCGAGTCAGGCCTATTTTTACGGTTCGCATCAGCTTCATTTTCTAGACTACCAAGCACACTGTAGGCAGTACGACCTTTTGCCATATTTACAAAAGCAGAAAGCTGAGGAGTCACTTGATAATTCAAGCCAATATTATACGTCATACCAGCATCATCCGTGTCCAACTCTTCACTCTCTTCAGGTGAACGGTCAGTGCCTAAATGCTGATATTTTTGTTCAACGCTAGTATATGCAAGACCAGCACGAGCAGTTAGCGCATCGGTGATATACACCACTTCTTGTGCACTAATACCATACGCCGTAAGCGTTTTATCGTAGTTACTACGTAGCGATGGGTTATAATCCTCGAACTCGCCTGTCGGCCAGTTTGGCTCGCGAATATCTAAGATAAATGGAATTGAACCTTTACCATCGGCATCATATGCAGACCAACTTTTTAAGCGCATATCACGATTTTCATAGTTAACGCTAACTAAGTGCTCACCGCTCAAAGAACCCATATCCCAAGTTAACTGTAAATCAGCAAAGTACTGCCAAGTTTTTTCGCTGGCAACTTGACGGCGATACTCTTGACGGCGAGCCGCATAAGGATATAGCACATCATCAATCACAAGCGGGGCTCTTGGGTTTGCATTTATCACACCATTGCGCTCCCAATAAACATAATTATAAGCACCTGTTTGGCGAACAAAATCCGAATCGTAACTGCGCCATAATATCTGCTGGGTTAGCTTTGAGCTGCGATTTAAGTACCAATCGTGACGAAGCTTTATCCGTAACTCTTCACCTTCATTAGGACGAGATAAAGGAGAAATAAGATTCCCATCGCCAAGATTGAAAGGCTTTAAGCCATCACCAATACGGATTGACTCGGCAAGTTGCGCGCGCTGTTCATCATTCAGTTGTACACCTAACCATTTACCTTTCTCGGCATCATATTGCGGGTCATTTGGCAAGCGTTCAGCTGTAACCTGTCCTGGTTGCCCTGTAATGCTATCCCAGTTAATAATGCGTACAGGGTCGCCGATTGAATCTACTTGTTGTGAGTCATCAATATAAGCCGTTGAAAGTAAAAATGAGTGCTCGCTGCTTGGGTCGAAACGTAAGCTTGCATAGATTTCGTCTCTATTTGATTCTAGATCTCGATAGCCGTCGCTACGCTCATGGTTTGCGACAAGACGGTAGGCAAGCTGGTCAGTAATTGCATCTGTAAAATCAACGCCCAAGCCATAAGTATTCCATGCGCCCACTTTACCGTTAATTGCAAGCGCTTGTTCAAATTGTGGCTTTTTCTCGACTAAGTTGACTACACCACCTGCTGCACCAATACCATAAAGGCCGGTAGCAGGACCTTTTAACACTTCAATACTTTCGATGTTGGTTAAGGAGCGTGTTGGGTTAAAGCTGTTTCCTAAGTCAGCACCACCATACATACCATCATAGGTATAGTTTACGCCTAGACCACGAACCATTAGTGAATCACCAATGCCGTAGTTATTACCTGCCTGAGATAAACCACTTACGTTGCGTAGTGCTTCTTGTAAAGTCGCTGCACTTTGCGAATCTAGTAGCTCTTTGTCAACAACAACAACCGCTGCGGGGGTCTGCATAAGATCCATATTAGACTTAGTTGCAGTTCCAGATTGCAAAATAATTTTATTATGTTTGCCATAGACACTGATTTTTTCTATGTCTTCAGAAGCGAATGCCGTTGTGCTTGCACCTAGTAAAGCCAACTTAACCGCAACGCATGAGGCGGAAAGAACAGAAGAGCGAGTGTATTGCATTTTTTAACTCCAAACTACGCAATTGGATCTTTCTGAAATAGCCACGGATACCTATTTCAGAAAATAATTTATCAGAGAGGGGGCGAAGTTTAGCAAAACAATAGTAATGATAACAACTATCATTTACATTTTAAATTTGTAATGTTTTTTGCAATACACGCAAAGATGATAATAAAGTGTAACGGATGGATATTTTTATTAAGCAAGAATAATCTAACTTCGTTATTTCCTCGCTTCGCGGCTTACCCAATTTTGTAAACCGCATTAGATTAAAACAATCCTAGCAGCGTCGGATATAACTCATAACAGGTAAAGCTCACTTCAAGCCCAATCAAGACTAAAAGAAAACTGACCAGATGCCCTACTTTTACTTTTGAACAAACATAAGCGCCTAATGGGGCACCAACGACCACAATCGGTATTGCCGCTAGCAAATAGCTATTTATTTCACTGGTGATCGTATTGAGGTGCCATGCATTGATGCTACTTCCAATCAATGAGGTAAACGTCATCACCACGACAGAGGTTGCCGTCGCCTTTTTCACATCTGCATTATAAGCAATCACCAACAAGGCAAAGAGCGCAATATCTGCACCCGACCCTACTAATCCACTCGCTATACCTCCGATTAATGCTACGACCATAAAGCGTAGCATTTTAGGTTGGATATACTCACTGCTAGGTTGATGATGTGCCTTACGCCACCATCTCAACATCAGCGTTAGCGCAAAGCAGAGCAGCAAGAAACTAAAAATAGACTTAACGAGCAGCCTTGGTGCCAGAGGCGCGATATATAATAGGCTGAGCGTTACACCAAGCGCAGCCATTGGCAACGCCATTAAAATAACGTTTTTATATACTGGAATACGGCGACAGAAAATAGTAATGGTCGCCGCTGTCATACCAAAGCTTTGTATCGCGAGAGAAAATACCTTGGCAGTAGCGGGATCTATGTCCAATAATTTAGTCATCACAGGAAATGCAACGGCGCCACCACCTAATGCCGTTCCACCTGCCACAAACGATCCCAACGCCATGGTAAGCGCAATATGGGATTCACTGATAATTTGGCCAAGCGCCTGATAAAAGCCTTGTACCCAGATCAACGTAGCGTACACACCCAGTGTAAAAAATAACGGCCACATTGTCGGTTTTGTTATTCGTTGCAACATCATTCATCCATTACTCTAAGAGCCTTTCCTTACCATTACAGTTACCTTGCCCGCCTTGCCTTTGAGCGAACGCAATTAAACATGATGAATACATTTTTTTCAAATTAATTTTACATTAAACATCACTCTATCTAGTCTGCAAGAAACACATCCTCAATAGTTGAAACGTACGCCTATCTCCCTTATTATAACTATAAATAATTACTTATTACTTTTTGTTATATCGGTAATTTGCTTATACCTAAAGGCTCAGTCATGACAGTAGAAACGGTGTTACCTCAAATATATCTAGATGCTAATGCAACAACCCCTGTATTAGAGCAAGCAGCAGACGCAGCATTGGTTACCATGAAAACCATGTTTGGCAACCCCAGCAGCAGCCATATTACAGGCCTTCAAGCGAAGCAACTGATGGAGCACACTCGCCAAAAAGCACGTGCTGTTTTAGGTTCTGGTCATGGTCGAGTGATCTTCACCAGTGGTGCAACCGAGGGCATCCAAACCGGCATACTATCAGCCCTTTGTGAAGCAAAAAAGAAGATACAGCCAAACACAAAATATACACTACTTTACGGGGCAACTGAACACAAAGCGGTACCAGAATCACTCAAACATTGGAATCAAATTTTAGAAATTAATGCTGATGTCAAAGCCATTCCGGTTGATGGTGCAGGTAATCTGGATTTAGCGTTTATCGCAAATGAAGTGCCTAATGCGCTAATGATTTGTACTATGGCTGTTAATAATGAAACCGGTGTATATCAAGACCTGAACAAATTAGAAGAAGTAATAAGAAAGCATAATTCAGATATTTTTTGGATGGTTGACTGTGTGCAAGCCCTGGGCAAACGCAGCTTAAACCTAGCGAGAACAACAATTGACTACGCACCTTTTAGCGGCCATAAGCTCTATGCACCAAAAGGCATCGGTTTTGTTTATATTAGAGAAACCGCGCCGTTTACGCCATTTATTGCAGGAGGCGGTCAAGAGAGCGGTTTACGCTCGGGGACAGAAAATTTGCCTGGCCTTGCCGCACTGAATGTGATTTTTGACGAACTGCTAAAAGAAAATGACAGCCAATTTGCAAGCGTAGATAAACTACACGATTTTCGAAATCAGCTGGCGCAAACGCTCAAAGATGCGTTCCCGACAATTGTATTTAATAATCAATTCAGTAATAGCGTTCCAACTACACTAAACTTTGCAATTCCGGGATTTAGCTCAAAAGAAATCATGGATTTGTTCGACGCAGCAAACATCCGTGTCAGCTCGGGCTCAGCGTGCAGTTCAAAGGTAACGCGCAGTTTTGTGCTAGATGCCATGGGACTTCCTGCATGGCAAAGCGAATCGGCTATTCGACTGTCTTTTGGTCCTGCCACAACCCAAACTGAAATAGACGCGGCGTGTGAGCGCATTCTCCATTGTGCTCAGGCACTCGGTCACAGCTGTCTCATGCAAGCGGCGAATGGCGTTAATAATAAAGAAGCGCTTGACGGTCTAGTACAATTCAAAGTGGGTGGTGCATGCTGTTGGCTGTTTGCAGATAAGCAATCAAAAACGGCGATTATTATCGATCCGCTTCCTGAGTTGGTAGAACGTCTTAATACGATATTGGAATGCCAGCAGCTAACACTGCTCGCCGCGCTTGATACTCATGGGCACGCCGATCACGAGTCGAGTAGAACCGCACTGAATTTACCAAAGCAAACATGCGATCATTTAGGCTGGCCAACTCAAGCTACACACATTGAATTTAAAGGCCAGTCACTTGAAGCGCTAGCTATTGGTCACTACCGTCTTGCAAAACTAGCCACCCCAGGACATACGGAAGATAGCGTCACCTTTATGCTATTGGAGCAACGACAAGGTGAGTACACCATTAGGTACGTTTTTTGTGGTGATCTAATCCTGATGGGAGCACTAGGTAGAACCAACTTCTCCACCAGCTCATCAAAAGCGATGCTACACAGTATCCAGCTACTTGCTCAACTTATCGAAACCGATACTTTGTTATGTCCAAGCCACGACTACAACAATGAGTTTGCAACCACCCTAGCGGCAGAGTGTAATCGCAATTTGCTATTAAATAGTGTACTTCAACATGACGTTGCAGTTGATATATTTGTCGAGAAAAAGGCACTAATAGACAAAAACATTGTTGATGAGGCTGGCAGTGAGATCATGTGTGGCGCAACGGTTTGTAATAAAAACCAATTTGAACTGCACGAGTACACCACAAAAGAGCTCAATGCTCACATCGCTAACAACGAAGGTGTGCTGTTAATTGATATACGTGAACCGCATGAATATGCCCTAAACCACGACAGAGCATTTGATCAAAATGTGCCCCTCACCCGCCTTACTGACTTTATTTGCAAACATAGTCAAGACAAGTCGAAAGAATTGGTGTTGGTGTGTCGCAGCGGCAGCCGTTCACAAGTTGCCGCACAAGCGTTGGCGAGGCTTGGCTTTCATAATATCGGACATTTAAAAGGAGGATATGCACTCATCCCATCAGCATAACCTGCCCTATTTCCTTTCTAAAGCCCCTACAGCGCTTGCTATGGGGCTTTTTTGATCTCACTTTTCATCACTACCGTACGAATACTAAAAATGACTAATACCAATTAGCTTAATTAAGTGATCTATTTTGAGGCGAGAAAATCTTGTCGATAACAAGGCGAAAATTTTGCTATTTAGTTGTTCTAAATGATAAATTTTTACCGCAGTTAGCGTCAGATTTGCTCCTTCAAATTGAGCAAGTATTAAGACTAATTGGTATCAACCTTAAATGGCTTATAAGAAAACAAACCTACCTTATAAAGTATGCCCTATTTGCGAACGTCCCTTTTATTGGCGGAAAAAATGGCAAAGAGACTGGGATAACGTTAAGTACTGCTCAAAGCGCTGTGCTTCTGAGCGCCGCTCAAGTATAAGGCACAACAATACTTAGTGAATGTTGTAACTAGAATAAAGCTTTGTAATATTTGCAAATTACAGAACAATAATATTGATAATCACTCTCATCTACAATATCATTTGCGCAAACTTAGATCATAGGGATTAATCATGCGCTCATTTAAATACAAATATCCAACCTTAATTGCCAGTGTTGCATTGGCGTTGTCTTGCTCTGCGATTGCACAGGAACAAACCAAGCAAGATAAAGATGACATTGAAATCATAGAAGTTAGCCCAAGAGGTCTGATTTCATACGTTAGTGCTACCGCGTCAAAAACAGCAGTACCTATCGTCAAAACGCCTGTTTCGGTTTCAGTATTAACCGCCCAACGTATTTCTGATTTAGGTGCCGAAACGCTGCAAGATGCGATTGGGTATGTTGCGGGTGTTTATAATGGACCATATGGTGTTGATACTCGAGGCGACTGGTCTAAAATTCGTGGCGTCGACCCCCTACTCTATGTTGACGGCCTGCAAAAATTGTTCGGCAATTACAACAATACCCGTACTAACCCTTATGCACTTGAAAGCGTTGAGATCTTAAAGGGCCCTTCGTCTGTACTATACGGCCAAGGGTCTACAGGTGGTATCGTCAACGCAGTATCAAAATTACCAAAAGCAGACACCGAAGGTGAGATCTGGGCACAAGTGGGCAACTACGACCGCAAGCAGCTCGCTCTTGATTACAACACTACGTTTGGTGAGCAGCAAGCGTATCAAGCACGTGCTGTTGCCATGTATCGAGACAGCGGCACGCAAACCGATTATGTTGATGACAACACCCTGATGCTTGCACCAAGCTTTAGCTGGCTTGCTTCAGATGACACTAAAATTACCTTACTTGCTAACCTTCAGAGAAATGAGTCAGGCTCTTCAACGCAATTCTTCCCGCATGAAGGCACTATTTTGCCTGCAAAATATGGCCAAATTCCCAGTGAGCGTTTCGTCAGCGAGCCAGGCTGGGATAAATATGACACTGAGCAACAAGCGATCACCGCTATCGTTGAGCACAGCTTTGATTTAGACACGCATATTAAATTCTCCGGTCGCTACAGCGATAGTTCATCCGAGTACCGTACCATTTATTCTTGGCCACCAAAATTTGAAGCCGACAAACGCACTGTTAAGCGTATCGCCAGCCTCACCGATTCAAGTGCACGTAGTGTGACGATGGATCTTCAATTCCATAAATATTTGGAACTAGATACGGTGAAACTCACTATGGTTTCGGGTGTTGATTACCAAAATGCGGATACTGATTCTGATCGTGGCCGCGGCGTTGCTGCACCACTAGACTTATATAACCCTGTTTATGGACAAAGCACTGAGTTACCAACAGCGGTTGTCGATAACCCCGAAAATACGCTAAACAACAAGCAGCTTGGTGCTTATGCGCAAGTTACTGCGGAAGTAAACAGCTGGGTACTCAATGCGGCACTTCGCTATGATGACGTTTCAAATCAAGTGCAAACAACAGGTGCAATCAAAAATAGTCAGAATGCCACAACAGGTAGGATCGGTGTGCTTTACCAATTTGAAAATGGCATAGCACCCTATGCTAGCTATTCAGAATCATTTAAAGCCGTATTTGGACAAAAACCACAAGGTGGTGCATATAAACCGCTTGAGGGTGAACAAGTTGAACTTGGTTTGAAATATCAGCCAACGGGTACTGAACACCTTATCACTGCTTCTATATTTGAAATTAAAGACAAAAATCAAATACGAAAGATTTCCCCTGAGTTTGAAGTACAAGACGGTGAAATTGCAGTAAAAGGATTCGAGCTTGAAGCCCAGCTTGAGTGGCAGCACCTTGATATTTATGCGGCATATTCTTATTTAGATACGGAACAAGATATTTCTCCGCTATCGTCCACAGAACTCTATGAAGCACAGGACTTGGTCACGTTAATCACAGATGATGCACAACTTTCAGCAACACCTAAGCACTTAGCTTCAATTTGGGCAACGTACCGCGCCGACGAATGGCTTCCTGGGCTTAAATTTGGTGCCGGTATCAGACATGTGGGAGAAACCTACGATGGCAGTCGTACAGTTGAACTAAACGGCCAAACACTACATCAGCAATTAGTGACCGACAACTTTACGCTTATTGATATGATGATTGGCTATGACATTGAACAATATCAATTCAGTTTACAAGTCGATAATGTCAGCGATAAAACGGTTATTACCAGCTGTTTGTTCCGTGGAGACTGCTTCTACGGACAGCGCAGAACCATCAGCGCCAACGTAAAGTATAAGTTCTAATTGTCTTCGCATTTTGTCAGGCGGTTCATTTTTGACCGCCTTTCCCCCTGAACTCCTCCATATGTGTATACAAGTTAAGTCCATCCTCAAAATAAACGATCTTTAGCAGCCGAAAAATAGCAACACTTTTGCCTTGTCTACATGGATGAAGATTTACATAAATGTAGACAAGGTTAATTCAATGTAGGTAGCGTAAAACAGGCGACTAAAGAGGTATGAGCTACCCTAAACTCAGGTTAATTCCTAAACTTGGGCCTGTGATAAGTATTAAAGTGCTGATAACTTTACTTTCATCACTATCACCGAGCTCAACCTCCAATTTACTGGCGAATAAATGACGTGAGTTCAAGAATTGGCTATCAAACTAGCGTTTGAGTAGTGTATCTAGCTCAAAAATTAGAGTATTTATATCCTCTCTAGTTATGCCTAAATGCGTCACAAATCGCATGCCCTGATATCCTGGAGTGATATTAATCCCCTTTGCCTTTAACCGCTTTGCTATCGCAAAAAGATCAATGCTGGCTTCCACTTCAGCGAAGATAATATTTGTCTGTACTAAGTGCTTGCATGGCTTAAACCCAGGCAGTTGCTCAAGTTTTTCAGCTAAATATTGCGCGTTTTGATGATCTTCCTCTAGGCGCTCTACATTATGTTGCAAAGCATAAAGACCAGCCGCCGCGAGCATGCCCGCCTGACGCATACCGCCACCAAGCATTTTTCTAAGCCTTCTCGCCTTTTCTATCAATGCTTTATCACCAAGCAGTAAAGAGCCAATCGGCGCGCCAAGCCCTTTAGATAAGCAAATAGTAAATGAATCAAAATGCTTTACGATTTCTGTGATATCAACCTTTAACGCGACTGCAGCGTTGTAGACTCTTGCACCGTCAAGATGAAGCTTTAAGCCACGCTCATCACACAGCGCCCTGGCTTGCGCGATATATTCTAGACTTAATACCTTGCCACCAATGGTGTTTTCTAAACTAAGCAGCTTAGTTTTCGCAAAATGAAAATCATCAGGTTTAATCGCTTGCTTAATCCTTTCTAAGCAAATACTGCCATCGGCCTCGTTTTCCAATGGTTGCGGCTGAATAGAGCCAAGTACAGCCGCGCCACCCGCCTCAAATTTATAATTATGCGCCTGTTGGCCACAAAGATATTCATCCCCTCTTTCACAATGGCTCATCAGTGCAAGCAGGTTTGCTTGCGTGCCTGAGCTGGTAAACAGCGCAGCCTCAAAACCATGACGCTCAGCCGCAAACTGTTCAAGTGCATTTACTGTTGGATCATCACCATAAACATCGTCACCAAGCGGCGCGTCAAACATGCTTTGTTTCATGGCGGGGGTCGGTTGCGTAACCGTATCAGATCTAAAATCCATCAATATTATCCTTGTCAAAAGAGGAGCACACAGCATAACTGAAAAACGCGCATTGAAGTATAAAACAAGATGAAAAAGGGAGTTGTTCACTCCCTTCAAGATCCGTTACTTTTGCACGGGTTACTGCAACCCGGGCCAAGTACCGTTATCAATGGCTTTAGGATAACCCGCATCCACTTTGTCAAAAGTAATGCTATATCTTAGATAGCGACCGTCAGTTAAGAAGAAATAAGCACGCGTGTCGTTCCACTTTAATGCTGCACTTATCTTTGTCGCATAGGCACCAAGTCCCGGCCAAGTATTATCGTTGATAGCTTTGGGATACCCACTGTCCACTCGGTCATCTCCCAAGTCATAGCGTAAGTATTGACCATCATTTAGGAAGAAATACACCTTATCGGACGTCCAACGAAGGGTTGCTGTTATTTTATTTGCGTAGGCAGCAAGTCCCGGCCAAGTATTGTTATCAATTGTTTTAGGGTAACCTGCTCGTACCTTATCGCTCTGTACGTCATAGCTCAGGTATTGACCATCCGATAGGAAGTAGTACACCGTATCACTGTCTTTATAAAAACTCGCACGAATTTGTTCTGCATAATCGCCAAGTCCCGGCCAGTTGCCATTGGTTACCGATACCGGATAACCATCATCCGTTTTATCTAGCACGGTATCGTAACGCCAGTAGCGCGCATCTTCAGAGAAAAAGTAGCTTTTAGTATTATGCCACTGATGCGCCGCACTGAGTTTCAGCTCGGTAACTCGATAGCCAACATACACACCCTGTTGCTCAAAGCTATAGTTATTGATGCCAGATACGGGCTGAGGGTCTTGCCACTGGGCAACACCAGCAGGCAATGTTTCAATCAATTGGTTATTTCGATAAACACGCGTTTGCGCATTCGCACCATTTAGCCACGTAAATAGTTTATTGGCATAATTGAGTTTACGAATTCCTAAGTCACCGTACATCGGCGTGCTTTCAAAACCCGCTTGCACATTTGTTTCAATGCCCATGTAAGATAAAATAGTCGGTACAATCGCTGTTTGTGCTGGATAGCCATATAAACCAGAGAAGTCGGTATTAGCAGGATTAACATCTTTGGAGCTAAATTCTTTATTCAACACTTTGTTAGTGGCAATAAATATGGTTTTCTCAGGCTCGGTTTGCTCACCGTGATGACAGCCAACAACCGGTGTACGGCCATGATCGGTCGTGACCATCACCAACCAGTTCTCACCGTTTTGCTCTCTTGCTTCAACCGCGTCGAGCAGTTTACCCAGTCGCTTGTCTGCATCTTCTACCGATTTATTGTAGGCAGAACCAAAGCATAAGCTGTGGCCCACAGCGTCCGGTTCATCTAAATGTAAAAAGACAAAATCTGGTGAGCCGTTATTTAATGTAGCCAGCGCTTTATTTAAATTATCATCATCGCTGCCTCCCTCCGATCTCCTGTCCATCAAGGCAACATCGTCACTGAAGAATTGCGTATGAATGGGTCCCCAAGTACTAAAACTTGAGATATCGGCGTTAGCATCATGTTCAGCGATGTAACGATAAAGACTGGGATAGGCTTTGTTTGCTAGGCCTGAGTCGTTGCTCGGCACTTGATGCTTATTCACCCAAACCCCAGTTAAAATTGTCGCCCAACCTGGGCCACTTTTGGTTTTTTGCTGTGTTTGTGTTTTTGCGATCCCGCCAGTGTAGGCTTGAGTTAGATATAGGCGATCAAAGTTCGGCGTATTATTGGCACCAATTTTTTCGTATTGCAGGCCATCGATACCAATGAGCAATACTTTGTTTTCAAGTGCATCAACACTTGCGGTAAATGAAAGTGCAAATAATGCACTGCTAAGCACGGGTAATTTCATTATCTTTCCTTTAAATGTGATTTTCTGGACTAGTCCAAGGAAGATAATAAATCCCAAACATGAAAGATCGTTTACAAAAAAATTACATGGAAAATATTTTATCGCGGGGTTTTGCTAACCAGGTTTCGCTTCCAAAGCCTCGCTTAGCTGCTCCAAGCTCTTACCTTTGGTTTCTTCCACAAACAAAAATACCAGCGCAAACGAAAGCAATGAAAACAGGCTGTACAATAAAAAGGTGGTGCTTGCACCTAAATATTCAAGCTCCCACGGAAACACTAGTTGTACAGTAAAGCTGGCGGCATTATTAATCACACCGACAACGGAAATCGCAACGGCTCGAATTGCATTTGGAAATATCTCCGAAAACATTACCCACATGACGGGCCCCAGCGACATCGCGAACGACGCAACAAAAAGGGAAATCCCAAGCAGAACCAGTTTTGCAGGCATATTAATGCCGTGTGCGAAAATCACCGACTTGTATTGCCGGTACTCATCTGCAGTTAAACGCTGCTTTATTGCGTCATTAAATGCAACATCGGAGGTGAAAGTTTGGCCTAATATTGGTGCTAATGCATGCGCAGGAAAATCGGCTACTTCAGTCTTAATTTCAGCAATATGCGCTGTATTTAGCTGATAAGTTGCTTGTTTAAAGCCCCAGCTACACAGCGCCATACTAAAGCAAATGCCAGTTAACCCAATGAGTAACAATGGCCGTCGTCCAAGTTTATCTATGGTCAGTAGCGCAACGATGGTAAAAACCACATTGATAAGACCAATCCAAATCGCTTGCATAAATGCAGCATCGGTACCAATACCGCTTTGCTCAAAAATGGTCGGGGCATAAAAAAACACCACATTGATCCCGGTGACTTGCTGCGCGATGGCAAGCACAACGCCTACCAGCAAAGGTACACGAAGTCGCTTACTAAACAAACTGCCCATTTTGCGCGCAAGCGACAAACTACTCAGTTGCAGTTTAGGTAACGCGGCTTGAATAGCATCAAGTTGCTGTTGTGCATTGTTGCTACCAAATAATCGCGTTAATGTGCGTTTAGCCTCTTGCTGCTGATCCTTCATCAATAACCACCGAGGGCTTCGCGGCAATAACAGTAACAACAAAATCCACGCCAGTGCTGGCAGCGCCTCAATACCAAGCATCCAACGCCATGTTTGGCTATCTATTTGCCAACCAGACACCCACATTGCATCGCTATGGCTGAGCTGAAGTAAGAAATAATTCGTGAAATAGGAGATAAATAGGCCAACGACGATATTGAGCTGGTTAACCGACACCAAGCGCCCTCGCTGATCCGCTAAGCTGATCTCAGCAATATACATAGGCGCCACCATCAAGGAACAAAATGCCATACCGCCAATAAAACGCGCAATCACCAATGCTTCAAACGAAGTTGCGAAAGCCGAGCCAATCGCGGAGACAAAATACAAACACGCGGTCATCAGCAATGTTTGCTTACGGCCAATGGCATCAGCCACCGGCCCTGCAATAAGTGTTGCGACCAACCCTCCTAAGGTAGGCGCACTCACGACTATCCCTTGCTGCCATGGGGTGAGCTTAAAGGCCTCGCTGATAAAGCCAATTGCGCCCGAAATCACCGACGCATCAAAGCCAAAAATAAACCCGCCTAACGATACAATTAAGGTGTACTTCAATGCATTGGATATCGACAGGCTGGTCATCGCTCATTACTCTGCTTTTACGGCGATAGAATCGCGCAAGATTAAGGTTGGTGGGTAGAGATTTTCAACATCGGGTTGGTGCTTCTCTTTATACACATGCTTAAGTACCCAACGCGCGGCCGCATTGCCCATTTTACGAATAGGGTTATCTATGGTGGTGAGTTTTGGATAAAGATATTTGGTAAATAACACATCGTCAAAGCCAACAACGGAAAGCGCTGATGGGACATCGAGTCCAGCTTCTCTGGCCGCAGTCATCGCACCTGATGCCATCTCATCGTTTGCGCAAACCAAGGCACTAAAACGTTGCCCTGTTTGCATTAAATGATTAAATCCCGCGATGCCGTCGATTTCATGATAGCCGCCTTCAAATGAGAGCTTAGGATCAAATGACACATTGTATTCAGCTAAGGCTTTTTGATGACCAGCCAAACGCGCTTTGGCGTCAAGCTTAAATAACGGTCCACTGATATACGCGATATCTCGGTGTCCGCGCTGCAATAGCGCCTCAGTCGCTAAGTATCCACCCAATTCGTTGTCAGTATAAAAACAGCGCTCTGCCAACTCTGGAATGTGGCGGTTCACCAGCACCAGTTCTACATCTCGTCCCGCAAGCTCAATGAGATAGTCATCACTGACTGCTTCTGCATGCACAATTAAGGCATCGCAGCGCCTATCCAATAAAAATTCGATGGCTTGTTGCTCTTTTTCTTCATCACTGTGGCCCGCAGCAATAATGGCATGTTTACCCGCCGTTCTCAGCGTACTCTCTATGGTGCTCATCATGTCACCAAAGAAAGAACCGTGTAGCTCAGATACCATAAGCCCCACACTGTTACTGCGGTTAGAAGCCAAAGATTGCGCGATGGCGTTAGGTTTATAACCTAACTCTGACATTGCCGCGAGCACCTTCTCTTTGGTTTTGTCACTCACCTTTGCATTGCCATTCATCACCCGTGACACCGTGGCTAATGATACGCCTGCAGCTTTTGAGACTTCGTAAATCGTTGCCATACCTATTACTTTTATTCCATCAGTTGTATCTGCGCACTATACCAATTTTGGCTCAAAATGCGCATAGTTTTAGACACTTGATTTACGCTCAAGCAGCATCGTTTGGTAGGCTTTTGCACTCGCCTTTAAGGTTCTTTGCTGAGTATGATAATCAACGTGCACAATGCCAAAGCGTTGCGTATACCCCTCTGCCCATTCGAAATTATCCATTAAACTCCATGCAAAGTAGCCACGAATATCAACGCCCAGCTCCATAGCTTGATTAACCGCGAGCAGATGAGATTGGAAGTAAGCCAGCCTTTGCGCGTCTAATACTTCGCCATTTTCCATTTTGTCGTCAAAGGCCGCACCATTTTCTGTGATATAAAGTGGTGGCAACTGGTACTCAGCATGTAACTCCCGAAGCAATGCACAAAATGAGTCTGGCACGACTTCCCAGCCCATTGTAGTGAGCGTTTCGGCACTAGGCTCAACTTGTTCATACCATCCATTACCATCAGATTGATAAATATTTCGGGTGTAATAGTTCACGCCAAGATAATCAATGGGGGCAGCTATAATCTCTAAATCTCCGGCTAGCATATCTGGTTGTACGTCCTTGGGGAGCTGGGCAAGTAAATCTGGGTACTGTCCTTCAAGAATAGGCTTGATATACCAGTGATTACAGTAATCATCCGCGATTTTTGCCGCTTCCACATCACAAAGCGCTGTAGACACAGGATCCGCATTGGCAAAATTCAACACGACTCCATGAAGGCTATTTGGGCAATACGCTCTTAACACTTGCATCGCTAAGCCGTGAGCAAGAAGCAGATGATGAGCTGCTTGTCGTCCCGCCGCTTGAGAGCGCAGACCCGGTGCATGAATACCTAGTTCATACCCTAAATGTGCACTACAAAATGGTTCATTTAGCGTGGTGTAGGCATACACTTTATCGCCAAGCGCTTTACATACCACCTCGGTATATCGTGCAAAAGCCACAGCCGTTTCTCGATTCAGCCATCCGCCCTTATCCTCAAGTGCTTGCGGCAAGTCCCAATGATATAGCGTGACAAACACTTTTAAGCCTTTAGCAACCAACGCATCGACCAATTGTTGGTAAAATGAAAGGCCAACATCGTTAACCGTGCCATCATCGCTTATTACTCTTGGCCAAGAAATAGAAAGGCGATAGGCATCAACCCCTAAACTATTTATGAGTTCAACATCTTGCTGCCACCTGGATATATGCTCGCAGGCAATATCACCGTTACTTTTATCCTTTATCGCGCCATCATGTTCACAAAACCTATCCCAAATTGACTCACAACGCCCACGCCTCTCGCCTTCGATTTGAAATGACGAAGTCGCAACGCCGAAAATATAGTCTGCCTTCAACATGGCCGAGTGTGTTGGCAGGATAATTTTATTCATGGTTAATCGTTCCAAGTTATGTGTTCACGCCGAGGTACGGGCGTGTTGTGTTAGTCACAGTGCAAGGCAAAAACATTTTTTATTTGAATTCGTGTTCGCTTTCTGCAATCATCATTAAAAATGTAAGCGCTTTCATTTCTATAAATGTAAGCGCTTTACCAAAAAAAATCAACTAGGAGTTTGTCGTGAGCGTACCGTCTCAACCGCAGGTTTCAGCAGCAATCACCACGGGCCATACCGGTCAGTACCGATTTGCTTTGGGGGCCCTCACCTCACTATTTTTTATGTGGGGTTTCATCACTTGTTTGAATGATATTTTAATTCCGTACCTCAAAGGCGCGTTTGAGCTTAATTACACTCAAGCGATGCTGATCCAATTTTGCTTTTTTAGCGCCTATTTTGTTGTTTCGGTGCCAGCTGGCAAATTGGTTGGAAAAATCGGCTACCAAAAAGGCATTGTAACTGGATTACTTACCGCAGGTGTTGGTTGTGTGCTTTTTTACCCAGCGGCTGAAAGTGGTATCTACGGCGTGTTTTTATTCGCGCTATTTGTACTAGCAGCAGGGATCACAGTGCTACAAGTTGCTGCTAACCCTTTTGTCAGTGTACTAGGCTCTCCCGAAACTGCCCCTGCACGACTCACCATGACCCAAGCCTTTAACTCTCTCGGTACGACTGTCGCCCCATTTTTTGGCGCCATGCTCATCTTCAGTGAGGGAAGCACAGTTGAGGTGGGCAATGCCAGCGCAACCCAACTGCCTTACTTGATGTTGGCAGCCATGCTCGCGTCATTGGCTTTGATCTTTGCCTTTATCAAACTTCCCCAGCTAAGTAGTACTACTGAGGAAGTCACCACAGGTGACATCAAGGCATGGCAGCATAAACATTTGGTGCTTGGTGCAATCGGTATTTTCGTTTATGTTGGAGCTGAAGTGGCGATTGGCTCAACGCTCGTTAGCTTCTTACATCAACCGGACATTGGCAATATGACCGAAGCCCAAGCCGCAAAGCTCATCGCATATTATTGGGGTGGTGCCATGGTCGGACGCTTTATTGGCGCGTTAGTCATGCAGAAAATATCGGGTCGAACCGTGCTTGCCTTTAATGCAGCCTGTGCATTTGCATTAGTACTTATCGCAGTATTTAGCAGCGGTCAGCTCGCCCTTTGGAGCATTTTGGCGGTCGGGCTTTGTAACTCCGTCATGTTCCCGACTATCTTTAGCTTATCGTTAAATGGGCTTGGAAAACAAACGGCACAAGGCTCTGGTATTCTCTGTCTTGCCATTGTCGGCGGTGCAGTTATCCCGCTATTTCAAGGGATGCTAGCAGACGGAATTAATCTACAGCTGTCATTCTTACTGCCTGCTTTATGCTATATCTACATCGCCTACTTTGGATTAAAAGGCGCAACTCCACAGCGTTTCAAGAGTAATTAAGACATGAAAACGAAAATAACCATGCTAAGTCTTGCAATGGCTATCGCAACCTTAACCGGATGTAGCGAAAGCCCAAATAAAACCAGTGTTGATGCAGCTCGCCAAGTGGAAAACTGGCCAGCGCTGACTCCTGCTATCCAAACCGATAACAATCTAGAAGAAAGAATTCGGTCGATACTCGCTAAGATGACCCTGGAGCAAAAAATTGCGCAGATGATCCAGCCTGAGATTCGAAATATTACCGTCGCAGAAATGCGAGAATACGGATTCGGCTCATATCTCAATGGCGGCGGTGCATTTCCTTACAATAACAAACATGCAACGCCTGCAGATTGGGTCAAACTTGCCGAAGCGCTTTATCAGGCATCGATTGACGATAGCCTAGATGGTAGCACTATTCCTACCATGTGGGGAACGGATGCGGTTCATGGCCACAATAACGTCATTGGCGCTACGCTATTTCCACATAACATTGGCCTTGGCGCGGCAAATAACCCAGATCTCATCGAGAAAATCGCCCACATTACCGCAAAAGAAGTGTTAGCCACCGGGATTGATTGGATCTTTGCCCCTACGGTCGCAGTGGTACGTGATGATCGCTGGGGACGCACCTATGAAGGGTACTCTGAGCATCCCGACATCGTAAAAGCGTATTCCAGAGCCATTGTTAAAGGCTTACAGGGCGACCCTAAAGCGGACTTTCTTGGTAAGAATCGCGTGATCAGCACGGTAAAACATTTTGTCGGCGATGGTGGCACAGTTGATGGTGACGACCAAGGCGACAACATCGCCTCTGAAAAAGCATTAATTGCACTTCACGCTCAAGGCTACGTAGGCGGACTTGAAGCCGGAGCACAATCGGTGATGGCATCGTTTAACAGTTGGCATGGCGAAAAAGTGCATGGCAGTCATTATTTGCTTACCCAAGTGCTCAAAGAGCGAATGAATTTTGATGGTTTTGTGGTGAGCGATTGGAATGGTCACGGCCAAATAAAAGGCTGTACGAACGACAGCTGCGCAGAGGCCATTAATGCCGGCATTGATATTGTCATGGCCCCTAACGACTGGAAAGCCTTGTACAACAATACTCTAGCGCAAGCAAAAAGCGGTGCTATCGCGCAGTCTCGCATTGATGATGCAGTAAGTCGTATTTTAAGAGTTAAACTCCGTGCGGGACTTTTTGAAAAACCAAGTCCTGCGAATCGTCCATTGGCTGGCAACTCAGAAATCATTGGCGCAGAGTCGCACCGTAAAGTTGCGCGCCAAGCCGTACGTGAGTCACTGGTTTTACTCAAAAACAAAGATCAGCTATTACCACTTAAACCAAACCAACATATTTTGTTAGCCGGCGATGGTGCCGACAACATCGGCAAACAATCGGGCGGATGGAGCATTACTTGGCAAGGTACCAACAACACCAATGCCGACTTCCCGGGTGGTACCTCTATTTATGATGGTATAAAACAGCAAGCAGAAGCGGCTGGTGGCACCGTCACATTAAGTACTAGCGGTGATTTTGAAGATAAGCCTGACGTTGCCATTGTGGTATTTGGCGAAGATCCCTATGCAGAGGGCCACGGTGATAGAGCAACACTTGAATACAAGCCGTCTGATAAATCCGATCTTGCATTACTCAAACGCTTTAAACAAGCAGGAATTCCTACGGTGGCGGTGTTCATCAGTGGTCGCCCAATGTGGGTAAACCCTGAACTCAACGCTTCAGATGCATTTGTGGCGGCATGGTTACCGGGGTCTGAAGGAATTGGAATCAGCGACGTATTACTGGCCGACAAAAACGGCCAAGTTAAGTATGATTTTACTGGCAAGCTTAGTTACTCTTGGCCAAAAACGCCGACACAAATCGTCAATTACCAAGATGAAAATTACGACCCGCTTTTACCTTATGGTTTTGGCTTAAGTTATGCAGAGCAAAATGTACTAGCAGATAATTTACCAGAGCAAATACAAGCTCAGGCAAATCTTGCCAGCGGCGTAGACTTACTCGTAAGGTCAATCAATAAACCTTGGCAAGGCCACTTATTCAGCAGTGCCCAAAACCAAATGATAAACGCCAACACCCATATGCTTGGTGGTATAAGCTATCGTACAACTGACAGAGAAGTACAAGAAGACGCCATTCAGCTACTTTTTGATGGTAGTCGAAGCAGCGGCTTTAGACTCGCCAGTGAAAGCTACTTTAGGGAAGACATAAGCCCAAGCATTCCGACCGACAGCGCCCTTAGATTTAAAGTTCAAGTTGATGCTGCGCCAGATAAACCGGTTTGGGTAGCGATGAGCTGTGAAGGCGAAGCGGATGCAAACGGCTCGTGCACCGCAAAAGTCGATATTGCTAAGCAACTTCAAGCGATGCCTTTAGCCAAGTGGCAATCACTAAGCATTGACCTCAATTGCTTTACAACCCAAGGCATGGACTTCACTAAAACCGTTGTCCCTTTCGAGCTTTCAACCGCTGGAATACTAGAGGTAACGCTGTCTGAGATACAGATCTCTTCAGAAGCATCACCAACACTAAGCTGCAATTAGTCCCCTTAACACAATGTGGGCACCAAGCTGTGTTCACATCGTTTTTTTAGTGTCTAATGAACCAACTTTAATGTGGACTAGAATTTAAGAGATCTAAGATAAGCCAATTGTCTGATGCGCTCGTTTATTCTTTTTACAGGGCACAAACAAGCGATTTAAAAAGTCACACCAAGAGCACACTTGCCCTCACCCGTTCAATTTAATACTCTACTTTATGAGCTAAATGAGCTAACACCAAGGAAGAGCCAGAGTGTCAAACATAGCCGAACAAGTGATTAGTACCTATCCACCTGCTGCGCAAGCAAAAATCAGGGCACTGCGTAGCCTAGTAATGCAGGTTGCCAGTGAGCAAAACTTTGGCGCGGTGATTGAGGCAATAAAGTGGGGAGAGTTAAGCTTTAGTGTTAAATCGGGTAGCCCTTTCCGTATGGCTTGGAAAGCCAAAACGCCTACTAACTATCACCTTTATTTTCACTGCCAAACGAAGCTAGTTGATACATTTAGAGTACTATTTTCCGACGAGTTACAATTTGAAGGAAACCGAGCGATTGTCCTTAAACTAGAAGAAGACATGCCAACAGCACAACTTTACCGTTGTATCGCCATTGCAATGGACTATAAAAACCTCAAAAACTTGCCTTTACTCGGGCAGTAACAACCAATCTAGGTAAACCTTGCCCGGAGCGAAAAACCCACCGTTACCAATTTTTACAGCCGTGTACTTCTTACCTGAATAAAACGTGAAAAAATTACCCCTTTAAAATACATAAAATAAAATAACATTAAATTCAATAGCTTATATTTATAAATTAATGGTTCAAGCCTTGCTTACTTAATGATAGATAATCAATGTAGATGTATTTCGCCATTCAGCATTGGAAAACACCAAAACCAACTAGCGCAAATAACACAAGGAGCATAAAACATGACACCACAACCCGAGCTGCAAGATAGTTTTATTGATTTCGTGAACAAGCAGCAATTTCCATGCATTTGTGGTAGTAATAGAGCCGAATTAGCGTTTAATCATGTTGAGGTTTTAGGTTTTGGCGATCTTACCTCAAGACACAACAACTTTAGTTTAATAACGAGTCTCTATTCTTTTGTCGAAAAGGTAGATTTTGACAGTATGAAAAGTGCCGCGTTTGTTGCGGTTTTTGAGCAGAGCCAACACTTAGATGACAGCGACTTTAATAAGTCTGTTTGGCGTAAACTACAGGAATTACAAAACCTAGTATCGCAGAGCACTCCTAGAGGGCCGCATTCTCAATCGTCAGATTGCAGCAATAATTTTCATTTTAATTTGGATGGCGAGCCGCTTTATATCACTTGTTTAAGCCCTACAAGCGCATCGAGAAACAGAAAGTTTAAGTACCCAGCGATTGTTTTTAACTTAATGCCTCAGTTTGAGGTGCCACAGAGCTTCCGTGTCATCGAATCACACGTAGAAACCCACAGAATTTAATGCACATTGTACCAACGGAGAGGAACTAGATATGAGCAACATCATGGTAATCGATTTTATTATTTACGTCGTCATTGGCATATTAACAACTTTGGGTTGTTTTTGCTTAATGAGTGCTTCAAGCGCTTATTCAAATCTAAGTAGCCCAACCTGTCGCACTAAGGCGAGTAAGCCTGCTGCAGTGCGGAGCTAAGCGATGCCGAACCCAAGCTTTGCTCCCTTTAACTACTCGCGGGAAAAGGGAGTATGCTTACACTTTTAGGCCACTCAAACTACTTACCGGCGGCAACTAAACCGGCGCCAAACCCAAAAAACACGCCACCGCTTACTTTGTTCATCATCGTCATGCTCTTAGGTGACGACAATTTAGTCTTAGCAAGGCCAGAAAACACCGCATAAGAAATATGCACCATAAACACCAGCAGGCTAAAGGTAAAAACCAGCAACATAAATTGCGGCAAAAAGGCATTGTCCACATTGATAAATTGCGGAAAGATAGACATAAAGAAAATTACAGCCTTAGGGTTGGTGATCGAAACAAAAAAGCCTTCTAAAAAACACTTTTTCATCGTACTTGCAGCAATAGACTTGCCTATTTTACTTTCACCTTTAGTTCGCCACATCTTGTAGCCTAAATAGAAGAGATACGCAGCGCCAATAAATTTAACGACCGTAAATGCCAACACGGAACTGGCTAAGATCACACCTAAACTTGATGCCGATACCGCGGCGACAATCAAAATCCCGAGCGCGACACCACAAATACCAGCTAAAGACTTGGTGAAGCCTCTTTGAATTGAGTTATTGATAGTCAGCATCACCGCAGGCCCTGGTAATAAAATTGTCGCCAAAGCGACACCCACAAACAGAAAATAATTGTCCAAAACATCAACCCCGCAAATACTCGTACTAATCACACTCACCGCATCATCACACTAAATCATGACTTCACAAAGTAATATGCGGTAAGTGGGAGCGACGTACTGAGTTTATCAATGATATTTTTCTTCAAAGTCAGCCTCATCGTTACCCTATGCAATATACTCTTGGATAAGCGCGACATAAAGTCGCACCTACTGAATTAGGGCCAAAAAAATGCAGACTCGTCGGTCTGCATTTTTATGCCAATTTGCTTAATTAAGTGAAATTAGTATTAGTGAACGGATGCGCAAAAGATCACTCAAAAGTATACCTCACACCAACCGAGTATCTCGGACCGTATTGACGAGCAAATAAGAATTGCTCTTCATAACGACCATATCCTTGCTCGGTTTCATTGTTTAAGTTAATACCTTCAAAGAACACCGTAAACTGCTCATCAATATCGTAATTCACACTAACGTCCCATTGACCGTAAGACTTGGCATATTGCGGTGGTGCATCTGCTGAGCCTTGCGCTTGACCTACCCCGATAAGATAAGCGTCACGCCATGCGTAGGTTAACTTCACCGATAATCCGTCTTTTTCGTAAAATGCTTGGAAGTTAGCTGAGTCACTCAACCCAGTCAGCGGTGCTTGCTGCACTAGGCTTTCACTATCAAACTCAACATCGCCATCAACAAAAGTTGCGTTTACACCAAGGCCAAATCCCGTTTCACCAAATAAGTGCTGTACCGCCACTTCAAAACCATCAACCGATTTACTATCGGTATTTTGTGGCTGGCTGATGTTCCATACCATCAATGGATCGTCACTGCTTGGTTCAATCTTGCCATCGGCATTACCGTGCCCATTGGCGATCATTTGTGCAAAAATAGCATCACTGGTTGCCTGCTCTCCACGGGCTTCAATGTCTGCAATCGCTTGTTTATACCTTGGACCATTGTAAATATCGTAAAGACCTTCAATGGTGGTTTGCGTGATTGTGGTTTGAATAAAGTTATCGACCTCTTTTTTAAAGTAGCCAAGTGATGCGTAACTTCCTTCGTTGTAATAATATTCAAGTGAAAAATCTAGGTTTGTCGACTCAAACGGTAATAGGTTTGTATTGCCTCGAGAGCCGGTCCTCGCTCCCGGTTTTGGGCTGCCTGACAAACTTCTGCCACCAGCGAGATTACTAAGCGGCGCACGCGACATTGTTTTGCCCCAAGACGCTCGTGCAATTAAATCTTCGGTGAGATCAAAACGCACATCGATCATCGGTAATAGAATGTCGTAATCCCCTTGCTGCGTTAAGAAGTTGTCATCACCGCCTGCAGCGTATTGCATAATCCACTCAGATGGACTGTCCCAATTCACTTGCGTTTCCACACGCTGACGTACCACACTTGTCACATCCGTTTGTTCATAGCGCAGGCCTGCGTTGATCTGCACAAAGTAGTCAGAAAATTCAAACTCCCATTTAGATTGCAAGTAGATGCTGTCAGTGGTTTCATCAACTCTACTTTGGCTGTCTATGCCATCAAAATAGGCGTCCGCCGAGTAGTAGTCAGCACCGATCACATCTTCTGTAAGATACGCAAGCTGCCTTGCAATAGCTTCATCAAAGTCATAGGTATAGTAATACCCCGGCTGTAAGTCACTGCCACCACCAGCGAATTGGTCTAGCAAATCACCAGTTTCATGGCGCGTAAACATACTATCTGGGAAAATTTCTTTAAACGAAGGATTAAAACCCGGTCCTCCTCGTAGACCACTCCACGCTTCATACCCCCCAGTTGACTGTTCAGTGCGAGCGGCACCAAACTGCACACTTACTAGGCCAATATCAAAACTGTCGTTAAACCAAGTGGTATCAAGTTGCAACTGCTCGACCGTCGCCTCTCCGGGAGAGTGAATAAATTGGCTAAAGTTAGAATCAATTTCACTTGCCATGAGTTCATTCGTGCCATTTTTCCAAAGCACATTTGCATGTGGCACTTCGCCCTGCCGATAATCATAAATCTTAGTGAGCAACTGATCTGAGCCTAAGATGATTTGACCATCACTACCCAAGCCTTTATCTGCGCCATTATCGGTTTCGTTTTTTGAGTCGTGATAATCAAGCTCTACATGCCAATTATCATTAATTTGCCAGTCCAGATTTAAGCCAAGTGAACGCGCCTCAACTTCCGTCGTATTTCTATTTGCAGTGAACGACGCATCATTACCACCAATATCGGCATAAACCGCAGTGCCATTGGCATCTAACTCATAGGCATTTATATTACCGCCAAACTCATTCCAAATACCCCAACCCACCGTATTAGAACCCGTTACGGCAAGGCTTGCCGTGTAGTCTAAGGTGGCAACAAAACCGTTAGTCGGTGCATATTGAAAGGTAACTTGACCGTTCGTTCTTTCTCGCTCTAGATCTTCAATGCCGTAGTTCATGTCTTTTGGAAAAAAGTAATTTCCGACTTTATTACCCTCGGCATCTTCAGCACGGCCATCAATGATTTTAGACGGGTCTAAATCAGGTAGATCAACATTGGCCTGCCAGCCTTGAATATTGGCTTGCTGCTTTTGAAAATCACGTTGCTGATGGGAGAAGGAAAATCCAAAACCAAAGGTTTCATCGGCAAAGGTATTACTATAAACCGCGGAAACCTCAGGTGTAACATCATCTCCCGCTTCGTTAGAGGTATCAACAATCGCCTTTGCTGTAGCGCTAAAATGTTGCCCTGGGCGCTGTAGTGGTTTGGCCGTAACAATGTTGACCAAAGCCCCTAAACCGCCACTTGGTACATCAGCACGTCCGGTTTTGTATACCTCAAGCGCACTCACACCTTCTGCGGCTAGGTTTTCCAAGTTATACGAACGAGTATTACCTGTGCCCGGCATTTGGCGACCATTTAACGTCACCAAGTTAAAATCAGGTCCAAAACCTCGCACCGTTATCTGGCTGCCTTCACCATTGGCTCGACTAACCGAGACCCCGGTGATCCGCTGTAAGGACTCAGCTAAATTGGTATCTGGAAATTTCCCCATTTCCTCTGCCGAAATGGCATCCATGACCCCCGATGCGGAGCGCTTTAAATCCATTGAACGGATCAAACTTCCGCGGATCCCTTTCACTTCGATCACTT
Source organism: Pseudoalteromonas sp. GCY (assembly GCF_016695175.1). Classification (NCBI taxonomy): domain Bacteria; kingdom Pseudomonadati; phylum Pseudomonadota; class Gammaproteobacteria; order Alteromonadales; family Pseudoalteromonadaceae; genus Pseudoalteromonas; species Pseudoalteromonas sp. GCY. The sequence goes on from NZ_CP068022.1 coordinate 518,503, forward strand.
CGACTTTTTCGGCTGTTTGTTGCTCTTCTGCTTGAGCTATGCTAACCATTCCCGCATTCATCGCTATTGCTAACGACAACTGAACGGCAAGCTTACTTTTATTGAATTGTTTGTTATTCATGACTGCCCTGCGATTCTATTCTTGCTGCTGGATCACCGAGTTCAAAGCACTATTGGCGATCCACACTGGCTTATTGACTGACGATTTCAACATTGTCTATGCGGTAAACGGCGCCCTCGCCCATTCCCCAGCTGGGGAATACCATCAAGACATCAATGGCACTAATGTCGAGTCCAGCATCGTACAAAGCTTGAAGTGGAAACGTATAAGTTTGCCACTTGCCAACTTCTGGAGCTTGACCTTCAGCGCTTTGGTTCAGAGCAAGCTCTACCGCTGCACTAGCATCATTTGACTCAATTTTAAACAGCCATTGAGCGTCGATATTTGTAGGTGTTGAAGTCACCTTCATATCAAACTTAACTACGCCAGTTTCTAGTAAATGGGAAGCATCATAATAGACATCGTCATCCGCTAAAAACCCCATCACAGTTGGGGTTGCACCAATAACAAATTGCGCAACTTGACCATGGGCTGCATCTTCGTCTACTTCTATTGTGGGTGTAGAGCCACCACAACAATCCCAAATTGACCACTGCTCAGCAGCTTGATCTTTGAATAAGCTTAGACCGCCACTCGCCTTGTCACCGTCAGGATGAAAGATTTTTGCGTTATCAACACGATAAACCGCGCCGCTACCTGAGCCCCAAGCTGGAAAAATCATCACCACATCAATTGCACTTGGGTCAAGACCAGCCTGAGCCAAAGCTTCAATTGAGAAAGTATAGGTTTGCCATTCACCGGCCTGTGGCGCTACACCCTCTTGTGATTCAGATAGTGGTAGCTCAACCGCACTCGCGGCGTTATCAGACTCAATTTTAAGTAGCCAAGGGGCATCTGGAGTCGACGGTAAGCTCATGACTTTCATTTCAAACTGTACTACGCCACCTTCTAAAATTGCAGTTGCATCAAACGGTTTTCCGGCTCCCCCCACTTCTGTTCGAGACGAAAACCCCATTACCGTTGGTGTGTCACCAATCGTAAATTCAGCAACAATACCATGCGTTGCATCGTCAGAGACTTCAGTCGGTGTCGAGCCACCACAACAATCCCAAAGCGGCCACTCGGCGTTAATGGCATTTTCAAATAAGGTCAACGAAGGTAAGCTTGTATCCTGTGCAATCTCAACCTTATCAACACGATAGATAGCACCATTTCCGGCTCCCCATGCAGGGAAGATCATCACTACATCAATCGCTGAAACATCAAGTCCCGCATCGGACAATTGCTGTAGTGGGAAGGTATAAGTTTGCCACGAGCCTGCGGCTGGTGATTGTCCTTCAACGCTTGCAAAAAGATCGAGTTCAGCGGCGCTAGAAGCACCTTGGCTTTCAACTTTAAATTTCCATGCTGCACTTGGATCTGAAGGCATTTGTGTCACTTGCATATCGAACCGAATATAGCCCGCTTCTAGCATGCTTGTTGCATCAAATGGCGAGGCTTTACCGCTTGGATCTGTGATAAATTCGGCACGGCTGGTAAAGCCATTTACGGTTGGCGTCTCACCGACCACAAACTCAACAACATTGCCACGGCTTTCGTCTGCAACCAATGCAGGCGTTGAACCACCACAACAATCCCAAGCTGGCCAGTTAACGTTAAAATTATCATCAAAGATGGTTAGGTTTTTAGCGGTACCCGAAGAAGGTGGCGACGGAATAGGTGCTTCGCCTTCGACTAACGCATCCTCAAGGTCGTCGTAGCCTGGGCGCACCGTTTCACATCCTTTGCCCGTTTCGGGGTTAGAGGCGCACTCATACACTCTGACATAGTCAACCACAAACGATTGTCCGTTCACAAAGGCGTCGGAGTCGATACCTTTATTATTAACGTTTTCAGGCCAATCACCACCAACGGCAAGGTTTAAGATAAGGTGAAACTGCTGATCAAAAGGCGCACTATCCCAATGAGTAACCAGCTCGCCAGAGCCTTGCTCGTAGTATTCAGCAAACCATCCACGGTGTTTTAAACCAACCGCTTCTTGCTTTGAGTTGTAACGAACCTCCGATTGACGTTGTGTGGCATAGAGATAACCATCAACGTACCAACGGATCTCACCCTCTTGCCACTCCACAGCATAGGTATGGAAGTCATCAGCTGGATTTACGCCATCAGGTATCGCATATGCTTTACCGGTGTGAACATTATTAGGCCAATCACGGCCGTAATGAAGCGTGCCATGCACGTTAGATTCAACCGAGCCGTCTTCATTAGCGGCCTTGAGGTTTACCGCTTCCATGATGTCTATTTCACCAGACTTAGGCCAGCCACCGTAAACCTCATCCGTAGGCAACATCCAAAACGCGGGCCAACTGCCTTGCCCGCTTGGTAGCTTGGCCCGCATTTCGAATCTGCCATACTTAAAATCAGCTTTGTATTTGGTGTTCAATCTTGCCGAGGTATACGGCAGTTGTGCGCCTGCTTGCGCAGGTGTAGCTACAATATTCAGCATGCCATCGGCAATAAACGCGTTCTGTTCACTGTCGGTGTAACACTGTTTTTCATTGTTGCCACCGCCGTCGCAATTTACCTCGTGCGTCCACTTAGATGTGTCTATCGCATCGCTATCAAATTCATCGCTCCACACTAGCGTCCAGTCTGAAACCGGCGTTGTGGTATCAACGGATTTATAATTAGTTTCAGTCTCGGCGCTTCCGCCACATCCCGCTATGATAGCCACAGAGATTGCGGTGCATAGCCTTGTTAATTTTCTTGCTGCAATTTTCATCAGTTACCCCGATGTAAAACGTCGTTGTCAAATGGTTGAATGCTAAGAACTTTATTATTTAACTTGAGGCTTAGATAAGCTGTCGATTAACTCATCGTTTCTAAGATCAGGTTATTTAGCTATACGCTGAAAGACTACTCAGCGCGTTCCTAACAACAAATGTAAGCGCTTACAAATGACGTTAAAAAAACACACGCAAAATGTAAGCGCTTTCACAAAAGTAAACTAAGTTAATTTATTCGTCAATATTAAATTGTCATAAGGTGAAAATCTGCATGCTATAAATACAGACTTAACAGATCAGTAGCATCTAATAAAACCGCAGCAGAAAAAGCTGTAAAGGGGCTTTACATGTTTACGCAATCATTACGTCAAGATAAATCATACGCTTTAACTTGGTTGACAATACGGTTAAATTCACTGAGATTATTAACAAAAAATTAGGGTCATGTTATGAAATCATATTTCCTTTTAGTTGCAGCGGCATATGTTATGAGTGGTTGCATGACCACCAACCCAAGCAGTAACCAGCGCCTCTGTGAGACGACACTGCGCAATTACATAAAATATCGCGATTCGGGTTCAGCACAAGAATACCAAAGTGTTTTTACAAAGGATGCAACATTTAGTATCCCAGCACTCAATATCAATATTACTGGCGCTGAAGAAATAACAATAAGGCAGCAACAAGCCATAAAAACAACAAAAAGTATGCACATGATAACCAGTGCCGATATTCAACCTATGGAGGCAAATAAGTTTAGTGCTAAAAGCTATTTTGTTCTTTATCAGCAGCCAAAATCTCAATCAGATGCCCCAATCACCGTATTTAACGGAGTGTATGAAGACGAGCTTAAAGTAATCGATGGCCGATGCTTAATCAATCACCGCCTTGTTAACGTGCTTAAAAAAGAGACTTGGCATTAGGCGTTATTAACCCGGTTATTGTTTATGGCATTGTGCAATTTTGTACAAGACTTTTTGAGTGAAGACAGATACGCTTTTCATCAATGGGGGAGAGAATTATGCAACACTCAAAGTTTAGTTTTCATCGTGAACTCGGTGGTCTAGAAGTTCTACACAACATTGATAAGCAGGAAGACTTTGGTAGACATAGCCACAGCGGCTATACGCTTGCCTTAGTGGATAGTGGTGCGCAGCGATTCTACCGCAGCGGCGGTGAACACTTAGCTAGTCAGCATAGTGTCATTTTGATTAATGCAGAGCAGGTGCACGATTGCAGAAAGGCGTCAAAAGATAAGTCTTCGTACCGTTCACTCTACCCAACGCCTGAACTATTCAATCAGTTTCTTGGTGATGGCGAGGCAATAGCTCCTTTTTTCCATGATGCAGTGGTACACGACCGAACGCTTACGGCACTCATGAACACCACTTTTAACGTCTTAGAATGTGATACCAGCGTACTTGAAAAGCAGTCTCAGCTTATTGCTCTGCTATCTTATTTAAGCAATAAGCAAGGCAAAGTCACATTCGATACAAAAATCCCTTCGGTTAAGCAGCGAATTACCACAGCACGCCATTTTCTTTTGGATAATTTATTTGAAGATGTATCACTCGACTCCTTAGCGAGCCTTGTCGGCATGAGTCCCTTTTACTTTATTCGCGTGTTTAAGGCCCACACTGGCCTCACTCCCCATGCCTTTCAAATACAACACCGGCTTAATCATGCCAAGGCATTACTGCGCAGCGGGAAAAGTGTTTCCCATGCAGCATTAAGCGTCGGCTTTTATGATCAAAGCCACTTCAATCGTCATTTTAAAAAGAACATGGGGATCACTCCCAGTCAATATAGCAAGGCTTGTTAATATGAAAGTCGCAGTATGCAAAGGCTTTTGGGATATGTTGCCATTAAATCTCGCCGTGCTTCCTTGGGGAATATTGTGTGGCTCCCTTGCCGTGCAAAACGGCTTTACGCCGCTCGAAGCACAGTTAATGTCGTTATTAGTTTTTGCAGGCTCGGCGCAGTTAGTGGCAATAGAGCTTATTGCCAAAGACACCGCGCTTATCACCTTACTTGCGACTACCTTTATTATTAGCGCGAGACACTTACTCTATGGCCTTGCTATCCGCAACAAAATGATAGATAAGCCCCTTAAATGGCGTGGCCCCATTGCGTTTTTTCTCACTGACGAATTGTTTGCGTTTTCCCATCATCACCGTGCCTATCAAGGCAAACTTCGGCTCGTATATGCGCTCATCGCAGGTGGTAGCTTTTATGTTGCATGGAATCTGTGGACGCTCATTGGTATTGTCGCAGGTCAGTTTTTACCTGACTTGACCAACCTTGGCTTAGACTTCGCGATTGCGGCAATATTTATTGCTTTAGTGGTCCCGAGTATTAACGCATTACCCGTGTTATGTGCTTGTTTAACGTCGGCAGTAACTATCTTAGTGTTCAAACTGATCCATTTTGAATTTGGTTTAATCGCCTCAGCCTTGCTCGGAATGTCGGTAGGATATGTGCTACAAAGTAAAAAGGAGCGTGTATGATCACCACTATTTTAGCCATGGCTTGTGTCACGTTTGCAACTCGGTATTTATTTATGGCAAAACAACTGCCTTTTACTATCGGTCCTAAACTACAGCGCTTTTTAAGTTTTAGCGCCCCTTGCGTACTGACCTCAATTTGGGTACCTATTGTATTTATTCAAGACAAGCAACTTGCCATCACGCCAAGCAACCCCTATTTGGTCGCCGCAACGGTCGCAGTAATACTGGCGTTTCGCTTTAAAAACCTCTATGTCACCACGTTTGCAAGCCTAGCTGTGTTTTACTTGCTGTACTAAATGCGAAATGGTTACGGCCGTTGGATTAAACCCCAAACGCATGAGTGCCGTTTCATCGTCTGCTTCACTCACGCAAACCAAAGCGCGCTGGTTTAGCGCTTCGAAGCGCCCCGTCACATGGGCTTCACGACCAATCGCAGCAAGCGGAAACACCATATCACCTTGCTCAACTTCGATATTTACGTCTAGGCCATTTGCTACTCGCAGCGTCATCCAGCAACCTAATTTTCTGCAAACATGAGTGACCACCCCTTTTACGGTCACAAGGTTTGTTGTGTAGTCATTGAGATTTGGCAATATGTGCTCTGCCTCGACTAACTTAGACATGTCTGCACCACCGGCAAATTCTAGCGGGCTTGAAAAGCTAAACCGAGAAAATACCGCCAAAGAGAGTGCTGTTAGTTTTATCGTATCCTTCATCATTGCGACTCCATAGCTTTTATCACTATTACCTCATCAATTGCTTACTCCTATAAAAAGTTATGGAGCATCAATCATATAGCTATATAAAAGTACAATTCGCAACTAAAATCAACACAAAAGTTAATAAAAGGTAAATTTAAAAATTAAATGTTTTTGAAATTGACGCCACAAATGTAGAATCTGCATAGGAATCAATATCATTGCTTTCATAGCCCAATGAAAAAGACCAAGTACTAATCGAGTAAGTTCCAGTTAGATGCCAGTGGGTATAGTCATCATCACCCGACTCCCATTGGTATTTATCACTATCAAAGCTCATTGAATGATCAACCCCAAGCGTCAGTGACCAACGATCTGTGATTGGGATACTATGCGTGAGCATCACTATCCCGTGAGCAGCCCCTGTTCCAAAGTAATCCCATGCATACCAAAAGTCTAAATTTGTCTGGCCGTAATTGAACTTTGCATAGGCTTCTGCATAGTTGTAATCAGAACTCACATCATCACCATGATAGGTATATTGGGAGAGGCCAACATCAAGCTTTAATTTGTCAGTTAGCGTAAATTTGTAGCCACCATACAGATCTCCTTCTACATCCGTACCATCGCCAAAATCAACTTGAGACACCCAGCCTCCAGCATACCAACCACTTTTTCCAAACCAATCTAAACTGACTTGAAGCGCTTCGTCTTCCTTAGTTTGACTTACGCCATTAAATAAATAGTCGGAAGCTAATGTTACGGTGGAGGATGTCGACGCGTTGACAAATAGTGGAGTAAACAACAATGGCAGCAGACAGTATTTTTTCATCTTTGAAATCACTCTTTAATTGCAGTCATTTCAAGCATAGACCGCCGTTCCCGCCCTGTCACTGGCACAGTTTCATCCGCTTTTTGACATGCTTGGCATGATTATTTTTCGTTTTATAAGCGTCTGGCTGGCTTTTTAATGAAGCGCTATTGCTGCAATGATCTGTTTGATATATAACGACTGACACAGCAATAGCAAAAAGCCATATTATTGTTATATTTGATAGAAGCACAATTGGAACCAGAGCGTGTACCGAGAAAACGCCACATCAATAGATGTAAGGCATGTTTTCAATTCATTTTTGTTAACTGAACTTGCATCAGCACACCACTAAATACATAGTCTGTATTGTACGGCATATAGCCGTCCGCCATTATATGTAGCACTAGCTCTGTCTCACTAAGATTTGCAGGTAATGTAAATTGAAATCGACCGGTTAGTGATGTCATCACACTTTGGTCACCGGCCATGACTGTTGCACCTACAACAGGTAGACCTTGGCTGTCCCTCACAATGCCCTGCACTATTTGCTCTTTGAGCTCAACAGTTAAGCGAGCTGATTGCCCAACTAGCTTAACAGATTCACTCAATTGATATTGGTCATTCCCAGACAAACGAACCCTGACAGTTTCTCCTAGGAATCGAGGTGGAATATTTTTTAACGTCACCTCCCCCAGCCCAATTATCTCGCCACGCACTATTTGCGCGTCCAGATCAACCAGCAACTGTCCATTTGACTCATTCAGAGGCTGACCATCAGCGGTTTCCAATATAAATGTATATGAGAAATCCGTTGTAGTGTCGGGCGCAAGTTTTATACCCAACATTACAATTACCAGCATCAGTACACACGGCCCCCCCAAACGGAGTGTGCCACCGAGTGCTTTGCCAGAATACGCAGCATAAGACTTAAAGAGAGAAAACAAACAAATCGCGCAGAGCAGTCCAACAACCAACACTATCAAAAACCACACCTTTGATATCAGCCTAAAGGTAAATAACGTCTCCGCGTTATATATCAGGCCAGCACTCAAAAGTAAGAATAATACCAGGGCAACTGCCGAAAACCCCCACACATGCTTATAGGCTGGTTTATTAGTTGGTTGATTCATTTTGTTCCTGCTGTTTAATGATTAACGCCATCAGATGTGACGACTTTTGAAAGTCGTCCTGCTCAGCGTGTGTTTCACTCAGGCGTTTTCTGATCTCCATACTCTCCTGCGCATAAGGTTTGGCTTTGGCATAATTCGCCTGTTGATAATTAATAACGCCTAAGTTATACAAAGTACTGGCAACCCGGGGTAAATAAGTATCTGGCTCGCTAAGCGCCAGTTGACGACGAGTGCGCAGCGTTGCTTCGTAACTCACCTCAGCCAGTGCCCATTTTTCTTGCTTACTTTGCAGATCCGCGATTTTACTTTGCACCTCAGCAACCAAAGAAGGCTTAATAGGGCGAGAAAATATCGCCTCCAGAGTACGAAACTCTTTTAGCGCGCCCTGATAAGTTTGCTCAGCTTGTGCATACATATCCAATTCACTATATAAATCTCCCAAAATGAATTGTGATATCGCTAACTCCTGGACATAGTTGTTGCGAACCTTTTTATTCAAACGAGTATAAGCCTGCAAGGCCGCTTCATGGCTTCGTACCGCGTCTTGCAGTGCGTTTTGTTGATAATATAGAACACCAAGGTTATGATGCACCTTCCCCATATCAGGTAAATAAAATGGCAGCGCATCCTCATCCAATATACTGTATGCTTTTAGCGCCTCCAGATAGCTCTCCTGAGCCTTAGCAAGCTCATTTTTCTTGCTATATAGTATACCCAGATTACTGTACGCCGAGGCAATATTCGGCAGAACAGAGCGTGGGGCTTTACTGACCAGCGTTTTTCTAATTTCTATCGCTTCGACAAACTTCTTCTCAGCCTCGTCCAGCTGGTGTATTTTGAACATTATCCCCCCCAGATTTTGCAATGCCCCCGACAAAGCTGACAGATATAAATCTGGCTCTTGCTTGGCATACTCGCGAAATATATCAATGACTTCCTGATAGTACTTCGCGGCCTCGGAAAAATGACCCTCAGCCTCTTGCATGTGTCCCAGGCCATTTAATACAGCAGCTATAGATGGTTTATAGCGCTCTGGTGAATGTTCAGCGAGACGCCTGTTGATACTCAATGCCTCCGTCAAGCTTTGCTCAGCTCTGTCATGCTTACCCAATCTAACTTGCAGAGTTCCCAGGTTACTCAGCACCATAGAAATTCCTCTCAACGAGTCTTCTGAGGGGAAGTTCAGAACAGCATGATCGAAACCAGAACTTGGTGAGTTACCTTGTGCGCTCATTTGCGGCTGAGCTAGGGTTACACCATCTTCTGCCATTTTTTTTAATGATGGTGCTTGGCTGGCTAAGGTCCGGTAAATTTCAAGCGCTTCGTTATAGCTGCGTTCGGCTTCATCAGGTTTAAGCTGGTGGCTTTGTAGGCGCCCGAGTCCATTTAATATTGTCGCGACATTAGGCAGATGCACCTGCGGATCTTCTTTTGCCTTGGCACGATATATGTTCAAAGCTTTGTCATAGCTCTGCTGCGCATCCTTCGTGTAATTATGCGTGCTAAAAAAGCGCGCTGCGGTAGATTGCGCATGACCATGATTTGGAAAACGCTTTACCAGAGTGCGATATTGCGCCAGCGCTTTTTCCGCTTCAAACCGTTGCTCGTATACAATCGCCTTAAGCAAGTTTGCATTAGCTTGTGCTGCTTCTTCGCGCTGATACTGGCGAGATTGTGCTTCCAGCTCAGCTTCTTTCAATTTCAGCTGCCTGAACTGCTTTTCTAACTGACCTTTTTTGAATTGGTGTTGCTGATATTGTTTCTCTAGTTCGGCGTCATTAAGTACTTCCAACGCCTGATCCAAATCGCCAGAAAGATAGAGTTGTATTGCCTCTTTATACAAGCCTTGTGGTGGTGATTCGTGTTCAGACAAGGATTGAGCCAGCATGCTTGCCTGCTCCTGCAGCTTTTGCTTTTCTTCGGTAAGTTTACGTACCTTTTGCTCAATATCTTGTTGGCTGCTATTGCGGTCAGTCAGCTGCCCCAGCTTGTGCTGATATTGTTGTTCAATAATTTCATCAATCATTATACGATAAAACCGCAACGCCCACTTCTGACGCTCGTTAGGCTTTGCAAGAATAATCGTCAATGGTAAATAGGCACTGTTTGGTTTGGGTAAATACCCTTCCAGCTGAATGTGGTTGACCACCGCTAAATCACCATGATTCACCCTGAGTCGAAACAGCTCTCCTGGCTCTTTTTTGAATACCAGTTTAAAACTCCCGTCGCTCAATGACATGGTTGGCGACGCAGCATCGGCGGAAATTGGCACATTTGCGATCCCGATACCATGTAGTTCATTGAGAACGAATCGTCCTTTAAATACGGTACCTGAGCCTCCGTTTGCCCAACTAGTTGCGCTCAGGCATATCAAAAACCAGTACACGAACTGTCGAGCAGTAATGGGATACCTACTTAGCCATTTACTCATTTCGACTTCCCTTCAATTGCTACAAGTTTAGTTTAGACGAATATGGCTTCTAAGCTAAAGTGAAAATTGAAATTAGCAGACAATAAACCAAAATCAGTAAGCTAAAATTAAAACAAAGTTTGGCATGAATTATCAATAAATCACTCCACTTGCAGGACAGCGCGTAGTGGTTCTGTTAGGATTCGTTTTTTTGCCTATAGAACCTTTGGAAAAGCCCTTGAAATTGTCATTTATGTTTCGCTTACTGGCGTTACCCGCGCTGCTGTTTACGCTGACAACCCATGCCGCGTCTGTCTATGTACAAGCCGGGCCGGGGAGTTTTAATCATGCCGCACTTGACCTACTCGCCAACCGCCAGTCGCAGGACTATGAGCGTTTTTACTCGGGCACCCCGGAGCATACTTATGCCAATGCCGCGCAAACGCAAAGCTGGGCTTTCAGCGCGCTGGCCAACTCCACTATTGAAGGGCAACTGGTTCCAGCGATTGTCAAAGCGATGCGTAACTACAAGGTAACTGAACTGAGCGCCGCCGTGCATATGCCCATCGAAATGTGCGTTTTCGGATTGAACAAGACAACTAAAATTACGCATGCTGCATCCCACCCGGCAGCCCTGAATCAAATTGGTCATTGGCTCAATGCTCATCAGATACAAACCAAGCCTGTGCCCAAAGGCACCAACGAAGCGGCTCGTTTACTTGCAAATGGACAATTTGACCAAAACACCGTTGCCGTAGGTAGCTGCACACTCAAAGTGGTTTACCCAAAGCTGGCACTACGCGAAGTAAGCGTTCAGGATAACGCGGATAACCATACGCTGTTTGGTCTGATGAAAATGGAAAAACGATCTCAGCCGATAAGTGAAGATGAAGCTCGCAGCGCGCTGGCACAGATCGTTGAAAAGGCGAATGCATTGGTCAAAGCGCGAACAGACTCTGCAGAGGAGTTATTCTCACATATCAACCAACGCCTTGCTCAGATGCAGCCTGTAGCACTGTTTAAAGCACAACAACACAGGCCAATTGAAGACTTATCCCGTGAAGCCACTGTACTTTCAAAAGCGCTAGAGCAAGCCCGCCAGCAATGTCTGGATAGTGCAAGCGTTGAGGCGTTTTTCCAAGCACAAATGGATGCTGCAAAGGCAATTCAATACAGATACCGGGCACAATGGCTGGCTGAAGGCATACCAAACGAAGACGCTAACTTGGATCAGCTAAGAAGCACATTAAATCAGCTTGGTGCAGCCATTCTTGAAACACTGACCCAAGATCTTGACAAGCACGGTAACCTCACGGATGAACTGGCAGGCTTGTTTAACCAAATAATAAACACCGAACAGCTCTTTGCATCCGACAAAACTAGGCTCTTTTCGGCACTGCAAAAGGTGCGCAGGGTGGATAACTGCACTATCACTGCTTCATAAACAAATTAGCGACTTGTTGCGATAGCAACAAGCCGGATTAGCTGATGTCTTGCCTGATCAGGACTACACCGACGACATCAGCCATAAGACAATGGTTTTAAAAGAACTACAGCCTTGTTCTTGCCGCTTGACGGCTTTCCATTGCATTGATGGCCTGAACATCTGGGCCTGTTAAACTTTCATTTTGCTTTTCACTCTTTAATTTCAGTCACTTCGCGTAAAGACCCGTTTTATTGATCTGCATCCATTTACATTCACTTCCGCAAAGATAATAATGAGAATGATTTTTAATTAAGGAGTTAAACATGAAAACCTCTCTTTCCATCACATTGCTAAGTCTCGGTGCCTTTCTTTTCTCTCATACTGCATCAGCAAATGAATGTGAGCTCAGTATCGAAGCCAACGACATGATGCAGTTTTCTAAAAAATCACTCAGTGCGCCATCTAGCTGTAAAGAAATTTCAGTCACGTTAAAGCATACGGGCAAACTGCCAGCAACCACCATGGGCCACAACTGGGTGTTGAGCAAAGCTGCAGATGTTCAAGCCGTTGCAACCGATGGGATGTCGGCAGGTGCAAATAATAGCTATGTAAAGCCAAACGATAGCCGCGTTTTAGCCGTATCAAAGGTGATTGGCGGTGGCGAGCAAACCACGGTGACCTTCTCCACTGAGCAGCTAAAGCAAGGTGAAAGTTACAAGTTCTTCTGCTCTTTCCCGGGCCATTTCGCTATTATGCAAGGCACCTTTACACTTAGCTAGCCATTTTCAGAGCGGAGTTTATACTGAGTCTTTTCAAAAACCCGCTCTTACAGTTTTCCACTCGGGGCGCTTTATACCGTGATGAAGAAGCAGTTTTTTCAAGCATTCCGCCGCCCCACTCCTGCTAGGCTATCTCTCTCACTGCAATTATTACTTTCCCCCTTGAACAACATACCTATAATCATTACAATCAATTACAAACAATAATGATTATCACCATCATGAGCTTTTTCTCAATTATACCGTTTTGGTTTACCGCCGTGTTACTCTACTTAGCAAGTCCTAAACAACGATTTTTGGCCTCTTCGATACATAAGCCCACAGCATACAGTATGGCTGTAGTCCTTGTTTTGTCTGGGGTTATTATATTAACTCTGCAATACCCAATTATTTCTGCAATGTTAGCCAGTCTCGTTTTAATCATGTTTTCTTTAGTGTCGGTGACCCTAATAAGTGGATACTCAGTAAAGCGCCTCTATCTATGCTCAACACTGGTTTTTTTGCTATCTTTATTTTTTGGAGGAATAAGTTATGTGGCCTAAAACGTTAGTTGGGTTTTTCTTAGGGCTATTACTATCTATTTCTTTGGTGCTAAACCTCAATTTACTCCTGCCATTTTCAGAGTCCACAAAGCTGATGATAGGTCTGGTGCTGGCATTTCCGATATGGGCGGGGATCTTAGTTTGGAGCTATGCATTTTCAAGCGCTAAAGCCGCGTGCAAACCTTTGTTTGCTATCTTTATCCCCTCTTTGCTACTAAACATAGCATTACTGTTAATAAGATAAACAATGAAAAATCAAATACTAAAATCATTGACCGAAGCACATGCATGGATAGGGATCATTATTTCAACGGTGCTATTCATCGTTTTTATTGCAGGATCTCTGAGCCTATTCAGAGACAACATCACGGGCTGGGAACGTGCCTCCCTAGCCGCCCAGTCTAACGAGTCACTTAGCGCCATTTCCTACGACAAGGCGATTACATCAATTGCGCAGCAATACGATGTCGATACACACCATGGTTTTTTTATGCGTGAGCCAACGCTACATAACCCTTTTATTGAAGTTTACTTTGCAACCCATTTAGACGAGCCGCACCCGATCACGGGCGAGGATCATCAAGACCAGCACCTTCTGCTATCACCAAAGACGGGAGAAGTCCTTGCTGATGCCGACAGATTTGAATTTGCGAGTTTTCTCTATGAGTTGCACTACGATTTAGGGCTTGGCCGCGCCGGACTCTATTTTGTTGGGATCATCACCCTATTTTTCTTCGTTGCTGTGCTAAGCGGGATCATCATTCACTGGCGCAAAATAGCCAAAAACTTTTTCCAATATCGCGCCGAAGGTAAAAAAGACAAATGGCTAGATGCTCATAACCTAATTGGCACGATGGGCCTACCTTTTCACTTAATGTATGCCTTCACGGGATTAGTCTTTAATCTCGTTATTATTTATCAGATTTCATACGCCGTATTACTTTACGGTGGCAATCAAACGGCTCTGCTCCAAGCCGCTGGATTTAATGAACCAAATATCGAAGCAATGGAGCAATCTCGACCAATGCGCGGAGTCGATCAACTAAGAGTACAAGCACTAGATACGTTAGGGGATGTGTCGCTCACAACGGTGGAAATCACCCACTTTGGCGACAAAAACGCAGTAGTGAGTTTTACCGCGAAAAGTAACGATGCTTTTTCAAATTACAAAGAAGTACAATACACGCTAAACGACCAATCACAAATTTATCTCACTGAAAACAACTACGACAACGCTGTTCGAGCTGGGCTCTCTACCATCGCGAGTCTTCACTTTGGAGATTTTGCTGGATATGGCATGCGACTGGCATTTTTGAGTCTTGGCCTTGCAACCGCCTATTTAATCGTTACCGGTAATTTGATGTGGATTGATAAGCGTGCCAAGCAGAAAAAACAAAGTGCTAAAAGTCTATTATTTGTAAAACGATTAACATCAGGTGGCTTTATCGGTGTGCTGCTGGCCATCGCCATTGGTTTCGCGATGACAACTTTTCTATCGACAAGTCACATAGACAAACTAGAGACGGTTAAGTTTTCGATGTTTTCAGCCTTTCTCTTTGCACTAATTAGCAGTCAATTCGCAAAGCACGTATTGTCGTTTAGTAAAGTATTATTAGGTTTAAGTGGCATTTGCTATTGCTTAAGCGCGGTCATGAATGCGGCGTCTTTTGTTAGCCAGTACAATATTTTACCCACTCAAACGAGAGTTGACTTTGCTATTGTAACTGCACTTATGTGTTTAATGGCCTTGATTTGTTGGAAAGCAGTGTCACGGATCAACGCGGCAGCACAAACTTCAGCGCCAGTTTCGCAAGATCAGCAGCCACAACAAACCATGAGTTAACCAAGCTGCATAAGATAATGAAAAAAGCGGGCTTACATAGCCCGCTTTGTCTTACTCTCACAGGGAAACAATGTGAAATTAAAACTCAGTCTTAAATCTTAAGTAGTATTCACGGCCTAGATATAAAGACGAGTGAATGGGATCTGCGTTATTCCCATTGCCGGTCGCAAAAGGCGGCGCTTCATTCAATAGATTGTTAACGCCCAGCGTAATTTGAGTATCAACAGAGTCTAAATGGTAGGTTACTTGAGCATTATGTGTCAGCGTGCTATCAACAGTATTGGTAAAGTTAACGATTTGGTCGCCTTGTTTAACCGATACTTCTTCTAACATCGAGTCGATGTAGTAACTTTGCCAACTTGCGCTAAAGTCGTCATGCTGCCAATTAAGTGCAAAGTTAACTCTGTGCTCAGGCACCGCCATCTGGCCATTAACGCGCTGTCCGGCTCTATCTTTGGTTGCAAGACCCGGTTCAATGACTTCATGTTTACTTACAAATGACCAGTTTAGTGCAGTACTCAAATCACCAAATGAAAACTGCCCGATGTCAAAACGAACTTCCGCATCCACCCCTTGACGATTTAACGCATTGAGGTTTTCATTAAATACATCGACGCCGGTGATCACTCCCTGAAACTCACCAGACTGAACACGATGAACAGAGTCACAGTACAAACCATTATTCATACATTCGCTCAATTTAGTCACCGCGCTAATGTTACCAATGGCATCTTTTAATTGGATGTCATAAAAATCTAAGGTGATCGAACCGTTAGTAAGCCAGCTCGGCTGATAAATCACCCCAAGTGTTTTGCTCGTCGCAGTTTCTGGTTCAAGTTCCGTGTTACCGCCAGTATTGGTTCTGATCTGTCCGATCGTTTCTCGGTAACGACCATCAGCGGGAACGCCTGTGCTGACACAGTTTTGGTTTGGATTGGCTACAGCACAAGGGTCATCGCCATTTTCAAAACCAGGTAACCTTCCTTTATAGAGTTCCACCACATTAGGCGCTCTAAATGCTTGTGACCAAGTGCCTCTAAAACTCAACTGCTCATTCAACGCCCAAAATACGCCCACTTTGGAATTGGTGGTCGACCCAAACGTATCAAAGTCTGAATATCGAGTCGCGAGGTTTAACTCTAAACTCTCCGCCCAATCGTGGTCTGATAATAGTGGTACAACGGCTTCAAGGTAGGCTTCATTGAGCGAGTATTCGCCGCCAGTTGGTCTACCTAACCCATCCGTGACTAAAATATTAATAGAAACGGCATCTGTTTGATTGCGCGCCTCAACCTTTTGATTTTCGATGCCAAAAGACACACCTAGGTCGCCCGCAGGCAAACTCGCCACGACACCACTTACATTCGCGCTGGCGATTTTAATCTGGTTATGACCTTGTTGGATCCCCGGCCAATCCCCAGAGAGATAATTTAGCATGTCCTCGGAAATCTCAGAGTCAGTGCCGGGTTGACCAAAAATATTGAGCGGCACACAACCCTCAATTAGCGCATCCGGTGTAGCACCGCAGCGCAGCACGCCTTGCTCATCAAAATGGGTAGGCCCAACCGCATTTTTAGCCGCTGGCCAATTGAATATGCCAGTTTTTAGTCGTTTGTTTGAGTTGCGACCAAAATTGTAGGCCAGCTCCCAGCTCCAATCCGTATTAAAATCACCAGAGAGCGCCATCACGATACGGTATTGGCTGTTTTCTACATGATTCATACGGCCATTGGTTTCTACCATTCTGCGACGCCAGTCATTGATGGCATAAGGGTTACCATCTTTGTCTTTCGGACCGAATTGTTGGTTGTAATAGTTATCAGGTGAGTAGGTAAAATCCAAATATCCACCCCAAACTGGAACTAATGGCTGAGGCGCGCCATTGGTAGTGGATTTTCGATGTGAATAAAGCGCCTCGAAGTTGAATACCACATCATCCGAAAACTTCAAATTGCCAAGATCATATTCTCCAAATGCACTCATGCTATAGCGTTCAAAAGGCGTTTGCAGCAAGCTCGGCTCTTGATAGTTATATAAGTCATTTTGCGCAAGTGACGCATCGGAGATAGTTTCACGCCACTCGCCATATTCAGGGCCTCGGGTAACAAATATTTCCTTGCCGTTTTCATCCGTGACTTTTAGGTTACTCCAAGGCATTGCGGAGCTACCCCCTTGACCGTAACTGCCATCGGGGTTAAGTGTTAAATCATAACGACTAAAATCTCTGTCGCCAGCATACACTTCTTGTTTTTCATCGTAACTGGCACTCACCATAAAGCGCCCTTTATCACCAACAATGCCTGTTACGAGTTCCAAAGAAGTTGTATCAGCATCGCCTTCAGCGGATTGACCAATTGAGCCACTCACCTCAAAAATATCGCCCGTTTGACGAGTAATAATGTTAACAACACCAGACACTGCATCAGAGCCGTAAATAGAAGAGGCACCATCCAATAAAATTTCAACACGTTCAATAATCGCAGTAGGAATGGCACTCAGGTCGACCGCAGCATCCGCGCCATTACCACCGTTTGGTAAGCGGCGGCCATTTAGCAAGACCAGCGTGCGCTGCGCGCCTAAACCACGTAAGTCAAAGTTTGTTACCCCCGACGTATTTTCATTTTGAGAAGCATTAGGTGCACTGGCGGAAACCGTTAGATTTTGCAGCATATCACCAATATTTTTAAACCCGGTTTGCTCAATATCCGCTCTAGATATTGTTGTTACCGCGCCGGGTTTACTCAGGTTTGCCCGCGCGATACGCGACCCTGTGACCATTATCTTTTCAACGGGTTCCGAAGCTTCTTCCGCGGCAAACACTGGGGCCGTCCACACCATAGCGCCCGATCCACACAAGCTGGCGATTGCCAACGCCAAAGTCGTTTTTTGTTTTGTTATTGTCATAACGGTTTCCTTTGTAACGTTCCAAATTATAATTAGACGCTGACGATAGAGAGTTTCTTATTATCACTACTGGGAGTGAAATAGGTTATTTATTGCGCCTTTTTATACTGATAACACAATTAAATCGTTCCAACAAATAATTCCAGACAATTTGCGCAAAATTTATTTACTTTTATCGAATATTCAAGCACCTAATTGAAAACCATGTACTCAGCCAAATTTGGCGTATTTACTACCCAAAAAGTCACAAACATCACCAATCTCTTCGTAGTCAATGTTGAACGGCGCCTCCCCTTCAAGCAATCCTAAATCTGGTAAAAAACACTGATCGAAGCTAACTTTATCTAGGATCTGTTGGTTTTTGTTGTTGTTTGATTTTTATTTCCCTGAGTGAGTTTTGATCGCGGCGTTCGACTTGCCTTGTGTAGATACCAATCAAACTTCTGCAAAAACAAACTTGAAAGATATTTAGACCCTAGCAATCTTCCGTCATCGAATAAACAAGGATCTCCCATGAATAAGAAGCAAAACACACCATCGATTTGTCCTTTTGCACATGGTGCAAATACGTCGTCAGAGCATATTGAGCACCAATGGTGGCCAAATAGCCTGAACCTAGACATATTGCATCAGCACGATACAAAAACCGATCCGATGGATGCCAATTTTGATTACAAGACCGCATTTAAAAGTCTTGATTATCAAGCCCTGAAAAAAGATCTCGAACAACTCATGACAGATTCGCAGCCATGGTGGCCCGCCGATTGGGGACACTATGGCGGATTAATGATCCGAATGGCATGGCATGCCGCAGGTAGTTATCGTGTTGCGGATGGTCGCGGGGGCGCAAATACGGGTAATCAGCGCTTCGCCCCACTAAACAGCTGGCCAGACAACGGAAACTTAGATAAAGCCCGGCGTTTACTTTGGCCGATTAAAAGGAAGTACGGCAATCGTATTTCTTGGGCCGATTTAATCGTGCTGGCGGGCAACGTTGCTTATGAGTCAATGGGATTCAAAACCTTTGGCTTTGCCGGTGGCCGAGAAGATATCTGGCATCCAGAAAAAGACACCTACTGGGGCAGCGAAAAAGAATGGCTGGCCCCCTCAAATAATCCAAATAGCCGTTACAGCGGTGAGCGCGACTTAGAAAATCCGCTTGCAGCCGTGATGATGGGCTTGATCTACGTTAATCCCGAGGGCGTAGACGGCAACCCAGATCCACTAAAAACGGCTGAAGATATGCGTGTTACCTTCGCTAGAATGGCAATGAACGATGAAGAAACCGTTGCACTAACCGCTGGCGGACACACTGTGGGTAAAGCGCACGGAAATGGCAACGCCGATGAGTTAGGCCCGGCGCCAGAAGGCGCGGACTTGCATGAACAGGGTTTTGGCTGGATGAATCACAGCTCGCGCGGCATTGGTTCTGATACGGTAACCAGTGGTATTGAAGGCGCTTGGACGACGAATCCAACCCAATGGGACAATGGCTACTTCTACTTGCTGTTCACTTACGAATGGGAGCAAACCAAAAGCCCTGCGGGTGCGTGGCAATGGCAGCCCATCAATATTAAAGAAGAAGATAAGCCTGTTGATGCAGAAGACCCATCTAAACGCCGTATGCCGATGATGACGGATGCTGATATGGCGCTCAAAATGGACCCAGCTTATCGTAAAATTTCAGAAAAGTTCTATGCCGATCCTGACTATTTTAACGATGTTTTTGCAAGAGCTTGGTTTAAGCTCACCCACCGTGATCTTGGCCCTAAAAGTCGTTACCTTGGCCCTGAAGTACCCAATGAAGAGCTACTTTGGCAAGACCCCGTACCAAGCGTTAACTACACCCTAAACGACAGTGAAATTAGCGCCCTTAAGCAACAAATTCTTGCCACTAATGTGACGCTTTCGGAGTTAGTTGCCACCGCGTGGGATAGTGCCAGAACGTTTAGATATTCCGATTTCAGAGGGGGTGCAAATGGTGCGAGGATCCGCCTAGCCCCGCAAAAAGATTGGTCTGGAAATGAGCCGGAGCGTCTAGCGAAAGTACTCGTGGCATTAGAAACCGTGCAAAGTAATTTTACGCCCACCGTAAGCATGGCTGATTTAATCGTATTGGGTGGCTGCGCTGCCGTTGAACAAGCGGCTAAAAATGCCGGTGTATCAATCCAAGTGCCTTTTACCGCTGGGCGGGGCGATGCCACAGACGAGCAAACCGATATTGAGTCATTTAACGTATTAGAACCTGTACATGATGGTTTTCGCAATTGGCAAAAACAGCACTACAGCGTAAAACCAGAAGAAATGCTGCTTGATAGAGCCCAACTGATGGGGCTTACAGCCAAGGAGATGACCGTGCTGATTGGCGGAATGCGCGTACTCGGCACCAATCACGGCCAAACATCGCATGGCGTATTTACCGATAACGTCGGCACCTTGAGTAATGACTTTTTCGTCAACTTGACCGATATGGCATATCGCTGGGAACCTGCTGGAGAGAACTTATATGAGATCAGAACGCGCGACACTAACACGGTAAAATGGACCGCGACTCGCGTTGATCTCGTCTTTGGTTCTAATTCTATTTTGCGCGCTTACGCCGAAGTGTACGCACAAGATGATAGCAAAGAGAAGTTTGTCCGCGACTTTGTTGACGTATGGACAAAAGTAATGAATGCAGACCGATTTGACCTAAAATAACTGCTTCAAAGTAAGCTTGGCCACTTCAGGATGTGATTATTCTTTACGTTGACAGACAATCACATCCTAACCACTACATTGGTTTACACAAAACCCTATCCATATGCTTGCCATTGTTTCCTATCGTTATATGCTAGAAATCAATAATAAAAATGAATGCAGGGAAATTATGTTTAAAAAATCACTCATTGCATGCACCTTGCTCGCCACGCTAAGTGCATGTAACCAAACTACTCAACAAGTTGATAAGCCGCAAACCAACCAAGTTGTCTCGGACTTTAAAACCTATTCAGCAGAAACTTTTTTTGATACCACAAATATTCAAGGCAGCGCGTTTCGCCCTGATGCACAGAAAATTTTGGTCACGTCTGACGAATCGGGAATATATAACCTCTATGAAGTTGACGTCAAAACCGGTGAAAGAGCACAAATAACCGATGCCACCGATTCAACCTACCCAATCGGATATTTTCCAAATGACCCCCGCATCTTATTCACGCGAGACAACGGTGGGAATGAGCGCTTTCATGTTTTTGTCCGTGACGAAAATGGCCACGTTAAAGATCTCACGCCAGGAGAAAAAGTGAGAGCCGGTTTTATCGGTTTTACTAACGATAACAACGCCTTTTACGTGTTAAGCAATCAGCGTGACGAGCGCTTTATGGATCTATATCGCTTTGATGCTGCCACCTACGAAAGTGAACTTATTTATAAAAATGACAAGAATTTAAATGTCCAACAGGTGAGTGAAACCGATCGCTACCTTGCACTTATCAATGCGCAAGGTAATAAAGACAGCGACTTATTCTTACTCGATTTACTAAATCCAGATACCCCACTAGTTGAGATCTCAAATGTGGCGCACGAAGCAAACTTTTCGGCTTCAGCATTTTCTAAAGACGACAAATATTTATATTATGGGACCGATGCCCATGGTGAATTTTATCAAAATTGGCGCTATGAAATCGCGACGGGTAAACACACGCCATACATAGAAAAAAACTGGGACGTGAGGTTCTTATATTTCTCCGATTCCAACCGCTATCGTGTTGTAGGGGTAAACGAAGACTCTAGCGTAAAAGTCACGATCACCGATCTTAAAACAGGCAAGGACATTAAACTACCTAAGCTCCCTGCAGGTAGTATCAACAGCGTTAACTTCTCCGATGACGAAAAGCTGATGGCTTTTTATTTAAATTCGGACACCTCGCCAAATAACTTGTATGTATGGCGTGTTGGCAGTGATGAAGTTAAGCAGTTGACCTCAACCTTGAGCGACAAAATCAATACCGAACATTTGGTCGAGAGCACCATCGCTCGCTTTAACAGTTTTGATGGTTTGGAGGTGCCAGGCGTACTCTACAAGCCAAAACTTGCTAGTTCGACAAATAAAGTGCCCGCGCTTGTATTTGTTCACGGAGGTCCCGGAGGCCAAAGCATGACGGGTTATAGTGCACTTACTCAGCACTTGGTCAATCAAGGGTATGCGATTTTCGCCGTAAACAACCGAGGCAGCTCTGGTTATGGTAAAACCTTCTTCCATTTAGACGACAAACGTCATGGTGAGGATGATTTACAAGACATCGTTTGGAGTAAAAAATATCTCCAACAGCTAGACTGGGTCGATGCTGATCGTATCGGCATAATGGGCGGGAGCTACGGTGGCTATATGACTGCAGCGGCACTGGCATTTAAGCCGGAAGAGTTCAAATTGGGGATCAATATCTTTGGTGTCACTAACTGGGTAAGAACCCTTGAGTCTATTCCACCATGGTGGGAAGCATATAGGAAGTCTCTATATGATGAGCTGGGCGATCCGGCTACAGATAAGGAGCGTTTGCATCGTATCTCGCCACTTTTCCATGCCAAAAATATCACTAAGCCATTGATGGTTGTGCAAGGTGCAAACGATCCTCGTGTACTTCAAGTGGAGAGTGATGAATTGGTCGAAGCCGTTCGCTCAAACAATGTGCCTGTCAAATATGTGTTATTTGACGATGAAGGGCATGGATTCTCGAAAAAGGAAAACCGTATTGAGGCCTCTCAAGCCTATCTCGACTTTCTTAAAAAGCACCTTTAACAAATAGGCTATCGGATCCGAGTATCTAACTTCAGGTTATTTAGCTCGGATCCGAACTGTTTACTTATGACTATACTTTGACCTAAATTATACCGTGGGATAAAGCTAAATAGTAAAATTCAGCACGATCTAAGCTCGGCAACTATCCAATCCCGAAACGCCTTTAATTTAGGCCACGCAAAGTGGCGCTCAGGTGCGACCAAGAAATAACGATATTCACATAACCATGCAAAATCGGGATAGATTTCTAACTGGCCAAGCTCTAAAGATTGATTCACTAAACGTCTACGTAACAAAGAAAAACCCTGCCCTGCCACCGTTGCCTGCTGCACCAATGCCGCATTATCAATTTTGAGATTACTGAATGTATGACCACTTAAACCCAGCTGCTTGTTTAGCTCCAGCCACGCATGTTGATTATCTCGACCTTCGTCATAAATAAAATTGAGCTTTGATAGCTGCTCTCGCAGCGGTTTGTTTGGGTCAATTAATCCAGGACGGTAGGCAAGAACTAACTCATCTTCAGCGATGAGTTCGCTTTTCAGTCCCGGATAGTTACCAAATCCAAAGCGGATCCCAATATCGATATCGTCGTGGTTAAAATCGGCGAGTTGCTCGGTGGGATCAATACGTAGCTGGAAGTCTGGCAATGCTTTGTTGAAGCTCGCCAATCTAGGCAAAAGCCAACAAGTAGCAAATGAAGGCAAAACCGACAGGTTAATGGTGTTTGGGTTAGGATCTGATTTTAACGTCGATAGACCCATTTCCATTTGCCCAAAGGCCTTGTGTAAGTATGGCAACAAGTCTTGTCCTTGCTGAGTTAGCAATACCTTTCTTGTTTGCCGCTCGAACAACATGCAGCCGAGCTGTTGCTCAAGCGTTCTTATCTGTTGACTGACGGCGGCTTGTGTCACGAATAAGGCTTCCGCCGCCTGCTTAAAACTGCCTAGTTCGGCTGCCGTTTTAAAATACCAAAGTCCTTTGAGTGGAGGTGATTTCATTCGCCATCTTACTTAATTAAAACTTAACTATAAGTCAGAATTTCTAGTTTGTCAGTTTTATGAATGCACACAATACTTAGCAATGAAATCAGAGACGGAAGGAGTCTTTATCATGAAATACGCAATTATTCTTGCATTTCCTCTAACAGCACTCGCATCAACATCAGAGCAGGTACAAACTGAAAAAGTATTTACCGATGCGGGATACCCCTACAAAAACTTAATCATGAAGGCCGAAAAAGTGGAGCTTGTTTATTCAGAAGAGCAAAACAAAACGACCTGTCGAGTTAAGGTCTATAGCGGTGATGTACTTCATGAAGGGGAGCCTATGGAAATATCGGCTAAAACGTTTTCAACCGATCCCGTCAAAGGCTGTCTTGCCCGACAAAACGCCAAACACATTTTAAGTTTGCTTTAATATAAACTAACCCGAAATCAGAATAACAACTTGCGCTAGCAGTTGTTATTCTTTGGCTAGTTTTAGTTTCAGCTAAGCAACCTGATTGATAAGTTGCTGCCGCTTGAACCAAAAAGGTGCATCACACCAACGTTTTTCCTTATTATAAAACTGCTGCTTTAGCGCTAAATAATGATCAAACTGACGCGCTAAGTCTTGTTGATATACCTTGCTGCTATGCATAAATGCTTGAGATGTTTTGGTATTGCCGATAATGGCTGCCGCTTGGCACCCCGATGTCATGGCAAACCCTAATCCCATAGAGGAAATAGGGTCAAACGCACAAGCCGCATCCCCCACAGGTAAATAATTCTTGAGATGAGCAAAGCTACTAAAATGGCTTCCGGCAGGTCGGATCCATAAGTTTTCGTCCATCATCTTTGCGGCCTCTACCCGCCGTGACATATATTTACTGCTATCTAGGTGCACTTGCCATTGCGCCAAACGATTTAAGCGCTGTTTTGAGAGCAATTCAAAATCACTGAAATACGTTACAACTAACATATCGTTAGAAAGTGCCGCACTGTACCACCAGCCAAATTCATCGCTTTCAATTAGTTGTAGTTGCTCAAGCGCACCTTGCTTTGCTTTAAAGAAAGCACCAACCCCTGTGAGTCTGTCATATTGCTGGACAGCCGCCCCTAGAGATTTGCCAATGGGCGAGTTGCGCCCTGACGCATCAACAAGATACTCGCAGATAATTGTAAACTGACCATAGTCAGGATGACTCCCCCCCACAGAATAACGACCGTCTTGCAACTGAGTGATTGCTTTGCTTTTAGTGCGAGGGAATACCGTACCACCGCGCTGGATCGTGCTTTCGAGCAAGGTTAGATCAAATATCTCGCGATTAATTTGATAGGTTGCTCTGTCTGGTGCAAAAATCGCGTGACGATTAGCGGATTTATCACTCCCCCAAAACGCACTGTTACCTTGAGTTGGAGTAAAACAGTGCAGACCGAAATCCGCTCTGTCTATCTGCAAATAGTCCAATACCGAAAACACACTTGCAGATACACTTTCGCCAATTCTTAATTTTTGTAAATCAGACTGCTCGATTAAAATGACCGATAGGTCTGTGTGATTGAGCAAGTTTAATGCGGTGCTAGCCCCGGCAGGGCCAGCACCAATTACTAGCACATCACATTCGTGAGTACCATTCATATCCATTACCGTCTTGTTCGAGTACCGCTGCGAGGCACTTTTTTCGCAGCTCGTTTTTGCGTAATTGGCTTAGCCATTTTGTCTTCAAGCCCTTTTAATATTGCTTTGGCCTTAGAGCACCCGCAAGACAAGTGATTTTTAAGGTCATCAGGAATATAAAACACCGGAATATCTGTTCCGTCGTCTTGAATATTTCCAGTAATATCCGAAACAGGCACATCCTTATAAGCAAACAATTGGTGATTGCGTTCGGTTTCCGTAAAGTACGGGAAATTCGGTTCATCACTATTTTGATTGCGAATAAAACCAAGCGCCGACCAATGCTCAACCATTTGTACAAAGCTATTAATGCCACGTGCATAATTGACTTGCTGGCCTGCAGGCAAGTGGGTAAGTGATTGATCATCAAATTGATTTGTCAATACATCCCAAGGGCTTTGCGGCGGCCACCAGTAACTATAGTAAGTTGGGGCGGCGGGCACCATTTGCGGATCGTCTTCCGTGCCAACGTTCACTTTATTCACCGTTGGCTCGGTAAAGTTCACATTTTGAATGGTACAGTTGAAAAAGTCTGCTTGCCACGGGCATGCCATGCGCTTGGTTAAATCTCCCGGCTGACATCCACCACCTTCACACTCATCACGCTCAGCATCTAAACCACTTGGAAAGCCATTACCCATGCTTTGATCTTTGATGACATAAGGCGCAGCGTACACTGCTGGATTTTGTAAGCTCCAAGTTACTTCTATCCCTGGACACATAGGTAAGCCAACGCAATTACCCACGCTACCTTGATCTGCGTAAAATACACCAAACTCATCGACTGCGCTCTGTGGCGCTGAAGGTTTAGCACTTGAAAAGTTACCAGCAGCCCACTGGCTCAGTAAGAAGTATTGAGTCTGCGTTAACGTTAAAAACTTATCGACAATATTGTCTTCGGCATTACTCACCGAGTTACTGCCAGAGTTCATTGGCATCAGTGGTAAATTACCCTCAATACCATACTCAAAGAGTTGCTGATTGGTTTGCTCGTTTGGCGGAGTTTGCTGCACTGTGGCAGGGTCTACTGGCTGTCTAAAGTACTTAAAGTAAGCCTGACGATTGGCTTTGTTATCTTCCGAATTGTCTTTAAAATCAAAAATATTGGACACAAATGCCGACATAGATTGGACATTTGATACCCACTGATAACGGCTGATACGCTGGATAATCGGCTCAATATCTTGGTAATAATTTGCCTGATAAGAAGACTGATACTCACCATTGCTGTAAAGCTCAGGACATAAGTTTTGTTCACGCACCGCAACGTCAAACATAGTATCACTGAGGTTGGAGATATTAACGATTTCCGGTGCAAAGTCCGGAGAGCCAACAATTACCCAAGCAGAGAGTTGCAAGGTTTTACCATCGTCAAACGTAACCGTGCAATACACAGTCCCGTCCGCAATATCATCATGCCATGTGTCCGCACCACCGTAAGATTCAAGAGGCTGGTTGCCACCCGCATTCCCTTTACCGCCAAGTACCACTAAGCGGCCTTCGTTATCGGTTAAAATATCTCCGAGCGACTTTATTTCTCTGCCCTGGCACGGTTTGGGAGGGAAACTAACCGGATACCCTGCCGGTGCACTAGCGGCGTCAAATTCAGCTTTTGCATTTGCGCCAGATATCGTTCTTGGACCTGGATCAATAATTAAGCTTCGGCGATCCGTTGCATCCGCATTACGCCAAGGCGTGTTGCGATTGCTATAACTATTATCTTGACCATAGAGTAAGTTGCCTTGTAATTCATTAAACTCATACCATGCCGCCTTTTTATTAGCGACGTGTACGGTCCAATTAATTGATTTAACGTTATCGCTCGATAACGTTAGCTCATTGTTATTTTCGTCAATGATTTTAAAGGGTTGACCCTGTCTGCGGATCCGGCCTTCTGCATCTTTAAACTGACTGACAGGACTGTCTATCTTATTGCCCCATTCATCGGATTCAAATGGTAAACCGCCTATTTTGTCTGGTGCTAAATAAAACTGACCATCGCTATTACCGAGCCTTGCGACGCCGACAGAGGGGTGAAGTGAATAGTTCATATTTATATCCTTTAGATATAGTAATCACGGCACAAAACAGCACACTTGTTAACAAAATATATTCAAGTGTGCGCTAACTTTCGCTTAAATTGAGTCCCAGCTAAGTAGACTAACTGTAGCACCAGCAATAAAATGTGCATATTTCACTTCATTACAGAACATACAACACGAACAAAATAATCCACAATAATTTGATATTAAATGAAAAATATTTTTATCTTTTTAAACCATGTAAGAACCTAACACTCAAAAAATAAATCAGGTAATTAGAAAACTTATTCGTTACAAACAAAAATTAATTGAAACATTTATTTCACAAACTATAATCCTTGTCCCTCAGTTGAGTAAAAACATTATTTTTTGCTTTTAATTTTCAAGGAGTAGATATGAAAATAAAGCCTCTCACATTTGCACTAGGACTTGCATTAAGCAGCACAGTTCAAGCGTTCACTCAATTTGGTGGACAAGGGATCATGCCCATGGGACATGAATGGTTAACCCGCACCGCAGCACTTGAGGTGCTGGATGCCGAACATATTATCGAACCAGATCCCAACGACCCCAGACACGCTTGGCGCTATGGTCTGGCAAAGAACATCGCGCTACATACCGCACAAGATGAAATTACTCGACTCCAGTCCCAGTTAAACAACAATCCGCTCTATGAACCAAGATACGACAGTGTGAATTCCGCCATCGTCGGTGAGCGTTGGGTTGATATTGCTGGATTTAACGTCACCAATGCCAGTACCGATCCTGCCGGCCCAAACTGTTTTAGCGCAGTCTCGCAAGAACCGGCTGACATTCAGCTAGATCACTTTATGCGCCGTTATGACGATATTGCAGGCCAAGGTGGTGTAGATGCAGCTTATCGCGCACAAAAACGCTTTGTTCAACATTTTATTGATGCAGCCATGGCTGAGGAAAAGCGCCTCAAAGTGTGGGATGGTGGTGGCCACGCCGCCCTTGCGGAAGTAGATCATAATTACTTTTTATTTGGCCGTGCCGTTCACCTATTTCAAGACTCATTTAGTCCAGAACATACGGTAAGGCTCCCACAAGACAACTACGAAAAGGTTTGGCAAGTAAAAGCTTATCTTTGCTCAGAGGGTGCTGAGCAGCATTCGCACGACACCAAAGATGTGCTCAACTTCACCAGTGGCGATGTAATTTGGCAAGCGAATACACGCTTAGAGTCTGGTTGGCAGTCTTATCGTATTAGTAGCATGAAACCGGTTGCGATTGTCGCGCTGGAGGCCAGTAAAGATCTTTGGGCTGCGTTTATTCGCACAATGGCAATACCAAAAGCACAAAGACTTAGCGTAGCCGAGCAAGAAGCACAGCGACTAGTACAAAACTGGTTGTCGTTTGACGAGGCCGCTATGCTGGCTTGGTATGAGGACGAAAGTAAACGTGACCATACTTATGTACTGGCCCCTAATGAGTCAGGAAAAGGGAAGTCGCTCGAAGCGTGTATGGCAGAGCTAAATGTAGGCACAACTAGCCAAACAGAGCGTGTTGCACAGCTAGATGCAGAGCGAAACCAATGTCTTTTTAATATCGAAGCCGAACCTGGTTTTGAAGATCTTAACGACCCACACTTAGATATTCCCTACAATTGGCGCTGGAAATCTCTAACCTGGCAAACGCCACCAAGCGGCTGGGCATATCCGCAGTTAAGTGCAGATACAGGCACACAAATCACGATAAAGTCGCCCGTAAATAATCAGTATTTAGCAGCACAGACCCTGAACAATGAATCCCGAATTACCTTTAGCCCAACTGAGCCTATCGATTTAATTCAGGTAACCAATGCTGAGGGTCAGCACTATTTTAGAACCACTCAGGCCCCTTCACTGTTTTTAAGTTACAGCAGCACAAGCGCAGGTTATCTCAAGCTCGTAGACTCCCCTAAGCAAGCACTCTACTCGTTGATTTATCAAGGTGGTGTTTGGAATATCAAAAATCAATTTTGGCAGCAATATATTTGGTTTAACCAAGCGCAAAACCAACCTGAGTTAAATCGCCATGGCGAGCCGGACCAGTTATCCGCTAAGTGGATGATTGAAAGCATATAACTTAACACAATCCCCCAACCAGCAGGCCCTATCATTTAGGGCCTTTTCCTAAATAGACTCACTCAGCATGCCTGAAACAAAGTACGATTAACTTTTCTTGCGCAGCCAAAAGAGGCTTCCTTCAACGCTTAACCAGGCTTTTTTGCCACCACAATCTATATAACTTAAGACTTCTTCTTTTGAACCCAAGGTGTAGCCATATATCTCTTTTTGCTTAGTCTTTTCTTGACCTGTAAGCATCTTGATAAAGTGCTTATTGTACCCTTTGATTGTCGCTTTTAGCTCATTCAAAGCTTTGCTCTCGCCATCCTGTGCAAAGCGCATCAGCGCCTCTGCAGATAGCATAAAAATACTCTCTTCTTCATATTCATCAAGGCAAGCTTGTAGTTTATCCCACTGTTTTAAGATGACTAAACCGTTCACATACAGGTATCGACAGGCCTGATTATCGTTTGGATTAAGTCGCAGCAGCACGTCTAACTCATCAACCGCCGCTTGTACTCTGCCTGCCCAAAAGTAAATCCACGCTTTATGGTAACGAATAAACATATAAGGTCTGGTTTCGTGGATAAGCCAAAAATTGCCTTGATTTTCCTTTATGAAATCAGGCGTAATAAAGTCTTGTTCTTCATTATGAATAAACTGGTCAAGTAAAGGGATTGAATCAATGTGAGTCAATTTGAGTAAGTTCTCAATCAGTGAGTTTCTTATTTCTTCTTGTTCTTCATCAAAATCTTCGTCAAATTCAAACGCTCCGAGCTCGTTGTCTAACTCAGGATCCCAAATTAAAGTATCCCCTAACTCCATAATCGCGCCTGCCAAATAACGCTTTACGTCATGAGCCTCTCGCTCAAAAGGCATCATAGGCTCAGCGTATGAAAACGCTGCCTTTGCTGCATCTAAGCTAGTAAATCCGGTGAGCTGTTGTTGTAATTCACTTACCGCACCTTTCTGCTCTAGTGACAAGTTCTCAATAGATACTTTATCCAAGGCCTTAAGCAGACCAAGACAAAAGCTCGGTAACGGAGCACCTTCTACTAATGATGCTGCAAAGTCTTGCTTAGAGAGCGCACACTCTTTTGGCAACTTATAAGTTTTTCCATCCAAGCTTGAAACGCACTGCTCATGCAAATCCATTAAGGCCTCTAACTGAGCACGGTAAATAGCCGTGTAATCACCAAAGAGCTCAGGCAACCACTCGTGTATTTCAGCAATATCATTAATGGCAACTTTGCCAATCAAATAGCCTTCAACAAAATAATAATCTGGTTGATGCTGAGTATCCTTAGAAAAGGCATTAACTGCTTTGCGTAACGCACTTGGAGTCATATTGAATATTCCTTTAACAATTGGATAAGTAGGTAGGAGCCTCTTCACGCGGCGATCTCTACTTAAAAAATCGCGAAATAAATCCACCCCCACCACACTAGCCCCCGCTGGTAGGAGCCGCTTTACGCGGCGATCTTTACTTAAAACATCGCGGAATAAATCCGCTCCCACCACACTAGCCCCCGCTGGTAGGAGGCGCTTTACGCGGCGATCTCTACATAAAACATCGCGGAATAAATCCGCTCCCACCACACTAGCCCCCCGCAGGTAGGAGGCGCTTTACGCGGCGATCTCTACTTAAAAAATCGCGAAATAAATCCGCTCCCACCACACTAGCCCCCCGCAGGTAGGAGATGTATGGACTCCTCCCCCTTATCGGGAGAGTACGGTATAAAGATATTGCAAAACACTTTTACCAAATAAGGAGTCCATACATGACACAGTCTAATTTAATTGCTATCGACTTGGCAAAAAAACATTTTCCAGGTGGCACAGCTGAAAGGCAATAAACTCAAGTTTAATAAGCCAATGAAACGCGAACCTATGCTTGAGTTGCTAGCAAAAACCGAGGGTTCAAAGGTCGTGATGGAAGCTTGTGGTAGCGCCCAGCATATTGCTCGCAAAGCACTGTCACTGGGGCACGACGTCATGTTGCTTCCCCCTAAGTTCGTAAAAGCGTATAGGCAAGGCCAAAAAACCGATGCAAACGATGTCCTCGCCATTGCCAGTGCAAGCCAAGCATACAACGTGAAGCCCTGTAAAATCATGACGGTTGAAGAGCAAACGTTACAATCATTGAGTCAAGCGAGAGCCTTAATAGATAAACAAAATAAAACACAATGCGACGCTAAAGCACAGCTACATAAACAAGTTGAAGCGATAACCAAGCAAAATGACAGTTGCCAGCGTTTAATGGCATTAGAAGGCGTTGGCCCAATTACCGCGATAGAGCTGCTATCCTTTTTAGGCAATACTTCACAATTTAGTGATGCCAGAGTGTAACTCCACCCAATTTAGTACAGCTATTTCGTAGAATTTTATGCAGCCTCAAGGTAACCAACCGGTGTCATATCACCTAGTGAATCATGAGGTCGCTCATAATTATAAATATCTAACCACTCATCAGTGATTTCACGTACTTCTTGCAGTGACTCAAACAAGTATAAATCTAGCACTTCTTCACGGTAACTCCGATTAAACCTTTCCACAAAACCATTTTGGTAAGGACTGCCTGGCTCTATAAATTCCAACTTGATGTCATTTTTCATTGCCCAATCTTCGAGTGCCGTTGAAGTAAATTCTGGACCATTATCCACTCTAATCTGCTTTGGTTTTCCTCGCCAAGCAATAATTTGTTGTAGCGTTCTAATAACTCGTTCAGAAGTTAAGCTTGTATCGACCTCAATCGCCAGTGCTTGTCGGTTGAAATCATCCAGCACATTCAGTGTTCTAAAACGATGTCCATAGCTTAATGCGTCACTCATAAAGTCCATTGACCACGATTCATTATATTGTGTCGGTGCACTTAATGGTTCAGGTGTTCTTGTTGGAACACGGCGCTTCCCCTTACGTCTCAAGTTTAGTTTTAGCATGTTGTAAACGCGTTCAACACGCTTTTTATTCCACGGCTTACCTTTATTGCGAAGCCTTTTGAATAGCTTAGGCAGCCCCCACCTAGGATGGCGCTCTACCAGCGCAAGTAATGCGTCGATAACTTCATCATCTGACGGCCGTTTATGTTTGTAATAAAAAACTGAGCGGCTTAGCCCTGCCACTTCACAAGCAAATGCGACGCTGACGTTAAATTGAGCTCTTAAATGCTCTACCCAAGCTCTGCGCCTACTTGTTTTTACAGCTTTTTTGCGATGATATCCTCAAGCATCGAGTGCTTTAGGCTAAGCGTTGCAAACATATCTTTTAGCTTACGGTTTTCTTCTTCAAGCTCTTTAAGTCGCTTAACGTCTGAAGCTTCCATCCCGCCATATTTTGAGCGCCATTTATAAAACGTACTTTGGCCGATACCATGTTTGCGGCAGATTTCTGGAACAGGAATACCCGCCTCAGCTTCTTTGATCATGCTGACAATTTGGGTTTCGGTGAACTTGCTTTTTCTCATCATAAATTTTCCTATTTTAGTTAATGGAAAATTCTACTTATAAACTGTTTCATTTTTTGGGGGAGTTACATTACAGCGCCAACCTGCCTAGACAAATCAGCTGAACGCGTGGAATACATATACGCCATAAACATACTATGTTCTTCTTCGCGCGGTGTAATTGTGGGAGCACCGAAGATAAGGTCAACAATCCTTTGAATTTCACTATCAACACAATAGTCACTATGTTCGCTACTTGTCAGATTTATAAAAAAGTCTGAAAGTTGATATGCCTTTGCCGTGTTATTTTTATATTTGGACGTACGACTTTCTATACGAAAATCGAAGTCCTCATATACTTCTCTTGCTGCTTGGAAACTCCTACTCTCATTAACACTTGGTCCAATTTGGTATCTAATCCTATCAGACACAGAGGAAGTTAAACCTATTGCATAAAAAGACTTGTCATAAATATTACGAAACGTTTCAATTTCAGAGGGGTGTTTAAAACCTTCAATAATGTAACAATTTAGATCGCTACCACTTCTTAATTCGTTGATTTTATTGACCGCAAGTCTTGCATATATATCTTCATAATCAACACCTTGAATAGCTGCATCATCCACTAACTTTCGCAAGCGAGGCATTGAAGACACCAAAGAGTCAATTTCTTTCCTGCAAATACTCTTCTCGTGACTCAAGGATTCAGTCAAACTTTGAATATTAATAACTTCAACCCTACACCCAAAATCAACCAAAGCAGTGCTTAGTGTCTTAATTGCCCCATCCACATTAACACCAATGGGTGACACTAGGCCGAAAAATAGTTCAAAATCTCTACTCATAATAGTCAGTTTCCTTTCTAGATATTTGTTATAAACTCGTTCTCAACCGCGCAAACGTCACAAACTCATCGTTGGCTTCCATTACTGCATACTCTGGGTTTCTTGCCACAAGTAAGTAGGTTACTTCACCTTGCGCATCAATCTGTTTTCTTACATCTCGTAGTAAAAATTGTTCGTCGCCAGCTGCGTCAAAGCGCTCGATGGCGATAGTGGTATTTGTAATTGATCCTGCATTGCTAGAAGTGATCCGCTCGAGTAATAACAAGTCCCCATCGAAGATAGGGTGTTTCCCACCGTTCATAGAATTACCACTAGCATGAGCTAAGAAGTGTTTTTCAGGGTCGACTTTCCCACACCCCGGAGGTGCAGGCACGAAGGACATTTCGCTGCTGTCACCTGTTTTAAAGTGACCACAAGCAATTTTCAAATTAGGAAAATATGGCAGCTGTACCACGTTTTCCGCAACATCTGTACTTTGTAGCTGGCTTGGTATCGCATCATCTGTCACCGCCTGTGTACTTTCGGGTTCGGCTAGCCTGTCACGTTTGGTGTGAAGATATCTAGCAAGGCGATAGCGGCTTAACTCCAATATACAATCGGTCAGTTGTTCAATATCTTGCGTTTCAACTTTAAGGTTTAGTTTGAACTGTGCTTCTTCAATGGATTGACTTGGTGCTTGTTCAATTGAAAACCAGTGGTGTGTTTTGCGCTTATGTGCAGGCTTTTTTGCTTCTGTGAAAGCATTAATCGGATTATCAAACCAATAGTTGAACCAAGCTTTACCGCCTTTGCTTTTGCTTCTGTCCTTTTCTGATATGTCTAGCTTTCTTAACTGAGGATAGTGCAATAGCACATCATAACTCTTATCTGCCAGCGCTCTTAATGTGGGAGGATAAGCTATACCATCGAGCTGAACAAAGGCTTCAAGCAAAATGGCTTTAAAGCATTTTGTCATGCTGGTCACTTCGACAGCCTCTTTTAAAAACACCTTGTAGGGCGCAAGCCACTTAGCTGAAATACTACTAACGCTCTTTGCTTTTACAACGAGCTCAAACCAACTTCCATAGGGTTTTATCTTCTTAAACTCACCATACTCATGGAAAAACTCACAAGCATCAGGCGCATGACCTAACTGATCTGCTAGATTTTGATAATCATCAAGAGCCGTGGTTCGCTGTTCTTTAGCGAGTAGCTGCCAAAAGTCAGTAATTTCTAGGTCGTAATTTACAAAACACCCTTCAGGTAGCTGAACTACTTGGTTGTCTTTACTGAACTTAGCAACTAAGTCTCTAGGCGAATGTGTACCAAAAAGTGCATAAGGCTTGTTCAAAAAACTGTGGTGGTTACCAATAAAATCTAATACCACCAAATGCGTTTTCTGTTGATGGATTCTCAGTCCACGACCTAATTGCTGTAAGAATAAAACCTTTGATTCA
Organism: Pseudoalteromonas sp. GCY; assembly: GCF_016695175.1. Lineage (NCBI taxonomy): Bacteria > Pseudomonadati > Pseudomonadota > Gammaproteobacteria > Alteromonadales > Pseudoalteromonadaceae > Pseudoalteromonas > Pseudoalteromonas sp. GCY. Next base: position 553,681 of record NZ_CP068022.1, read on the forward strand.
CTGGGCCTCAGCATCATCACAGTGTCGATACTGGGTAAGTCAGTGCCCTCATTAAACAGGTCAACACTAAAAATAATTTGTAGTTTTCCAGACGCTAAATGCGCGAGTGCTTCACTGCGTTTTATGCTTGACTTTCCATGTACTGAAGCCGCTTTAATTCCCGCTTTATTAAAGTAGTTTGCCATGTAGTCGGCGTGTGTGGTCGAAATACAAAAAGCCAGCGTGCGTGTTTGCGCTAACTGTTTCCAGTGCTGTAAAGCATGTTTTGCTCTGTGCTCTGTCGCAAATTGGTTGTTTAGACTGGTTGGATCAAACTTGCCGTTACGCCAAGGAATTGCGGTATAGTCAACGCTTTCATCCCAAATACCATAATAGTGAAACGGCGCGAGCGTTTTGGCGTCAATCCCCTGCACCATATTCCGCTCATAAACGAGGTTGTTGTCACACAGGCTTAAAATATCGGCTTGGTCCGTTCGCTCTGGTGTAGCTGTTAAACCAAGTAAGAATTGCGGCTCAAAGTAAGACAGCAAATTTCGGTATAATTTACTGCTCGCATGATGAAATTCATCAACAATAATGTAGTCAAAATAATCGACAGTGAACTGCCTCAAACTCTCTGTTTTACCAATGCTCTGTACAGAGGCAAACAAAAAGTCGGCATCACTTTGTTTTTGCTTACCGGTATAAAACCCTGCAGTACAATCAATTAATCGCGTAAACGTCTTGGCCGCTTGCTTGAGGATTTCTTCTCTATGTGCCACAAATAGGACTTTTTTAGCACCTACTTGTTGAACATCAAAAGCAGCAAGCCAAGTTTTGCCCATTCCTGTCGCTAATACCACTAAGCCTCTTTTATAGCTTTGTGCTCTTGAGTTATTCAGTTTTTCTAAGGCTTCTTGCTGCTCAGGTCTAGGGCCAATCGGCTCAATATCTATGTCGTCATCGACCTTGCTAACAGTTTTGAACTGTGGCTTCTTACGACGTTTTTGATAGTGCTGTATCCACGGGTAGCTTAAACATGTTGTTTGAGGGTGAGTAAATAAACTGGCAAACGCAGCCTTAAACTGCAAAAACGTTGCCTTGTTATTACCACTCTGACTAGCTATAAAATCATGCCGAAAAGACCATTCTAACCCTTGAGTTAGCGCCACTGCACTTATATTGTTTGAACCAATAAACGCACTCCCCTCATAAATTTGACCATCTTCACCTTTGGTTTTGGTAAAAATGTATGACTTCATATGGAAACTCTCATTTCCGCGAGTTTCATATACTCGTAGATCAGCCCCTAAAGTCTGTAGTGTCATCAATTCTTTAAGTGCGAACGGGCAAGTAAAATCTAGGTAGTCCGACGTAAGTAACTTTAAGGTGGTGCCGTTTGTTAAGGCGTCATACAAAGCATCAAAAAGTAAATCAAGACCAGAGCGCTGAATAAATGAAACGGTTATTTCAATCTCGTCAGCTTGCTCTATGGCATGGAGCAGTGCAGGCAATAAAGGGTCATCGCCCCCAATATAAAGTTGCTTATCCGTGCACAGCGCAAGTTTTCCTCCTTGGTTATTGCTGCTCACCTGATTAATCCTTCCGAAGCAGAGCGTTTAACCAAAGCTCGTTATCGCGGTTGGGTCTTCTATCTTCCGTCACCCATAGCTTGATGATGTTGAGATTTGGGCATGCGGTGATAACTTTTGATAATCCGTCTTCATTAAGATCTGTAAATCTGCGACCATTGTGCTCTCGTTCACCAGCACCATATTTGAACGAAACATACAACACGCCATGATGTTTAAGCGCGTCTTGTAACTTCACAAAAACATTGGACAGGTCTTTCTCTGCAACATGTAAAAGACTGGCACAAGCCCAAATACCATCAAAAGCAGCAATATCTTGTATCTCTTCAAAGAATTGGTGTCTCACTGGTTGGCCTAGTTGTGTAGCGGCAATCTTCACTAGTTTTTCGCACGCATCCATTGCGCTGACTTCATAGCCAAGTTGTTTGAACGCGACAGCGTCGCGGCCACTACCACAACCGGCGTCTAAAATGTGAATATGACGTTTATCACGCTTTGGGAATTCTGGAAGAAACTCCTGATAAAGCGGTTGCATGTCCACATTAAGTGTTGAGTTTGCAAATTCATCTGCATGTTGGTCGTAATAAGCGAGCGTGATTTCGGACATCTTTTACCTAAAGTAACTTCATTTTGTGGCGCAGTGTAAATGACGATAAGTATGATTTCCATGTCATCACTAAAACTCTGCGAGTTCGCGTTTGCCGTCCGTTGCCAATGCGAAACCACTGTAATTAATCTTGCTAATCTAAATGGTTAGGTAAACGCTCAAACGCATAAAGATCCTGTTCGTGAGCGGTTACTTCATCCTTAACCGCTGTATATATTCATTTGAAATTAGATGTAAACGAATGCTGAGAGTATTAAACCCGAAAATCCGTGCGTTTTGTAGTGATTTGCGTCAAATCCAGGTGTTTTTACCACCAAAGTGTTAGATATTTTTTGCCAGACTATTAACACAAGGGTTAAACCAAACCCATAAAAGTAACAAATATAGATGAGCTAGCCTATTACAACGCATTACAGCTAGTTTTATCACTTTGCTGGCTTAGCTGGTGTTTTGGCTGCTGTTAGCTCGGTGCAGAGGTACTGCGCTACCTTACTTTGTATGATGTTTTACTTTTAGAGCGACTGTGCAAGGTGTCTATTCGGTTTACAACTTTTCCACATTCACCTACATTGGAAATGTAGCTTGGGTTTCAACAGGAAAGTGGCATGCACTTCAAAAATAAAATAACAAACGAGCGTTCTTATAATACCGGTGGTAGTGAGGCGAGTAGCCTTGAGAGCGACCGTGGGCGTATTATCAACAGTGCTGCGCTTAGACGACTGCAACAAAAAACCCAAGTGTTTCCGCTTGAGCGTAATGCGGCTGTGCGTTCGCGCTTAACGCACTCGCTGGAGGTGCAGCAAAACGGCCGTTACATTGCTAAAAAAATTGTTGATGCGCTGGGACTGCAAGGTAAGCAAAATTTGCTGCAATATGAAGATAAAAACTGCCAGCAGGTGGATTTGTCTGAGTGTTTGATTACTCTGTCTGAAATGGCCTGTTTGATGCACGATATTGGTAACCCTGCGTTTGGTCACTTTGGCGAGGCCGCTATCAATGATTGGTTTAAGCGCTATTTGAGCCAGCATCAACAGTTTGCAAAAAGTGCTCGGGCGGCGCTTAGGTATGGCTCAAAGGAGAGCAAAGCGTCGGATCTGGCGGTGCTGAATCAAGAAATGGAGTTACTGCTCGATATTTGTAGTTTTGAGGGTAACGCCCAAGCCATTCGCGTTATTCATACGCTTTCTCGACTTAATCTTACCTATTCACAATGTGCCACTGTGATGAAGTATACCCGCTGCGCGACTACACCTAAATCAACCGTGGCCATCGATAAGTCTTATCTGCAAAAGAAAGCGGGATACTATTTTAGTGAAAGTGGTTTTGTCAGTGAGCTGTGCGACAAATTGCAGATCCAAGTGGGTAATCGCCACCCTGTGACTTATATCATGGAGGCGGCTGACGATATTGCTTATTGCCTTGCTGATATGGAAGACGCTGTAGAAAAAGGCATTATTAGCGTAGATGAGTTAACGGGCTGTTTAATAGAGGAATATCAAAATATCGCCGCTGGGTTTGGGATCACCGATGACAAGCTGTTAGAGCTTATGAGTAAAAAGCTGCACTATGCCAATGACAAAGCCAGCAAGCATATGGCGAATTTTGATAATGAGTTTTTTATTTGGCTCCGCGTGGGGTTGTTGCACCCGCTTGCAGAACATGCCAAAACGCGTTTTATCGACAACCTTGATGCGATCTACGAAGGGAGTTTTAACGCTTCGTTACTGGAGGATAACAGCCACCTCCATGCCATTGTAAAGTCGTTGAAAACGGTGGCGGCCAACAAGGTATTCTCGAATAAAGAAGTCGAGCAGTTAGAGCTTCAAGGCTATAAGATCACCAGCAGCATATTGAATGAATATCAGCGGGTGCTTGATTTACACGCCGACGAGTTTCACGCAGCATTAAGTGGCGACCATGACTTTGCGATAGAGTCGCGATTGATTAATCGAATTTCCAAAAAGTATGTTGCGGTATACCGCGAGACGGTCGCGCAGCTTAGTGAGGCTGAGCAAGCCGAGCCGATTTTTGAGTTTTATTATCGCTGCCGCCTTATTCAGGATTTTATTAGCGGTATGACTGACCAATTTGCTTATGATACCTACCGTGCCTTGACCGCGTTGGATTGAGGTTGATGTTTGAGGGAGTGATCGCCGATTTTGTTGAAAAGATCGCCGCGTAAAGCGGCTTATATGGACTCCTCCAATTGTACAAGCCATTTTTAGCATTATTAGTGTGATTGCGTGCTTATATCCGGGCTCTTGATGAGGTGCTACCTCGGCCTCTTTGATGTATTCGCGCCCTTGTGCCTTATCTCCTACGCGGTATTTGTATACACCTGCGGTTTAACAGGCTCTCAAGGGTGGGTCTCACCGCTTAATGCTCTATCTTGGCTTGTTCAATACTGGGGGTAATCTCAGTATACTTTTTGCTTTCTTTTTCTGTTTATCTTGATTTTTTCTTCTGTTACTCAGTGCTATGCCGCTAAGATTTTTGGCTCGTATGTTGAACCGTTTTTAAGTAAGGCATAGGCAGTTCTAACCGTTTTGTTGGCCAATGCAATGGCAACACATTTCACGCTTTTCTTGGCGAGTAGGTTTTTTATCCAGCGTTCTTTCTCTGTGGTCGCTTCTTTATGTTTTAGCCTGCTGACTACCGTTCTTGCACCGAGAAACAGGTTTTTCCTTAATGTATTGCCTCGTCTTTTGGGGATATGCCCTATCTTGGCTTTTCCGCCTGATGAGTGCTGGGTCGGTGTAACACCTGCACATGCTGCAGCCCCTCTGGCATCACTAAATTGTGAAGTATTGCCTAAAAAGGATAGCAGCTCTATCGCGGTAATTGGGCCAACGCCTTCTAATGCCATTAAACGCTGGCAACTGTCATTTTGCTTGGTTATCGCTTCAACTTGTTTATGTAGCTGTGCTTTAGCGTTGCTTTGTGTTTTATATAGGTCATAACTCACCGCGAGTGCTTGTTTTAATGCGATAGGGAGCGCATTTTCAGCATCTTCTAAAATATCTGGAACCGCTTGTGTTAACGCTGCATCGCCTTGATTAATGACAACACCAAACTCTAATAGCAATCCACGTATTTGATTTGAAAGCTGGGTCTTTTGTTTATCTACTAAGGTTCTCGCTTGGCTCAGTGACTGCAACGTTTGCTCTTCAACTGTCATGATTTTACAGGGCTTCACGTTGTATGCTTGGCTTGCACTGGCAATGGCGAGGACATCGTTTGCATCGGTTTTTTGGCCTTGCCTAAACGCTTTTACGAACTTAGGGGGAAGCAACATGACGTCGTGCCCCAGTGACAGTGCTTTGCGAGCAATATGCTGGGCGCTACCACAAGCTTCCATCACGACCTTTGAACCCTCGGTTTTTGCTAGCAACTCAAGCATAGGTTCGCGTTTCATTGGCTTATTAAACTTGAGTTTATTGCCTTTCAGCTGTGCCACCTGGAAAATGTTTTTTGCCAAGTCGATAGCAATTAAATTAGACTGTGTCATGTATGGACTCCTTATTTGGTAAAAGTGTTTTGCAATATCTTTATACCGTACTCTCCCGATAAGGGGGAGGAGTCCATACATCTCCTACCAGCGGTGACATTTGAGGAGTTATCCAGCGGTAATGATATGCGGTGGGAGTGGGTTTACCCCACGATTTTGTTGAAAAGATCGCGGAGTAAATCCGCTCCTACTACATATTCAAACTCTTAGTAGGAGCCGCTTTATGCGGCGAGCATTAGAAAAAAGACCACCGCGTAAAGTGCTTCCTACGTGCTAAACGGTAAACTCCCTTGCATTGTCGTTGAGGCGGTGGCTGGTTTGCTCTAACTGCTCAACAATGGCCATAAACTCATTCATCCGCTTAATCGCTTCTTTAGAAATATCACTCAGACCATTGATATTGGTGTTAATGTCTTCGGTTACCGATAACTGCTCTTGTGAAGCAGTGGCAACACCTTGAGTCAAGTCTTTGATTTTGCTTACAGCTTCAAAGATGCTATCAAGCACTTCGGAAGATACCATCACCTGCTCTTCCGTCGCTTGCACTTGATGCTGGCTTTGCTGAATAGCGGTATTCGCACTCCCCGCTTTGGTTTGCAGCTGGTTGATGATATCGCGAATTTCTTCTGTGGATTTTTGGGTTCTCTGTGCAAGGGTCCTTACTTCATCTGCAACAACAGCAAAACCGCGGCCTTGCTCTCCCGCCCTTGCCGCTTCGATGGCAGCATTTAATGCAAGCAGGTTAGTTTGCTCTGCAATAGCCTGGATCACGCTCACTACATTTGACACTTGGTCACTTTGCTCAGTCAACTCAGAGATAATATTCGCAGTTTCGTCAAAGCGCACTGACAAATCACTAAATTGCTGACTGGTTTGCGACATCACTTCCATCCCCCGCTGTGCTTCAAGTTCAACCTGATTGGCATAATCTGCGGTACTCACTGTACTGGACGTGACCTCATTGAGTGTTGCGGTCATTTCTTCCGCAGCCGTGGCGATGGTTTCAAGACGGGCGTTTTGTTCTTCACTTATCTCTTTATTACTGCGAATAAAGTGCGCCACTTCTTTGGAAGATTGTGACATCGCGCCACCAGCTGAGCCGATATTCTTTACCGTATTTTTAAAACTACTAAGCATACGATTTACGACACTGGCTACCGCTTTAATCTCAGTCGCGCCGCTTTCGTCTACCGTTTTTCTGAGATCGTTTGAACTACCTATTTCTTCAAAAGTTCTACCAAGTAACTCTATCGGTTTCACAATACGACGACGAACTAAATACACACCGAATAAGCTGAAGCATACGGTTATCACTAACATCACCATAGCCCACAAAACATAAGACTCTACAGCACTGTGGGCTTGCACAACGTTTTGCTTGGTGCGGTTTTCAAGTTCAGTGAAAAACGATTCAACCGGCTTCATAATGTTGGCTTTATAGCGATGATAATCATCACTGTGAGTAAGCTTAACCGCTTTGTTCAAATCGGGCTCGCCTTGAATGGTGTACTTACCAGCACTATCTTTAAACTTACCTTTTACGGCGTTCATGGCTTCAACTTCTAATGCAACAAGGCCATCGGAATTGGCTTGTGCCTCACTTAAGTAGTTGAGCTCCTTTTGGCTAAAACCCGCCGCTTTCATGGCATCGAGTAATACCTCCCGTTGACCATCTGGTTTTGGTTTCTCGCCATAATTAAGCACCAGATCCCAATAAATTTTATGGTAGCCTTCAGGCCTTGGCTTTTCACCATTACGAATCGCTAATACATCCATATACATCTTTTCGTATTTATCGTTGCCAGTTACCGCATAGGTTCTGCCCAATCGCGTTAAATCGTCGGAGCTTTGTCTTAATTCGTCGGCCAGTTGATAGGCTTTATAACGGTTGTCTGCCATTTGTTCGAAATCAAGCAACGCGTTATACATGTTGACAACCAAAAGGGTAACGATAACGACAAAAACAATAATACCACCGAAGATAGCGGTCATGAGGATACGGATAGAGTTTAACTTCATGATTCTAGCCTTTATTGAAGCGTTCATAATAAAGACTAGTGCAGGGGTTGAGATTCTTCTAGCATAGAATTAGGAACAAACGGAGTTAACATAATAACAGTGAGAACCAAATCAAAAGATCGCGGGGTGAACCCGCTCCTACCATATACTCAAACCCGTGGTAGGAGACGCTTTAGGCGGCGAGCATTAGAGACAAGATCGCGGGATAATTAAAAAAAGATCGCGGAGTAAATCCGCTCCTACCACATACTCAAATCCGTGGTGGGAGCTGCTTTAGGCGGCGATCATTAGAGACGAGCTCACGGGATGAACCCGCTCCTACCATATACTCAAACCCGTGGTGGGAGCCGCTTTAGGCGGCGAGCATTAGAGACAAGATCGCGGGATAATTAAAAAAAGATCGCGGAGTAAATCCGCTCCTACCATATACTCAAACCCTTGGTAGGAGCTGCTTTAGGCGGCGATCATTAGAGACGAGCTCACAGGTTGAACCCGCTCGTACCACAATTAACACCGCTTAAATACTGGCAGGCATGCCCATGCAGCTTGCATAATAGGTGGTCGTTGCAGGCCAATCAGAGAATACGCCGATTACGCCAACCTCTTTGGCCAATACATCTAGCACTTTAAAGGTATCGCCATCATTATTTATCATCGCCGCACCTGACAGACTGCCGTTGATGCTTTGGTAGTACCAACCACCGCCGCTGGCTAGGTGGCCAGAGCGCTCTAGTGTCCAAGTGATGATCCCAAGCCCTGCGGCTTTTGCAGCTTTGGCATAAGGTGAGGGTACGATTTCTCCTCCTTCTTCGGTTAATAACATCCAAAGTGGCGGTGCGATAATGTTAACGCCATCCGCTGCAAGCTCTTCCATCGTTGGTGACAATAGCTCCGGGTTATGCACGATTTGCTCTGCTGATACCATGGTTTCATTGTCTACTGCTTGCGCTTCGTATCTGTCGTCCAAATACACAGCCTGTGCGCCAAACTCTGGATTTTCTTTTATCCAATAGACGACATCGTCACGATTAAATGACTGCGCCCATACATTTTTTGGATCTACATTTGCAGCTTTATATTCGTCTATCATTTTTTGTGCGTAGGCTTCTTGTGTAAAACCGTCAAAAGGCATAGCGACAGACGGAGTCTTCAGCTCTGGCGTCATTTTCACGCCTAAACTTTTAAATAACTCGATGCTCTGAGCATGAGTCATTAGGGTGCCACGGCTCGAATATAAGTCAGTGCGCCAATTTGCCGTGCCATCCATATATTCCTCTACGGTTGTCGCCATTGAGTTCGCGGCATCCATTTTACCTTTTAATGTCTTAAACTCGGCCAAAGTAATGTCGCTAGTACAACACATAGCTTGGGCTGCAATCCCATTTTCAGGATCGCCAGGTACAAATGGGGTCGTACATTTTTGGCCTAAATCCGTTGCTAAAATATTTGTTGTAGTGTGTAAATCACATTGTGAGTGGCGACAAACCAGCTCTTTGTCTTTAGTAAAGGCAACGTCACACTCTAAAATCCCAGCACCCATTTTAGCGGCCGCAATATAAGATTCTTTGGTGTGTTCAGGAAACTGCATTGGCGCACCACGGTGTCCAATTGAAAAGTCTGTTTTATAAAAAGGCCCGTTAGCACACTGCTCAAGCTTGGTTTTGAGTGCACTGTCTTCCATATCTTGAATTAAGAAATCAGGACGTGTGCCCACTTGCATGGCACTTGCGCTACCTGCTGGCACTTCCACAATTACCGGAACTTCAACTACTTTTATTTCAGTCTCCGTTGTGATCACCGGCTTTTCAACCTGTACAACCTCCACAGAATCATCATCACATGCACTCAGTAATAATGCAGCTACGAGCGCAGAACAAACGCTTATCTTATTCATTGTAATACCAATGTTATTTTAAAGAAGGCTTACGCTAGACGCTTTGCATTACGATTATGGGAACAAATCATGATTTTTTTGTTACATTTTTTTAACTAAATATAACTACCCTGACTGGATAATGGTTGTAATTGGAATATAAAGAAAAAGAGCCTGCACTTAACAGACTCTTTGATGCGAGATAATTATCTAAGCGATTAATTAACTATTTGGCCTCTTAACTCACCACTTGGATTTGCTGGTGTATGTACATTCACGTAGTGACCACCGCCTGCCAGAATCGCAAATATTTCCGCTGTCAATGCTGCATTGGCCGGAGCCATCCAACGATTGGCATCACTACTATCTTGCATTAACGTTAGTAAAACAGGGCCGTTTTCACCAGTAATACCAGTATGTATATGCGCAGCCGTTGCATCGGCAACACCTGAGGTGAGGACTTGTAATTCAAGGTCAAAGCCATTTCGATTTACCAAAGCATATCCACTACCAGTGGCTGTGGTTGTAACGGCTGGGACTTCTTGCTCGCCACTCAATGGAAACGCTACCAAAGTGTAGTTGTCAGTGAGGATCTGCCCACGGAGTTCACCACTCGCATTCGCTGGTGTATGCACATTAACATAGTGACCACCTGATGCGAGTACCGCAAAAATCTCGGCATTGATCATGGTGTTGTCTGGCGTCATCCACACATTCATATCATCGGTGCTTTGCTCAAGGCCAACTAAAACATCACCATTCATGCCAATTCGACCAGTATGAATATGTGCTGCCGTTGCATCTTCAACACCGCTAGTGACAACTCTGAGTTCTACTTCATAGTTATCAGTGTTAACAAGGGCATAGCCGTCCCCTGAAGCCATTGTCGATACCGCAGGAACCTCTTGCTGACCTGAAAGCGCAAATGTAGCGAGTGCATAATTGCTGGTAAGAATTTGGCCACGTAACTCACCACTGGGATTGCTAGGGGTATGGACATTAACATAGTGGCCGCCCGATGCGAGTACCGCAAAAATCTCGGCATTGATCATGGTGTTGTCTGGCGTCATCCACACATTCATATCATCGGTGCTTTGCTCAAGGCCAACTAAAACATCACCATTCATGCCAATTCGACCAGTATGAATATGTGCTGCCGTTGCATCTTCAACACCGCTAGTGACAACTCTGAGTTCTACTTCATAGTTATCAGTGTTAACAAGGGCATAGCCGTCACCGGATGCCATTGTTGCTACTGCTGGCACTTCTTGTTTGCCGGATAAGTCAAACGTAGCAACTGCGTAATTGTCAGTCAGAATTTGGCCTCGGATCTCACCATTTGGCTGCTCTGGCGTGTGAACATTGACGTAGTGTCCACCCGAGAGCAAAACATTCAACGTCGCTTCGTCGATCATCGTGTCATCGGGCGTTACCCAATCTGTCATTACTTCGTCGTCCTGCTCTAACACCACAAGTACATCGCCGTTCATACCAATGCGGCCAGTGTGAATATGTGCAGCAGTGGCATCATCAACGCCCATAGTGACCGCGCGAAGGTAAAGCTCGCCATCAGCGCTGTCGTATGACGCATAACCATACCCCGTGGCACTACTTTCATTCATTGGCACCTGTTGTGAGCCATCTAATTTGAAGGTGATCACGCTTACCGTGTCAGGCACGATCTGGGCTCGTAACTCGCCGTTTGGAAAGGCCTCGGTGTGTAGATTGATATACCAATCACCGTCCAGCATATCCTCAATTAGATCCTCAGATAGATCTGTGATTGGAATACTCACCTTATTGTCATCTGATGCTTCAAAGGCGAATGCCACATCGCCATTCGCCCCCAAATCACCATCGTGAATATGTGCAGCACTAAAACCTTCGACGTTGCTGTAGTCGAGTGTTGCTCTGAATTGCATCAGATTTTCATCAAGTTCAACTGTTGCGGAAGCGGTTTGCATTGACGTATTCATCGGCACTTCTTGCTTTCCTGATAACATCAATTCAAAGGTCTTAGTCGCTGAAAACTCTTGGACTGGCGGCGGTGGCGGAGGTGTAACCGTATCGTTATCGTCGTTATCGCTACATGCCATTAGAAGCATGAGGCTGGCACTTACTATAAACTTTTTCATTATACTCATCCTGTAGACTCGGTTAAAAAGAATGACTTTTGTCACCCATAGCTAACCCTTACGAACAGGTTTGAATAAAAGTTCATCAAATTTGCAAAATTATTGTATATATTTTGTCTGTACCTAATTGCACCAATCGCAATACCAACTTTTGCCTGATCATCTATTGATACCTATGGTACTAACGCTTGAATGGCATTACATCCAGCTCAGTGATATCAATGAATTTCTCACAATAATTGTGAAACCTCATTGCCATATAAGAGTCATCTTTTTGTGATTAAGTAGCAGCTTTAACAATAATAATCAGGATATTTTATGTTTAAGCACTCACTTATCGCGCTCTCTTTGCTTTCTCTTCTCACTGGCTGTTCACTTGATGGTGACGATGGCGCCACGGGTTCGCAAGGGCAACAAGGCGTTGCCGGACAAGATGGTAACGATGGACAAAATGGTACAAATGGCTCCGACGGCCAAGATGGAGCAAACGGACAAGACGGAACCAATGGCACTAACGCCAATAGCATGCTTGAAATAAGTCTTGTGGGACGCGCAGTACTTAATGCAGAAAGCCCTGAAGGCGCCGCTGAAATTGTCGCTTACCAAGCTTCCAAAAAATGGATATATGCCATTAATAGTTCAGGCAGTGCCGCTGTGGTTGAAGTTATTCCAGCAACCAGCTTTGATACGGCCGCTCTGGTCAAAAATAATGAAGGTGTTATTACCGCTACAAATTTAACATCAGCCATGACAATCAACTTAAACGACAATACCCCCGGCGACGCTAACAGCATTGCAGTTGACGAAAACAACCAACTATTGGCGGTTGCAATGGCTGCCAAGACTACGGGTGACGCAGGACAAATCGCTTTTTATGATATCTCAGGTGCAACCCCTACCTTTGTTAAAAATGTAACGGCGGGTGCATTACCTGATATGGTTACCTTTACTCATGATGGCAGCAAAGTCGTGGTCGCAAATGAAGGGGAACCCGCAGGTGACTACAGCGTTGATCCTGAAGGTAGCATCAGCATTATCAACATTACAAACGGCGTAGTTGCAAATACAGCAACACAATTAGACTTTAGCGCATTTAACACCAAGCAAGCTGAGCTAGAAGCACAAGGCATTGTCTTCGCCAATCCAACTGGTCGCACTATCAATGGCAAACTTATTAATACGACAGTTGCGATGGATTTAGAACCGGAATATGTCACCATCTCTAAAGACAACCGCTTCGCATATGTTTCAATCCAAGAAAACAACGCACTCGCTATCGTAGATCTAAATGACAATAGCCTTAATTTAGTCGGTTTGGGATTCAAAGACTGGTCTAATTACACCATGGATGCCTCGGATAAAGATAAAAAGATCAATTTTAAAAAGTATCCCGGTCTTTACGGCATGTATCAGCCAGACACTATCTCCAGCTACACGTGGAAAGGCGCTAACTTTATTGTCTCTGCTAATGAAGGTGATGGTAGAGAATACTTTTTTGATGCTGCCGATGAAGCCGACTGCACCGCAAAAGGTGGCCTAGATTACGATAAAGACGATGGCTGTTTAGCGTACATTGATGAGAGCCGTGCCGAAGATCTTACCTTAGCAAGCAACTTTGCCTATCTCAATAATGACGATGACGACATTGGTCGCCTTAAAGTTACAACGGTGAAAGGCGATGAAAATAATGACGGCCAATATGAAGCGCTGTACACCTATGGTGCACGTTCATTCACCATTTGGGATAGCAACGGCCTTGTGGTGTTTGACTCTGGCGATCAAATCGAGCGGATCACAGCCTCCGTGCATGGCGCACAATTTAACAATGATGAAGATACCAATGAAGGCGATACGCGCTCCGATGCAAAAGGCCCAGAGCCGGAAGCACTAGCGCTAGGTCAAATTGGTGAACGCACTTTTGCATTCGTTGGCTTAGAGCGCATGGGTAGTATCATGGTTTACGATATCACCAACCCTTACGATGTTAAGTTTGAAGATTATTTTTACAACCGCGGATTAGTTGAAGATGCCGAAATCAGTGGCGACTTAGCCCCAGAGGGCATGGCATTTATTCCTGCCGACAAAAGTGCAACTGGCGAAGCCTTATTGGTGATCGGTAATGAAATTTCCGGCTCAGTTGCGGTATGGCAAATCGCTGAAAAATAAATCATTCACATTATGTTGCAGTGGGAGGCGCTCTATGTGCCGATCTTGATGAAAAGATCGCGGGGTAAACCCGCTCCCACACCATATTCAAGCTCTTGGTAGGAGGTGCTTTACGCGGCGATTATTGGGGAAAAGATCGCGGGGTGAACCCGCTCCCATAACACATTCAAGCTCTTGGTGAGATGCGCTTTACGCGCCGATTATTGGGAAAAAGATCGCGGGATGAATCCGCTCCTACAACATATTCAAGCTCTTGGTGAGATGCGCTTTACGCGCCGATTATTGGGAAAAAGATCGCGGGATGAATCCGCTCCTACAACATATTCAAGCCTTTGATGGGAGCCACTTTATGCGGCGATTAATGGGGAAAAGCTCGCGGGGTGAACCCGCTCCCACAACATATTCAGGCCCTTGGTGGGAGGTGCTTGACGCGCCGATCTTGATGAAAAGATCGCGGGGTGAACCCGCTCCCACAACACATTCAAACCCTTGGTGGGAGCCGCTTTACGCGGCGAGCTTTAGGTTATTCTGACAATCCTTTGACCGTATTTGTGAGGTTTTCTGCGCCTTGCTTTATTTCATTCATCACTTTATTCACTTCGTCGATTTGTGCAAGACCGAGCTCGGTGCTTTCAGACACCGTATTCATCAGTGCGGTGGCTTCTTTAGTTAACACTTCATTCTGATTTACCACATCATTGATTTCGTTGGTCGACTGCGAAGTACGTGCGGCTAAACTTCTTACTTCATCGGCTACCACCGCAAACCCTCTTCCCTGCTCACCCGCTCTGGCAGCTTCTATCGCTGCATTTAACGCAAGTAAGTTAGTTTGCTCTGCAATCGCACTGATGGTAGACACAATTGCCGAAATCCCTTTTGACTGTTCATTAAGCTGTGCTATTGCGGCCATTGCACTTTGTACTTGATTAGAAATAAGTCCAGAGGTACTGACAGACTCTTGCAGCAGCAAACTCGCACGGGCCGCTATTTGCTCGGTTTGCTCTGATGTCACCTGCGCAACCTCAGCAGCTTTTGCGACTCGATGCGCTTTTTGCACACGCGCCGTGATATTTGTTGCAAACTTTATCACTTTAATGACTTTGCCATGTTCATCAAAAATAGGGTTATATGTTGCTTCAATCCAAATATCTTCGCCATGTTTACCTAAGCGATGAAAGCGACCACTTTTATGCTGGCCTTTTGCCAGCTCTTGCCAAAAATGTGGCTGCTCTTTATAAAAGCTGTCGTCACAGAACATTCGATGATGCTGACCTTTAATCTCACTGAGTTTATAACCCACAGTTGCCGTGAAATTTGGATTCGCATCTAAAATAACGCCCTCGGGTGTAAACTCTATGGTCGCCATGGATTTATTGAGTGCGTTAGCTATCGCTTCTTGTGCTGTTATGGTGAGTTTTTCTGCTGTGATGTCATTCGCAATTTTAACAATACGGGTGACTTTGCCATTTTCTTCAACCGGAAAATAGGTAGCATCAAGCCAAACTATGTCACCTGTTTTGGTAAAGCGCTCAAAATTACCAAACTGAGCTTGGCCACGCTTAAGGCTTGCCCAGAAACTGCGATATTCTGAAGAGTTTACATAGTCCTTATGGCAAAAAATACGATGGTGCTGCCCTATCACTTCAGCCTCAGTGTAACCCACGACAGCGAGAAAATGTTGATTTACCGCTGCTATTTGGCCATCGGGTGTAAACTCAATTTTTGCGATCGCTTTATCAATCGCAGAAAGTAATGCCCGAGCACGGTTAAGTTCAGCGGTCAAATTTTCAACTTCTTGATTTGGCTTTCGAAAAAAGTTCATAAGCTATTCCGTAACAAACAATATGCATGACTGCATTATTATCATAATTTTGGTAATAAAGTATGGAATATAGATAAGAAAGTGGAATTTGGCGTTCTAGCATACCCACCAAAATAAAAACAAGCCGCGCGCTTACTACACAAGCAGCGCGACTTGGCATTATATCAATTGTATTGACTAGCCAGCGCTTTGGTTAACTACTTCTGTACCGTTAGACGGTAGTCACCCGCACCGCTGTATGAGTAAATCAAGATGCGGTAATAACCTGAATTTGCCGTATAGTTAATTGACTCTTGTGAGGTTGGCGTCTCCGAAATGGCAACTTGTTGCCATGCACCACCTTGCCAAGCTTCGAGTTTTAAATCGAAGTCTGCGTTCGTCGGTCCCTCTAAAGTAAGTGCTATTGTACCACCGCTGTACTGAAACCAACTGCCGTCAGGTTGTATAGCTTGTTGCTTGTCCGCTAAGTATCCAGTATAAACATCTCCCGCTGGAGGTGGGGTTGTACTGCCGCTCACTGTAAATTGGATCTCTGCAGCGGGATCAGAAATATTGCTGATGGACAAGCCTGAGTCGCTTCCATTCCACCATAGCGCATTCGTCCCTTTGCTACTCAACGCATTCGGCAGTGTGGCACTAAACTCTCCTGCCACATCAAATAAATCGCCATTATCCCCACGGTTGCGACCATTTTCAGGATCTCGTTTGGCATCACCATGCTCCATTTGGATATACGGATACCATTCATTCGAGTTATTGCCCGCAGAATCAACGTGCCAAATAGCCAAACCTGAATCGAGTTGCTCTGAGTTTTGTCCCGATTGATGAATAGCCTCAATGTAAAAGGCTTCATTCGCGTTACTTGGGTTGGTCCATTTATATGAGCTATTAGCGCCCGAAATATGACTGAGCCTTCCCGTTGGGGCATTAGCATTTACGGCTGGATTAAGTTCAGTTACCGTATCCCAACCAGCTATTGCTCTAAAGTGTGCGACAGGTGGCGTCGGCTTAAAACGGTTGGAAGCACCAATCGCGCCAAATCCCATAACACCAAAACTTGCGACTGAGCCCTCTGAGCTGCCATCATAATCATAAAGATCGGGCCAATTTGTGATTAAGTGACCTGACTCATGTACAAAGGTGCCAATTGCAAGGCTATTTCCCATATCCGTGATTTGATAGCGATCGGTACACACGCCATCAGCACAAAAACGCGGACTGAGTCTTGCCATATGTGGCCACAGACCTTTAGACCATGCACTATCAGAGTTGCCAGCATAAAAAATATTTAACCCTCGGATCTGCCCACTACTATTTGTAGTTAGTGAACTAAAATCAAATCCTTGTTGAAATTCAAGCCAATTTAGCGCTTCTTTTATAAGTTCCTGCGAGCGTACCGTTGAGCTTAATGCGCTATCCGCATAATACGCTTTGTTTTTCTTTGCGGTGTAATAAGCCGTTACCGTATTGGTATAATCCAGCTTGCCTCCAGAGACCGACGAAAAATACCCTCTTACTGACTGCGCGTTACCAAATTCATTGTAATTTTGGTCATTTAAAAAGCGCTCAACTTGCGCTTTTGTGATAGTGCCGCGCTCATCTGGGAAATCAATGATGATAGTTAACCCTTTTACTTGACCGCTGATCTCAGCATTCAACGCCGTTTCATTGTTATTGCGTTCAAACTGATGCGTATGTACCAAGTCGACAGGTGCTTGGTTTTGACCCAACATTACCTGCTGTGCCGCTTTTACTTTTTTTGCAATAGCAGCGGATGATAATCCTTGCTGCATAGCATCTACTGAGTGACGTTGCATGCCCCGCTTACTGCGTTTGGTCACAAGCTTACCTGTTGATATAAGCTGCTCACCATCAGCTGAAACCTGAGCGTAAGCCATGCCTTTGAGCGAGGTATCATACACCACAAGCTCGCCGTCAGGTGTACGCTGCTGAGCAAAGTACGTATTACCATTAAGAACAAGAGTGATCACCTCACCACTTGGTTGGGTAAATTGATACTGTTCATTTTTATAAGGTATCGCCGCGTTTACTGCGACACTGGTTGCCAATAATGACGTTGCAATAATTGCTGATGTTAATTTCATTTTTCCTTTCCTAGGTTACATGTTGTACAACCCATTAACATACAGAACAGATACAAAATTGCAACAACCATCGGACCATTTAAGGTACAAAATTCATCAACTAGATAAATAACAAATAGTTACACTGGTTGTAATTCAATCGTTTTAGAAGCATTTATATTTCAAAGTGAGCAAAAAAAGCTCGTTTAAACTATTTTTTTCAATTTTTGGTTTACAAGTACTAAACATTACATTAGCATTGGTCTCGTTCCTTTGGGGCTGCACCTTTTTACCTGCGTATCTAGGCGTGCCTAAAGTCACAATTGAACTCCCGAGAAGTAGAGCTTGCCGACTGGGATGTTGGCATTATTGGGATTTCCTTGGCACAGCTTGTTGCTATTGGAGTTTTTATGCAGGCCAGATGGCCTGCTTTTTTTTTGTCCAAAATTCGCCATCTAAGCTTTATACCAATTGCCGAGTGCAACTCAACTGGTTAAACTCAAAGCACATGTTCCTGATTTGATGTAAACCATGTCGGCACTACGTAAACCCGTTTCGGTATTGGTCGTAATATACAACGAGCATAATGAGTTTTTGCTATTACAAAGAGCAGACGATAAACACTTTTGGCAATCAGTCACTGGGGGAGTAGATCCCGGTGAAACTCCAATCACTACCGCGTATCGAGAGTTAAAAGAAGAGACCGGTATTGACGCTGCGGCGCTTGGGATCACCATCCACTCGCATAATAAAACGAATCAATACACTATAAGACCACAGTGGCGCCATCGTTATGAGCCGGGTGTTACCATAAACACTGAGCATGTTTTTAGTATCCAAGTACCGTCAGGGATCAGTGTGGTACTCGCTGAAGATGAACATACAGACTTTATTTGGCTTAACAAAACACACGCTTGTGAACGCGTCTGGTCTCCAAGCAATCGACAGGAAATAGAACTCATAGGAGTATGATTGAGCTATGTTTACGACATTAGGATCTTTACAAACACCATGTTTAGTTGTTGATAAAATTGCTTTTTTACATAACCTTTCGCGTATGGAAAAGCATCTTGATGCTTTTAATGTGGCCCTTCGCCCACATTTGAAAACGGTAAAATCCATTGCAGCCGCAAGCTATATTTTGGCCGACAAACAAGCGGGATGTACGGTTTCCACCCTAAAAGAAGCAGAAACATTTGCTGCACAAGGTTACACTAATATCACTTATGCGGTGGGGATCACAGAAGATAAGCTACAACGCGTTCTTGCCCTGATCAACCAAGGTGTCAATCTAACCATACTGCTAGACAGTATGGAACAAGCCATGCTTGTCTCTCAATTTTGCTCGGAAAATGAGTGCACGATTCCTTGCTTGATAGAAATAGACTGCGACGGACATCGCGCAGGACTTAACCCTAAAAACAAAGAAATCGTGACCATCGCAACCATACTGGAAAGCAGTGGTTTATATCGGGGTTTACTAACGCATGCCGGTGGCTCATACGCGTGTAGCACAGCTGAGCAGCTAATACAGTTTGCTGAGAAAGAGCGCTTAGCTGTTGTAGCTGCCGCGTCCATGCTGGAAGAGGCTGGGATCACCACAACAGTGCTGAGTATTGGCTCTACCCCAACGGCACTGTCAACGCAAAACCTCGATGGGATAACAGAAGTACGAGCTGGGGTCTATACATTCTTCGACCTTGTTATGGCTGGTATCGGCATATGTGACATCGAAGATATTGCACTTAGCGTGCTAACACGTGTCACTGGTATCAAGCGTAGTGAAAATAAGCTCTTTATAGATGCCGGCTGGATGGCGCTTTCAAGAGACAGAGGTACTGCGAGTCAAGCGTTTGATTGTGGCTATGGCCTCGTTTGTGACCAAGCGGGTAATTTGCTGCCTGGGCTCAAAGTAACCTCAGCAAATCAAGAACATGGCGTTATTGAATGTGAACCCGGCTTCACCTTACCAGACGTGAAACATGGTGACCTACTACGTATTTTACCAAATCATGCATGTGCAACAGCCGCTCAGCACTCGGGCTATCATGTGTTAAGTCATGATGACATCGAGTTTTGGCCAAGATTTGGGGGGTGGTGACACTCCCTTGCTTACAACGCTCTTTTGGTGCACTGCTCTCTTGAGACCTCAATAAGAGTAGAATAAACAAGTCATATTATACACTTTGGCCTACAATCCATTATACTCGTATACTCTTGGTTTTTTAATTTGTTCTTGGCAGGTTACTGAATTCCAACAATCGGTTTCTGGATAGCGATAATATAACTCTTTAAATATCGGGTTATATTTCTCTCTCACCGCTTTTTGTATTTCTTTTGGAAGCACTGGTAAATAGTAGGTTTTTATGGAATAAATATGCTGTGATACCAAAGTTCCTAAACTGTATCTAGCCTCTTCAAAAAACGAACTCTGACGGTAATATTCTGAGCTATCCGGTGCGAGCTGCTCCATCGCCAAGCTCGCGCGCTCAGCCTCTTTTTCTATTCGAGCCAAAACCGCCTCCAGTGGAACCACTTCAACTGTAAAGGGAATTGGGTCATCAGCTTTGCTTGGGGCTTGGAGCACACGGTGGAATCGCACCCTAGGTTTTCGCATCACATGACCACCGTATTTTCGTCAAACAATTTGTGAATTTGTTTTCAGTATTCGAGGCCCGCGGATAGGCTTGCCGCCAGTGTATTTATCACCGTAGCGCTGTTTAAATTCGACTTCTAGGCGCTACCAGTCGATGAGTTTTGCCAGTTTCACGAGTTCATGACGCGGTGAAACTATATCAATGAACTCGGATTAAACCAGGGTGAGAGCATACTTCGTTAACGACCATTAACCGACGATAAGCTCTGCCCTGAATTCATCGTCAAAGCTGGCCCGAACGCACTTGCCACGTATCGAATCTTTACGACCTGTGTGCTGTTTTAGGAGCGACTACTTAACAAGTAGATAGTGATAATATGGGCGTTATTAGATCAGAAAAAGACCGAGTGTTAAAGCCTTTTTACAAAGTGTGATCCCGCCGTGCGAATTAAACAGGTGCTTTTGCGATGTTTGCATAATTGGTTTTAATTGTGTAATTCAAAAAAGCTGCAATTTGAGGGTAGTAAGATCGTTTAAATCTTCAAAAAATTCAATAAATTAAATTAGCTTCAGGATGGACTATTTATAACAGGTCAGTCTAAGCCTAATTGAACCATGTAGCGATCTACAGCCACTACACAAGAAGAGGCTCAAGCGACGCTATGCAATAGAGCCGATCATCAGGCACATGAAACAAGATAGTCACTGGGTCTTAACCGTTTAAAAGGAAAACCCGGTGACAGACTTAGCACAGTAGGCCAAAACTCCCGTAAAATCCTAACCCGACTGCGGCTTTTTATGCTTGGATTTTATATCAGCTATTAGCAGTGCGACGCGCAGTGTAATACCAGAACTTTCGATAAAGCTAATGCTCAGTCTGGACTGGTTTTGTTCGGCCAGTTTGAACATCAAAACACCAATATTTAGAATCGACTACATATAACAGCATGCTAACTTCCGTGGACATGCAAGAAAGTTATTTCAATTCACCACTTATAGTATTAGTGTAAGTTGGTCATCAATCTGGAGCTCTTCAAACACCGTGACTACAACGGCACCATTAGCGGCATTAATAACTCCATCGTTGACTTGACTGGAAATAAAAGAGCGGATCAATGAACCTCCATATTGACCATTAAAATCAAAAACTCCCCAGACAAAGGGGACTGAGATCGGCTCTAATTCAGCATCAATAGAAGGAAGTAAATCGCTTTCAAAATATTGCTGTACTATCCAATCTTGAGTCTCGTCAATATTTAATATTAACGACTGCCATTTTTCAGCTGTCATAAATCTACCAATATAAACGTCCTTACCTTGTAAAGAGCGACATTTCTTTATCACGAAGTCAGCTTGATTTTTTATAATGTCAATGCTGGATTTATGTTCGAAGCAACCGTTAAGATAGCGATCTAATCGAATAGTCCAAGGGACATTTTGTGTTATCCATTGTTTAATAGACTGTGGTTGTAGATCAAAGATTCGTATATCATGAAGTAAAGCCATAGTTGATTTGTCAGATACTAAGTTATTTAATAATGTGTCCGTACAAAATATTTTTTTTGTTAAATGAGAAACCAACAATTTCTCTTGTAGCTCCCTGCTTATATTATGCTCCATCATTAAAAGAGCATCTATTGGTATTTCATCAAAACACAGTGCGCCGTCCTCCGATATTTGAAGTGACTGCTCCTCACAAATTAAGTGAACCTGACCTTCCTTATATTGCGCTGAACTACGGTAGATATCATCAAAGAAACTCGCGTAAAAATTTCTCTTATTAATATTAATATAGTCCATTTTTGTGATAAAAACACCTATATTTCCACTCAACTTTTCTTTGTCCAAACTGGCCATTTGAACAATAAGAGAGTCAATCATACTCGCAACAACAGAGCGGTACGAAATAACTTCTTGAGAGAATAGGTTAGCTTTCCTAAGATATTCCAGTTGCATTGGGGCTAACATATCAAGCTCCCAGCCACCAATATTAGCTCCACCATTTATTTCCAACAACTTTAATGTACCATTTACTTCTAATACATCATGGCGGAAGATCCCTCTAAAGACATCAAATTTATTATGAGTTAATATTTGGTATAATCTAGGATCACTGTAGTAGTCTAAGAATACATCTCGGTCTTTTGCGCAAATTTCCAAGCTACTTTGCAACGAATTGAACAAACCACTATAAAACTTTTCAAACTGAGTGATTTCTTCGTCTAAAATAAAATAAGAGTTTTCTGAGCTCTGAAAATCCAGTTCTTTTTCATATGGGTTTACTATATTACTTGTAACTCTATCTTTTGTAAAACAAATATAATCAATCAATTTTTTAGTGTAGGTACTTTTCATTACTTTACTTATATAATTATAGTTTTATCTTTTTAATAAATAGCCCACTGCCTTATAACGACTTTCGGGGGGACTGATAGCCTTGGTAGCAAGGCTGTCGAACTAGATTGTAAAGGCAAGAATTTAATACAATAAAATAAATTTAATTTTCCCTCATCCCTTTCGCGTATAACTTCACTTAACACTATTAATAAAAACCAAAAAACGCTCACATTGAGTATATCTATTAGTTCATGTATTACAGTTATTTAATTCTAATTAGCGTCGACTTTTTACTTAACAAAACATCAATTTTTTAGCATAGAAAAATATGTTATCCATATGCATTTTGGCACCTCAACCACTCCGAAAATAATCGCATTACCATTAATAAATATCAAAGCATTTAATTATTTAAATGGTATTTAATATACTCTAGATCATTACATACATAGACCTAACAAGGCACCGTAGCTACATTTCATTTATGACGAACTTAATAGCGGAATTCATTATTTATACGTTTCAAGTGAAGAAATAAGAACAAAATTTGCCAACTTTAGTTTTTAGAAAGATCAGGTTAACTATTAATTTTTATAAATTTCCTCTTTATTTTTTATTATTGGCTGCTTTCAGGCTGGAACCCCTGAAAGCAACTTCATGACTTTACTCTATCGAATCCAAAGCGGATAGCAAAACCCGACTTATTATAGTGCTATTTGGCTCGTCAACAATATCCACATGATCACAGTCAACAGCCACTTCCATAGCATTTATCCAAGCTTGCCAGTGGGCCAAATTACGCAAATGCTTTGGGTTTTTGGTCGCATAAAAATTGTCGCATCGTGTAACACCGCAAAGCACCTCCCCTTCAAATGGCGAGTTAAGGAAATCTAGCCCAAATGCAATACCTATTTCTAGCAGTTCAGATTGAGCAAATTCATTATTACCCTGACGAGCCTTGCCTCTTACTAAGTCGAGCAATGAAGACTCATCATGTATTGGAACAAGCTCCTCAGCACTAAGGTTCAAATCAAATGCCGTCTGAATTTTCTCGACTGCACTTGCAATATCTTCTGGCAGCTTATGTGCTTGTGGAGCATAGGAGTCCAGCATACCCAAATAATCGACTTGCTCACCACGGCGCAATAAACACAAAGCCATTAAATAAGCGAGTCCTCCACCTCCAGACCACCCTAATAACGCATATGGTCCCTGCGGCTGCACAAGCTGAATATGCTCAACATAATGTTCAGCCAACTCCTTCATTGTGTTAAATCTAAAAGATATTTCAGCTAAATAAGGTGCCTGTATACCAATTAATGTCAATCTTCCGTCCAGGTCGTTGGCTAAATACTTATAGTTATCCACTCCCCCCCCAAATGGGTGAATAGCGAATAGCACTCGATTTCCTTCCTGATTAAGCCGAACCGCGTAAGGAGATGTTTCCGTTCTTGCAGCGCCATCTCCGATTATTCGAATTGCAAGTTCTGCAATATCCTGAGTTTCAAGCACATCCTTTACTTCGATCTTGTAACCTTGCTCAGTCAGCCTTTTAACGACTTTAAATACCAATAAAGAATGGCCACCTAACTCAAAAAAATTGTGATTTTTGTAAAATGTTCTCTCTGATAACTGCAGAACTGCCTGCCACGCCTGAGCAATATCTTTCTCAGTTTGAGTAGTTAAGGGCTCTGCACTCTGAAGTTCCACATTTTTATTAATTGCTTCGCAGGCCAACATAAGTTGTTTCTTGTCAATCTTACCGTTGATGTTAAGCGGCCACTGCTGAGTTACATAAATTGCTGATGGAATCATATATTTGGGCAGTTTTTGGCGTAATTCGTTCAATATGCCATTTGTATCCGATTGCGAGATACTGTCGCTACGGACCGATGCAAATATCTTTGGCTGCTCTCCTTGAGACACAAAAACTTGTGCCTGGCATACTGAAGCACACTCCAATAGACAACGCTCAATTTCCCGCAGCTCGATTCGCTGACCACGGATCTTTATCTGATCGTCCTTACGTCCGATGTACCTCAATAGCCCACGTTCATCTTGATGAACCAAATCGCCGCTTCGGTAGTAGCGTACACCTTCCATTTCCACAAAGCTTTGTGCCGTGAGCTCGGCATTATTTAAGTATCCATCAGTCACACCATCTCCACTGATATACAACTCTCCAACGACACCCACAGGAACTAACTTCGCATGTTTATCTCTTACGCTGAGATGAGTACCAGGTAGAGCGTCTCCTATACAAGCAGGTAATATCTCATCACCAGGCTCAATTACATATATACTCGCAAACACCGTTGTTTCTGTGGGCCCATATATTTCCAAGATTCTCGCAGCAGGAAAACGGTCGCGTAAATTTCGCAGCAATTGTACAGGTACTTTATCTCCACCAGACATCACCGTTTTTAAACGCGGGTAACCAGATTTGCAACCCTCAAGCACTTCAAGAATGGCACTCATTAAACTAGGTACAGCGTGAAATATGGTAGCATCCGACGTTTGTTCAATGAGTAGCTCAGGCTGTGTCAGGGCTGCTAAGTCAACCATCCTGACCTCTGCACCAGCAACAAGGGATGCCAGCACTTCAAATACCGAAATATCAAAAGTGGCACTAACAATCGCAGGAACAATATCGCTATCCCCCATGCACACTCTCTGATTAACATTAAATACAAATTTCGTAAGTTGCTGATGAGCAACGGCAACCCCTTTGGGCTTGCCAGTTGAACCAGATGTGTACATTACATAGGCAAGCTCCCGACCACTCACCTTTCTGAAGACAATGTCAGAGTGAGGAGCAATATCAGTACAATCAATTATCTTCACGCTCTCCAGCCAACAACTGTCGGCCTGGTTGACTACAATTCGTTGAATACCGGCATTCTCTATAATGGCTTCAATACGATGCTTCGGGTGAGTCACATCAATTGGTACATACACTGCACCAATCGCCATAATTGCTAGTTGAGCAGCAACCAGATCAAATCCGGGCGCAATCATCACCGCAACTCGTTCTGAGACTTGCACACCTTCATCTAGCATTGAGTGTGCAATACCGTTAACCGCCCCTAACAGCTGGGAATAACTCCACCGCTTTCCTTGGTGACTAACTGCGGTATGTGATGGATGCTTTTGCGCAGACTTAAGGAAATGATAGTAATAGTTTTCTTCATCCAGTGTCGCAACGGCTGAAGGCTTAGATAAGATAGACATAGATGCATTGCCATCTACAGGCAGAGCTGCAAAAGTTCCAATCGCTTCATCGGGCAGTTCAACAACACAGCGTAACAAATGACAGAAGCTATCAATAATGCGGGTCATGAAAACAGTATTAAATAACTCCGTATTATATTTAAAGCTCAGAGTGATTTCACCGTGAGACTCATGACCAACCAATTCAATATCAAACTTTGCCGTATCGTCTACTTGCTCATAGTTGCTGATAGCGAGGCTTTCTTGTTTCAGCATCTCTTCTTCGGCATCTTCTATCTTTAACATGAACTGAAACAATGGAGATGTGGACGCTCCACGATCTGGGCAAAATTTATCAACAAGCAGATCGAAGGGAATATCAGAGTTGGCGTGAGCAGACATATTTACCTGACGTACGTCATTAATAAACTTTCTCATCGTCAGCGTTTCATCAACCTGCACTCTGAGCACCAATGCATTAATGAAATAGCCAACTGTATTCTCTAGTTTCTTATAGCTGCGATTCGCTATGGGTGTACCCACAGAGATATCTTGCATGCCAGAAAAGCGACTTAAAGTCACAGAAAACACAGCGTGCAGTAGCATGAATAATGTAGCCGAACATTCAGTAGCCAGGTGCTTAGATTGCGCGGATAACTCTGCGCTCAGGCTCCGAACTATACAATTCGATGAGATGTCTCCAAGCCCGCCCTTTATGCACTTAACAGGCAAAGAGTGATACTGTGGCGCCCCAGCCAGCTGTCGCTCCCAATATTGTAATTGCCGCTCTAGAAAAGGGCCTTTTAGGTGCTTTTGTTGCCAACAGGCGTAATCAATATACTGCAGAGGTAACTCTGGAAGCTGGATGGGCTTGCCCTCAGAAAGAGCCTGATAAACTTCAGAGAACTCTGCTATCAACAACTTCATAGACCATCCATCAGTCGCTATATGATGGATGTTATACAACAATACCCCTACATTATCAGATAACCTCAAAAACTGTGCCCGAAACATAAGGTCTTCAGCCAAGTTAAACGGTTTCATAAAGTCTTGATATTGATACTGATAAACTAGCTCTGATTGATTCTTTTCAGCTGATATATCATGTACAGGCATCGAAAAATTGAACGCTTCCAGCACGAATTGCATACCGCCTTGATCCGTTTGGCGATAAACAGTTCTAAGTACCTCGTGGCGATTAAGCAAATAGGTAAATGCCTGCTCTGCTATCTCAGGTCTAAAATGGCCTTCTACTTTTATCG
This sequence comes from Pseudoalteromonas sp. GCY, assembly GCF_016695175.1. Taxonomy (NCBI): domain Bacteria; kingdom Pseudomonadati; phylum Pseudomonadota; class Gammaproteobacteria; order Alteromonadales; family Pseudoalteromonadaceae; genus Pseudoalteromonas; species Pseudoalteromonas sp. GCY. The sequence continues at coordinate 580,871 of NZ_CP068022.1, forward strand.
AGCCAGGACAGTTGTAAGTTACGCTTTCTGTGTCCAGCGTCTGAATAAACAGCATACTTCTTTGATTGTAAGACAGTGGATAACAAGGTTCCGTACGCGCAATGGCACACAACTTCTCACCATCCAACTGCTTGTTCTGCTTTGCATCTTCAATCGCAGTTAAAAAGGCGATAACCTCAGCCTTACGCGATTGAATATCCGCTTTTAACTGCTCAGGAAACAGTGCTCCGATGAGCTTAAAACCCAGCTTTCCTTCTCTGACAAACAGGTGTACTCCCTGCTCCTTCGCATTTAGAATTAACTCACTAACACTCATAACCATCCATCCTCACCGTCCGTAGCACAATCAACCTCCTCACCAATCACAGAGGCAATAAAGCCCGCGAGGTCGGCAATACTATCGAGCTCAATCATATTATGTAGCTTTAGACCACACCTATACTGCTCGTTGAGCCTTGTCACAACTTGCATGGCTAGCAATGAGTTGCCGCCGATTTCAATAAAGTTATCCCGTAACCCTACCCTATTGAGTCCAAGCGTCTGCTCTACCACATTCACGACACTACATTCCATTTCTGAAACTGGCGCAACATACTGTTCGCTGGAGCTTTCCCAGACCACGTCAGGTAACGCTGAAAAGTCCAGCTTACCGTTGATGGTCATAGGTAGCGCTGTTAAAGCAATAAATCGTGCCGGGATCATCGACTCCGGAAGCATGCTTCGTAATTTACGACGCAATGTTGCAGATAAGCGCTTTTGCTCTGTTACAGGGACTATATAAGCAATCAGCCGAGTCTCGTTGGTCGCGTCTTTTTGTCCGGTCACTACAGCATGTAAAACTTCTGAACAACTTTCTAGTGCTCGCTCTACCTCCGCCGTTTCTATTCGCACTCCTAATATTTTCACCTGATAATCCATGCGCCCCAGAATTTGCAAACTACCTGCACACTCCGACAAACGCTGAGCAATGTCTCCGGTTTTGTACCAACGGCGATTGTCTGAGTCTCGATGTATCACACGAACATTTTCTGATTCGCACGTATAACCTCTCATGACTTGCTCACCAGATACCCACAGCTCACCCGCTACACCATCCACCAGGGTTTCTCCCGATGCGCCCTTAATGGCAATTTGGGTACCAGCATAAACTCGCCCTACAGCCACATACTCTCCAATAGGTTGATAATCCTCCGAGACACAAAATAAGCTCACACCGAGCGTTTCTGTCTGACCATACAAATTGTATATTTGAGTACTCTGGGGTTTGTTTAAACGAAGTGCTTCAAGCAATTGCGCCGTAAATAACCCGCCTGACAGTATTATTTTGGTAAGGCAACTGTCTGACAGGTTATGCCGCTTACTTGCCAGCATACTTCGCCAGACAGAAGCAACCGTATCGACAACCGTCACTTTTCTGCCATGGATCAAGCCCAGTAATATCTGTGTGTCCTGAACTTGGAAAGGTGTAGCCACAACCAGGGTCGCCCCCTGCACAAGTGGTAGCCACCATTGGCGAATCGCAGATGAAAAGCCAAAAGACGCGCTATGTAAGTATCTCTCTGTTTCTTTAAGCTCAATTTGGCGCACCAGCTCAGACAGGTAATAGTCGAGACTCCCATAGCTACATTTCACCCCTTTTGGGGTGCCTGTAGAGCCAGAAGTAAACATGATGTAAGCCAGATCTTGCTCACTAATTTGCACCTCAGGGGTAGAAACAGACCAGGAGGCTGCAACCCATTGATCTAGTCTTATCCACCTAGCACATTGAGTGGTTGATTTGCCACCTTGCGCATCTGCTGTAAGTAAAAATGGCTGGTCTAGCTGTGCCATAATAAGAGCGAGACGCGACTGTGGTTGCTCTGTATCCAGCACAACAAACGCAGCGCCACATTTGACGATCGCCAACAACGACACAAACAGCATGGGGCATTTAACCAGGCTGACTGCAACAACTTGCCCACTTTCCACTCCCTGTGATATCAGGTAATGTGCTAGTTGATTTGCTTGTGTATCTAACGTTTCATAACTCATGCTCACGTTTGTATCCAGGATCGCAACATGCGATCCTCTGGTTATGACTTGGTCGGCAAACTGCTTGAGAAATTTTGGAGTACCAGCCATCATAACCACTCTTCCTCCCCTTCCAGTACCGAAACAGGCTCTTCGAGCGAAGCCGAAACCTCAAGGAACTGGCAAAAATCAACCAACACAGGGTATTGAAAAATATGCTGTATCGTTAATCGCATATTTGCGTAACTATTTATCTCTCCTAACAATTGAATTGCCAACATAGAATGGCCACCCAGTTCAAAGAAGTTGTCATAGCGGCTGATTTTATCCTGAGTAATGTCTAAAAGTTGTGACCATAGGGCACTTACCCTCTGTTCAATTTCCCCCTCCGGCGCGATGTATTCTTTGGCAGCTTCTTTCGGTGCCAGTACCGATAACTGTTCAAAATCCACCTTGCCCGAGATATTCTTGGGGATCACACCCAGTTTGAAAAAGACATTAGGGATTAAGTAAACTGGTAGCGATTCGAAGAGTGCTTGTCTGATCTGAAAGCTGTCAGTACCAGAAGCGGAAACGTAGGCTGCAACCAACTGCTTTTCACCATTTTTTAAATCCGACAAAAATGCAACAGCCTGATCGATCCCCGGTACACTCAGCATTGCAGATTCGACCTCGCCCAGTTCAATTCTGAAGCCATTAAACTTGATCTGTTGATCTTGCCTTCCGCAGTAATCCAGCTCACCATTTTCCAGTATGCGAGCTAAGTCACCAGATTTATACATGCGGTCATAGCCCAATTGACGCATTTGCTCACTGGCATAAGGGTTTTCTATGAATACGCTACGGGTGCGGTCGTTATTCCAGTACTCTTTAGCCAGCCTGGCTCCGGCAACAAAGATCTCACCAACAGCCCCGCGTGGGACAGGTTGGAGCTGCTCGTCCAGCAGGTAGATAACCTGATCTGCTAATGCGACTCCGATATTTGAGCGGCCAATACTGGACGGGCGCAGATGTTTGAATGTGCTGTGCACCGTGGTTTCGGTAATACCATACATGTTAATAAGGGTAGGCTTATCTTCACTGAACGTATTCCACCACTTACGCAAACTATGTGTCTGAGTGGCTTCACCACATAACACTATATAGTTCAGAGTTTCCGGCAAACGGTTGTAGGTGAGCATGTAATCAGATACAAGTCGGAATAAGCTGACAGTCAAGCACCAGTTAGTAACCTTGTATCGTGTACTAAAGTCTAAGAATGCCTGTGGATCTCGTACCTGCTCGAATGTCGGAATAGCAAGTGTCGCACCATTGAGTAACGCACCAAAAATTTCCCATACACTTGCGTCAAAGGCATAAGATGCCGTCATACTCCATACATCCGACGGGTCGAATTGGAATTGTTGACGCGTAGCGGAGATCAAACTACTAACACAATTGTGTGACTGTACAACGCCCTTTGGTTTGCCAGTCGACCCCGATGTATAAATGATATACGCGCTACTATCTGGCGTAACGTCATGAACAACCCGGCTTTGTGGCTCGCTGGATTCAGCAAGCAACGTTTCAATTTCTACGCAAACTGCGTTTTCGAAATTCGCTGAGTGTGCTCTATCCGTCACTATCACTTCAGCACCGCTATTGTGCAGTAAATATTGTACTCGTTGAGCAGGAGCGTTGGTATCTACAGGCACATAAATTGCGCCCGCTTTTAAGATCCCCAAGATACCGACTATCAACTCCACACCACGTGACATAGAAATGATAACCCGACTACCAGGTTTGATCCCTCTGGCGGCAATACCCATCGCAACAATGTCACTCTGCTCATCCAGTTCGCGGTAGGTAATCGCAGAGTTATCATCACACACCGCTGTTTTATTGGGCGTTTTAACACTCCAGGAAGATACCTGTTGATGAATCGTCATACCTGTACGGTGAGGTACAAACCTGTTGTTCGCTCCAACAGTCAGCTGCCTGTATTCTTCTTGATTTACCAGGTTTAACTCCCCCAAACTGCACTCGCTGTTTTTTGCAATGGATGCTAATAACTCACCCCAGCTCTGAGCAAGGTATTCAATCGTTTCGGGTTTAAACAGGTCAGTATTGAACTCCAGAGCCAGCATCAGATCAGAGTGATTGGTGTCAACATTAAAAGTCAGGTCAAACTTTGCGGTAGGCACCATATCATCAAGTCTAGATAGCTTAATGTTCTGCTGTTCTCTGTCAGGTAACGATTGGCTGTTGAGATTCAAAGCAATTTGGAACAGGGGAGAAACCGAAGCATCTCGCGCAGGATTGAGCTTTTCAACTAAGTACTCAAACGGTACATCCGCATTTTTCTGAGCTTCACTGTTTACTTGTTTCACACTCTTCAGAAAATCGCAAAATGACTGAGTCCAATCAACTTTCGTGCGTAGAACTACTTCATTAACAAAGAAACCGATCAAAGGTTCTAGCTGTTTATTATCCCGGTTGGCAAATGATGTTCCGACAACAATATCCGTTTGCTTTGAGTATTTTGCTAATAAAATGCTCAGCGCTGCGTGCATGATCATAAACAGGCTTGAATCGGTTTTTTGCGCCAGCTTATACAGTGAATCCGTTACGGGCCTATCTAAAACAAAGCCAGTATAACCACCAGAAAAAGTCTGCTCTGTTGGTCTCTTATAATCCAGAGGCATACTATGACTTGCGGGGATCCCATCGAGCTGGACACGCCAATAATCAAGCTGTTCATCAAAGTTATTTGTGGTTTTTTCCGCCCGTAACCATGTTGCATAGTCTACATATTGAATTCCCATCTCAGGTAGCTCAGGAGCGTCACCATTGGATAACGTTTTATATAGTGACATGAACTCTTTCAGCAATTGAGTTGTTGACCATCCATCAGTGATTATGTGATGTAAGTTCATTACCAGCACTGCGCTTGTATGGTTAAGGTGTATAAGCTTCACCCTGATAGGTAGCTCTTCACTGAGATTAAAGGTGTGTTCAATGGTTTCATTGATCAATCTACGCAATGCTTTGTCGCTAAGAGCTTCCTCGTCACTCGGCCAGACGTGTTCAACTGAAAATTTTGTCGGTGGTTGAATAACTTGCCTCGGCCCTTCAGGGGTATTGTGGAAAGTCATACGTAGGATCTCATGACGCTCAAAAAGGATCTGAAATGCCTGATCAAACACGGCTTTGTCCAACTGACCATCAACGCGTGATACCACCGGAATATTGTAGTGAATGCCACCTTGCCCTGACTCTTCGATAAACCAGAGCCTCTGCTGAGCATAAGACAAAGGAAATTCGTTCAGCTCTCGCGAGCAAACAGGAATAGACTCGCCACCCGCTTCAGCTTTGTCAATGACCTCGGCCAATGTGGCCAGTGAATCGCTCTCAAATATATCCTGCACCGTGATCCGCTTACCTAAGGCTTCTTCAATCCGGTTAACCATTTGAATCGACAGTAATGAATGGCCCCCTAAATCAAAAAAGCGTGCGTTTCTGCCAAGCAGTGATTCAGACAGATTGAGCAACTCAGACCAAATAGTCACCAGCGCGTTTTCGGTATCACCCTGCGCCGCTTGATATTCTGCAACCCTGTCAGTCGCTTGGGGCAATGGTAAAGCTCTGAAGTCTATTTTGCCGTGGTGGGTTTTAGGCAACACAGACAGTTTAATAAATACGCTTGGCAGCATATGTGCTGACAGCTTAGCTTTTAGATCATTTCGAAGCACGCTTGCCAAGATTGACTGACTGATATCGCAATCATTTGCAACAACATATGCGACCAGCTCTTTACCAAGATCCGGCGTCTCCTGAATTATCGTGACAGCGGCAGAAACAGCAAGGTGATCAATAAGGACATTGTTAATTTCATTTAACTCAATGCGCACACCTCGGATTTTGACTTGTGAATCTTTTCGATAGTCAAATCGCAGCGCATGCTGTTTATGCTTATCGTAATGTACGTAGTCACCGCTACGGTACATACGTCCATAGGGCGTATCAACAAACATCTGAGACGTTAGTTCTTGATTATTAAGATACCCTGAAGCTAATCCCGCGCCTCCGATGTACAACTCTCCAGTACATCCTAGGGGCATTAATTCACCATACTCATCCATCACCGCTGTAATGACATTATCAATGGCATGACCGATAGCTGGCGTCTGGCGTGACCCTTTTATAACGTCACAAGAGGTAGTCACAACCGCAGCTTCTGTTGGACCATAATGGTTCACAACACTAAACTGACATTGCTGTGGTATGAAGCTTTTTGTCAGCGCTTCACCACCCACAAAAACATATCTCAGGCTCGTGCTGTTAAACAGCCCCTTTTCAGCAATTGCTTCATATAATGCGGTGGGTAGGAAGCTATGGGTAATCTGGTACTCGCTCAGATAATCGAGGAATAACCCTTCACTCACCCGCAAAACGTCACTGACACAATGCAATTGAGCACCAGAACACAAGTTTGGCCATAATTCCCAAACGGCTGCATCAAAACCAATACTCGCGAGCATAGTTGCATGACAAGTGCTGTCTAAGTCGTAACGCTGCTTATGCCAACTAACAAGATTAGCTAAACCACGATGTGTATTTATGACTCCTTTTGGCTTGCCCGTGGAACCGGATGTAAAAATAACATAGGCCGTATCCTCAGGTGCAATGTCTACTTCTGGCGCACTTTCTGAGGCACTTTCAAATACACTACCGTCAAAATCACAACTCACCGAAATTGCCAGAACACCATCCAGTTCTCCTTGTAGGTGTTCCTGAGTCAAAACCAGTTTAGGCTGTGCCTCTGCCAAAATGTGTTGTCTACGCTCTTCTGGATAATTAGGCTCAATTGACAGATACGCGGCACCAGACTTAAGTACGGCCAGTTTTGCCAGTGCCATCTCGCAGCTTCTTTCCATGAAGATAGCTATGTGCTCTCCCTTTGATACGCCTACACTACGCAGGAAGTTAGCGATTTGATTGGCTTTGCTATCCAATACCTGATAACTAAGCTCCTCACTTTCGTCGGATATTGCGACAGCTTCAGGAAACTGCTTCACTACTCGCGTAAACTGCTCGTGAACCAATTGTTCCGATACAACAGAGGCGCCATCACCCTGTATCAGGCACTCTATTTTCGATTTATCAACTTCACTCAGTATGGGCAAAGTTCGAATAGATTGTGAGAGCGACTCAGGTGTCAGAGCACACAATAAGGTTTCAAACCCTCTGGCTAATTGCTCAATGGTGTCTTGTGTAAATACGCCAGTGTTGTATTCCAAGGTGACAAACAAACCATCGGCACCTCGTGTGACACGGAAAGTAAGCTCATAGCTGGCCAGCTTATTTTCTTGTTCAACTGCAAAGGTATTCAAGCCCAAGCTACCTGCACGAGTATCGCTATTACTTTGCGTCATCTGTGAATTATTGAATTCCATTGCAAATGCAATTTGGAAGAATGGCGTTAATGTGGTGCTTCGCGAAGGATTGAGTTTCTCAACCAGTACGTCAAAAGGAACATGATGGTGAGATTGAGCAGCAAGGATCATTTCCCTGTTTTTCAGCAAGAATTCCAGGAAGCTTGGATTACCTGAACAATCACTTCGAAGGGCGAGGGTGTTAACAAAAAAGCCTACCAGTCCTGCCAGATTAGCGTTATCCCGATTGGCATGTGGCGAACCTATCACGACCTCATCACTATCACCATAACGGGCAATGAGCAGTGAAATCACGCTGTGAAGTACCATGTACAGACTTGCGCCATTTTCACTGGCAATTTTTTCCAGTGCATTCGTGACCTGCTCCGGTACGTGGAAGCTCACACCGGCTCCCTCTGCTGAAGTTGACTGACCTCGGGCAAAATCCAGCGGTATACTATGTTGTGCTGGTGCATCCTCCAATTGTTGGCGCCAATACTCCAGACTTTGTGACAGCCGGGTTTGCGTTAAATACTCCTTTTGCCACAGCGCGTAATCCCTGTAACAAACTGGTAAAGGTTCCAGCTGATAGGGCACACCCGTTATTGCAGCACTATAGCTTTGCTGAAACTCATTCATGAGCAACTGTAACGACCATCCATCAGCTGCTATATGATGGATCACGCAGTGTAGTACTCCACGACCCTCTTCAAGATGATAATAACTGACCCGCAGCATCAGGTCTTGATCAAGCTTAAATGCATGATTTAGTTCGGCTTCGATCTGCTCTCGCATCGTTTGTTCACGCCGGGTCGGCTCAACAGAGCGTAAATCAATGTAATCAATGTTAAATGTGGGTTTGTCTAGCAGCCGCTGGTAGAGCTCACCATCCTGCTCTACAAATACGGTCCGAACTGTATCATGACGCTCAATCAAATGAGTGAATATCTGGTTAGCCACAGCGAGTTCAAATGTCCCCTCTAACCCGACTACCTCGTTCAGGTTATATTTATTGCCGTCACTGTCTAACTTATGAGTAAACCATAGCCGTTGCTGAGCAAATGAGGCTGGTACCAGATTATTGCCGTCATAGTTCCTGACGGAAATTTCCAGGCTTTGTTTGTATTCCTGCTCCTTTAACCATGTCACCAACTCTTCTTTTACTGATTTTATCGTGGCAACTATGGTTGTATTCAGCGCATCGGTGTTACCTGAAAATTTAATATTTTCACCATCGCGCTGTATCGTCACATCATTATCGATACACCAATCGATTAGTTCCTCTAAAGTCATATGATTATATCCTTACTATTATAATTATTATTTGCTTGTTCAGCTTTTTTTAACTTGCTATATCGCTCCGTATCATCTTGGCTGCTCAGTTGACTTTCAATTACGGCACTCAACTGGCTTAATTGTGGTTTTTCAAATACATCTTTAATTGACAACTTAACACCAAAGACTTCCTCTATGTGTGTAATAAGCTGCATGATTAATATTGAATGTCCTCCCAATGAGAAAAAGTCAGTTTCTCGTGTTACGGGCCCTTTTATGCCTAATAACTCAGACAGCAAGCGTGCTAACTTGATTTCTACGTCTGTCTGAGGAGCCTCCCCCTCTGCCGAGGGCAAAGATTCCTGTTTAAGTAACAGCTCCTTATTTACCTTGCCATTAGGGGTCAGAGGGATCCGATCTACATACGTAAAGCGGGTTGGGATCATGTGTTCAGGCAACAGCGGCGAAAGATATTGACGCCACTGGGATTCCGATATCTCTGCTGCTGCGTGATAAAAAGCAGACAGGTAAGGCTCTTTGGTTTTGCTGAGTAGTACTTCTGTATGCTCCACGTCCTGATGGGTCATCATACTTGACTGTATATCTGTCAGTTCAATTCTGAACCCTCGAAGTTTAATTTGGTCGTCATTTCGACCTAAAAACAACAATTCACCATCATGACGATACCGAACCAGATCACCACTGAGGTAGCCCTTAACCTTCGTTGAGCCAACAGTCAGCTCGATAAATCGGCTTTCAGTTTCTTCGGGTCGTTCGAGATATCCCTGAGCAATACCATGCCCATAGATAAACAGCTCGCCAACAGCGCCATGTGCAACTGGGTTGTGCTGACTGTCTAAAACCAACACGCCAGCGTGCGCAACTGGTTGACCTATAGGGACATTACCAGAAACATCTTCTTTTTTCACGCGATATGCAGTACTCCAAACCGTTCCTTCGGTAGGCCCGTACTCATTATACAAACATCCAGTGTGGTTTTTAGAGAAATGCAATGATGCAATTGCTCCCGCCATGGCTTCACCTGCACAAATAACGTGTTCCGGAAGCAAGCTGTCTGTTTTGAGTAACGCTTCATAAAGCGACGGAATGGCCAACAAATGTGTGATAGCGTGGCCCCGGATCATCTGAGGCAACTGAGAAAGCAGAGGCACTTCACTTTGTTCGTTCAATACCAGCTTTCCACCACAACTCAAAGTAGACATAATGCCGGCAATACTGGAATCGAACGCAAATGAAGAAAGCATTGCAAAGTTGCATGGCTGCTTACCATAAAACTGTATGCGACTTTGATTTGAGTGGGTCAATTGCTGATGGCCTACCATGACCGCCTTGGGTTTGCCTGTTGAACCTGAGGTAAAGATCAAATAGGCCAATGCATCTTGCTCAGTATCTGGAAGTTGTGTAGCTGGGATAAGATCCAACTTATCGAGCTCAATTCTTGGGGTTTGCCCCGTGCCTAAAGCTATATCGCTTAGAGTGATCATGAACTGTGGTTTAGCTATCTCCAACATCTGGGCCAAACGCGCGGTCGGGTAGCTTAAGTCCAAAGGTACATAAACCCCACCGGCTTTAAATACTGCCAACATCGCAGTGATATAATCGACTCCTCGAGGTAAACCTACAGCAACATGAGCACCGACCGTTAGACCAGCTGCTATTAACTGTCCAGCCAGCAAGGTTGCCTGTTGCTCCAGCGCCTGATAACTCAAAGAATCTTGACCACATACAACCGCAGTGTCTGATGCGCTCAGCTTGGCAGTTTCGCTGATCTGCTCATCAATACGCGGTAACAAGCCGGGAGCCTTCAATTCAGACAAAGTGTGGTGCCCCGATGCAGCTTGATTGAGTGCCGTTAATGACAGTTCAGGGTTATCCATAACCACAGACAATTGCCTCATCATTGCCTCAAGCATACTTTGAACAGTTTCTACTCTGAATAGCGCACAATTGTAATCCAGCGTAAAGACCAAACCACGCTCATCTGATTCATCCACTTTCAAAGTAAGATCATATTGTATGCTCTGAGCCTCTGTACCCACAGGCACCAACAGTCCGTCTTCCTCACTACTGGTTCTTTGTTCAGACTCCATCGTGAACAACACTTGGAACAAAGGGGAGTAGGCTTGGCTTCTCACAGGGGAAAGAAGTTCAACTAGCATGTCGAACGGCATATGCTGGTGCTGTAATGCGCTTGTGTGAACCAGTCTAGTCTTGTGCAAAAACTCCCTGAAAGTACCTTTAACTGGAACATCCTGCCTTAATACAAGCATATTGACTAAGCACCCAATCACACCCTGGACTTCACGCATCGCCCGGTTCGCAACAGGTGTGCCAATAACAATATCCTGTTGCCCACTAAAATGACTGAGTGTATTAGTGAATACAGACATCAGGAGTGTAAATAAAGTCGTGTTTTCTCGTTTGGCGAGTGTGCTGAGCTTTGCTGCGTCTGCAACTGATAGCACCTGACTTACAGTGTTCGCGCTGAACGTCTGTGTAGCTGGTCTGACATAGTCGAGTGGCAAGCTGTGTAATTCCGGCAGCCCGTCCAATTGCTTGTTCCAATAATCCTGCAACGTCTCCAAATATGACCCCGACAAGGCCTGCTTCTGCCATGCACTGAAGTCACCATAGGTATGCGTTAGTTCCTGTAGCTTAGCGGATACCCCGCTCATGTGTGCTTCAAGTAGCACAGCAAACTCACGCATCAGAATATTCATAGACCAACCATCAGTTGCGATATGATGGAAGTTAAAGATCAGCTGTGTATTGTCATGTGTAAGCGCGCACACATGTACTTTGCAAGGAATATCCGAGTTCAGGTTAAACTTGCGTGCACCTTCTTCACTTAAAATGCGTTTAATTGTGGCTTGCTGCTCATTATGAGAGTAAGCAACCAAGTCATGGTACTGAAGCGGAGACGGCCATTCATTCAACACTTGTAAATACAGCCCATCCGGGTTAAGTAACACTGTACTACGCAGGCTTGGGTGACGTGCTAATAGGCCTTGTATAATGGCCTCTAACACGCTTTGTGTCAGAGGTTGTGTGCATTTGAACGTCGCTATCATGTTGTACTGAGTTGCTCCTTGCAGCATTTGATCTATAAAATAGATCCGCTGCTGAGCATAAGACAATGGCGCCAGCTGTCCTGCATCAAGCCGCTCAATTTTCGGCAACAGAGTCGTCTCAGATGCTTGGTCTATCAATTGTGCTTGCTCTGCCAGAATCGGCGAATCAAAAACCGCTTGTACTGATAGTGTCTTGCCAAACTCACGCTCAATATGATCCACTAGCCGAATAACCACTAAAGAATGCCCACCTAAGTCAAACAAGTTGCTTTCACCACCCAACTGGTCACCATCTAATTGCAATATAGACTGCCAGATATGAGCCAAAGTACGTTCAGTATGTGTACGCAAAGGCCTTTGTGGAATACTGTGTGAATTCAGTGTGATCTTAGGCAAGTCCTTACGTTCAACCCATCCAGAAACATTGGTTGGCAACTGAGGCAATATTGCCAGACCCGACGGGACCATATAACTCGGCACGCTCTGGCGCAGTTTTTCTAGAATTACTTTCTCGTTGAGTGTTGCCCCTTCCTCAAGGACGACATATGCAACCAACTGTGTCACACCTTTAGTATCTGCAGTCGCCACCACTAACGCATCTCGAACTGACTCAATTTCTAATAGGTGTTGCTTAATTTCAGCCAGTTCCACCCTGAAGCCGCGCACCTGGATTTGTTCATCTCGGCGGCCCACAAAGTGCAGCTGCCCATTGTGACGCCAACGTACCAGATCACCGGTTTGATAAACTCTTCCAGAGTGTTCAATATGATCAGGCATAAAACGCTCGTTACTGAGTTCTGGGCGATTATGATAGCCAAGCGCAACACCTTGACCTCCAATATATAGCTCTCCTATCACCCCTGGCGGCTGGAGCCGTTTGTTGGCATCCAACACATAAAGTTTCGTACCAGGTGTTGGCCCACCAATTGCTGGAGCCTGTGTCGCCTCTTGTTCCGACAGTTCAGCAATGCTTGATGTAATCGTCGTTTCTGTTGGTCCATAGGCATTCATTAGGCGGATCCGGCCAAACAAACCAAGCTGACGCCATAGCCCGGGAATATAGGCAGACATTGCATCTCCGCCCGTAACGACACTGCGTAAAGAGGTTGTTTCCCAGAATTGGGCGCGCTTTTGCACTTCCAGGCAAGTCAACAGCTCCAGGCAATAAGCCGGCGGCATATCCGTTGCTGTGATCCCGTGTTTACTCACATAATCGTAAAACTTTTCAACGGACCAAACAGGTCCATTGCGAAGATGTACTGTCGCACCTGCGAGCAAACCTGCAAGCAACTGTTCTAAGGAACCATCAACACTCATTGAGAAAAATGGCAAGACTTTGTCATCATGTGTGTAGCCATAGTAGTCTTTCATGCCTTGGCAGTGTGCAGCTAGACCACCATTAGACAGTACAACACCTTTTGGAGTGCCCGTTGTTCCTGACGTATAAATCATGTACGCAGTACTTTGCGGGTTGATGCTTCGTTGCGGCAAGACCGACACCGACGCACATAAAGGATCGTAACCCACTAACTGACTTGCAAGTCCATGTTGCTGCTCCATGGTACCGGGTCCAACTAACAAGAGTTCGACTTCAGCATCTTGGAGAATGAATTCAACGCGCGGTGCCGGAAATTCGGGGTCAATAGGCAGATAGATAGCATTGAGCTTAAGCGTTGCCAGTAACGCTATGACAGCTTCAATTCCATTGTGCATACAAGACGCAATCGCTTTCCCCGCTAAATTCAATGGCATTAATTGACTAACTAGTAAATCGACATTTCTCTGCAACTGTTCGAAGGTCACCGCTTGCTCATTCACTACCAATGCCTGAGATTTGGCATATTTCTGGTAAGCTAGCTCCATCAACGCCACGATATTGTCAGACTCATCGTACGGCGTCGCCCCATTACCCCAGTTTAATACTTGATTTTGCTGCTCCGGCGTCGTGATTGCGAACTCGCTCAATTTAGATTGGGGTGCGCTACATACCGACTCGATAAGGGCAACCAAACTATCAAGCAATGTATTTATTTGCGCTTCACTGAATAAATTAATATTGAATTCAAATTCAAGAAGTAACCGATTTTCATCTCGGGCAAAACCACACGTTAGTTCAAACTTAGCTCGATTTGCAGCAACCTGACGAGGCTGCCACTGCTGGGGCAGCGCTTCTGTCACTTCAGCAAAGGCATCAAAGCTATAAGCGATTTGACACAAAGGACTATAAGCCTGAGTTCGCTCAGGTTTAAGTGCTTCCACTAAGGCTTCAAAGGGTACCAACTGGCGTACCTGCATCTCATTAGAAGATGTCCTGACTTGTGCCAGTAAAGTTAAAAAAGAGTCCTGCCAGTCTAGTGTCTCTCTGGCGACTAATGTATTTACAAACAGACCTATAATGCTGTCACTACCTGGCAAGTCTCGATTGGCAACCGGGATTGCAAATACCACATCATTTTGGCCACTAATGCGCGCTTGCCAAAGCGTAAATATAGCTTGCATCAGCATGCTCATACTAACCTGATTCGTCACTGCGAGCTGTGTTAAGGCCTCGTGTAGTTGCACCGGAATTTGACGTCCCAAACTGTGACCTTCATCACTCAGCTTTGCAAGTCTTGGCAGATCTGTCGGAATGCTATGTAGTTTAGGAAGCCCCTCCAGCTTTTGCCGCCACCATGACAACTGCTCTTTTATTCCTTTTGAGCCAAGGTGTGTCTGTTGCCAGTGGCAATAATCCAGATAATTGACTTCTTCACTCAGGTTAACCGGCTTACCAGACAACAACTGCTCATAAACATATAAGAATTGCTTAAGTAGCAATGATTGAGACCAACCATCAGTAAGGAGGTGATGCAAAGTCAGCAATAATACATACTGCTGTGTATTTTGCTTTATCAGGGTTGCGCGGATCAGTAAATCATTTTGTAGATTGAACCCAGTGTTGGCTTCGTCATACTCCATTTGTGCAATTCGAGACTCATCGCTTTCACACAACCGGGTGAGCCTGAAGCCATGCTCAGCCCTCACCTGCTGCTGATACTCCCCACCAACACGCGCAAAATTAACCCTTAATGCCGCGTTATGTTCTATGAGTATTTGCATCGCCCGCTCAAGCGTATCAGCACAAATAACGCCGGACAGATTGATTGACATTGATACATTATACTGAGCGTTGTCCCCTAACTCTGCCATAATCAACATCCGTTGTTGTGCACTGGATACGGGATGCCATTGACGCGTCATATCGGCTTTTGGAAACTCAACCTGATCGCTACTTAGCACCTCAATTAGTTGTGACTTATGCGCCTTGATCTGGCTCGCAAGTTCAGCATCAATCGCCCCATGATGAGAACGTGTTTTAAGCTTTCCATTGTCCACAAAGGCCTGAACACCACGCTCAGCCAATTCAACAAGTAACTGCTCGACTACCATATACTACCACTCCAGCTCTTCTGCTTCTTTGACCGTACTCAGCGCCTGGGCAACTGAGTTTTGTGCCATTGCAGCGTTCAAGGCCGTCGCAAGGTCTGCAACGGTTAAACGGTCGAATAGCTGAGTTGGGTTAAAATCGGCATAGATCTTTTCACGTATTGTGGCCAATACTTTTACTACCAGCAGGGAATGACCGCCTAGGGAGAAAAAGTTATCGTCCAGCCCAATACGATCAGCAGGGATCCCCAGTACCTCGCTCCAAATCTCAATCACTGTCTTTTCAACTTCAGTCTTTGGTGCCCTAAAGTGGCTATCTGCAAGTGCTTTTTCCGCGCCCGGTAGCGCAGCAACGTCAACTTTACCATTGACGGTTAACGGCAGCTCCGTGACAAAGATGTAATCAACAGGCTGCATATAATCAGGCAATTGCTGGCGTAAAGAAGCTTTCAACGAAAACAGTACTTCACGTAACTCTGCCTCAGGCAATGCTTCTGTAACCAAATAGGAGGTTAAACGAGCTTCATTGTTTTCAGAATTAAGAACACAGGTATATGACAACTCAACCGCTTCATGTGTACAAATCAATGCATTGATTTCTGCCACTTCAATCCTAAATCCTCGTAACTTTACCTGCTCGTCGACCCGCCCTATGAATTCGAGTGTTCGGGTGTTCCCATCCAGATTCAGTTTCTGGCAAACCATATCACCCGTTTTGTAAAATCGACCTGATAGTCCCGGTAATTTTGTAAAACGTTCGTTTTGCTCAGGCGAGCCGTGGAGATAGCCTTTTGCCAAGCCAGGGCCACCGATGTACAACTCTCCAATTCCGCCATTTGGTACATAAGCACCACAATCATTCACCAGTACAGCTTCAACATTAGCCAACGGCAGACCGATATCAATTGTGTGGCCTGTTTTTTCCGCTGGTGTTATGCAGTGACTAATACATCCGACAGTGGCCTCAGTAGGCCCATATTCGTTAACAAAAACGGCGTTAGGTAACATCGCTTGCCAGGGCGCAAGCACCTGATTTGTCAATGACTCTCCGCCAATAACGATACAATGCGCGGCATCGAACTGGGCTTTCTTAGTGGCTTTACTAAATATCTCAAGGTGCGCGGGAGTGAGCTTAAAGAGCTTGGGAGCACCGGCAAGGTGGTGACGGATCTGTTCAGTCACCGAGTCTTCCGTTGGGAACTCACAAGACCCTCCGTTCAACAGTGGGTACCAAAATGAAGTAACCGTTGCATCGAATCCAATCGACGTGGTCACAATACTATTCAGCGGAGGCTGATAGTGTAACGCAACCTGGTCGAGATAATGTACGACACTACCATGCTCTACCAAAACCCCTTTAGGTTGACCGGATGAGCCAGACGTATAGATTTGATATGCCAGGTCGGTTGTAGAACATGACACTGCTGGGTTTTGCGTTGAGTACCCCTGTAAAGCACTCTGTAGACCACTTTCATCCAAGCTCAGTACAACGTTCAGCTGCCCTTCGAATAACTCTGCCAGTGATTGCTGCGTCAGCATAATGGTTAACTGAGCGTCTTCGGCCATAGCCAAAATCCGTGCCTGTGGCAACTTGGCATCAAAAGGAATATAACGACCACCAGCTTTAAGTATTGAGAGTATAGCCAGGGGCAAGTCAATATCTGGCAGCATGCAAACACCCAAAGCACTGCCAGGCCCTACCCCAAGTGCTCGCAAGCAATGCGCTAATTGATTGGCTCGTTCGTTAAGTTCAGCGTATGAAAAACTACCTTGATCACACACAACGGCGGTACTTTGAGGAGTATTCAGTACTTGTTGCTCAAACCTCTGATGTAAGCACTGCTGTGGTAGAGCTATCTGCCGCTCAGATGAAATGACGTTCACGCCACCCATATCAAGAGACTTAACGGCGCATTTAGGATCGTTGAGAATGGCTGCAATCAAAGGCTCTAGCGTGGCAAGCATGGCATTGATGGTTGCTGTCTCTATAACTTTTGCATTGTACTCAAACCCAACATACAATCCTCGTTCAGAGGTTTCAGCGCGCATAGTCAAGTCAAAGTTGGCATGTACATGCTGCTTATCACCATACATTGGTTCCAAATGCAGCTCATTCATCTGCGCTTCTAATTGCTCTGCTTGCTCATACTCAAATATGATCTGAAAGAGTGGTGAGCGCCCAGCCCTACGGGGTGGATTTAGCTCATCTACTACAGCGTCAAATGGAACATCCTGGTTTGCATTCGCTTCAATATAAGTCTTGCGCATACGCTCAAGATAAACCTGAAACTCAGGATTGTCAGAAATGTCGCTATACAGTGCAACTGTGTTGGCAAAAAAGCCAATCAACGACATTAATTCATCCTGCTGACGATTGGTAAATGTCGTGCCAACCAGCACTTTATCCTGATTTGAATACCTTGCAACCATAAGACTCATAATGGCATGCATCATCACAAACATGCTCACACCGCTTCTGCCCGCTAACGCTTTCAACCCTGCTGCAGTTTCTTTAGAGTACCAACGATATTCATAAGCACATTCATTATCCGTCTCATTGCCTACAAAATTCACTACTGGCAAACTATGAAAAGCCGGTGCTGACTTCAACTTATTCAACCAATAAGTAAGCTGCTTGGGCGCAGCTCTTTCAAGAAGCGACTGATGAAACAGAGTATAATCAAGATATTGAATGGGCAGTTCAGGCATGCGTGGTTCAACCTGATTAGCATAAGCCTCATAAGCCTGCACAAACTCTTGACTGAACAAGTTCATTGACCAAGCATCCATCGTAATGTGGTGGATGATGGAAATAAGAACTCCCTGGTTTTCTGACAGTCGTAAGAAAACCACCTTTAACATCAGCTCATTTTCCAAATCGAAACGCGTCTTAGCGGCTTCGTTTAAGTGCTCCTGAACAACGACATCCTGTTCAGCGCCACTAAAATGACGCAGATCATGTTCTGCAATAGCAAAACTGACCTCCGTATCTATCACCTGTCTTGGCTCTCCAGCTTCCTCAATAAACCGAGTACGGAGTGGCTCATGCCTGTTGACAAGATAATTAAATGCCTGATTGGCCACTGACACGTCGAAAGGACCTGTCAATTTCAATGCCGCAGTTGTCGCATAGTTCGCAGCAAATGATTGGTATTTTTCGATAAACCACAATCGTCTCTGCGTTGCTGATAGAGGGTAGTTGAATTGGTTTCGAGGCTGCTGGGGGATAGAATTAACACGCTGACTTTCTTCTGAAAGTTTTGCCAAGATATCAGGCTTAAATTGCTTTATTTGTGCCACCAATTCAGGGGTTAAAGTCTGCTTGTTGCTTCGCACAACTAGCTCACCTTGCTCGCCCAATGCCAAGCGCACACTTTTCTCACTCAATGTACGAAACAAATCTGTTAGGTTGCTCATAACACAACCTCCATTTCATCTTTTTGGACCTGAGCATGCCTATTTTGGGTTACGCTAGATTCAATCACATGCTGCTCTACCAATGTTGCTAACTCAGCAAGCGATTGCACTTCGAATAATTGAAATGGTTCGATTTCAACTGCAAACTCATGACGGATAAGACTAAGCAACTGAATAACCAGCATAGACTGCCCACCCAATTCAAAAAAGTTGCTATCCTTACCGATTTGAGAGTTATCAACTTCGAGCAATTGAGCCCACATATTTGCAACCTTTGACTCAGTTTCACTCAGTGCTTCATCATGCTGAACTTGATTTACTTCCGGGTCAGGTAAACGAGCAATATCCACTTTACCATTGCTGCTAAGAGGAAACTCATCAAGTAGTATAATATGGTTAGGCACCATATAATTAGGTAGCGCTTTAGCGACTTCTTGCTTTAGTTCTTCCTGACTTGGCGAAACCGCTAACTCGGCTCTGCAGGTTACATAGGCAACCAGCGAGAGGTTTTGGTGATTAGCGCAAGTTTTTACAACCACTTTGGTAATATCATTGTGTTTCATCAGTACAGATTCAACTTCACCAAGTTCAACTCTGTAGCCACGGAGCTTAACCTGGTGATCCATGCGCCCCGCAAATATAACCACACCATCATCACGATACTTGCCACTGTCGCCAGTGCGATATAAACGACCATATTTGGGATGCTCAAAGAAACTCTTCTGAGTGATCTCTGGTGCGTTAAAATACTCTCGTGCAACCCCAACACCACCGATATGAATTTCACCATACACACCAGTCGGCACAAGCTCTGCAGCTTCATTAAGAATTAAGATCTTCTGATTGGATAGTGGTCTTCCGTAAGGGATGCTCGCTTGTTGGTTAGTCGCGGAGTCGATTGGATAAGAGATGGACCAGATTGATCCTTCTGTCGCTCCTCCCAAGCTGTGCAATTCTGCTTGTTTAAACACCTCTAATAGACGCCGTGGCAAGGCCGGATTTATCCAGTCTCCGCTAAGCATAAACAAGCGTAGAGAAGATTGCTCAGAGATTTTCTCAATTTCACACTGGTTGACTAACAACTCAGCACATGCGGGCACCGTATCCCAAATTGAGATATTATGTTGCTCGATAAGCTGACGCCATTTGTGAGGCGCCTTCAAATCTTGCTGAGCTGGGATAACGATCCGCCCACCGACAGCAAGCAACCCAAAGAAATCATATACCGATAGATCAAAGGATAACAAAGAGACACACAATACGGCATCCTTGGCGCCAACCTGATACCGGTTATTAATATCCAGCAGAGTATTAACGGCACTACGGTGTTCAATTGCAACGCCTTTCGGTACACCTGTTGAGCCTGAAGTAAAAATCACATAGGCTAAATCCTGATTGCTCTGTCTGCTGACAAACTTTGCGCAGCTTAATAGTGCTTGCTGACGTTCAAAGCTCGGTTCGCTCTGCCCATCAACATAATGGAGTTGATAATGAGAAAAAGGTTCGCCTGTATGCCTATCTACAATCAGAGTATTCGCTTGACCTTGTTGTAATACTGTTTCAATACGATCTGTTGGCCATTCCAGATCCAATGGGAGGTATGCCCCACCAGACATCATGACCGCCAGACAAGCAATCAACTGCTCGCGACCCTTTGGCAGCAAAACACCTACTAATTGATCCTTGGCAAGTTCGCCAATTTGCTTGGATAATGTGTCCGCTGCATTGAACAATGATAAATAACTCATTGCGCCTTTTTCATCCTCGACCGCCGTCGCATCAGGTGTATCAAGAACCTGCTTTATGAACAGCTCGTGGATTAAAAGGTGGCTATCAGCGAAATGCTCTGTATCACCATGACTATGAGACTCAATTAATTCTCGACTCTGTGACGGAACAATTTGCAAACTTAGCACAGGAGTTTGCGGTGCATCACACACATGTTCTGCTAAAGTAACGATTGCATCACTGATACGCATTATTGCTGCTTGCGTAAAGACGGAGGTCGAGTACTCTAATGTCAAATCAAGTTCGTCTTCTTTTTCAGATAATTTCAACTCAATATCAAATTTGGTACTTTGATGATCGATTTCAAATGGTTCGAAACGAACGCCATCCAAACGTGTAACGTGTTTTTCCGTGCTATCCTGGCTGATGAATAGCTGACAAAGCGGAGTGTGGCTGGCACTGCGAGATGGATTCAAAGTCTCAACAAGCAAATCAAACGGTACATCCTGATTTTCTTGCATCGCTAAATTGACATTACGTACTTGCTGCAAGAAGTCAGCAAAACTTGGGTTACCTGAGATATCGGTTTTTAAAACGAGGGTGTTTGCAAAAAATCCCAGCATGTCCTGAGAGCCTTTCGCCTGACGGTTCGCAACGGGCGTCCCTATTGAGACAATAGGTTCATTGGAAAAGCGCGAAACGGTCAACGCAAACAAACTATGCATTAACATGAATGGTGTAACTTTGTAACGTACAGCCAAAGCTTTCAGTTTTTTAGTGAGCGACTCATTTAGAAATTGCTGATGCTGTTGTCCATGATACTTCTGATATTTTGGTCGAACAAAATTCAACGGTAATTGATGCACCACGGGAACATCCGCTAATTGCTTTTGCCAGTAAGCAAGTTGTTTGCTCAGGTTTCCCGATGCTATCCAGTCACGTTGCGATTGCGCATAGTCAGAAAATTGGATGGAAACAGGGTCAAGACTTTCAATGCCATCACGATAAGCCTGTAAAAACTCCTTCACCATTAAACCGACTGACCACCCATCCGACGCAATATGATGGATCACGAGCGCAAAAACTCCATTTGTCTCACTTTGCCGAATGTATGCAGCGCGCACCATTAAATCTTTGCTGAGATCAAACGAAGCTTGGCTAAACTCGCTAAGCTGCTGTTTAATTTTGCTTTCCTGAACTTCTGTATTTTCATGTGACAGATCAAACTGGGCAATATCAAACACAAATTCGTCATTGATTATTTGAACCGGTTGGTCACCCTTTTCATCATAAGTTGTACGCAAGATTTGATGACGTTCAATCAGGTTTGTGAGGACACGCTGTGCGCGCGATACATCAAACAAACCAGTAACACGAAATACCTGAGCCATATTATATTGGTTGTGGCTGTCTTCTAACTTAGCAATAGACCAGATGCGTTGTTGCGCCAATGCCATCGGCACCTCACATGAGGCTGTATCTCTTTGCTTAATCTCGAAAATTTCACCACGTGATTGCAAAGACTTTAGATGTTCGATAAGCACAGGCTTATTTTCTTTTAACAGTGCAATTAACTCAGCAGTGGGAGAGTGCTCAAAATGCAGGCCAAGTTGCTCTTCTTGCAAAGACAGTGAAACCCCTTGGCTGATACATTCAGCCAAAATCAATTTTAATTCCATCGTTATTCCTTTTTATTATTTTTCTATTTCTAATATGGCAATTTCTTTTGCTCCACGGCACGAGTTAATCACGCCGTCACAAGATTTACTAGGACTAACTCGTCCAAACCCACCAGAATAATGACTATTTACAGAAAAAAGTCCCCATATTAAGTCGAACTCGGCCAGACCAAGCTCTTTATGGGTATTTATGATTTTTTCTGCCTGACAGTATTCTTGGAAGATCCAGCCACTGCTTCTGTCTTCTTTGAGTATAATCTCCAACCAACTTTGAGTAGTCTCATTTTTTCCGAGGATGACATCTTTCCCCTGAGCCGAATCTCCCTTTTTAAACACAAACTGGTCTTTGTATTTTTTTGCAAACTCGGTAAGTTCTAGTTTTTCATTATTAAAATAAAAATATTCGTCTGAAAGACTGGCGGTGAAAGGAATATGGCGTTGAATCCACTGAGCATGTTTATCTAGCAGACGTCCCTCTCTGGCCATTTGGTGTGCAGCGGCCATAATCATTTTGGAGCCAAAGACCTGATGAACCGGGTTATCCAGGAAAAAAACTTTCTTGGCGATATGGCTAGAAGTTAAACGCATAATAAATGCACTGGCTTCGTCACCAGTTGCATCAGCCAGCATGATTAAATCAAACAGTTTTCCGTTATAAGTCACTTTGCCTGAAGGATCAAAACCGACATTTGACAAGCTTGTTATAACTTCAATATTTGCCGATTCTTCTTCGGGCAGCGTTTTGTGAAAGGAGTCGGAGCAATATTTAACCACTGAATCAGAGTGATTAATCGTATGCTGATCACCGCCATGAACCAACAAAACATTACCTAAAAACCCCTCTCCACAATATTCCTTTGCAAAGGAATATATCTCTTTAAAAATCAATGACATTGGCTCAAATGCTCGCGATTCATCTCGCGCCATAAAGCCTATATCTTCCAACAGCAACTGATAATCTTCCTGAAACAGGGCTAGATCCCATCCACCGACATTGGTACCCACATTGGTCTCTATCAGCTTAAACACGCCCTCTGAACGGATCATGTCATGGCGCATGGTCAGCCGTTTAGGCTCAAAACGCATAGATTTAAGCAAGGAATGAAAAAATCCGGGAACACCAAAGTATTGACTAAAGTGTTCGGCATTATCCGTGAAGTTGAGCACGACCTCAGTTAAGGCTTCTGGCATCATAGCCATAAAATCCTCGATGTCTTGCCGTGCCTCCGGACCAAAGAATATCGGCCAACTGCACAATGTAGGCGGAAAGTCTTTGTACTGAGCACTAGTCGGATCGGTATCTGTTAGAAAGTCATTACATTGGTGGTAGATTTTTAAGATCTCTGCATCTTTAGTGAATACAGGGGTTTTAACCCGCACTCCCTCGTCCTGCATAATCAAATCGAGTAATTTGGTATTTTGCTCGGAGTAATAATGCATATCCGCATAGATCTCCGCTGGTATTGTTGACTCTGTCATTGTTGCTCCTAGACCCAGTCCCGTGGGTATCTCACATTTATTTTATTGTTCTGTAAGTGGCGCCTACAGGGTTATAAGCGCCGCTCCTTCTTTTTTGTTTGTCGCTCTTAGTAACAATTGCTGCTCTTCGCTTAATTGCACAAAAAGGGCATCAATTTGCGTGGCCAATGCGTGCAAATTATTGGCGGAAAAGAAACTTTGCATAGATAACTCTACCCCCAAATTAGCCTTAACCTCGTTTATCAATTTAGTAGCAAGCAAAGAGTGGCCACCCAATGCAAAAAAGCTTGCGTTGAGGTTGATTGAATCTGGCTCACAGCCCAATAATTGGGCACAAATAAACACAAGTGATCCCTCAGTCTCTGTCTCGGGTTTACGCACCGCTAACGAAGCATCACACAGCGCCATTGCCGCCGCCAGATCCGTCTTTCCGTTAACCGTGATAGGTAATCTCTCTGTAACCACTATCTGAGCGGGTACCATGTAATAGGGTAACTGTTTGCGTAACCAAAGCGTGATATCGTCTGCGTGAAGCGCACTATTGGCACTTTGCACAACCGCAGCCAGATGTGGCGGTTGACCATCACCATTGATAAGTATCACAGCGCACGCTGTTACGTCCCTATAGCGCATCACAGCCGTTTCAACTTCTCCAGGCTCTATGCGATATCCAGATACTTTTACCTGTCTATCCTTACGACCCAAGCAATGTAGCTCACCATGTATATCAACACGCCCCAAATCACCTGTCAGATAAGCTTTTCTCCCCTCTATCGTAACGAATTTTTGAGCCGTATCTTGCTCATTACCTCGATACCCCAGACTCAAATACGGACTAAAAATGGCAATCTGACCGACCTCACCATCATCACAACGTCTGAGCTGCTCATTAAGTACTATTGCTGAAACACCGGGCAGCCCCTTGCCAATAGGAACAATGTGGTTGTCACGGGTGTTGGATTCCGTCGCAAGAAAGTGACAGATTGCACGGGCTGTTTCGGTTGCACCGTACAAATTAACTAGCCAGGCATCAGAGGCGCACTGTTCCAACCGTTCAATAATGGCTGCCGTTACTTGCTCACCACAGATAAAGACGCGTTGCAGGTTTTGCAAACATTCTGCATTGCTTGCAATCAAATTGGCCATCGTCGGTGTCACATTTATGCTGTTGATACTGTGCTCACGTAACCAGTCTGATAGTTGCTCTTGCGAATACTGAGTGTCAGTTGGGATGTAAAGACACGCACCAATGCTAAGCGGAATAAATATATCCCTGAGTATCGGATCATGGGTAATTGATGACAGCTGACCAAATCGCATTTCAGGGCCAAGTGCATACTCTTGGATCAGGGGCATAAGTACCCCATTCAACGAGCCATGACTGGCTTCAATAGCTTTCGGTTTACCTTCTGTACCTGATGTAAAAGCAATATAAGCCAGGGTATGTTGGTCGATAGCATTGATGTCAGGTATATGAGCTTCACCGAGACAATCAGCGGCCATATTGATTACAGTCGGCAACGAATCATCCCAAATATCTGGTCTTGGCCCTACAATTAACCTGCTATTTGTCACACAAAGCTGCTCTTTAACTCGCTCAATCGGAAAACGGTCATTAATGAGGTGGAACGCAGCGCCCGAATACAATATTGAAAACAAACTTACAACGAAATTAATATCGCGTGTCGCGATCACTGATACGACATCACCCTTTTGAATACCATGTTGTTTCAATCCCTTCACCATGGCATTGATCCGCTGTTGCAGTTCAATGTAGGTCAGACGCTCAGGGCCACAAACCAATGCATGCGCTTTTGGACGTAACAAGCACTGCTCCGATAACTGCTCACATATGCTGCCCGGCCATGCTGCAGGCTGCTCTAGCTGCAAATTGTTGCAAGCATCACTTAGCGCCATATCACAACACTTAACATGCGGAGCTTTAGTTATTTGGACCAGCAGGTGGATGTACTGATGCACCATACGCTCAATTTCCCCGGCGGAAAAACGTGCGCTGTTATAGCTGAGCTTAATGTTCAGACCTTGGTCTGTTGGTTCCATATAGAAATTCATATTGAATTTGCTTTGTTCTGGTGTCCAATCCAGTTGCTCAACCTGGAGGGAGGGGCATTGTTGCTGGGCTTCCGGCAGGTTCAGCACATTCAGCATAACCTGAAACAGTGGAGTCGTAGACGTATCACGTTCGATCTGAACCTGTTCCAGGATCATTTCAAAAGGAGTATCTTGTGCAGAAAATACCTGCCGGGCATTATCAATTTGCTGCTCCAGCAAAGACTCAAACGAACAATCTAATGACAGCTGTGATCGCAACGGAAGATTGTTGAGTAACATACCCAATAAGTGCTCTACACCTGGCACATGTCTGCCAGTTACCGGAACACCTATGACAATATCCCGCTGTGTGGTCAAGCGAGAAAACAGCACAACCAATGCACTATGAAGTACATTGAACAAAGTTCCACCATGCCTACTGGCAAGTTGCTCCAACTGTTGCAAAGTTTGCTTAGGCACAGACATATTATAGACACCGCCAATAAAGCGGTTGTCAGCTGTGCAGCTCTTTTCAAATGGGAACGTCAAATTTGCAGGGGCTGCATCCAAGTACTTTCGCCAAAATGCCCTTTGCTCATCAGCCAGTTTTGATGTCAAAAGTTGTCGCTGCCACTGTGCATAATCTCGATATTGAACTTGGCGATGTATTTCAGGCTCAGTTCCTTGAATAAGCTGCTCATAACAGTTTAGCCATTCAGTAATAAACAGCCTGACTGACCATCCATCACAAATAAGATGGTGAAAGTTGACCCAAATTTCATATTCTTGATCTGCCATCTTGACAAGGCTGAACTGACACAAAGGCAATTTGTATAGATTAAACAGTGTTTCGCCATGCGCTTTTCGTTGTGCATCAACAGTATCTGACGTACGAAGGCTAAGGTCCAGATAAGCAATGGTGTGCTGATAATCTGGATCATATTCCTGCAGTTGCTCCGCTTGGCTGCTGCGACACAGTCTTGTGTTTAACATATGATGGCGCTTGGCCAGTACATTAAGCGCTTTTTTCAGAATAGATAGATCTACTGCACCTTTAACAAGAGCACCACCAGGCATATTATGTACCGTTGAGGGCCCTGTTAAGTGTTCTATGATAAGGATACGATATTGTCCATAAGACAGCTCTGTTGGTAAGTCGTGGGCCAACATCTCAATTTTGGGCAGTGCTTCGCACTGACTTTGTAATACATCTCGAATATTCTGTTGTTCAAACAAGGCCTTAACGCTCAATTCAATTCCAGCTTCTCGATGCACACTGTGCACCAGCTGTGATAGCAACAGTGAATTGCCTCCCACCATAAAGAAGTTGTCTGTAACTCCCACTGCGGGGTTCTTGATAAGCCTTTGCCAAATTTCTAATAGCTGTGCTTCCGCATTAGTGGCAGGGGCTTCCCCTGCTATTGCTTGAGAATGCGCACTGACATTAGGTAGTTCACGTTTATCCACTTTCCCATTCACGTTGAGTGGCATTTTGTCTAGATGCACAAAGTTACTCGGTATCATATAGCTTGGCAGGGACTTACGTAACTTATTGGCCAACTCAATAGAGCATAAGGTGGTACCTGGTGAAGTCGTATAAAAAGCCACAAGATACTTGCTTTCACCCTCACCCCGGCATACAACCACAACATCAGTAACCATTTCATGCTGGCTAAGGCATTGTTCAATCTCCGCCAGCTCAATTCGAAACCCTCGAAGCTTAATCAAGCCATCACGACGGCCAACATAGCGAATTGTTCCATCTTGTTGCCAGGTAGCCCAATCCCCCGTGCGATACAAACGTCCCATTACTGATTGCTTTTCCAGGAACTTTGCTTCATTGAGCTGAGGTTGCTCGAAATACCCATGCGCGAGGGCTTTGCCACCGATATACAACTCTCCTGATACACCAATGGGTAGCGGCTGCATATTGTCATCCAGAATATGGCATTGCACATTTGCCAATGGCTTCCCAATACTAGGTATTTCAGGCCATGACTGAGGGTCTCCAGTTAGCGCGAGCGAAGTAACAACATGCGTTTCAGTCGGTCCATAGTGATTAAATAATTGACAACCACTGTGTGCACTGAAAAACCGCCTGATCGCAGGTGTAATTTTTAATGCTTCAGCCGTTGAGAAAATCGTTGTTAACGTTGGCAAAATAACTTGCTCTGCTACTACATAGTCACATAAAGATTGCAACATTGCGTAGGGCAGGTTTAATACTGTTACGCCATAGTCCTGAATATAATTCACCAAACGGGGCAATTCATGAACATCATCCTGCTCAATGAGCACACACTTCCCACCACACAGGAACATACTACATAAGTCACTAAAGCTCATATCAAATCCAATTGAAGCTAATTGAATGTTGATTTGTGGTCGAGCCATATCCGGGTGGTCATGTTGCATGGCAAAAATCAAATTACACAATGCCTGATTCCCCATCAAAATCCCTTTTGGACGACCTGTTGTTCCAGACGAATACAACATATAAGCCGGAGGATCTTCAGGTAAAGCAATGGTTAAATTGTTTGTAGGCTGTGTATCCAGTTGACCTCTGATATCTTCTAGTAAAACAACGGGTAATTCATCAGAAAAGTTGTCACTACAAGCCCCGGTAGCAAGGGTAATAGCAAGCTTGGCACTATTAGCTATATTCATAATACGCCTTTGTGGCAAACTCGCATCCATCGGCACATAGGCACAGCCAAGTTTAAGAATGGCCAGCACTGAAACGACCATCTCTTTCCCTCTGGGCTGGCAAATACCGACCCTTGAACTTGGCAGGATCCCCTGAGATAACAACCAGTGTGCAAACCGATTGGCCTCAGCATTTAAAGTTGCATAGCTCCAATTTTGCCCGCGGTGGCAAAGCGCAATGGCATTTGGTGTTTTATTTACCTGAGCTTCAAAGTGACCACTCAAAGTGGTATTCAAAGGCAGTATTAACTCGTCACCATGCGAGAATCTTTCTACCTGCTTCCTAGCATCTTCATCCACAAAATTAAGACTACCAACTGGTGTATCAGGGGAGCGGACAACTGCCGACATTATTAGCTCAAGTGACTGTAACCACGCACCTATGCGCTGCTCGTCAAATAGATCCGTACTATACTCTAGACGAATATGCAGCCCATCCTTGGTCTCTGTAAATTCAGTCACAGTATCGTAAATAGAGGTATTGGTTGGTAAAGTCATCAACTCAACAGACAAGCCTTCCAGGTGAACATGCTCTGTGAGATTCGACTCGTTCACATCATTGTTTTGAACGACCAGGAGGTGCTGGATCAAAGGAGAGTAGCCCAAATCTCGCTCTTCCACTAGTTGCTCTATCAGTACCTCAAATGGCACTTCACTGTGATTGAATGCAGCCAGCGACACTTTTTTCGCTTGTTCTAATAACGAACTAAACCCTGCTTGCAGATCCACGGGGGTTTTCAACACCAATGTATTTACAAAAAAACCTATCAGGCTTTGCGTTTCTTCTGGCTGGCGATTGGCATAGGGGGTTCCCAGCAATATTTCCCTTTCACCACTGAGACGACAAAACAGTAAAGACTGCAAAGCCTGAAGGCCCATAAACAAGGTCACGCCATAGGAATTACAGAGCTCTTTAAAGGCGTTACTAAGCTGCGGCTCGATGCACTTACGAACCAATGCGCCGCGCGAAGATACTTGGGCAGGACGAAGCTTATCCTGCTGAAGCTCTAAGAGCGGGGCACTGTTTTGTAAGTGGTTTTTCCAGTATGTGAGCTGATGGTTGATCCGCTCCACTTGCGCCTGTTCACCTTGCCAAACTGCAAAGTCTCCATATTGAAAAGCCAGTTCGTCCAGGCATGAAGCGCTATTTGTGAGTGCCGCGTTATACAACTTACTTAATTCTGCAGCAAGAATACCAATTGACCAGCCATCAGAGGCAATATGATGCATAGTGACTACCAACAGGTAATTCTGCTCGCTAAGCTCTAATAATCGTCCCCGTATCAATAAATCCCGACTCAGGTCAAAAGGTAAGCTTTTTTGCTCTGCGATAATTTCCTGCCCCTGATCGTCCACTTGAACAAGAGGCAAAGAAAACGTCGGTGCTGAATTAACTCTCTGCACGACCCCCAAATCGTTCTGATGATATGTGGTACGCAACACATGATGGCGCTCGATAAGCTGAGAGAAGGCACGCTCTAGCACGGCCTGGTTTAATACACCAGTTAATTTGAGCGCAGCTGTCACGTTGTACTGACTGGATCCCCCATCAATATTATCTATTAACCACAGTCGTTTCTGTGCATGTGACAAAGGGAATTCAAGCTGCTCATGGCGTGTAATCTGGGCCGCATTTCCGGTATTTTGCAGCTTAGTTAAGAGTGCGATGATTTCTTCTTTAGCTGCGCTGATTTTACCCTTTAGCTCATTGTTTAGTGCCCCTTTAGGCGCATGAAACTTCAGCTTTCCACCATCGACGAATAGCTTGATTTGCTTTTCACGTAAATGTGAAAGTAAGGCTAGAGCACTCATAACTCCCCCTCTTCAACATCTGCCGCTTCACTGTCCACTTCAGCTTGGTTCCAGCGATGCAACTCTACAAGTTCGCTGAGCTGAGCAATAGTTGGATTAAGCAGTAATTCATCCAGAGGGATCTGCAAATCAAACTCGCTACGCAAATTATTGGCCAGCGCTGCAGCGAGTAAGGAGTGTCCACCCAACTCGAAAAAGTTGTCGTCCAGGCCAACGCGCTCGACGCCAAGTATTTGCTGCCAATATTTAACCAAAGTACGTTGCAGTTCGTTTTCAGGCGCACGATAACGACTGTTTAATGTGTCTCTGGCAAGCGCACTGACTTCGTTAAGGTTTTCCTGTTTCTTATAATTAAGGTTCAATGCCGACACTTTCACTTCAGTGCCAACGTCATGAGATGCTTGTTGACATAAGGCCTGAATGTCCTCGCGTAGTGCAACTAAACGCGCCATAGCCGCCGTATTCACCTCCCCATTGACGCTAGAGAAATCAACATCAAGACTCAGATTAGTAGCCGCTATTTCACGCTGAGGATCCACTTTCGAGTTAAAGTCTTCGACTGATGCCACGCTCAGATCTCCGGCAAATCCTCCGTAGTTACGTTTTTCGTCTATCCAGTACTTCTTGCGGTTAAAAGGATAGGTTGGTAATGGGATCCGTCTCGCCGGTACGTGCTCGTTTACTGCGTTCCAGTCAACTGCGATACCATAGCGCCAAAGGGCCGCAATACCTTCAATAAAGCACTTCGCTCCTTGCTCTCGCTGTTTGGCGCCTGAGGCCATAGCAACTACTCGTTCAGCACCTGCTGAGCGCACAAAAGTACTTAACACCGCCGCAGGGCCTATTTCAACAAAGCAAAATTCATCCAGCTCCTGAAGCGTGTTTACCCCCTCATTGAACATCACACTATGACGCAACTGATCGGCCCAGTACTTCGCTGACTGTGCTTGTTCATCTGTCAATTTTTGGCCAGTCAGATTGGCAATTACTGTAATTTGAGGAGCGTTTAGGCTATGTTTTGATACCGATGCCATGAACGATTCGGCAGCTTCGGCCATCATGTGGCTATGAAAAGCATGTGACGTATGTAATTTACGACACTGAATGTTATGTGTCGCAAAGTCTGCTGCCATTGCATCGATATTCTCCACTGTGCCCGTCACAACACACAGGCCAGGCGCGTTATACGCAGCAACTTCAACACCAGGGAGAAGTAACTCATTTATGGCATCGACCGGCGCATTGACACTAAGCATCGCACCCGGTGCCATTGCCGCCATCAATTTGCCTCGCTGTGCAACCAGCTGCAACGCACTTTCCAAAGAAAATACGCCGGCAAGACAAGCTGCTACAAACTCACCTATGCTATGACCAATCAGAGCTTTGGGTTTTATTTTCCAACTCATAAGCAACTGCGACATCGCGTATTCATAGACAAATAAAGCAACCTGTGCGATGTGGGTTTGTGTCATCAGTGTGTCATTATCTTCACTTGCGTTTAGCAACAACCCCTTTATGTCAAACTCAACTTTATCTGCCAATAACTCGCACTGCAGATCAATAGCCTTTGCAAACTCAGGCTGCTCCACGTAGAGATCCGATGCCATGCCACTATATTGAGCCCCTTGCCCCGTAAACATCATTGCAACCTGAGATTTACTCTGGACGAAGTAATGCTCATGATCTCCAGCTTGCTCGAGCTGTTCCTCTAACTGCACAAGATTTGTGCTAACCAGTGATTGACGATAAGCAAAATCTTTTCTGCCTATTTGTAAGGTAAAAGCAAGATCTTTGAGACTTGTCTGCGGATTCGCTTTTACATATTGCAGCAACTGCTGTCGAATACTGAACAGCGCCGTGCTGTTTGGAGCAGATAACACGATAGGATACGCACTATAACTAGGTGTATTACTATGCGTAACCTGTTCAAACTCTTGTAGAACCATGTGGGCATTTGTGCCACCAATACCAAATGAGCTAACACCCGCAGTACGAGGCCCATTGGGACTTTGCCAGTCTTGCAAGGCATCGTTGACATAAAACGGGCTGTTCTCAAAATCAATCTTCGGATTGGGTTTATCAAAGTTCAGACTGGGTGGTAGCTGTCTGTGATGGAGCGCGAGGATCGTTTTGATCGCACTAGCAATACCACCTGCCGTAACCAGGTGGCCTATATTGGTTTTTACCGACCCCACGGCACAGAATTGTTTTTCTTCGGTGTGGTAACGAAATGCTTTCGTCAGCCCAGCAATTTCGATTGGGTCGCCTAGTAAAGTGCCTGTGCCATGAGCTTCAATGTAAGTAACATCTGACGGGTTAACACCCGCCACCTCATAAGCTTCTGCGATACATTCTGCCTGTCCATTGGGGTTAGGTGCAGTGTAACTGGCTTTGTCGGCACCATCGTTATTGATGGCGGTCCCTTTGATTACCGCCAGAATGGTATCTCTATCAGCCACCGCGTCTTCCAGCCGCTTCAGTATAAGAATACCCAAACCACTACCGCTGACGGTACCGCCAGCTTTTTCATCAAATGCCCGACAATGGCCATCTGGAGAGCCGATACTCCCTTCCTGATAGAAAAAGGCTTCATTGCGTGTCAATTGCAACGATACGCCACCGGCAAGACACAGATCATTTTGATGGTTCAGTAAGCTTTCACAAGCAAGGTGGATTGCGACGGCCGACGAGGAACACAATGTATTTACATTAACGCTGGCGCCTGTGAAGCCCATTTTGTAGGATACTCGAGTCGACAAAAAGTCTTTGTCGTTCGCCAGCATCGTCTTGAACGTACCCACCTGCTCAATCAAACCAGGATTTGACTTCAGATTACGCACCATATAACCGCTCATCGCAGAACCAGCATAGACACCGACTTTGCCGTCATATTTGTCAGCGGTATAACCCGCGCGCTCCATAGCTTCCCAACTGGCTTCAAGAAACAGGCGGTGCTGTGGGTCTAAGATCTCAGCTTCTCTGGGAGAGAAGTTAAAAAACTCTGCATCAAAAAGCTCTATATCGTCCAGCACCGCATCAGCAGCGACGAATTTAGGGTTATTTAACAAATGCGCATCAATGCCCATTGCAGCGAGCTGATCACGGTCAAAAAACTGAACGCTTTCAACCCCCTCTCTAAGGTTTTGCCAAAATTTCTCTAAATTACCGCCAGCTCCCGGAAAACGGCCTGCCATTGAAATTATTGCGATATCATTTTCAAAGTCTTGTTCCATCTCAACATCCTTACCAATTAATAGACATTGCGAATATCAATCAAATTACCAGAAACAAGCACATTACGATGCTTGCTGATGTCGAGGTTGGAACCATCAATCATATCCCCATCCAGCCTTGAAGGGTAAATAAGCGTGTCTGAACGCGTCACGCGAAAGTTAATTGCTAAACGGTGCTGATCAGAAGTGTTGGCAACGGAACGGTGCATAGTACGCTCAGGGAAAATAACGTACTGCCCTTTTTTCATAGGCATAGTGACAAGGTCAGTATCCTGAATTGGAAAGTCCAGAGTAATGGCTGCTTTTAGATCAGCGAAGCACATATAAATGTGGCGTTTTAATTCCTCAAACGAGGTTTTCTCTATATCAACACCTTCTAAGAATTTTGAGCTATCGATATCCAGAATGAGCTTTGAGGATTTACACAGTTCAACCAACTGGAATTTATCTTGAATATCCAAAAATGGGTCCTGCCAGAAAGCAGACTCTACCATTGGGATCATGTCAATTGGGTAGCGGTGGCGATAAGAACCACGAATAAACTGCATGGCCCCCAACTCCACAGGTACATCGTGCAATGCAAACCAGATAGTGAGATTCCAGTAGTCATCAGGCCCAACATCAGAAGCAGGTTTTAGACTCGGTTTGTCATTGCCAATCTCTTCGCCGTTGAATGCACCCCACTCTTGATGCCATTCAATGGCAGCATCCTGGGGGCGCTTATGGAATAATTTGGAACGCCACAGCGTCAGGTTTTCTCCTAGAATTTGTTCGAGCTTGACACTGACTCTTGGATCAGTGATCAGCTTCGAGACGTCCTCTTCCAATAGGTGTGTATCACGCACTGAGAAGCGCCCGTATAAAGGATTTTCCGGTTTACCATCAATTTTTTCCCACAGTACTTTGTGGAACTCATCGATAACTTCTGCGGATAAAGGTGAATCAAATGGGCCAATAAAGCCATCCTGATAGAACTCTCGTAGTTGCTGCTCAGTCAAAGCTCCTTCTCGCTGGCTGAGAGGTAATTCATTATTATTATTCATGGGTAACTCCTTTATTTTATTATTTTTTAAACTGTCTCTCGGCAATATTTGCTATTTACCTTTTGCTGCGACGACGACTTCTCGCAGCCTTTTGTCGCATAGCGCGCTCTGAAATTTGTTTATGACTGGTATCTTCTTGCGGCTCAAGCAATTGCGTTAACAACTCAGCCTGTGCTGCCACTGTGGTGTGTGTGTACAAGTCAACCACAGGCATTGCGTTCTCAAATTCGCCTTTGAGGCGTTTGTGAAATTGCACCAGCAGCAACGAGTTGCCGCCTAATTCAAAAAAGTCGTCTTGGCTGCCAACCTGCTCTAATGCCAGCAATTCCTGCCACAACGCAGCTATTGTTTTTTCAACTTCTGTCTTCGGCTCAATATAAGCTGTCGCAATATCTGGTCTGGGTTGTCTACTCTTCGGTTGCTGTGCCCGTGCTTTGCTCGCCTCTAATTGCTGCCGCCGCTCTTCCAAGCCTTCGTTCGATATGATCAACTGGCTAAATGGCTGCATAGTCGCTCGTTCAAACAGCGCTAACGCTTCCTGATTAGACAAGGCGTTATGCTTAAACATTGGATTATCCAAGCCTTGTCCTTGATTCACTGACTGTTCGAGACTCGCTAAATCAATTTCCCGAAGCACAAAATCTGTAACCTCTATCAGGTGTCTACCTTCTTCATCGACCATGACAATATCAAAACACAGGCTAGCTTTTTGCGCTCCACTATCACCTTCATAGGCAACCAATTTAAGCGTCGCTTTCGCCTCAAAGGTCGCAGGGAGTGGTTGTAAGAGCGTAAGAGAACCATAACTAAGAGGGATGAAGATGCCTTCTTTATGGAAAGGCCGCAAAAAT
Organism: Pseudoalteromonas sp. GCY; assembly: GCF_016695175.1. Lineage (NCBI taxonomy): Bacteria > Pseudomonadati > Pseudomonadota > Gammaproteobacteria > Alteromonadales > Pseudoalteromonadaceae > Pseudoalteromonas > Pseudoalteromonas sp. GCY. The sequence continues at coordinate 616,088 of NZ_CP068022.1, forward strand.
GCCGTTGCGACGTCCAACATGGCTGGGTGCATGCGGTATTTGTCAACTTCTGCGATAAAAGAGCTGGGTAATGCCATGGATGCGATCCCCGTTGATTCACCTAAAGAAATCGCCTGAATATTTTGCCAGTGAGCGCCAAAAGTAACGACTTCCGCAGACATGTCGTTTTCTTCAACTGTATTAATACGTGCCAGCGCACCCATATCAGAAAGATTTTCTATTTCTCGTGCGCGGCAATCATTTCGCCAGAGGTTCAGGTCAACCTGCTTACGCTGTGCTGCAGCATTGCCGACAAGCCTCACGCTTCCGCGAGCATGAACCGTTTGTCTGCTTGCGCCACTTTTCACTGTAAATTCAAACCCATCGCTTTTTATAGCTAATTCTGTGATGAGTGTAACAACGCCATCGTCTTGCGCCACTAATGGCGTCATAAAGTAGACGTCAGAAAATACCATGGCATCCTGACCTGTCTGCCTGCTCACAGCCTCCCGGACCAACTCTAGGTAAGTTGCGCCAGCAAGAGTGGGTTTACCCATGATCCAGTGTTCGTTAAGCAACCAATCTTGTTGCGCCGAAAGGGTGCTTTTGTAGTGCACAGAGCTACTATCTTCAAAGATCAGCTCACCAAGTGCATGTTGGTCACTAAACTGGCTAAGCCCGTTGCGTCCTGTTGCCATCCCGGTTTCTTTCCAAGTGTCCCAATTCAGACAAATGATTTGCCCATCAAATGACTGCGCTTTATCTTGCGCAAACGCATCCACAAAGGCATTCGCCGCGGTATAAGCAGCCTGTCCAAAGCCGCCAAGTAAAGCCGTTATAGATGAGCACAAAACAACCTGTTCTACAGACTTGCCCTGTAGAGCATGAAACAAGTTCTCCACCCCTCTGACTTTCGGTGCAAATACAGGTTCGACAGTGCGCTCTGATAGACGATGAATTGCCGTGCCGTCTGGCACCCCCGGACAATAAATTACCCCAGTTAGTGGACCAAATTGTGCAACTGCACATGACACAACCTCTGCAAACGCTTCGCGATCCAACACATCCAGTTGTTGGTAACTTACTTCACATTGAGATGATTTAAGCGCATTTATGAATCCTGAAATAGTTTGTGATCCTTGCACCTCTTTACGTCCAGTCAAACTCAGGCGTAGCTTTTGATGCTTGGCAAGATGTTTCGTCAATGTTGAACCAATGCCACTGGTAGCCCCAACAACCAGATAGTGACCAGCAGGCGAAAATGGAGCATCAGGGATCTCGGCTACCGGCTCCACACTCGCTTTCCAAAGATATGGGTATCTAATTGCATATGCATCAGTAGTTGAGGATGACTCGATTTGCTCACAAAGACTATGTAGTGCCTTTTTCAGCTTAACTGGTGTTGACGGCAGCTGGATATCCAAATGTCTACAAGATACTTTGTCCAGCTCCTGGGGTATCACACGTAATGGGCCAGAAATAAATGCGCTGTGCGGCACTATTTTCTCACTAGCCTGAACCTGTATGCCATACTGCGTGATAAAGTTAATCCTGAGCAGCATGTCTGGTGCCAAGGCGTCCCACTGCCTTGCAAAGTAAATGGGGGCAAAAAATAATGTGTTTTGTGCCTGCTCTAAGCTATCGCAGTCAGTCAGACCATTAGCCCAAACGATCTGAGACGGTAACTTATCCTGGTTGATTAGCGACTTAATTAACTGCTCAAAATGGAATTCCTGAGCAAAGTCGAGTGAATAGGTATCTCGGTCGAGTTGATAGCTGTGCCCAGGGAAAGCACTGATCACTTCGTACCCTCGTTCAATTAACACATCTCGTAGCTGCCTACTGTCATCATTCTGCTCTGCAAACAATAAGATGAGGCCCGGTTCGCTGACTTCTGATGCCAAAGCAAGCAAAAGCTCTGATTGCCAAGCCCAGGTCATTAAACCTGTATTAAATGCTTGGTGTCTCACGACTTTCTGCGATAGCGCCGGTGGGTCGAATGCTGTCGGAGAAAATTGATATTCGGGTACAGAAACACGACGACCACTGTCACAGATGTTTTCCCACCCTGTTAACAGATCCTGTTGAAATAGTTCCCCTATACGGCTAAAAATAGAACTCAGGTCCTGATCACCCTGCTTTTTGCCCGGTAATAAAGCAAGAGCATCACAGTGCTCGTTCCAGTCAGCGTGGCTTGAAATCAACGTACACAAGCTTTTTCCCGGCCCGACTTCAACTACACACATCGCGCCTTTACTCAACAAGGTTTTGCATCCCTGATCAAGCTGTACTGGCGCTAGAATGTGTTCTACCCAATAGTCATCACTTTGTGCCTGTTCGGCTGTAAGCCAGGTCCCTGTTACATTACTGATTACCGACGTTGTAGGAGCATGCTTTACTGCTTTGGAAATATATTCTCGAAATGCCTCGGCAGCTTCCTGCATCATGTCAGTATGATATGCATGAGATGTCCTTAACCGTGTAAATGCCAATGACGCACGCTGGAGCCGTATCTCAAACTCCGCTATTGCTTCAAAGCCTCCCCCGACCACAATGTTAGTGGCACTGTTAAACGCACTGACATGGCAGTGTTTCCCAAGTAATGGTTCCACTTCAGCCAAAGAGGCTATAACCGAAGTCATTGCCCCCTGGCTCGCCTGCGCCATCAAAGCTCCACGGGCAACAACCAATCTCAGGGCGTCTTCCAGACTGAAAACTTCAGCTAAAGTAGCAGCCACATATTCGCCCAAGCTATGACCTATAAATGAAGTTGCCGGAATACCCCAAGCTTTAAGCTGCTTGGCTAATGCATACTGACAGATAAACAAAGCTGGCTGAGCCAGTTCGGTGTCGTCTAACTGTCCAGACGGCTCATCAGCTTCCAGCCAATATTGTCTGAGCTGCGCTGCAAGATCCTGATGTACCAATTTCAGACATCTATCCACCGTGTGTTTAAATACTTCTAAAGTACGGTAACAATTTTGCGCCATAGCTGAATACTGGCTCCCCTGACCAGGAAAAGCCCACACGAGAGTCTTTTTAGCATTTGGTACAAGTTTGGCATGCGCACCTTGCTCAACGTGAATCTGACCACTATGGTCCTGCGTCGCGACAAGATAATTCCGCCAGGGGAAAGGCGTTCGGTGGTGAGCCAGTGTTGCGGCAACGTCAGGCAAATTTACTGGCTCTGTTCCAGTTATGTGATCTTTCAGTACTTCCAGGTAGCGGTTTGCTGCAGTTTCACTTTTCGCACTAATCGGCAAAATACAAAGACTAGGCTGCGCAACTTTTTGCTGCTCTGGTGCCTTGTACTCTTCGAGGATCACATGTGCATTGGTTCCACCAATGCCAAAAGCACTAACACTTGCACGTAAGTGCTCTGAGTCGTCAAATTCAGTCCGTTGTGTGTTAACCTCGAATGGAGATCCTTCCAGCTTGAGCTTTGGGTTTACCGTCTCAACATGTAAACTTGCAGGCAACACCCGATGTTTGAGAGCCAATACGGCTTTGATGAAGCCAGCCACTCCTGCTGCTGCATCTAGGTGCCCGATATTACTTTTTACCGACCCAAGCAAACATGCCCGAGAGCGACTTTGGTTCAGCGGGTCTTCTGCAAATACAGCTCGTAACGCCTCTAACTCAATCGGATCGCCAAGTGGTGTTCCTGTACCATGATTTTCGATAAAACTAATTGTATGGCTAGGCACCTCCGCCAGCTCCTGAACAGTGCGGATCAAGTCAGCCTGACGAAGCGGACTTGGGGCGGTATAGCCCACTTTGTTGTTACCATCGTTGTTGACACCAGTGCCTTTAATGACGGCTAAGATACTATCACCATCCGCTTCAGCGTCATCTAGCCGTTTCAAAGCAACCGCACCAATACCGTCTCCCTGAACAGTCCCCTGAGCTTGGCTATCAAAAGGACGACACACACCATCTGGCGATAAGATCATTCCTTCCTGGAAGGTATAACCATCTACATCAGCTCGCTCGTCTACACCATTTGCATGAATAGCGGCACCTCCGGCGATTGCCAGATCGCATTCACCAGACAACAGGGACTGAACCGCCTGGTGCACCGCAACCAAAGAAGTCGAACACGCCGTTTGTAGTGTTATCGCAGGTCCAGTTAAATTAAGCGCATAAGCCACTCTGGTTGCCAAAAAATCACGACTGTTTAATGAACTGACTTCATAATTTTGCGCAAAACTGCTGCTCATTTGTGCAATAAAACGATTCATCCAGAAAGTATTGTTACCACAACCAGCAAACAAACCGACTTGCCCTGAATATTGTCCTGCAACATAACCAGAATCTTCCAGTGCGTGCCATACAACCTCATGAAACCCCCTCAGTTGAGGATCCATACATGCAGCTTCACGAGCAGAATAACCAAAGAATGCAGGATCGAACTCATAAGTGCGGTTCAATACGCCTTTATGTGGCACAAAAGCCGGATCGTTTAACTTATCGCGGCTTAATCCTGCGTCACGCAATGCATCTTCACTAAAGTGGCTAATGCAATGCGAGTCCGACAATAGATTTTGCCAATACTCATTGACATTATCGGCTTGTGGGAACCGACCCGCGATACCAACCACGGCAACTTCTAATCCAGTTAATGAGTTACATTCAGGCATTTAAATTTTTCCTTTTTTTAAGCATTTTATTCAGACGGTTTTTTCCAGATTGTCGCTTCCTTATGTTCTGTTCTGCGTCTGCTTTTGGTGTCGTTTTGCCAGCCAGAAACTCTGCAAGCTGGGCAACACTGGGATAACTAAATACAGTCGTTGTATCGACTTCCTGCTCTACGTGGTCCGCCAAAGCTTGGTTAAGGCGTTGAGCAATAGTGACTAGGGACATTGAGGACAAACCAACATCGAAATAATTATCCTCTGCTCCGATATGTGTCAGCCCTGTCACATCACATATGGTCTTAGAAATAATGAGTTCCAGATCACCTTCAGGCAGTCTGCTCTGCGTAATAAGAAAGTCTTCCCCGGAAGGTTGTGGCAAGCGCTTTAAATCCTTCTTGCCGTTAGCAGTCATGGGGAAATCATCAACAGACATATAAATTTGCGGGATCATGTAGGCAGGTAGTGTTTGCCTTAAACGCTGCCGTATATCGTTGGGCGTCAGCGCTTCACACACTTTGTACCAGGCCACAAGTGCAGTTTGCAGCCCCTTTTGTTCTGTAACTCCAACCACCGCATCCACGATTTCGGGCATGACCTGAATTTGATTTCGAATATCATCTAATTCGATACGAAAACCATTCAGTTTTACTTGATTGTCAATGCGCCCAAGGATTTCGTATTGGCCATTATCGAGTAACCGAGCAAGATCGCCAGTTGCATAAGTACGCTCACCTTTGAGCATTGCCCGGCTTGCAAACTTTTCAGCCGTTTTGTCCGGTGCATCAAAGTACCCCTTAGCCAAACCTGCGCCTGAGATATGCAATTCACCGGTTACGCCAGGCGGCAATTGACGGCCTTGCTCATCTAGAATGTGGAATTTTGTATTGTTGATCGGGCAGCCTATTGAAACTCGCTTGGCGCTATTTACCTCAGAGCCTAACTCATAAACTGACGACCATATCGTTGTCTCGGTTGGCCCGTAGAGATTGAACACACGCTCACAGCATTTTTGCAGTTTGGCGCCTAATTGCGGCTCCAGAGCTTCCCCCCCAACAAACCCAGTCAGCCCTTGTTTACCACGCCACTGGGTACTCAAAAGTAGCCGCCAGCCGCTTGGCGTGGCTTGCATATGCGTAATGTCATGGGTTTGCAGGGTATCGCTCAATAATTCAGGGTTCTTTTGAACATTCTCAGCCGCAATAACCACACTCGCCCCTGTGACCAACGGCAACCACAGCTCAAGCAACGAGATGTCAAATGCAACAGTAGTCAACGCCAGCATTCGGTCTGAGGCCGATATTCCTGGGTTGCATGCCATTGCGTTGAGAAAATTGGCGAATGCTGTCATACCAACTTCTACACCTTTAGGACGCCCCGTAGATCCAGAAGTAAATAAAATGTATGCGATTTGGTCCGGCACAAGAGCCAAATCCCAATGAGTGTTCTCCACTGAGTTTTGCATATTGCTGATATTTAGCCGCGGGCAAACATATCCTTCAAAACGCGTGAATGTCGCATCTTCTACTAAGACCAGGGATACTTTACTATCCTCTAGCATCATATTTAACCTGGCATCAGGCCAGCTACTATCCAGTGGCACGAATGCAGCACCACAGAGCCAGATACTGGCCATTGCGACTATCAGACCATGGTTACGCTTGGTACAAATAGCAATGCGGTCACCTTCTTTTACCCCCATCTGCTGTAACCGAACACTGAGCAAATCTATTTTCTGCCCAATTTCTGCATAGCTCCACCACCTACTGTCAAAAATGGCATTTGCTTGCGGAGTACAGTCAATAACGGCATTAAGTTGGGCTAATGGATGAAACGCAGGCGGTTCGACTTGCGGACCTGCAGAGCGGGCAATGTGTAAAGAGTCTTGCTCAGTAATAACCTTCAATTGGGAAATACTTTGCTGTGGATTTTCAACAATCTGCTTTAAAATATGAAAGAAACGCGATTCAAACAGTTCAGCCCCGAGGTGTGAAAAGACATCGAGTTGATAGTCTAGTTGCAAAAAAACAGGCTGCTGCTTGCCATAATCACATATGGTTACAACCAAAGGAGTCGCAACATAACCTCCGGTGTAATAGTATGTTTGCGACTTCAAGTTCAGATCAGAAAGATCAAAGTCAATTGGCTGATAGTTAAACTGAATATCAAAGAGCTTATCCAGGCCTTTTTGATGTAAGCCTAGTAGATCATGCAAATGGCTCAGGGGGAATCTTTGGTGGCGAAAACCCCGACGAGAAGTAGCACTTGCCTGCTGGGCAATATCTAACAATGAGTCAGACTCTCCTCCAGTTATAACCAATGGAGTGTAGCCTAATAACGTACCGATCAGGTTTTTCTGTTTGACACCTCGACGATTGTGAGATGGCAGACCAAACACATTTGTATTCCCCCCCCCAACCCGCAAAAAATAAGCGTAAAGAGCGGCAATGACAAAGTGTTGAACTGATAAATTATATAATTTCGCCAACCTTGAAAGGCGCTCAAAGCAATCACCATCTATTGGAGTTCGTCGGAAACCACTTTTGCGTGGCTCATTATGTGTCGCTTCAGGGAAATTTAGTCCAGGCAATTCATTTAACTTCTCACACCAATAACTACCGGCCAGCTGATACTTTTCACCCTCTAACCACGCTCTTTGCTCCTGCAATGTTTCATCAAACTGATGAAGCGCAGGCACAGAAGGTTGCTTAGCACCTGCCCGTAACGCGGCATACCACTCAAATATTCTGCGTAACCAGTTTGCAAAGCCCCAGCCATCACAAATAATGTGATGAGCAATACCAAAATACCATATGCACTCTGAACTCAGCCTAATCACACCTGTACGAGCTAAAGCACCACCGTGCAAAGAAATAGGCTCAGATAAAATAGACTGAATAAGACTATTTGCTTTTTCAAGTGCATATTTATTGGAACTAAGATCGTACACTTCAAAATTCGGCACCTCTCCATCCATATCCTGATATGGCTTGCCATCAATAATCTTAATCTGGGTTTTAAAAATGGGGTTTTCTCTTACAAGCGCCTCAAAAGAAGACTTCAACAATGAGGTATCTACGTACTCCTTAACTTCAGAGTAACCACCTATATTATATCTAGAGAAGCATTTTGATTTTAACTGATCTAAATAGATCTCAAGCTGAGAAGAATTAAGGTTTTTCAATTTTTATACTCTTTACCTTTGCTAAGATATAACGAATAAGCAAAGTATTTTTTATTTTAAAGCTGTCAAAAAAGGCCACATTAGTCAAGCTAAAAATTTAAAAATCAGCAAAGGAAAAGAAAAATAAAAAACAAAAAATGCAACAACGATAACAACAAAAACACCTAAAATGATAATAAAAACACACTTTTTGAAAACTAAATGTTACCAACCATCAAAAAAAGAAAAAATTTAAACCGAAAAACGAAATGACAAAAAAAACATCAATCCACAAAATAACAATAAAGACATTGACTTCAATATAATTTTATATAAGAAATTAATTTAACAAACTATTAAACACACCACATATTGAAATCACCATATCGATATGAAATGATAAAAAGAAAATAATAATAAAGGAATTAGACTATGAACAATAAAAACAAACTTTACCTTAAGGAAAGCGTATATTTCGAACCTTTATTCAATAACTGGTATGCGTGGCCATACTTAATCCCTCCAATCACATCCGCGCGCCATACTACAAACACTCACAGAAGAATAATGAGTTCGTTTGTTAATAATTACCAACTACACTTATTAGCAAAAGGTCAGTCAGCACTTACTGGCGGTGAGTTTTTAAACTGTTCTGAAGCACAAATAGAAGATATCAAGAAGCTAATAGCAAAAATAGATAATGAATTGAGCGATGTTGTCTCCCTTTCCAAAGCTGTAAAGGAATTGGATGAGCTATTGCTGTCTCACACGAGTGGAGAATCCGTAGAGCACTTATATGCTCAAGTTCCAGAACCACTAAAAGGGTACGTGGAACTAACGATGGACATGTACCATAACGCGGGATACCGTCTGATAGAACCACTGCTGTACAACAGCACTTATTACAAGCCTCATCTACAGAGTGTCTCCTTCGGTTCACTCGAAAAGGTGGAAGAAAGACCTTTTGTTCTAAGCACCCCCAGATTACCTGACGACAACCATTGCCAATTCGATATCCAATTTGCGAACAAAGATCTAGATACCCTATTTGCATGCCGGACAACCCCCATATATGGGCATGAAATTAAGGAAATTCTGGAAAAGTACAACGCCAGTGGCGGGTTAGATTGGAGAGCCTTATTCACCGAAACACCACCCCATCGAACTTCAACGCCGCCAACTGAAGGTGTCCGTCTCAAGTATACCGGCCATGCTGGCTTTCTTATTGAAACACCAAATTCTGCCATCCTGATCGATCCTAGCATAGCATCACCAACACCTGATACTAGAGACAAAATGGTTTCCTTTGCCGAATTACCGGAAAAAATTGACTACATTTGCCTTACACATAACCATCAGGATCATATTTCTTTAGAAACCCTACTTCAGCTAAGACATAAAACAGATCTAGTTCTGGCGCCTAAAAACAATGGAGGTAGCCTTGCCGACCCATCAGTGAAACTCCTGCTCTCTCAGTTAGGTTTTAAGATAATGGAAGTAGAAGATATGGAGTTACTCCCGTTTGCTGACGGTTCCATTAGGGCGATCCCGTTTCTGGGTGAGCATGGTGATCTCAACATTCGCTCGAAAACAGCCTGGCTCATTGAAAGCGCTGGTCAGAAAATGTTTTTTGGCGCCGATTCATCTAATCTAGATCCTGCCATGTACAAGCACATTCAAAACACGGTTGGCGATGTGGATTTACTTGCTATCGGCATGGAATGTATAGGCGCACCATACACATGGTTATATGGTGCACTTTATACACAGACTGTAAGCCGGAAAGTAAAAGAGTCCAGGCGCCTGAACGGCGCAGATTTTGAGCAAGCAGTGCATATGATTGAAACCTTCTCTCCTAAACAAGTTTATATTTACGCACTGGGTATTGAACCTTGGTACAAATATTTTATGGGCTTGGATTACGATGATGATGCTGAGCAGATTATTCAGTCCGACAAGTTGATAAAATCCTGCGATTCAAAAGACATACCCTGTCAACGATTAGTTGAAAGAAACGTAATTACCCTACCCACTAATTGATTACTTTGCTCATGATGGGAGAAAAAACTTGATCGTTGAAATAGCAAAAGCTCATAAGAGCAAGCTAATACTATCTACCATACTTAGCACCTGCGCTTCGTTTGCGGGTATTGGAGTGCTTGCTGCTATAAATGATGCTATCACCACAGATATTAGTGATGCCTGGCAAGCACTCTATTTACTGGGACTAATCATAATGATGTTTCTTGTAGGCTTTTTGTCACAATTCATCTTTTCGCTCTTGGGCGCGAAGGTTGTAAGAAGCCTCCGGGAGAGTATGTTCCAGCGTATTATCAACACTGAATTTAGTACACTCGATACAATTGGTGGCCACCGACTCTTAGCAACCCTGAATTCTGATGTTGCTAGCATTGCGCATGCGCTCACTATGGCGCCAATGCTGTTTTTCAACCTGACAACCCTGTTGCTCTGTTTCCTGTACCTAGGCTACTTGTCAGTCGTTCATCTGCTCCTATTACTGTCGATTTTGGTCGTCGCGGTCACGGTCACGTGGTTTATGATGCGATTGGGAAATCGTTATTTCTCTATTTTGCGGGAACATGAAGACTCTCTGTTTGGCTTCGTGCAGCAGCTTGTAGATGGCGGGAGAGAGCTTAGTTTATCAGCAAAACGCAGTGATTTCTTTCTGAACAAGCAAGCTTTACCCTGCATGGCAGATGTCTACCACGCGGATGTAAAAGCTGCAAAATATTGGAGTTTAAGCAGAAACTGGGCTAATGCAATGCTGTTTTTTGCACTCGCCAGTGTCGTACTGAGTGCAAAAACCTGGTTACCCACTAACATTGAAATCATCAGTGCCTTTTTGCTGGTCATTACCTACTTGATAGGACCTTTGACCTCCATCATGAATAGCTTTGAGGGTTTGGCGCGAGGCAAGGTTGCATATTCAAAAATTAAATCTTTGCAGATTGCCGTCAGCCAAGACCTACCCCAACATGAGCAGCCCTCACCTTTACCCAGTACAATCAAAATCACCAATCTGACTTACAGCTACCCACAAAAAGAAGATGACTACTCATTTCAAATTGGCCCTGTCACGATGGAACTCCCTGCCAATGAGGTGTCGTTTATATGTGGTGGAAACGGTAGCGGAAAGTCAAGCTTTGCCAAACTTATCAATGGCTTATATTTACCACATGATGGTAAAATTGAAATTGGTGAGTGGTCCTTAAGATCACACAATGTTCAAGCCTATAGGGCGTTGTTCAGTACTATTTTTTCGGACTTTTACTTGTTTGATACCGCACTCAATAGCCAGGGTAACCCAGCCGACGACGAGCAAATCAACGCGCTTATTGAAAAGCTAGAGTTAACTGACAAAGTAAAAGTTGATCAGGGACGTTTATCTACCACCAAACTCTCTCATGGCCAGAGAAAGCGCTTAGCTTTGCTGTTGGTATTTCTGGAAGATTCTCCCTACTACATCCTAGACGAATGGGCCGCCGACCAAGATCCATACTTCAGAGAGTTGTTTTATAAAACGTTACTACCTGAGCTCAAACGCAAAAACAAAACGGTTCTTGTGATTAGTCACGATGAGCAGTACTTTCATGTCGCTGACAACCTTTTTAAGTTTGATCAAGGTAAGTTGGTTAGCCACATTACACAAAAACATCAAAATGGCACATCTTTAACTGAGCAAACACAAAATACCAGCTCAACCTAATAATTAAAACGATAAACACTAAAATACGAGGTCATAGTAAATGAACAAAACCCTAATTTCGTTGTCGGCGATTGCACTTACCTGCCTATCAGGCTGCTCTGACGATGATAAACATCCTGTAATATTACCACCTGATGACCAAGGCGTGGAAGAACCAGCAGAACCGAAAATTAGCTATATTATCCAAGACGATAAAATTTTTGAGGAGGGTGCCCAATATAAGGTAGAGATTAAGCGCACCACCTATGGGGTACCTCATATAAAAGCGAATAATTTAGAGAGCGCCGCTTTTGGTAATGGCTATGCTCAGGCTGAAGATAACATATGTTTTATTTCCGACGAAATTGTCAGAGTCAATTCTGAGCGCTCAAAGTACCACGGCCCAGATTTAGCTACATTTGAAGATAATATCAACTTGATGACTGACTTTGTTTACAAATTTCTAAAACTAAAAGAAAAAGCACAAGAAAATTTGCCACAACTGAGCCAAGAGTCGCAAGCACTTATAAAAGGGTATGTGAAGGGATACAACCACTACTTTGCTGAGGCTAAAAGTAAACAAACGTTACCAGAACAATGCGCTACGGCACCTTGGTTACGCCAAATTAATGAGGTCGATGTCTTAACCTATCTCTACGCCAATGCAATTTCAACGGGTCTTGGCGGCAGCATTTTTTCACTGGCATATGCCAATCCTGGGGACACACTAGAGTGGCAACCCAGACCGATTCAAGAGAAAGCGAGGGTGTCAGGATTACGGACAAAAAACATAACCAGTATTATGGACAAACCTAAGTCAGGTTTTGGCTCTAATGCCTGGGGCTTAGGAAAAGAAGCGACCGAAAACGGCAAAGGGATACTTCTAGCCAACCCCCATTACCCACATTCCGGCGCATATCGCTTCTGGCAAGCTCATATGGAAATTCCAGGAGTACTCAACGTTTCCGGTGCGTCTCTGATGGGGATCCCCGGCATAGTGAATATAGGATTTAATGACAACATTGCCTGGACTCATACACTGTCAGATGCCACAACACGCGCTTTCTATCAATTGCAACTCAAGCCGGGCGACCGCACTACTTACCTAATGGATGGTAAGGAACATAAGATTGAGGTTGAAAGGATCAAAGTTGATGCCTTGATCAACGGTACCATCGTCACTCTAGAAAAAGACTTCTACTTTACGGACCACGGACCCCTTATTGAAGCCCAAGGAATTATCCCCTGGAATGATCAAAATGCGTATATAGTCAACGACACAAATTTATATAATAACGAATTACTTGATCACTGGCTTGCGGTAAATACAGCTCAAGATCTCGATTCGTTTAAAGCAGCATTCAAAAAATTCGACGGGGTTGGTTATACAAATACGGTTTATGCAGATAAATCGGGACAGTCATTTTATATTGATGATACTAACGTGCCAGCTCTCTCTGATGTAGTTCTAACTACCATCAAAGAAAGCCCGGTACTTAACGATATTCTCGTGAACAATGGTATTGCCGTTGTGCCTGCTTTTTCGAGCACAGTCTTCCATACACAAGCAGTCCCTTTTGATAAAACACCTCAGCTAACCAGCAGTCATTATGTACAAAACTCCAATGACAGTCACTGGGCAACAAACCTGGATAACTTACTTGAGGGCTATTCACCTTTGTATGGTCCGGAGAAAACACAACTGTCTCTTCGTACCAGAATGAGCCTCACCATGTTGCAAGACAGCCGTGGCGATGACAACAAATTTTCAGGACAAGAAGTGGAAGATGCGTTGTTCTCCAATCGTATCTATTTTGGTGAAACCGTTGTACCTCAGGTCATTATGCAATGTAAAGCCGCAGGAGATATGCCAATTCCCGTAGCTGAGGGCTTGTCAATCAGTGTTGCTCCTGGATGTAAAGCCCTGCAAGCTTGGAATATGAAGCAGGACAAGGACAGTATCGCAGGGCATTTAGTCAGAGAGCTGGCATCAGTAGCGTACTACATCCCTCATTTAACAGTACCATTTGATCCAGCGGATCCTGTTAATACGCCTAATTCGCTAACCACAGATGGCACCGCACTTGCGGGGCTAGCAGTTGCGATGCTGAACGTACAAACAGCACAATGGCCACTGGATGCCAAACTGGGGGATGTTCAGTTCGTTGAAAACGTCAATGTAGATGGTAGTGAGCAACGAACACGCTTGCCTTGGGCTGGTACTCACGAAATAGAAGGTGGTTTTAACACATTTGAAAGCTTCTACCAGTTTGATTCTTCTAGCTATCAGAAAAAGATTTACCCTGCCAGTATCAATGTCGCAACTCAACAGCCACTTGTCACCGGGCTCGGCAGCCAAGGTTATCAGGTTGGGTTTGGTTCTAGCTGGATAATGGTCGTTTCGTGGGACGAAAATGGGCCTATAGCGCGTGGTCTATTAACTCACTCTCAGTCTACAAACCCTCAGTCTGAACACTATGATGACCAAACACACTTATACTCTGAGCAGCCAATACTCAGACCTATTATTTTTAACTCGGCAGACATAAGCTTAGCTCTGATTTCTGAGTCAAACCTCCAGGTTGATAAATAGCTTAGGAAGGAGTTGCACCTGTTAAGGTGTAACTCCTCATAACACGGCGGATCACACTTTGTAAAAAGGATTTAACACCCAGCTCTTTTCTGATCTAATAACGCCCACATTATCACTATCTACGTGTTAATTAGGTCGTTATTTAGCCACCTTGAACTTGTTGAAGGTAAGCGTTCTTCCATTAACCAACATCATGATCTTACTGATGTTTTGTTTCTTATCATCTCAGCGCTTTTATCCAGTTGTGAAGGCTGGAAAGATATCGAAGTGTTCGGGCATGGTAAACTACCGTAGCTCCGGCAGTTCAGAGCATTTAAGCACGGTATTCCAACGCGACATAGCATTGCACGTATTCTTAAAACAGTGGAAGCTGATTCGCTGACTTTTATCTTGTTCAGTTGGGTCAACCAACAGCACTCTCATTCTAGTGATCCGATAATTTCGTTTGATGGTAAAACCCTGCATGGAGCCAGCAAAAAACGTAAGAATAACTTACACGTGGTGTCCGCTTTTGATTGTGAGTCTGGTTTAACTTTGTATCCGCGTACAGTAGAAAGTAAATCAGATAACACTTTATAAAGCAGTCACTTCATGTTTTGAAATAGCCTTTGAAGAAGAGAATGTTTTGCCTGATGATGTACAAGTCAGCAGTAGCCATGGGCGCCGGGACTTACTTCGCTGGTCGCAGCCGAAAGACACTGTAAGTCGTCAATTCTGAATATTGGCGTTTTGATGCTTAGACTGGCCGCACAAAATCAGTCCAGACTAAGCATTATTTTTATTGACAACTACGTTATTATAGAACACTTCGCGCTGCTAATAGCTGCTATAAAATCCTGGCATAAAAACGCCGCAGTTGGGCTAGAATTTTACGGCAGTTTTGGCCTACTTAAGCTTATCACCGAGCTTTCCTTTCAAGCGGTTAAGACCCAAGTGACCGTCCTGTTTCATGTGCCCGATGATTGGCTCTATCGCATTGCGTCGCCTGAGTTTTTTCTTAATGCTCGGTGTCACTCCGCGCTTTTGCCCTGCAATATACACATCATAATGCTAAGTGTCCTCGATAACCCCTATCTACAAAACAGCTGTACGGCCTTTTATCTGTGACGTTTTCTACTATTCTCAACATTTCTCATAACGTGCCACCGTCATAGGGGTTGCCATGCATTGCATGAGAGAAAACTACAAACTGCTCTTTAATGTTGCCGCGACAATCCCTTTGGCACCAAACTCATATGGCTTTGCGTTTTTTCCCTTGGAGATGCATTCAACACTCGGCTCATGTAGGCTATAGAATTTGTTTTACTCGTTTTTTCTTGCTTTAACAGCCGCTCAGCCTGTTGTAGGACATGGATAAACTCCTGACTCGGCTGCCCAGTGATTTTCCGCAAGATGTCTTTCACGCTCGTCTGAGATAGTTTTTCTGCTTTTTCAGTGTTTCTTCATGTATTTGAATTGTTTGGCATGAGCATAACACGCTACTTTTTGCGTTGCCTTAGCGCCCAATCACTCATCACTTTACCTAAGCATAATGCCCGTTTACTTAGCGAAACCAACTAGTTTATCGCAGCATTTTTCTAGTAGTTTACTGTCTGTTGAGTAGGCAACATTTTTCTCCATGGCATCGCTGTCTACGACCACTTCCCGCAACCTTGAAGGCTTGATGGTATTACTTTTAAGGCCAGCATCAACAGTTAATGAAAACATCAATTCAACCCCATCCTCACCAATTCGCAGAAATATAGACAGAGTATCAAGTGATGGTGCATATGACACACGCAGTTGCTATGAAGAGGTCGCAGAAAAAACGCGATTATGCGAGTGCCACCCCAGGGGCGGAGCATACTTTGATTACTTATAAGCCAAAGAACACCTGTGCCCTAAATTTGTCGTTCCAGCCAGCAGTTTTCAATTTGCTACGTTGACTCGGTAAGCCGCACTCACACTGCTTGAGCATATTCATTACAAAACGCCTGAATAGGGCCATATTTTCCACCGCACCATCGAGACAAATTCTTGATGCATCCTCTTTAAAAACAACATCTAATACATAGTGCTGACCGTTCTCTATACGCCAGTGTTGGCGGATGTAGTGGCCTAGCATCTTATGTTTTGGTGACATTGAGCTGACGTAGTAGCTGGTATCAATACTGGTTTTACCGCCGCAGGCTCTGTGCCGTTCTACCGCGATGATGCTGCGGATTGTCGGCCAACGCGCCGCTAACGTTTCGTCTAATTTTGGCTTGAGTTGATACACTATCCGCGTCTCTGTGCGACCATGTGCCTGCTGCTTTACCTCGGTTACGACTTGCTCTTTACCAGCATCGAATACGCGTTGAAATTGCTCGGTTACAGCCTGGTGTAGCTTGGGTTGATTCTTTGTAACCTGTACCACAACATCGGCTTTTTTCGCAGCAATCGTTTCTAGTGTTTGCCGTTGACAATGTAGCGTATCCACTGTGATAACACTGCCCTTAATATCAAGCACTTCAAGCATTTGCCGCACAACACTTATCTCGCCTTGCTTGGTTTCGGTGGACTGTTGTGACAATACTAACCCTGACTCTGTATCGTATGCAGTAACAAGTTGTAATGCCGCCTTTTTATCGCCGCGATATGAACCACGCAGTACTTTGCCGTCGAGTGCAATAACTGGTTTGCCTGCGGTTTGTCGCTGCTCGTTGACCCAGTTTAACAGCGCTTCCAGCAGTGACTCTGCCACCACAGATTTGAGGATCCGAGCGATGGTATGGCGCTTTGGGATCCCGTTTTTAAACGGCCGATACTGCCGCAACCAATCTTCCTTCGACTCGCCATGGAGCTGGATATCTTGCCAACCTTCAGCACCTGCCATGATGGCACTAATAACAAGGAAAATGACATCAACTAAGTCGTGCTTTTTGTTAATATCAGAGCGAGTTTCTTCTACAACTGTAAGGTGTTCAATCAGATTCATAGGTTGCGCCTAGCAATGGGATTGGCGCTATTTGATCATAAATTAGCTAAAAGTGCGATCCCGCCCTGCACTTCAGAGTTGAATTAGGGTTCAAGTAATTCAATAAATTAAATTGGTTTCAGGGTGGGTGTTTTATGTTTATGTTTATATTTATATAATAATTAAATTAACCACTATAAAATTCAAAAAGCTTCCGCTTAAAAAATTACGATACAAAAAGTTCCCATTAAAGACTCGAAGTTTCCCACAAATGGGAATTCCTACATCATAAATAAGTAAAAACACCTTATAATAAGCCATAAAACATTGGCATAAAATTAGCTAGTAGTTATCTCCTTGAAAATAGGCGGTAGCGATTATGGACATTAAAGCAAGTTTAGAAAAAAGCAAAAAGCGTAAATTAAAGTGGTTACCTTATGTGACTCTCAGCATTGTTTTCATCTTGGTAATTTACCTGATCCAGCACAAAGAGCCGAACCTCTATTTTGATGAATTGAGGCTTGCTACAGTTCAAAAAGGCGACTTGGAGCTCAGCGTTTCGGGCTACGGTCAACTACGCTCTAAATTCCGTCGCCAAATCACCACCGGATTTTCAGCTCAGGTTGCAGAAGTCGTGCACTTACCAGGTAGCAGAGTCGAAAAAGAAACCATTATTTTGCGCCTTTCTAACCCTGAACTGGAACAACAGCTCAATCGGGAACGGCTTGCTCTAGGTCGACAAAAAGCAAATTTAGAAGCATTAAAGCTCAGTCAAAGAAATGATGAGCTGACCACCCAAGGCGAGATCACATTACTGCATAGTGAACTTGAAAGCGCTAGGTTACGTGAGCAGGCTGAGAGACAGTTAGTAAAAAAAGGAATTGTCTCCGCGTTAGATCATAAAAGCTCCCAGCTAAGAGTATCCCAGCTTGAACAAAGGCTGGCATTCTCTAAACAACGCTTCGAGCAACAAAAAGCCTTACACGTACGCAGAGTTCAAATTGAGCAGGAGTTATTGAGTGAATACCAACTCAGTTATCTGGCTGCACAGGAAGCAGTCGAACAATTACAAGTTCGGGCAGGTATCAGTGGAATGCTTCAGGAATTACATGTTGACCAGGGTCAAACGATTGAGCGCGGCCAGTTGCTAGCTTTGGTAGGCAGTGAAAAACACCTATTAGCGGACTTAATGGTCCCTGAACGTGATGCTAGCCAAATTTTAATTGGTCAGAAAGGTGTAATTAATACCTTCTCAGGTTATGTCGATGCGCGAGTAACCCGCATTGTACCCGTTGTCAGAGAAGGGAGAATTGAAATTGAAATGGAGCTCCTAGGGGAATTACCAGCCAATGCACGACCCGCTCTCACTATCGAGGGGAAAATTGTTACAACAGTCAAACACGAAGCCTTATTCGTACAGACTCCACAAGCTGCATCAGCCCATAAAAGTGCACAGCTTTTTGTATTCAATAGAGCCAACTACTCGCTGGTCCAGAAAAAGTTTCAGTTTGGTAGTATGGCAGGTAATGTCATTGAAATATTGAGTGATGCGCAAGTTGGAGACCAGGTGGTTGTTTCTGATATAGATGAAATAAAACATTTAAAAACCGTACCAATCAAAAATTAATTATAAGGAATCATCAATGGAAAAGAGCCCGATCCTAACTTTGCAAAAGGTTAGTAAAGTGTACAGAACGAAAGATGTCGAAACACATGCATTAAGTGATATTAACCTGACAATCCGAGAAGGCGATTACCTTTCTATCAGTGGTCCATCCGGCTCAGGAAAGTCGACATTACTGAGTATTCTGGGGTTGCTAGATAATATTACCAGTGGTAGCTACAAGGTGCATGATACCGACACCCATACACTGGATGCTGACACACAAGCAGAGCTTCGTAATCGACATATTGGATTTGTCTTTCAGTCTTTTAATTTATTAGATAGTTTAAATGTGTTTGACAACGTCGCCTTGCCTTTAGAGTATCGCGAGCCGGCGCTCAGCAGCGGTGACATCAAACAAAGAGTCGAGCGGGCCTTAGCGCAAGTAGAAATGACACATCGCGCAAATCACAAGCCAAACCAACTATCAGGTGGCCAGCAGCAACGAGTGGCGATAGCAAGGGCTTTAGCAGGCTCACCCAGCATCCTACTTGTCGACGAACCCACCGGTAATTTAGATTCAGCAAATGGAGATGCAGTAATGGCATTACTTAGCGAGCTAAATGAAAACGGAACCACCATTTGTATGGTTACACATGATATTCGTTATGCCGGTTACGCTAAACAGCAGATACAGTTACTTGACGGCAAATTGGTTTCTCAATCCTCTTCCGCCAAAGAAGTTAGCTTATCGGAGGCAACCTGATGAACCTAAGACAACTCAAAAGCCAAAGCCATTTGGCTTTAAAAAATTTATCACAGGTACCTAGCTTTTGCATTACTCTCATATTGACGTTAGCTATTACGCTCAGCTGCTTCTTCGTTGCAATGAGCCTTTTAAGTAGCTACTTTATCAAGCCACTCAACATACAGAATGAGTCGCACTTTGCAGTTGTTGAACAACGCAACCTATTTACCGAAAATAGTAGTGCCGGATATCAAAGCATGCAGGCCATGCTCGACTGGTACCGCGAAGAAGATCTATTTGAGACACGAGCACTGATCAACAGTTTCTCAGATGTTGTAGATAACTTGCCAGGCCAGCCCAAACTGGACATCACATTTGCATCGAATGATTACTATGCGATGATCAAAATGCCTCTTGCAATTGGCCGCCATATTAGCCCAACAGAAGAAATCAATCAGAAACACTCCGAAGTTCTTATTTCCTACGAGCTATGGCAAACCTATTTTTCAGGTAAGCAATCTGTCTTAGGGGAGAGCCTGAGCATCATAGGCCGATTTTATACCATAGTTGGTGTAACTGCACAGCAGTTTCGCGATCCACACTTTTTGAATCAAGGAAAGAGTCAGTTGTGGCTACCGTTTTCTGAGGACGAAAGGTACTTTGGAGATCAACGCGGACAATACGATGCTTGGAGTAGTCGACAAAGAGACCTTAAACTGCTGGCAATCGTCAAGCCAGAGCTCAAATTCTCACACATCACCGAAAAGCTGCAGCAGCAAATAATCTCAACACAAACCGAGTGGAAAGCGGCGGAACCAGAACTAGTAAGAATAGAACCCATAGTGCGCAGCTTCCGAGAGGTTGAAGTGGGTGACAAAGATAAGTTGGCCATTATCGTCATGATAAGCATCACGTGCCTAGTGCTCATTGCTATCTTGAATGTTAGCAACTTATTTATTTCCCGATCTCAAGCTATACAGAAACAACTTGCATTACAAGCCATGCTCGGTGCCAAGCGACGACTGTTATTTAACAACATTCTTTTTGAATCTCTGATACTTACGGGCGCATCGGTTCTCGTCGCTCTATTTCTAGCAGCATGGGAGATCCAGTTGGTCAAGTCACTGACACAAGGATATTTACCGTTAGTAGATGCGCTTTCACTCGATGCAACGGTTATGATCAGCGCGCTTACCTTGACTTTAAGCTTGGCCTTCTTGTTTGCATATATCACGACACGTATGATCAATTTCGAACAACTTCGCCATGGAGCCCAATCCTCAGGTAAAGGCAGCACTAATCAGTTAAATCAAACTGCTACCAGAGTGCTGATATCGATACAATTGTTTTTTACCACTTCACTAGTGTTGGGGGCTTCTCTAATCCTGAGTAAAAGCACAGACACATTACTACGTCCAGTCGGGACTGAAGTCCAGAATATGTACAGTGTTATGCTACACATACCCAATGATCAGACACCTTTTCCGGAACGCTTCGGTAAAATTGAACTATTTAAACAAGCACTAATGAAAGTTCCCAATGTGCAAGGTGTTGCGCACGGTGAAAGTCCTTTACAAGAGTCTCAACGCATTTCTGCGATGCGTGATATGTCAGGTCAGCTTACTCCCACCATGCCAATTGGCAATGTTGGGCGAGATTATTTTGACTTGACAGGGCTTGAACTAATTGAAGGGCGTAACTTCAGTGAGAGTGCAATTAGAGGCAATACTGAAGAGGTTATTGTTACGAAAGCGGTTAACGATCTACTCAAGCCCGATGGCAGCATGATCGGTGATTCCTATTTCGGCTTTAACCCCGATGTGCCAGCTGAGGTCGTTGGTATAAGTGAAAATTTTAATCATCCAAGTGAATTTGACAAACATCAAGGGAAAATGATTTGGTGGCCCGCACTGCCACTTGGTTACCCCTATATTGTAAAAATGGATCAAGACAAGCCTCTCACCAGAGAGCAAGTACTCAAGGCCATTCGAAGTGTTCATGGAAATGCCGGTATCTGGCGATTCACCAATTTGAGCCAAGCCTACAATTCAGTTACATATTTGGAGCGTATGACCTTAATATTGGGCTTCACATTGTGTGGATTCACATTGTTGCTATGTGGCGTAGGAATATACGGTGTGTTAAGTTATAGCTTTCACAATAGAAAATATGAATTTGGCATGCGAATGGCACTCGGAGCCAAGAAGAAGCAGCTCTATATCTTGCTCACGTGCGATACCATGGGGCCCATCATAACTGCAATTAGTACCGCATGCTTGATGGTTACAGGCCTATACTTCGGTTTTGCTGACTCACTTACTGACTGGATGTCCGTTAAAATCAGTTGGCTTGTGCCTGTGATCACATTATTATTGCTTTTTGCATATGTTGTTGCCTACTATCCAATGCGAAAACTGATAAAATCATCTCCAATGAAGGTACTCAGACAACAATAAATTCAAAAGCTATATGGCGGCTTATACCATTTGCATTAAGTAATTAAGCTATTGTGAAGCGGGGAATTAGCTTAAATAGCAAGGTAAAAAATTACTATTCAGTCGTTCTAAATAAGAATCAGTTGTTCTAAATAAGAAATTTTTAACGAAGCTAATATGGTATTTGCCCCCTTCAAATTGATTGGAGAATTAAATCAATTGGTATTCATGCCGCACATATAGCGGAGGCGCAACAACTTTGACAGCTGTTTTAATAATCGAAGACAACCCTGATGTGCGGATGTCTGCTCAAATCGTATTGCAAAGTCACGGCTTACAGTGCATCGAAGCCGAGCATCCAGAGCTTGCCAAATCACTATTGAGCAAACATGACATCTCACTTGTTTTGCTAGATATGAACTTCACTCATGATACAACCTCTGGGAAGGAAGGGTTACAATTTTTAACCTGGATGAGACATAATAACTTTACTTTGCCTGTCATCATAATTACCGCCTGGGCAAGGATAGAACTGGCTGTAGAGGCAATGCAGCTAGGAGCCTGTGACTTAATAGAAAAGCCTTGGGACAATAAACGCCTGATCAACACCGTTAAGCGTTATCTGCCCTCTAAATTACAAATAGCGTCATCCGACTCAGAGTATATATACGCAAGCACTGCGATGAAAAACATATTACAAAGAGCCAAAAAGGTCGCAAAAACTGATGCCAATGTACTCATTTTGGGTGAAAGCGGGAGTGGAAAAAGCTTACTTGCGCACTTTTTGCATACTCACAGCGCGCGCTCAGCGCCATAACTTAACCAGCGTTAACATGGCTGCAATACCTGCTGAGCTCTTTGAAAGTGAGCTATTTGGCCACTGTAAGGGCGCTTTTACAGATGCAAAAGAGCACCGTATTGGCCGATTTAAAATGGCTGGTAATGGCACTTTATTTTTAGATGAAATCGGTAGCTTACCACTTCCCTTGCAAGCAAAACTATTGAGAGTTCTCGAAACAGGTGAATATGAAGTATTGGGAAAGTCAGATACAGAGTTTAATCAAGCAAGGGTCATATCAGCAACAAATAGCAACTTGTTTGAAGCCGTAAAGAAAGGCAATTTTCGACAGGATTTACTCTATCGACTCAATACAATCGTACTCACGATCCCTCCGCTAAGAGAGAGACTGGAAGAAATTCCAGTCCTGGCCAATTACTTTGTGAATAAACATGTCAATCGGCACTGCGCTTCACAATTAGAGCAAGCCTCTACCAATCACATCACGTTGTCCACTACCGCCATGCAAAAGTTAACCAGACACAGTTGGCCGGGCAATGTTCGAGAACTGTCACATGCTCTTGAAAGAGCGGTTATATTATCAGAAGGCTGCGCTATAGACGATGAAGATATTCAGCTCGAGTATAACACTATCGAGGAATCTAACGTGCCCCTGATGAACCTCGAAGAAGCTGAAAAGCGCATGATTGAAAATGCGATACAGCACTTTTCTGGTAATGTGATCGCTGCAGGGGAGTTTCTGGGGCTCAGTAAATCAGCAATTTACCGCAGACTTGAAAAGCATGGGCTCTCCCTGAAGGCTTCAGAGCATGGCTAACCCAATGCAAGCACTTCGCGCTAAACAACTGGCACACTCATTAGAATTCAAATTCCTGATATTGTGTTCTATTCCCGTTATTTCCCTACTTTGTGTAATGGTCTACATAGTCCACACCCAAAGTATTTCGACTTTATCTTCACTATCCATCGCTGTGGTACTTTTGGCACCTACGTTAGCGGCGCTAACAAAGTGTTACAATATAGTCATTAACCTCCTAAACGCCATTTCAACTCAACTTGATAGTATTAATGGAGAGGAATACAACATTTGGCAACTTGCTCAATACAAGAGTGGCCGTGTTGCGGCTTTAAAGAGCGATATCAAACAGATGTCAAAACGTATACATAAGAAACGACAAGAGTATGTCAAAAATGAATCTTTTGTTTTCCATTTTATCTCTGAACTCTCGCTGCCCGTGGTGATTCTAGATGCACATCAACATGTTTACCATGCCAACACTGCTGCACATGACTTGTTCAAATGCGTTACATTGCAGGGGTTACACTGTAGTGACTTGAATTTGGAAAATCAGTCAAATCGCTGGCAAATCAAACAACAAGCATCCAGATACACACTTGCTACACATCATTTACATCGAGGCAGCCGGACGTATGAAATACTGGTGTTTGTTACACTTGAGCAGATTCTTAGAGAAAATGAAAAATTCGTCTGGCAAAAGTTGATCACTGTCATGAATCATGAAGTGCGAAATTCCCTGACACCAATCTGCTCGATGGCACAATCTCTTAGGTTTGACACAGCAGTTATTTCATCAGATATGCGGGACACAATGCTAGAAGTTATTGCGAGCCGGGCTACCCATCTGCAAAAGTTCATTTCCAGCTACGCATCTATTGCCCAGTTGCCACAGTTGAGCCTATCCGCTCAACCTGTTCAACAATTGGTTGAGCATTGGCAAACATTGTACCCAGAGCTGCAAGTCTCGCTTGCAACGGATAGCCAACTGCTCTGCGATGGAGAACAACTCACGCAAGCACTTATTAATCTACTCAACAATGCACAGCAGGCAAATGCTCTGCGAGGTAAAAGTACTATACAGCTTGCCATCGAACGGATTAAACAAACCTGTGTCTTAACGCTGGAAGATCATGGCTGCGGTATCGACAACACGGCGAACTTGTTTGTGCCTTTTTATTCAACCAAACAAGGTGGAACCGGTATAGGTTTAATAATAAGCAGAGAAATTATTCGTAACCATGGTGGTGAACTGACATTAACCAATAAACCGGATGGGCATGGGGCTAGAGCAGTAATCACTTTACCAGCAACCGCCAAGTAATAAGAAAAGGGAGCAAACGAGGTTAAAGTCCCCTCATCACCCATGCTTGCGTAAGCATCTATCGAAGCGCACCTGATAGTCACTCGTCAAAAAATCATAGATACACTGAGGAGAAAACAAACCAATAGCTATTCTTACGTTATTCATCTATATTGGGAACATGCATTTGATGCGAACAATTCTTATGTAGTCGGTCCTGAATATTGACGTTTTTATGCTCAGACTGGCTGAACCATATCAGTAATCAGTCCAGTCTGAGCATTATCTTTATCGACAGTTCTGTTATTGCACTGCGCTTTTTACCGCTAATAGCTGATATAAAATCCAGACATAAAAAAGCCGCAGTTGGGCTAAGATTTTACGGCAGTTTTGGCCTACAGTTTGTCACCGAGCTTTCCTTTTAAGCGGTTAAGCCCTAAGTGACCGTCTTGTTTCATGTGCCCGATGATTGGCTCTATCGCATTGCGTCGCTTGAGCTTCTTTTTAATGCTCGGTGTCACACCGCGCTTTTGCCCAGCAATATACACACATAACGTTCTGCAAAATGCCCGCGATAACCTCTATCTACAAAACAGCTGTATGGCCTTTTATCTGTGACGTTTTCTACTATTCTCAACGTTTCCCATAACGTGTCACCATCGTAGGGGTTACCGTGCATTGCATGAGCGCAGACCACAAACTGCTCTTTCAATGTTGTCGCGACACTCACTTTGACACCAAACTCATACGGCTTCGCGCTTTTTCCCTTGGAGATACATTCAACATCGGGTTCATGTAGGCTATAGAGTTTGTTTTTACTCGCTTTTTCTTGCTTTAACAGCCGCTCGGCCTGTTCTAGGGCATGGATAAACGCCTGGCTTGGCTGCTCAGTGATTTTTCTCAAGATGTCTTTCATCGCTCGTCTGAGATAGTTTTTCTGTTTTTTTAATGTTTTCTTCATGCGTTTAAATTGCTTGGCATGGGCATAGCGCGCTACTTTTTGCGCGGTCTTAGGGCCGACTCGTTCATAACTTTGTCTAAGCCGAATACCGGCTTGCTTAGCGAAACCAACCAGTTTATCACGGCATTTTTCTAGTAGTTTACTGTCTGTTGGATGGGCGATATTTTTCTCCATGACGGTGCTGTCTACAACCACTTCCCGTAAGCTTGAAGGCTTGATGGTATTACTTTTAAGGCCCGCATCAACAGTTAACGACAGCATTAACTCAACCCCATCTTCGCCAATTCGCTTACGAAAGCGTGTCATTGAACTTGGGCAGCAAGGCGGTTCATGCGTAAAAAATTGCATGCCACAAAAATATTGCCAATACGGGTTTTCGCACCACATGGCTACCGTATTTTCGTCAGACAATTTGTGAATTTGTTTCAGGTATTCGAGGCCCGCAAGTAAACGGATAGGCTTGGCGCCAGCGCCTTTATCGCCATAATGCTGTTTAAATTCAACCTCTAGGCGCTGCCAATCAATGAGTTTTGCTAGCTTCACTAGCTCATGACGGGGTGAAACAATATCAATAAGCTCGATTTGAAACTGGTGCTTTTGTGGTGTTTGCGCGGTTGGTTTTGGTTTCATTTTTACACTCAAATTGCAATGTTTTGGTTGTGTGATTCAAAAAAGCTGCAATTAGAGGGTAGTAAGATCGTTTAGATCTTCAAGTAATTCAATAAATTAAATTGGTTTCAGGAGCGACTATGTAGTAGGAGCTAACATGGATCCAATCACACTTATTTTTGATTACCTTTTTACCATCCAAGCGTTTTTATTGATTTTCGTTATTGTGGTACTAAAAGGGAGTATCAAATTTGTCCCGCAGAACCGTGCGTGGATTATTGAACGTTTCGGTAAGTATCAATCCACTAAAGAAGCCGGCCTAAACTTTATTCTGCCATTTATCGACCGCGTAGCCTCCGATAGGAGCTTAAAGGAGCAAGCCGTTGATGTACCATCTCAATCAGCCATAACTAAAGACAATATTTCATTGATTGTTGATGGTGTACTTTATTTTAGAGTTTTAGATCCGTATAAAGCGACTTACGGTGTTGACGATTATATCTTCGCGGTAACTCAGCTCGCGCAAACCACCATGCGTAGCGAACTGGGTAAAATGGAGTTGGATAAAACCTTTGAAGAGCGAGATTTACTTAATACCAACATCGTCGCCGCGATCAACTCAGCTTCTGATCCTTGGGGCATTCAAGTACTGCGCTACGAGATTGTATACCACCAAACTCAGTAATGGAAGCACAAATGAAGGCTGAGCGTGTGAAACGAGCTCAAATACTAGAGTCTGAGGGTGACCGTCAAGCCGCAATCAATGTCGCGGAAGGTAAGAAGCAAGCGCAGGTGCTTGCAGCTGAAGCCGAAAAGGCAGAGCAGATCCTAAGAGCTGAAGGTGAAGCAAAAGCGATTATTGCCGTTGCAGACGCACAAGCCGAAGCCCTTCGTAAAGTCGGTGAAGCCGCAAATACCGAAGAAGGTCAAAAAAGCCATCCAGCTTGACTTAGCAACAAAAGCCATTGCAGCAAAAGAAGCAATAGCCAAAGAATCTTCTGTGGTATTACTACCGGACAATGGCACAGATGCAAGTTCGCTTGTGGCACAAGGCATGTCTATTATTAATACATTAAATAAAAAGCAAGGGTAACGCCTATGGCCTTTTTACTTGAGCATTTAGCACAAACCTTAGTAGTACTAGGAATTGCTTGCCTAATTGTTGAGGTTGCTGTGCTTGGTTTTGCGACCTTTGTACCGTTCTTTTTGGGTCTGTCGTTGGTGATCAGCGGTGGTCTAATGTACGCAGGCATGCTTGACCAAACTTGGCTGACTGCACTTTGGTTTAATGCGTTAGTCACGACATTACTGGCTGTGTTTTTATGGAAACCACTAAGACGCATGCAAGATGTCACCGACAACAAAGAAGTAACCAGTGATTTTGCTGAGCTTACCTTTACTTTAGAAAAGGACTTGAATGCAGATAGCCGTATTTTTCATACCTATTCTGGTATTGCGTGGCAACTAAAAAGTAAACAACCTATTACCGCAGGAACAGAAGTCAAAGTGATTAAAAAAGAGGTTGGAGCGTTTTGGGTTGAGCCTAATTAAGCAAATTGGTATAGCCTTGCGAACAAAGTGCCTAGCAACCAATTTTGTTAGGCACTTTCTGTAATCAGCGTTATTCAGAAACAACTTTTTACCTTATTCTCTTTTCGTCTAGTACCTTCTCGGTTTACTCTATCCTGCACAACAGTTACACTCAAATTTAGGTACAAGGTTAAACACCTCTGAACCACAAATAAAATATAATAAAAACAAGGGTTTATAATCTACAATGATTCGGGTCGAAAACTTAAGCCGCGTTTACGGAAGCGGAGAGACACAAGTGCATGCACTAAAATCAGTTTCTCTGGAAGTAAGGGAAGGTGAATTTGTCGCAGTGATGGGGTCTTCTGGCTCTGGAAAGTCTACATTAATGAATATACTTGGCTGCTTAGATTCTCCAACCTCCGGCTCTTACTATCTTGCTAATCAAGAAATTCAAGCCGTGGAAGATGAAGCCTTATCACAAATTAGAAATCAAAAAATTGGCTTTATCTTTCAAACATTCCACCTACTTACTCGCCTGACCGCACTGGAAAATGTCATCTTACCGCTAAGGTACACTGACACTTCCCCATCAGAGGCAAAAAATCGCGGACTTGCCATGCTAAAAAAGGTAGGTCTTGATAGCAGAGCACATCACAAACCCTTCGAAATGTCTGGCGGACAACGCCAACGTGTTGCTATTGCTCGGGCTCTTATCAATGAGCCGAAAGTTATTTTTGCCGATGAACCAACCGGTAACTTAGATAGTAAAACCTCGCATGAGATCATGGAATTACTATGTCAGCTACACCAGCAAGGCCACACTATTGTAATGGTAACGCATGAAGACGATATTGCAGCATATGCCGAGCGTATCATCAGAATGAAAGATGGCGAGAAAGTGGAGGATAGCCAATGCGCAGCTGTATTATAAGCATCGCCCTACTCACCTCTTTGCAGGCTTTTGCCAAACCAATTATCGTCTCGGGTCTTATTAAAGCAGGTGAAACTCAGGTCTTTCACGCACCGATGAGCGACTCTTGGAAGATTCAAATTCAATGGATGCTGCCCGAGGGTGAAGTTGCTAATAAGGGTGACATCGTCGTCGTCTATGATTCAGGCTCTATCGCGACCTCAATCGACCAAGATAAAGTAGCGCTCGATGCTGCAAAAGATGAGTACAAACGAATTGAGCAAGACGGCGCCCAAAAGGTACTAGAAGCTCAGTTTCAGCTGAAAAAAACCATTTTGCTCGTCGAAAGAGCCAAGATAGATGCTAGCGTGCCAAAGGCCAATATCAGCACCTACGACTACGAGCAATACCAGCTGACGTTAGAAAAAGCGATTATCGAAAACCATAAAGCCGAAATCAGTTTAAGCAAGGCCGAAACTGAAGCAAAGGCAAATACTCAGAAACAGCGACTAGAGATAAAGCGTCTAGAAGCAAGCCTCACGCACAACCAAGAGCAGCTCGATAAAATGAGTCTAACGGCTAGTAACAGCGGCCCAATTCTGTATACGGATCACCCTTGGAATGGCAACAAGTTGTTTGCTGGCGCAACAGTACAACCGGGTTGGAAAGTAGCAGAAATCCCTTCTACAGCGGGTCTGTATCTAGAAGCATGGATCCATGAAGTAGATGCTATTGGCATTAAAGAGGGTCAAACCGCCGATTTAAAATTTGACGCCTTTCGCTCATCACCAACGACTGGTACGCTCACTGAGCTATCAACACAACCTGAAAAGCGCCAAGACTGGGGCCAAGGCATGTATTACCGAGCTAAGTTCACATTCAACACCGATTTGCCACTACTGCCAGGCATGAGCGGAAGCATAACTTTGCCAGGAGAGAAAAATGAAAGTTAAGTTACTGGCAATAATTATTCCACTCTATTTACTTGGCTGCAGTCAGGCCCCCAGTGATATACATATCGTTAAGGCACAGCCAATCACTATCACAGTAGAAGCGAATGGTGAATTGGAATCAAAAAGCCGAGCGTTGATAGCCCCTCCTTCAATCAAGCGTATGTGGCAATACAAAATAAAACAGTTAATGCCTGAAAATACCACGGTCCAAAAAGGCCAAATTGTTGTTTCATTTGACGATCAAACCGTTAGAGATCGCTTGATGGAATACAATTCGAAGCTAAGCCAAGCGCAAAAAGAACTGGAAAATAAGCAAGCTCAAGTCGAGAAGCAAGAAGAAGAATACAAACTCGCACTCGCTGAAGCGCAAATGAACTTTGATAAGGCAAAACGACGCGCAGAGATCATAGATAACTCACGCTCAGACAACGATCGTAAAAAAGCGCAAATCGACTTCACCATTGCAACCAATGATTTAGAGCTTGCCCGCAGTAAACTCGCTTTTCATCTAGACAACAAAGAGCTGAGTATTCAAATGGCAAGAAGCAAGGTTGCACGAACGGATGCTGAAGTAAAAGAGCTAAAACGTGATATAGAGCGTTTACAAGTAAAAGCGCCAATGGATGGGTTAGTTGCATATCGAGCAAACTGGGAAGGTGAAAAGCCCAGTGTTGGTGAATCCATGCAATTTGGTCAACCTGTTGTTGAGCTATCAGTTATTGAACAAATGCAAGTAAAAGCACAAATTAAAGAAGCCGATTTTGGACGGATTACATTGGGGCAAAAGGTCAAAGTTACCATAGACAGCGCCGACGGTTATGTTATCGGCGGAACACTCGTTGAAATAGGAAAAGCTTTTAGAGAAAAGTCGCATCAAGATAAAAGCCGCATTGTTGATGCTATTATTGAGCTGGACAAAGTCGATACCGAAAAGCTGCGGCCAGGCTTGAGCGCTCGTGTAGAGATAGTGACAGCACAACTCGATAACGCCTTAACCGTGCCATTAAACGCGTTAAAACAAAGTGCGGATAAAGTGTTTATAGACACAAATAGTGGAGAGAAAGAGGTAACCGTCTCGTATACCACACCGACGCTTGCCATCGTTACTTCTGGAATTAGTCAAGGCGCGGAGGTAAAACTATGAGAAAAACATCACTCGCAGTCATTGTCTCACTATGGTTACTTGGCTGCCAAGAAGCACCTGAGCAGCCAGCGCAACTCCTATATACCGTAGAGTCGAAGCCATTTTCGATCACAGTGGAGGCAGAAGGCGAATTGGAAGCGGCAAGTGAAACCGTCATATCCGCCCCAACCTCAGCAAGAGGGGCTCAGACGCTCGCATGGATTATGCCTGAGTACACTCAGGTAAAAAAAGGCGATGTTATTGCACGATTCGATGGCAGCCAATTAGAAAGACGAAAACGCTTTAGTGAATTCGACAAAGGCAAAGTCGCACAAGACATTACGGTCACCGATAGCGATTTAACCACGAGAAAGTCCCATTTGGATAGCGACAAGGTTATCGTTAGTGAAGAGAAACACTTTGCCGAAACCTTTTCAGTTGACGATGAACGGATCCGCTCAAAGCTAGACATTTTAGATCAAATGCAAAATGTTGAGTATCTCAATGCAAAAGAAGCTTATTTTGGCTGGCAGACAGAGCAGTTTTCATCTTCTGCTCTTGGAGAAATGGAATTGTTAAAGCTGCAGTCAAAACAGCATGAAAGCAAAATTGCGATGTACAATGCAAACTTAGAGGGTCTTGAAGTCATCGCGCCACATGACGGCTTACTTACCCTCAGTGCCGATTGGCGTGGAGAGAAACCCAAATCAGGCCAAGCGCTATGGCCTGGGCAAAAGATCGGGGGGTTACCAGATATTTCATCCCTGCAAGCTAAGCTTTTCGTTCATGAAAAAGAAGCGCTTGGCCTTGCGATTGGCCAAAAGGTTGAGTTTACCCTGCTCTCCAATAGCGATGAGCGCTTTGATGGTAAAATCACAAAAGTATCACCTTACCCACAATCTATTCGTCGTGGAGATCCACAAAAATACTATGAGATCATTGCGAGCCTTGATGAGACTCCAGCCCACTTCAAGCCGGGCAATAAAGTACTCGCTACGGTATTTGTCCAAGAAAATAAACAAGCGTTACTCGTGCCTAAACATAGCGTGATCAATGATAACAACGCATTTTTTGTTCAAGTTAAAGACGGTAGCCAGTTTAAACGCGTAAAAGTGGAATTAGGCCAAAGCAACCTAAGCCATACTGAAGTATTGGCAGGGTTATCTCCCAAGCAACAAATTGCACTCGTCGCGAATAAGGAACTGTAATGAAATATTTAGATTTATTTACCGACGCCATTGTGCAATTAAAGCAACATAAGCTCAGAACCCTATTGACCTTGCTCGGGATGATTTTTGGTGTGGGTGCCGTTATTGCTATGTTAAACATAGGTGAAGGTGCTGAACGAGAAGCGCTTAAAATGATCGATTCTATGGGGATCAATAATGTTATTGTCAGCGCCAAAGACATTGAAGAGAATGACCTAAAAGAACAACGAAAACACTCGCAAGGTCTTAATCTATTAGACGGCCAAGTGATTGTCGACGCCCTGCCCTTTGTGACCGACTTTTCGGCAGAGCGATTGGTGGATACCTACCAGATATTTAGCGAATTCGGCAGCTTTGAAGGAGAAGCCGCGGGCGTAACAGCAAACTATTTTAGCCTTGCGCATTATGAACTCGCGGCGGGTCGCCTGCTAAATACAGAAGATAGCAAAGAATATAGGCAGGTTGCATTACTCGGCGCAAATACCGCAAAAACCCTCTTTCCCCTCGGGAGCGCTGTTGGGCAACAAGTAAAAATTAACCATTTATGGTTCGAGGTTGTTGGCATTTTGCAAGCACCGCACCTGAACAAAAAGGAGTTTCAAGGCGTTGCTCTAGGTGGTGAACAAAGCCGTATTTTTGTTCCGCTAACGACCGCCATTCATCGCTTTAATAAAGGATTACTTGAACCAGAGGTTACCGAACTGAAACTCGCTATCGACAAATCTCAGAGTCCAATTTTGGCATCTCAAGCTATCACTAACATATTAACCAATCGCCATAGCGATATTGATGACTATAGGCTAACCATTCCCGCAGCTTTGCTTGCTCAGCAAAAACAAACACAGGCTATTTTTAATATGGTGATGTCTTGCGTTGCGGGTATATCACTCCTTGTTGGTGGTATTGGTATTATGAATATCATGCTCGCAACCGTACTTGAACGAACCAAAGAAATCGGCTTACTACGCGCAATAGGCGCCACTCGGAAAAATATTCAAGTCCAGTTTATTACAGAGAGCTTTACCATCTCGATATTAGGCGGACTACTCGGTGTGGTGTTTGGTATTTTACTGTCAGAGATAATTGCATTTTACTCAAATTGGGCGGTGTCTTGGTCTCTAAGTGCTATTTTCCTATCTTTTAGTATTTGTGCCTTAGTCGGTTTAACATTTGGGGTATATCCAGCCATTAAGGCTTCAAAGCTAGACCCAATCGAAGCGCTGCAAAGTGACTAACCAATAAAAGAGGCACTAACGCCTTCTTTGTATTTCAAATCTAATATACTTTTTCGCATGCTGTTCAATGACCAAAGTCATTAAATAGCATGCTTTTTGTTGGACTTTTTTTCGCCACAAGGTAAACTTTTATGCGATTTAACTCAAAAATAACTGGAAGCATTGTATGAGCAAAGAATGCTCGTATTGCTTTGTGTTGGTTTTACTGCTTAGTAAGTCATTAAATATATTACTTACTGAGCGTTGAAGAAAACAGCTAACACAAGTAAAAATGCTGATGCGAATGGAACTTCAAGGACAAATAATGAAAAAAGTAACGCTTATCGCACTTTCACTTATCTCTCTTACCGCATGTAAAAGTAATGATATCAATCGTGTAGTTAACGACGGTGTTGACGGTGCCATCAACGGTATTTTTGGCAGCTCAAGCACCGTGGTTTCGGCGACAGGTAGTGGCTCTAGTAATGATTACTCAATCAACAAAGAAAAAGTATGGCCTCATCAAGCAACGAAAACGGCTCGAGATTATGGCTCATTGGCATTTGTAAAAACGGCAAAAAACCCAGATGGTAAAACCAGACTTAAATTTAACGAATGCAAACACCCTCGGATCGGTAAAATTAAGTGCGAAGGCTATTTATACGAAGTTTCACCCGAGGGCTGGTTAGTAAAAGGCGATTCAATTCACTTTGGTACACATTACTACACTGATATCGTTATCCCAGCCGGACAATACTATATAAAAATTGAAGGTGAAGATGTGGGTAAAGATGTTTACGCGACAGGAACTATTGAGATATCGCCCTTTGTTACTAACTACATTAATGTAACCGTTCAATAAAGATCACAAAAAGTACCTAGTACTTGTAAAGCAGCTAGGTACTTTTTACCAGACCAATTCCCTCTTTAATCAAGCAACCCAAAACGACGTTTCTTATTCATTTTATTTCATCAATATTGCATAAAAGTTCCTAATAAAAGAACAAACAGTAAACCCGCCAGCATTTAAATTTATCTTACATTACAAAATGATGACTACTCTCCCTAGCGTTTGAGCTGTTCTTAGTTTTTTCTCAGCTCTAAAAAAATTTAGATTTATTCAACAATAATAATTAGTTAGATAAAAATAACAAAAAATAAAATCTCCCCCTAAATTTCCAACGAAAACATGACGTTATTATTTTGTTTATTTTTTGTTATTTATTTATTTGAAATTCTTTATTACCTTAGAGTTTGTGCTCAAAGTAATAGCACTAATAATCAGCCGCACTCATTCGCTCTTTTATCTCATGTATTGAGTAGTTGCGTTTTAGTGGGAAGGAATCTTCAAAATAATTATGGAGTTAACATGCAAGGGTTAAAGTCTCTGTGCGTTTTAGCATCAGCGATAAGTATGTATTGTCACGGCGCTGAACGCGTCTCTTTATTCAATGACACACAGAAAATTGCGCCAACTTTACAACAAAAACAATCCTCATTTGGTGATGATTCTAATCAAAACTATCTACTCACGCTGAAAACATTTGCAGCGCAATACACAGGTCACACGCTTACGTTTCATCAAAGCCAAGTAGGTCAAACGAAGCAAAGCCATACCATAACTCAAAAGTACCAGAATATTCCAATCTGGAATCATGACCTTGTTGTGCTGACAGACGAAAATGGCGCTGTTGAACAAGTTTATGGCGATCTCATTGTTAACGTCGCTAAAGATATACCTGCGCTAACTCCTGCTTCAGAAGAACAACTTAGTGCGACTTTAGACTCAGTCATTTCTCAGTTTACCAGTGAACGTCCTAGGATTTTTAGACGTACATCGGCAGAAGAAGTCATATATATAGATGCTCAGGGCAAAGCCCGACACGCTGCCAAGCTTGCTTTTTTCACCGATTTTAAGTCTGGTCCTTTTAAGCCACAAAGGATCCTTGCTTTTGTAGATTTAACGACAAACGAGCTTATCAGCCAATCTGATGTATTGCAGCGCGTTGTGTATGAAGGCGGAAGCGGGCCATCTGGTAATGACAAGGTTTCACGTCCAGATTATCAACAAGCAGATTACGTTTCCTACCCACCAAAGACCTTTGTTGTCGCCATGGAAACTGATGCTCAGCAAACTAACTGCTTATTTGATGCAAAAAACGTTGAGACCAGAAACTACAATCACGGTACAGCGCAAGTTAATACGCCTTATAGCTATAACTGCTCAGATTCAACTCGCAATGACTATAAAGAATATCACGGCGCTCGCTCTGCCTTAAATGATGCTCATCATCATGGACAAACAGCAAGCTTGATGTTCGAGGCGTATCTTGGACATAAACCCTACTTTAATAAAAAGATAATTCAAAATGTCCATTACGGTCTAAACATGGATCAGGCATTTTACGAAAACGGCGAGGTCTATTTTGGTGATGGCGACTACCTCTTCTACCCTATGGTTTCCTTGGATGTAGTTGCCCATGAAATCGCTCACGGTTTTACCGAAGAGTATGGCTCAAATACGCCAAAATCAATGCTGACAGGCCAAGCTCGTGCCATCAATGAAGCCTTTTCTGATATGGCGGGTGAAGCAGCTGAATTCTTCTACTCTGGAGCGAATGATTGGAAAAGTAATCACGAAACGTTCCGCCTTGACGATGCACTGCGTTACTTCAAAACTCCTACGCTAGATGGAAATTCGATTGATCATGTTGAGGACTATGACGACTCAGTCACTTCTCACCATGGCGCAGGCGTATTTAACAAAGCTTTTTATTATCTCACTACCGCTGACCTAGACAACGAAACCTCACCGTGGAATACAAAGTACGCCTTTATCTTGTTTGCTAACGCAAATAAAAACTGCTGGACCAGCAATAGTACTTATCTTACTGGTGCTGATTGTGTAATGAGACAAACCCACACGGTGACTGATCAGCTGACTCAAGATGGGGTTAAAAAGCAAGATGGTAGCAACTGGCAAGCCACTGAATTACAAAACCACGTACGTAAGGCATTTGCACAAGTCGGTATAGGTCTGAAGGTTGACCGTGGACTCGAGAGCGAACTTGGTTTTGATCGTCAATTCTTAGCTTTTGACTTTAAGAACTTAACCCGTCGTGATGGCCAGCAAGTTTCGGCTAGTAGCAGCGAAGGCTGGCAATGGCAGTGGAATTTTGGTGATGGAAGTGCACAAAGTAGCGCCTTTGAGCCCACACATAACTATACTACTGCGGGCGAATACAATGTTGAACTGACCGCCATCGCCCCCTCAGGTCAGTCTGATACTTTTATGTTGCCTATTGAAGTTTTTGACGACTATTGCCCCGCGCAAGGCATCAATCATAGCAAGTACTACCTATCATCAGTTTCGTTGAACAGCTACAAAAATGATTCTACATCAAGCAATTATAGCGACTACTCATATGATGTAGTCGAAGTGAAGGATGGTAAAGCGCTCAATGTAACGCTAACCGCAGCGCCACACCCAGATACTCAAGACAAGACAAAGAACTTTTATGTCTGGTTAGACAAAGACAACGATGGTTTATTCCATAAGGCGGAAGAACTCGCACTTTTTGGCAGCAGTAAAACGCAATTGACTGGCGAGATCTCATTGAGTGGTGAGCTAAACCAAAGCTACCGCCTTCGTACTATGGTGTCATTTGGTCTAGTGAAATCCGCGTGTGGAGACATGTCTTGGGGTGAAGTTGAAGACTACACTGTGAAGCTCATTGAAAACACGGACCCTGTTGATTTAAGGGTCACCGCAAACCAAGGCATCAATCAGATTAGCTTTGATAACAATACAGTCGATGCACGTGTTAAACGTTGGCACTGGAAATTTGGCGATGGCACAACCAGTAGTGAAAAGTCGCCTATTCACCAATATGCGCAATCTGGCAACTATGCAGTCGAGCTAAAAGCATATGACAGATTCAACAAAGTAATTGGAAGCTGGAACAAACAAGTTCAGTTTAACACCACTATCACGGCAAGATTCACACCACGTAAATCCGGTAGCACTGTTTATGTAGATACGAATCAGAGTGTTATCCCTAAAGGTAGCACAATACAGTGGCAATTTGGAGATGGTGTCACATCCTCGGTAAGAGACACTCAGCACACCTATCAAGCCGATGGCGAGTACACGATCACACTCACAATTAATCATGCTGATGGCACACAATCTACCACTGAAACAGTGAAAATTGGCGAGACGAGCTTTACGCCTGATGTGAGCTACACGGTAAGCGAACAAGCAGACGGTACGTTTAAGGTCAGCTTCAGTAATACCACCACAAAACCTGATAATGCTTCAAGATACCCAGATGTAACATTGGAATGGAACTTTGGAGATGGCTCAACACTTACGCAAACTGGTAATTTTGGCCAAGACACCGAACACACTTATCAAGCCGCAGGTAACTTTAGCGCAAGCCTAACTATTAGTTACAACAAACCTATTTGGGATGATTGGGGAAGCCGAGTTACTGGTACCAAAAATATGCTGCTAGAGCTTAAATCAACACAACCTGTTGAATATTGCACGGCTGTAGGTCTGACCGATTATGAACACATCAGTAACGTGACTTTTAATCAAGATGGTCCATTTAGCAATGCACAGCAACCAGGTGTCGTTAATCCTAACAGTCCAATCAAGCTCTATGCCACACAGAATAATACTTATCGTATTGAGGCAGGTTATGCAGGCAATGAAGCCTTCGCTGAAAACTACCACATCTGGATAGATTTAAACGGCGACGGTCAATTTGGCGATGGCGATTGGAGAAACAACAAATCAGAGTTGCTGGTCATGGACTTTGACCAAACTAACCAAGACTACGGTAAAGGCTATGTTGAGGGTGAATTTAGCATTCCAAGCAATAAGCTGTCACAACCTGTCACAACGACTCGAATGAGAATTTTGCAGTATTACGGATTTAGCAGAGTGAATAGTATCGATCCTTGCTCTGACTATAGCAGTGCCGCGACCTCGGGGAGCGGAGAAATTGAAGACTACCTTGTAGAAATCTATAAGAATTAAGGAAAATAAAATGAAAAAACTAAACACAAAGGTGCTCATGCCGCTTGCAATCGCGTTAGCAGTCAGCAATGCGGTAGCTGCTAGCAACAGTGTTAATGAACAACCAACTACCACGGCGTCGAAACAGAAGTCTGGGCCTGCTGCAACTCAGGGTATCGCAGTAACTCAGCCAGACCAATTCGGGATCCGTAAACTCGATATGTCCAATCCGCAGCACTATCAATTGGCGAAGTCACGCTTAATCAAAGCAAACCGTATTGAGAGCGAGTTCCCACAGCTACACAAAACGCTAGATGTAGCAAAAGGACAGCACTTATCAGCCAAGATGAAAATGACCACCTCTGAAGTGCCGCCAGTTAGTGAAACTGAAGTGGATATCATTAAAGAAGCACATTTCTTCTTGGATATGAACTTAGCTATCTCATCTGATACAAACGAACCATATCTCATTGTACGTGCAAAAAGCTCACGCTTTGGTGGTACAAAAGCGACCTA
Organism: Pseudoalteromonas sp. GCY; assembly: GCF_016695175.1. Classification (NCBI taxonomy): domain Bacteria; kingdom Pseudomonadati; phylum Pseudomonadota; class Gammaproteobacteria; order Alteromonadales; family Pseudoalteromonadaceae; genus Pseudoalteromonas; species Pseudoalteromonas sp. GCY. Next base: position 654,835 of record NZ_CP068022.1, read on the forward strand.
CATCGACTTGTTGTTAGAAGATGCAAATGGTAATCAGCTTGCGCCTTTAGGTTCTACATTTAATGTATTAGATGGTAAAGACACACTAGCAACTTCGACTATTTCACTGAAGTCATTGAAAGCAAACTTTCCCAACCTAGATACCATTTACGCAAGTTCATACGTTGAACTAGAGCAAGAAGATGGCACTATCAGTACGACGATGAAGTACACTGAATACCCATTCTCATGGGAGCACTTTGAAGCGCTGTATGGCTCTGCAGCACCAGCTGCAAAAGGTGAGGCTTCTGCACTTAACGTAGGGATCAGCTCATCTTTGGATACACGTCCGAAATATAATGCAACTGCGCCTATAGATAAAAACAACGACGCGGTTATTAAAATCTGTTTAAACCGTAGTCACACTGACTGTGACTATGCAGCAGATCAATACCGTGAACCGAATGAAATTACCGATGTAAATATCCCATTCAACGGCGAGTTACGTGTTCCTCACGAGATCACTGAAATCTATCCGACTGTAGGCGATTTGCCAAACGGTATAGATGAACCAACGAATATCTATCTACAAGAAGGTATCTATGGCGGCGCGACAAAGCAAAGCTATAAAGGGCTCGAAAACGCGGTTAAGCAATTTTCCGATTACTTGGAGTTCGAAGTTGATACAGTAAACCAAGAGTCGATTATCCGTTGGAATATTCCACGTTCTGAGGGCCGTTTTGGTAATGCCAAACTGTTCTCAAATATCGCTGAAGCAAACTGGTATATGACCTTTGCTGTTAAAGGTTATCCGTACTTTAAGAAAGGACGTGGTGGTGCCGTTGCATTCCAAGTTTCACTAACGTCAGAAACATCAACGCGTTTTGGTAACTTCTATAGTGAAGTATTACCTATGATGAAGCTAGGTTACAGTTGTCTTGCTACAGGCACAATGATCACCATGGCCGATGGCAAACAACTTGCTATTGAAGACATTGCAAAAGGCGATTTGGTATTAGGTGCGCTTGCTTCGAATACCCAAGTTAAAGAACCAATGCAAGTTATTGATGTGTCGGTTGGGATTGAAGCTATCAAGATGTATCGCGTAAAAGGCGCAGATGGCTCTGATATCTTAACTACTGAGACTCACCCAATTTCGACGTCAAATAAAGGAATTATTTGGGCGAAAGAACTTAAAGTTGGCGATCGTATCTTAACTGAGAATGGGTCGGTGCTGGTAACAAGCGTGACTAAAGAGAAGTATCGCGACAAGATTTATAACCTAAAACTTGCTCCAACAGCAGATTCTAAACTAGCTGAGTCACGTAACTTTGCCATGTTTGCCAATGGTATGGCGGTAGGCGATCTTGCTACACAAGATGAGTTCAACTACAAAGATCAGGACGTACGCATGTCAGAAGAAGAGATCCTTCAACGTCTTCCTGAAAAGTGGAAAACAGACTACATCAACAGCCTGAACTAATCGCTGCATCTGGCCTCTCCTATTGAGGGGCCATACTTCTCAGTAAGGAATTCAACATGAAATTTATACATTCTCCATTGGCACGTGCCATGGGGGTAGTGGGACTTTTTGCCTGCAGTTTTTCAGCTACTGCTGATCAAATTGCTAATCCAGAGTTCACTACCCAAGCAAATAACTCTGATTTAGACTCAGTGACACTCGGTACTGCTTACCATAGTGAAAAAGAAGGTTTTTATGCACTGCAAAGTGTGCTTGGTCGAGTTGATGAAACCTATGGCAATACCGAAATGGATTTTGTCGTCGGTGTAGATATGAGCTATAGCCAACTATCTAGCATGCTAGATGGTAACTTAGGCGCTGCACTTGATGTTCCAGTCATAAAAGTTGGCGTTGGCGCAAGCTACGCAAAACAAAACGCCGCAGATAACTACACCGGCACTTACACCCTATTTCTCTCCTTAAAACCGAAAAAACGGCTGTTAGTTGCGGATCCTCAGATAGGATTTGAACCAACACAAGCGGCGCTTGATTTGGTCAATGCTAACCCTGGAGATAAATTCAATAATATTGGTAATGAGTTTGTATCAGCGATTGAGTACGGCTCTCAAGTTATGATCAACCTCAAATTCCAATATAAAAATGACGAAGACAAAGTCAAATGGGGTGGTCAACTTGGTGTAGACTGGGCGGGTAAAGTCAGTGTCAGTGGTAAACTGCAAAAAGTTGACGAAAATGTGAAGCGTAACATCAAAATTACCGTTTCTGCGCTACAACTTGGTGGTGATCCAACTGAGCTACTGAAGGTGATCCCTAATCAACTCGTCAACTGTACAATGGAAAACCCAGCACCATGCTTTGATGTGTTTAAAAACAGCATCGATTACATCAAAACTAACTACGTTACTCAGTTTGATACCTTAGATAAATACAACGTTGGTCGAGTCTTAACACAAAGTTATACCGACTCAGGACCAAGCCTATCTCCCTTAGTACCTGATGATGTCTATCCAGCCAAAAGCATCTTGACTAAATTGGCATTAAAAAACATGAGTGATGATTGGGTACAGGCAATTCTCGACAATCGTCGTGCCGATAACCTACTCAATTACTACGCCAGTGAGCTGAATAACTCACATCGAACTGCATTAGAGACCATTCGCGATAATGCACTCTTTAACTCATTTATTCTGGCAGACGCCGTTGACTATTGTAAGCGTAATCCAATTGGTAATTACTGTCGCGATAGAGAGCTACAGACTCGTGGCCGCGTTCATCAGTATGACCGTAAATGGCTAGAATTATAAGGAATAAGACTATGTTAAAAGTCATGCTAACCAGCACATTAATTGCCTCATTCGCTGCCACAATAGCACCATCAGCGCAGGCAAATACGACTTTATTTGAATCTCGAGATGTACTTACGCCACAGCAAGCGTTAGGACGCTTTCAATGGTTGGAAAAGTGCTACCCAGGGTTATTGGTTGAAGTCTCTGATAATATCTTTGATCCCACAACTCCCATTCCAAATGATGAGAAAATAGCAAATCTTAAAAAAGTAATGCTATACAAAAATAGTACCCTCAGGACTGATGCAAAATACCTTACCTTTGGAGATGAAGACAATGCGAATCCAAAAAACTGGTTTGCGGGTAAATCGCCAACGACTTCTTGTTTGCAGATCCCATCAGATTATCGCATAAGCGCGGTGATGGTTACACCTGCAATGCCGAACTACTGCACCACTAAGTCTCGTGAACGTGCCTATGAGTTTATCCAGTCAGTCAAGTTTTCTAATCTTGAAAATACCAGTAGCAACACCTTTTACAGTAACTATGTTGGCGATACTGCGAAAATATATGCCGATAGAAGCTACCAGTTAACGTTAACCCCAGGATTTAGTAGCGCAGAAACATACCCGGAAACTTGGCATGTGTTTATTGACTGGAACCAAGATGGTGATTTTAACGATACAAAAGAAACCTTATTTGCAGGTGTTTCAGAACAAGCCGTTCAGGTAGAAATTACACCGCCAACGGGCGCTAAAAAGGGCATGACGAAAATGCGCGTTACCATGGATTATTTGGGTGGCAGCAATGACGCATGTAAAGAAGTAGACTCCGGAGAGGTAGAAGATTACCTCCTTTACGTGAAGTAATAGGTGGCAACATGAACTTATACAAACAGACTATCGCGGCACTTATTGCCGGCACTACACCTTTCGCATTCGCAGATTCCAGTTTTGTGAACGAAGCGGAATTAATGCAAAAAGCACAGAATGTGAATACCTTTCAAAGCGAGATCCCTGGATTGATGAACGATCACATTGTGCTAGGTACGGCTTATAACAGCGACCAAAAACGCTTTTTGAATGTTCAAACTGTCGCAGGGGAAACAGTTGAGACTCTCGGTAATACCCGAGTGCAATTTGAACTAGTAAACAATGGCAGCTATGACGAAGTACTCCGTCAACTCAACGGTAATGTTGATGTTGATGTTGGTTTTCCAGTCATTCGTGTGAAAGCTGGCGGTCACTTAGCCAAAGAAATGTCCTCGACTGAGTTTTCTAATACTTATACTTTCCAAGCATCGTTAACACCGAAAAAACGTGTACTTATGCCAGCGGATGCCAACATTGGTTACACCTTAACCCCGTCGGGTAATACACTAGCAAATGAGTACCAAAGTAAGCTAATGAGCATGGCTGGCGATGGATTTATCAGTGAGATTGAATACGGTGCACAGCTACTCATTAACATGAAAATTGAATACTTAAGTGAGCAGCACAAAAGTGAGATTGGTGGTTACTTAGGGGTAAGTTACGGTGCTGGTAATATTGGCATTAGCGTCGATGGTAAGCTTAATTATATCGACGAAGACCTTAAGAAAAGTGTGCGTATTACCGTCAGAGCTTTACAAAAAGGCGGTGATCCTAAACAGCTTCTCAGCATAATCCCTAACAATATTATCACTTGTTCGCTCGATAACTACGAGCCTTGCTTTACTTTATTTGAGCAAGCGGTGAACTATGCGAAGAACGACTTTGGTAATCAGTTTAATGCGCTATCTGATTACAACGTAGTGCGCTACAAGGCAACGCCTTACGAGATCAGCTCACAAGATGTACGTCGTTTAGATTCAGGTAATAAGGATATTCGCTTTGAAACCACTTACCGTACTTTATGGCTTGAAGATCAATTCAAAAAGTCGGTTAATCATGAACATCGTGCGCGTGGTGTACTTGCGCAATACGCTAGTTGGATGACGGATGTACAACGTCAAAAAGCAGAAGGCGTACAAGAAGCCGCTTACAACAATGCTTGGATTTATGAGCAATTTGCTCGAGTTTGTCGCGATAATCCTTATGGTACAGCTTGTACAGATGCGTGGAACGATTATCTAAATACCTGTAGTGGTAGTGGCGTCGGCTGCATACAAAACTACACGCTTGCCGATCTGAATATACCAGCTGATAACATGACGCAATACTTCAAATGTGAAAATGCCCGAGAAGCAACAGCAAACTTTGGGGTTGAAGAAAATCATGTATCACTTGGGTTTAGACAATTAGGCTGGGCACCTTCCTTTGTTGATGCAAATGACCCTGCTGCGGGCGTGATGGTCTGGCTACCATGTAAATCAGCCCTGCCAACCTATGGAACCGCTTTTGAAAATTAGTAAGTAGTAAAAACACTAAGATTCAATTAGTTCAATTGAGGTGTGGCAAGTAATAAACAATCGAATATTGAGTTATTACTTCCTCGCCTCTTCCCACAGTAAACCATTTACAGGAATTTATGTATGCACTTAAGAACCATATTAATAGTGCTCTTTGGCCTGTTAAGCTTTTATGCAAATGCACATACCTATTACTCTTTAAATACTGAGCATGAACAACTCGGACAGGGATTTGAACAGGAATTAGGCATACCGCTTGAATCGTGCCTCGATGGTCAGTGGCAATTTCAGGGTGGTAGCATGGGCGACTTGGCTTATCGTGGCGATTTTGACTCCGACACCATGATCAATACCATTACAGGTAGTGTAAAGGCTGGTATCAACTTAGTTATTTTTGGTGGCTCAGCCAAGTTTTCCATGCGCAGGAAAGTAACCAAAAATAGAAATTCAGCTGCCTCAGCGGTCGAGTTAACCTATGAAAAAGGAAGTTATAACTTTGAAAATCGAACCACCAAACCCGCTTTTGTCGAGCTGCTCAGTACAGATCCAACTCAAGTAAGAAGCCGCTGTGGTGACAGCTTTATCCACAATATCAAACTTGGTTCTCGTATCTATGTTACCGCTAAGCTCCATTTTAAAGATCGCACAAAGTACGAATGGTTTCAGACCAAAATCAAAGTGAAATTTCTTTTTTTCAGTAAAACTTTTACTAAAACTAAAGTATTTCAAGAGGCAACCAAAGATGCAGTCTATACGATTCAGGTGAATACCGATGGGGGTATGACGCCAGAACTCGCTAGACTCAGTAAAAATGGCACCATGCACTGCAAAACCGATAATCTAACTCCCTGTATTACATACGCCGACAATTTATTTAGCTACTTACTAGACGGTGGAGAGTATGTCGACGACCTTAAAGACGAACATTTAAACGTTTTAAAGTACGAAGTCGAAAGCTATGAAGACTCTGGCCATTATGACCTCGCCTATGCTGGTCACACCGCAATATCTAACCGCTATATTGCATTGTCCGCCAGACTCAGAAGTTATCAAGATTTAGTTTATGACGAAATAGAAAGGTTGAGTGCATTTAAAGCTGTGTCTGAAGACCCGCTTGAAATCGAACAGCTTACAGCTCGTATTTCTGCCCGCAATACGCAGCGCATCGGACTCGAGCAAGCTGGCGAATACTGTGCGACACTGCCCGGCACTACCCTTTGTGAAAATCGCATAGAATCCGCAATCGCAAACGTTGATTAGGCGAGCCAACTTCAGGAAAGGGAGCGCGATAGCACACGCCCTTAACCCGTTGTCCTTACCACTCTATTCTCCAACCAATGAGGCTATTTAGCCTCGCTTCTTTTATGTCGCAATTAAGCGCCACCTCAAAAAGCGCTGTGGAACCGCTGAGATATTCTTAATCTAATAATATTGGCGTCTCAGACGTAAAATCAATCCATGCATTAGTGCCTAATAATTCAGCACCCACCACACTCGGATCTTCATATCGCATGACGAAATTTTTTGGCCCGTGCGCGTAGGCCACTACTAAGCCATATTCAGAGTCAAAAAAGCCTCCGTGTGGAACAAGTCCCGGGTAGCTAATACGCCATGCGTTACTGTGATTACTTACCTGTCCTAACGTTAGTTTAGCGATCACGTTATCTGGTAATAAAAAGAACCAGGTCCATGGACCACCTGATACAATTGTCATCACTTCATCGATGCCAACGCCATTTTCGGCGCTATTGACATGTAGTTTCCCAAACTTTTCTTGTAGATAGAACTTAACTTCGCTGCTCATCGCTTTCATGTCGTATATCTTAGGATAAGGTGCAACACCTATCTCTGAAGTAGATAGAAATCCGCCACGATGCATTTCCGGTTGACGCCCTGCTTGCTTGATTTCGTTTAGTAGCTCACCTCGGTGTAATGAAAACAGCGACAGTAACTGCGTGCTTTCTTGTTCGTTTATCGCCCTTTTCTTGGACACCTCCAGAATAGGCCGAGCCTCTTCTGGAATATTCACGGTGCTCACCCTCACCCCAACACGACGTAATACTTTATTTACCTGCGCAATCCCCTTCGACGCGGCTCTGCCATCACTATACGACAGTATAAGCTGCCCCTCGCTTTGGGTAGCATTGACGACACAGCTTGATAGGGGCAATACCGAAACAAGCGCAACAAGCACTAAATTAGAAAACTTCTTCATATTAATTTCTCCTCAAACAATTAGACAAGTAAGGCAAAACCATCACTGTCGAGCCTATTTTCCAAGTCTAAATATTAATAATGAGTAGAAAAACATAGTTACAGTAAACAAATTAAACACTGAGGGTAAACAATAAAACAGCAGCGTACGTGCGTATTATGTGGAGTTTCGACTATTCTCTGAGTCATTCATATTTTAAGTAGGAAGTTAAGAAATCAATGAATACACGCACTTTTTGTGACTGCGCTTTATGATAGGGATAAACCGCGTAGAGCGCATGGGGATTAATTTTCCAATCCGGTAACACTGGTAGTAATTCACCAGAGTTTATTTCTTTTGCAACAAACACTTCTGGAAGGATCATAATTCCAAGCCCAGCTAATGCTGCTTGTTTTAAAGCTAAACCGTTATTAACGGAATAATTGCTCTTTTGAATATTGACAACTTGAGTGTCGTCCTCTCGCCAAAATGTCCACCTAGTTGCTGAAGAAGATAGACTATAAACCAAGCAATTATGCAATATCAGTTGTTGAGGGCTTGTAGGTGTACCATATTGTGTTAAGTACGATGGAGAAGCGCAAAGGATGCGATCCATAGTGGTTAGTTTTCTGGATCTAAGCGTGGAATCTGTTAGTGTTTCTCCTCCACGTATTGCGATATCAATCCCTTGTTCGACCAAGTCGATATACTGATCGTTCATGACAACTTCTACCGATATTTCGGGGTACTGTTTCATAAATTCACAAATGGCTGGATTTAACATTAATATGCTTACCGACATTGGAATATTGATCCTTAAGAGCCCTGAAAGTTGCTGTGAAGACTCTATGATAGAAAGATCAGCACTTGCCCATTCATCCAAAATAGTCCTGACGTGGTCATAGTATTGTTGTCCGTTCTCAGTTACATGCATCTTACGTGTGGTTCTATGAATAAGTGGGCTTTTTAAATACGCCTCAAGTTCATTGATATTTTTACTTATCGCGGCCTTTGATAACGACAAATCATCGGCTGCCGCGCTAAAGCTCCCAAGCTCGACAACGCGCCTAAATACTGTAATTGCTTTTAGCTTGTCCATATACCTATCCTAATTTTATAGCGTTCAGTCAGTGCGCTTCATGACACTTTGACATAGGCCTATCGAGAGATAAAGCCTGCCAACGCAAAATTTCACAGGCCTTAGTAATATATCTATTTAATTATTATCCACTTGATAATCAAAAAAGATCTACTTATTTGTTAGTGTAACTATTGGAAACTAGTTTCTAAATAAAGTACACTCCCACGCTCACTGATTATTCAATAAAACAAAATAAGATATCAAGATGATTAAAAACGCTATATACAAGGGAATCGTAGCCTCATTACTCACCTCCACTCTAGCAGCTTGCGGCGGTAGTGGTAGTGACAAAGGCGATACATCAGGCACATCAACAAATAAAGCACCAGTAATTGCGACCATAGCACCAATTACTGCAATGGAAAGAGACTCAATCACAGCTGTTGCGACCATAACAGATGAAGATGGTGCGATTGAAACGTTACTTTGGGAGCAAACGGCTGGAACAACAGTCGAAATGACTAACAATAATAATGAAACGCTCGAATTTCGTGCGCCTGACATCAATGAAGCGACCACGCTCACATTTAAGCTAACCGCGACAGACGACAAAGGGGCCTCAAGCTCACAAGAGTTAACTGTCAACCTAAGTGCTTACGCTCCACTTTCAAGCTTAACGATTTCAGACGCGGCGCTCGCGCAATGTTTATCCGATACACATCCAGATGTGGGTATTTCAGTTGTTGATTGTACAGACTACCCAGTAGCAACGTTAGAGGGGCTATCAGGTATTAGCGGCTTATCAACCGTGTCTATTAAAAACGCAGAATTGAATAATCTCGACGAGTTAGCTCAAATTTCTCCGCTCACCGTGTTAAAGCTCGATAACGCATTTGCCGCAGCTGAGAACAGCTCAAATAATGATGCACGTTTAGAACAAATTAATAAGCTCAGGCAAACGCCTAGCGTTCCAGATGCTAGATCTATCAGGCTTTACGCAGCTTCAGACGCTTGAAATAGAAAACTATAGTAACCAATATGAAACTATACAGCTCAGTGAACTTCCAAGTGATAAGCTCACCCGTTTGACCCTACGTTCTCTAAGCATTGATGATAAAAGTACCCTAAAACGCTTTAGTAACTTGCAGAGTTTATCTTTGACATACATAAATGATCTGGACTCACTGTCATTTTTAAGCGCCATACCTAACCTCACAGCATTAACTCTTGATACTATCGAAGCCGCTGATTCAACAGCAATAGAAGCCAAAACAAATCTGACAACACTCGTACTCAGCAGAACGCGGATTGAAGATTTCTCATTCTTAGAAAAATTTAGTGAGTTGGAAAAACTAGGTCTTAGTACTTATTATAGCAATGTTGAGTTTGATATTGCGGACATCAGTAGTAATGCGAAGCTAACCTCTCTGTCATTAAACAATTTAAGTGTTGATAATGTCAGTGAGCTATCAACCTTTACGGAGCTGCAATCTTTGTCTTTGGAGGAATTAAACCTTTCTTCTCTGAGCTTTTTGCAATCGATGCCGCAGCTAACATCATTAAAGCTTAATAGCCTGTATAACATTAATGATTTAGGCTGGCTAAGTTTCACACCAAACCTAACCGAATTGTACATTCGTGAATTGGATAATAACGCGGATTTTAGCGCATTGTCTGAGCTTAAAAATATGCGCGACCTCACCGTCGACAGCGATTACTCAAACTTTGCACTAGATACGTTAAGTAAAATGCAAGCATTAGAAACACTTAACCTTGAAGTTAGTTTATTTGAAGCTTCAAGTGAAACAACATTTCCAAGCTTAAAAACACTAAACGTGAAGGGCAGCAGCTATTCAAACATGGTGAACTTGACTAACTTCCCCGCGCTCGAGTCAGTTGAGCTATCAAAAGGTCACTATTATGATAATGAAGAGAAAATCACAACTCTCGATTCTCTAGGTTCAAACTCGAGCCTGAAATCGTTCAAACTCAGCGGCTTTAAAGAGCTAGAAGATATCACTCAGATATCTCAATTTGAAAACTTAGAAACTCTGTTTATTAACTACTCTCTAGCGGCTGACATCTCTGACATCGCATCATTAAACAAATTGAAGTCATTAGCATTAAGCAACTTTTCTACGTTTTTTAGAGCAGACATGCTTGCCAGTTTAAACAATCTGGAAAGACTTGAAATACAAAGTAGTGCCATTTATTGTGATGATCAGGAGCTATTAAAATCTCTCGATGGTGTAACAGCAAATCTTTCTAACTCTAACTGTATTAAGAAGCCGGTCGATTTGAGCTTAATTACCGATGAAGCATTTAAGCAATGTATTGAAAATCGAAGATACCAAGATGCTGTGCGTAATACCTCACTCTCTTGCGATGCCTCAGCAATTGAATCATTAAATGGAATTACACAGTTTGAAGCAATTAAAACTTTAACACTGGATGGCTCAGTTAACAGTTCGTTGTTACGAGATCCTAGCTTAGCTCAGCTCCACACCTTACAGAATCTAGACATCTATAGACTTACAGGTGAACTAACGGCTAAAGCTACACTTCCTCAATCATTGACCTCCTTTGAGTTAAATACAAATAGCCAAACCGTATATGACTTCGCGCTTTTTGGCTTGCCTACTACCTTAATTTATTTGGACTTGGATAGAACCAAGCTGAAAAACTATGGTGCAATTAAAAATTACGCCGAACTTACCCGTTTAGAGTTGAACTATAGCAACATTTCAGATCTGTCACCGCTATTCGATTTGACCAATCTGGAATATTTAAGTTTATATGGAAACCCAAATATCGACTGTGCTCAAGTAAGCAAACTACAAGAGTCGTTACCCAATATTTGGCATATTTCGACTAGCTGTAATTAATATTAACGCCAAGCATTAAGTTACTCAAATAAACACAGTCTCATTGTGAGGCTGTGCTTTGGCTCTGGTTTATTCTTTCTGCACCACATTTCTTTTACAATAGCATTCTGTAAATTTTTATCTCATTCCTAGGCTTAAAATCCGCTATACTAGCGCAAAAATTTTTTAAGCAAATTTATGGCGCTCAAATCCACTATCATTAAAGCCCAACTATCACTCAGTGATATGGACAGACATGTTTACCAAGACTTTAATTTAACGCTAGCTCAACACCCTTCTGAAAACGAACAACGGTTAATGATCCGTTTACTTGCCTATGCACTAAATGCCTGTGAGGGACTTGAGTTTACTAAAGGCTTGTGCGCTGACGATGAACCTGAGCTATGGGTTAAGAATTACAGCGAAGAGATCGAACTTTGGGTTGAACTAGGACTGCCTGATGAAAAACGCCTTAAAAAAGCGTGTAATAAATCAAAGCAAGTGGTCCTCTATACTTATGGCGAAAATAATCAGGCGATTTGGTGGCAAAAACACCAGCCCAAATTATACGACTTTAAAAATCTAAGTATTTTCAGTTTGGATTATAGCGCGACTCAGGCTTTAGCTCAGTTAGCAGAACGCAGTATCAAGCTCACTATTACCATTCAAGATGGCGAAGTATGGGTAAGTTCTGATAGCGCTAATATTGAAATCAAACCACAACAGTTAATGTAAACCAAACGGCTATAATACTGAATAGCTTTACATTGACGTCACTCATGTCCTGACACGAGAAAGTATTCCATTGACTTAGATATCTTTTTGGGTAAATTATAGCGTTGAAGTTAGTTAATCATAATTACATTGATTTTTAACTTCTTATTTATAATTATAAAACTAAAGGAATTAGCAATGAAACTTAAGCTAAAAAAGCAACAGGTCAAAAATCTTTCTCTAAGTAACAAACATATCAACCTAGACATGACGCCAAAGATCCAAGGAGCAGGTAAAAATCCGACATTTTTTCCATGCGAAACAGGATTATGTGGTACACAAATGACTGTTGACTACGGTTTCTCATGTCAATGGGACTGTGGTACAACGATTTGCTAATATTGAAATCAAATCACAACAAGTTAATGTAATTTGTGATTACGTAGTAAGTGTTGTAGCCAACCAAAAGTGGCTACAACGCGTTTACCTACAACCGCGATGCAGCATCATTTAGCAAATCAGCATAGACAGAATCTGCACCTATCCGTTTGGCCTCTGCTCGCAAGTCATTGCTAATTCTTGCTCGGGTAAATTCATCAGTTAATAATTCATTTAGCTGATACGGTGAACGACTTATCAAAATCGCTTGCTCAAGTGGGCTTTTAGCTGCATAAATCTGTTGTGTATATATGCTCTCACTAGAGCGTTGAGCCGATGCACTCAATTTTGCCATCGCAATTGACAAATCTGAATACAGCTTTACGGCATCGTAATCAAATTCAGCACTGTCGATGTCCATCACAGGAAGCTCTCGTGCCAAAAATGCATTCACCGTTTGCTTAAACTCATGCGGTGCCTCATTCATAAACTCATCTATTCTGATAATATTAAAAAGATCTTGTCTTAGCGACTCTCGCTCTACCGTTTGTGACGACTCATTATTAAGAGTTTCAATATATTGCGGCAAAAATTCAGCCCTTGACTGAAGGTTAGCTAATGCGAGGCGATTATAAATTCCAGCTTTTGTTGCTCTGATAGCATCATTTGATATGTTATTAGATTTATTTTCTGATATCACAAACTGGTCATCTATCAGTAGTTTGGCTTTCTCAAAAGGAAGGTGACCAACAACAGCCTCAAGAATTGAAAAGCCTAATGCAGGATCTTCCACATTGGCTAGCTGACCACTAATTACATCGAGTAATTGCTGCTTTACTTCTGATAAATGCATGGCAGAAACTTTCGCCTCTTCTCCATTAACCAGTAAGATAGTCTCAAGTACATTTAGTAAGCCAAATTTTGCCCGCTCTGATGCACTTTCGAATAGCGAAATTAACTCATTGGACAGCTCAATAGGAGCCAACGTACTCATATACTCAAGCACATACAAGCCTTGCTCTGATTCCACGCCTAACTGCTGTACCATATTCCACAATATACTTATTTTATCTTTTCTTGATATAGTCGGATCTTTTAATAGCTCTATTAGCTCAGCTTCAAAATCAAGCATGGCCTTTGTACCAAAACTATCCTTTAATGTTAAAGTAAGCGTATCTGCTAACTCTAACATTTTATTATTTTCTTTATCTGTTAATTTAACATCCATATCATAAAAATCGGGAAGTGTATCTATGAGCTCGGACTGACTAATAAAAGGAACGGTCTCATTATTTTCTGCAGTTTTATTTACTTCCTTTTCTGCTGTGGATACAAAATAAATGACAACCAAAAAAACAGCTAATAAAGATAATGCTACATATTTTGCAATTAGTTTCATATCCACCTCAAATTATCTAGTGCTTGGGAAGCTATTATAAAGATTTCTCGGAGTGAAAACGGTAACTAAATTCTCGCCAGTAACCTTTTTGTATGAGTAGTTCACAAAAGTATCACAACGGAACTTTGCCTTCACTTTTACAAAACTACCATTTTGATATACCCATTTACCTTCTGTATATTGTGCTGTGATTGTATATTCTGGATCAAAGCTACGTTGTGCCCACCCAGCTTCAACGATTTCTCCATGCCTAGTACCACGACCGTACTTCGCGCCCCAGTATGAGGAAGCACCTTTAAAGCTACTCAGCGTGTTTTTGTGAATAACAGTGTTATCATTCAATACTTCAAGTACTTTTGAACCGTCCCAGATCCCAACGTGCCCAGCCCAACCTAGGCCTGAAATTGATAGATCTCGAGCAACAACATCACCTACACTCGTTGGATTGCCAGCAAAAGCTGTTGTACTTATAGCGAATAATAATGCACCAGTAGATAAAACTTTCATGAAATTCCCTTTTAATTAAAAAACAACAGAATAATAACATTGAAAACAGGAAATTCAACCCAGCCACAAAAATATAAATTACCCCCTATAAATGCGCAAAAATCCATAAATTGCATAAATTAAAATACCACAACAAATATAAAATTAACAAAATAACAACAACACCTTATTTAATAAGTTTAAAAACTCAGCTAAAGAGTGAGAAAATATTTCTTACAACTAAACTCAAATAAAACTACTAAAAAATTTTCTATATTGCATTTTTATAAATTTACGTCTGTCGAAAAGCCAACACTGCTACACTTGCACTTGAGATTAAGGTCACTGGCAGTGGTATCTACCAGTGATTTTCAGCGGGTTTTAGACTACAGCTTGCGCCATACTGAGTGCTTGTCTGGTTGTTGACCTTTGGTCCACCAGCGCGCTTGATATTCAACGCCTTGATAACTCACTCTGTCGCCGCCTGTATATGCCTTATTGGCATTCCATGTGTTACTAGCATCGGACTTATCGACCAGTTCCCACGCATCACTTTGATCGGGCTGCTGACCTTTTACCCACCATTTAGCACGATAGCTTTTTCCCTGATACACTGCGGTATCGCCAGCGGTATAAACTTGATCGGCACGCCACGTATCACCATTTGGTGGTGCGGTTTGGTTAGTCACTGTGATGGTAAAGCTAACGGTTTTTTCAAACATGCCATCAGAAACGGTTACTTGCCCCTGATAGTCGGTATTTTGCTGAACCTCAGGTGCAGCCAACGTGATAGTTGCACCGCTACCGCTATAGCTCAGTGGTGCAGGGATCTGCCATGCAAAGGAGAGTGGACCTTTGTCATCATCAAACGCATGAACATGAAGTGATGTGCTTGAGCCTTCTTTTAGCGTGATATTGGCGGGGGTATGAACCACAGGGGCACGGTTTTGTGGCTTAGCTAAAATTGAAAGGTTAAAAGTGTACTGGGTATCACTGACAAATAGCTGATTAGCAGCGAGTTGCGCAGCATCAAATACAATATTGCCGTCACTTTGTTGTACGCCAATTTGTAACGTATTCGCATGATTATTATTAAGTGTGCTAGCAAATTGCGCAGCCCAATGATTAATATTGCTTTGTGTTATCGACAGCTTTTCTTGTACCAATTCTTGGCCATCACCATCAAAAACTCGTAGCCATACCGTATCGCCTACATTGGCTAGTTGACCCTGTTTGATAAAAAAGCCAGCAGACGTCCAACTTACTGGCTCAGTCGGTGTAGTATCTCGTACTATGGTGACGTCGCTACAATTGTAAAAGCCTTCACCTACAACATCATCACGCTGCCAACGCGTATATAAGATAGCATCTCCGCTAAATTTACTCGGAACCGCGACCTGCATTTCATAATAGCGTTTACCATCTGGCGCAACGAAGAACTCAACATTGCCATACTCTTGCACCAACTCTAAATCTTGCCACCCTAGGGGCGTTGACTGAATATCCGCTTCCGGTTTGGTGAGATAAAATTGCCAAAAGCTGGGATTATGAGGTGTTGTTGCGCGAAATCTCACTTTAATTTGATTTTTATTGTCTGGCGTTATCGCGGTTCTTTGCCACTCACTCGACGCGATATTCATGCCCGCTTTGTTTCTGTCACCACCCGCACAAAGTTGTCCGTCAGGAACAGCAGCCTGTACCGCTTGCAGATTAAAATAATCAGGAACATTTGCTGCAAACTCATGCTTTTGAACAAACTGCACATGCTCAGATGCCAGGTAAGCTGCTCGACATGCCGCGTTTGGGATATTGCTTCCATCTTTTGGCCACCAAAATCCGCCCTGCTCTTCACAGATCGCTTGTCTTGCCTTTGGGCTATCCATATAACCATGTGCAAATGCGTTCGATGCTGCCATGCCAAGTGCCATGGCAATACTGACTGTTAACATAGAGTTTTTCATTTTCTTCTACTCGTATTAGGAAGTAGCTGCCGCCACTTCGATTAAGATTAGAATGAGCGAGAGTCTATCGTTGCTTGTCACACGAAATTCAGTCTTGCTCTGCGCACTAAGATTTTACTCGTTGATAAACACAACTTATCTTGGTCACGCCACTGTACTTCGACAGTAAAAAACAACGCTGTCATTTTTAACAACTGATAAATTCTTGCACGTCCATGGCATGCTCGCCTTCATTTTTTGTAATAAAAAAGTATCCAAGTTAATTTTATTATAAGCACCAACTCGAATTCGAGGCATTTTACCCAAGCACAAATCAATAACAATAGATGAGATTATTAATTACATTCAATACTTTATAGTTAGATTAAAAAACACCTTTACGCCATAATTCACGCCTAAACACCTGTTCACTCTGACTATTACAATAATTAAAACAATTGAAATACTTTATTCTCTAATAATCAACAATCAGAAGGCGCTACTCTGTGTAAAGTTTTATCTACATTAGGTACTAAATTACATTTAATAAAAACACTTTGTTCTTATCAAAAAAATTAAAAACAACCCTTTTTACGCAGTCGCTTTTTCTACTAGAGCCTTATAATTTGGCTATACTTTGACTTTACTGCTCACTTGGAAATGATTTTGCGAACGCTATTTACGTTACTGTTGCTCATTGTGGTGTTTATCACAGGGTTTATCATGGGTGTGTACACTTTACCGATAATGACGCAACCTCCAGCGGCTAGCCACACAGAAATACTGGCGATCAGTAAAGCCGCAACGCATAAAGGCCAATTCAAAAAGGGACTTAAAGACTCAGACGCATTACACTACGCCACCGGTGAGATTTATTTTACGGATAACCACATTGCATTTGTGGGTGAGATAGCCCCAGGACCAGACTACCGACTTTACCTCGCCAAAACCTTTATAGAGACAGAAGCCGACTTTAAAGCACAAAAACACACCATGGTGGAAATTGCTAACATAAACCAATTTTCGCGGTTCGTGCAGCCCAAGTATCGCCAAGTTGATCTGGCCCAGTTTCAGAGCGTTATTATTTGGTGTGAGCATTTTGAGCAGTTTATATCGGCAGCGCCATTACAACGCATGGATAGTAACTAGATCTGAAGTGATGGTGCGAAAGGTAAACAAACGAGCCAACACTAGCTCTGTTATGCTGTCTCTCGTTCCAAAATAACAACCATGGAATCAGATTCACCAAAGCCTGATGCAGGAATAACAACCTGTTTTAATTGCCAGCCATTTTGCCCCTCAGCATTTAATAGCGACTGCACGTCTGGTGTCCCAGATTTAAAAAAGCGCAATTTAAATGGTAATTCAACTGTTTTATATTCATATTTTTTCACCACTCTAGCCTCCTTAAGAGTAAGACTCGCATAATCTAAATTAAAAGTTGCAGCTAGTGCCTTCTGAGTTTCCATGGAAGCACTCGCCTCTCTTTCGACCCTCTGAATGGTTCTTTTGCTTAAACCAGAAGCACCAGCTAATTGCTCTTGGGTCCACCCCTTGAGCATCCTTTGCCTGATTATCAAAGCGGCATCAATTTTCATTTTTTACACTTATATCTATTCCCTCACGTTATTAAGTAATACCCTAAAAATATGAAATTTAAAACGCCAAATAAGTGAAAGCTTGGCGACAAAAAGGCGACAGCAGGGACAATTCAAAGCTTTTTTGCTTTATAGAAAGCCCAAAGACACACTACACTTTGGAGTAGGAGCTGCTTTAAATCTTTGGAGTAGGAGCAGCTTTACGCAGCGATCTTGTGTTTCTTCACCGAAAGATAATCCACTCTGCTAGGCTAGTAACAACTCGCCGGGTAAACCGCCTCCCACAAGTCACTATACAATTTGGAGTAGGAGCAGCTTTACGCAGCGATCTTGTGTTTCTTCACCGAAAGATAATCCACTCTGCTAGGCTAGTAACAACTCGCCGGGTAAACCGCCTCCCACAAGTCACTATACAATTTGGAGTAGGAGCTGCTTCACGCAGCGATCTTGTGTTTCTTCACCGGAAGATAATCCACTCTGCTAGGCTAGTAACAACTCGCCGGGTAAACCGCCTCCTGCACTGCACTATACAATTTGGAGTAGGAGCTGCTTCACGCAGCGATGAGTCTTAGAAATCTAAGCCAAAAAAAGCCACACTGTTGAAGTGTGGCTTGGGAGCATTGCATGGGTGTATGGTTGCAATGATTCTTTCCAGTAATGCGAGAAGTTAAGCAGCTTGCTCGTCGTCTTGTCCTAACCGAATTAGGTAATCAAAAGCGCCTAAGCTTGCTGTCGCTCCACCACCCATCGCAATTATGATTTGCTTAAACGGTGTGGTGGTTGCATCGCCTGCGGCGTAAACGCCCGCTAAACTTGTCGCACCTTTGCTATCAATTTCGATTTCACCAAAGCGGCTAAGTGCAACATCACTCGACTTTAACCATTCAGTATTTGGTACAAGCCCAATTTGTACAAAAATGCCGGCCAATGGTAGTGAATGCGATCCACCGCTCACTCTATCTGTGTAGTTCAAACCCGTTACTTTATTGCCGTCACCAACTACTTCGGTGGTTTGTGCGTTTTTAATAATGGTAACGTTAGCAAGGCTTTTCGCCTTTTTGATCAGCACTTCGTCAGCTCTGAGCGTATCGGCAAATTCTAATACCGTGACGTGTTCAACGATATTTGCCAAGTCGATAGCCGCCTCGATACCCGAGTTACCGCCACCAATAACCGCGACAGGTTTCCCTTTAAATAATGGACCATCACAATGTGGACAATATGCTACACCTCTACCCTTGTACTCGGTTTCGCCGGGTACATTCATGCTTCTCCATCGTGCACCTGTTGCCAATACTAGAGATTTGGCCCTTAATACCGCACCGCTTTCAAGCGTGATATCGATGGTGTCACCTTTATTAATTGCCGCTGCACGCTGGTTCTTCATCACATCAACGCCATACTGGTTAACATGCTCTTCTAACTGTGCAACCAGCTTAGGACCTTCGGTTTTTTGCACTGAGATAAAGTTCTCAATACCCAAAGTATCGGCAACTTGGCCGCCAAAGCGCTCCGCAACTACCCCTGTATTTAGCCCTTTACGAGCAGCATAGATAGCAGCTGATGCACCAGCAGGGCCACCACCTACAACGAGCACATCAAACACGTCTTTCTCGTTAAGTAAAGCCGCCTGCTTTTCGCCGGCTTTACTATCAAGTTTTAATAAAATATCGCTTAAGCTCACTGCGCCTTGACTAAATTGCTCACCATTTAAGTACACGGTTGGCACAGCCATGATGTTGCGTGACTCCACTTCTTCTTGGAACAAGGCACCATCAATCATGGTAGTCGTAATATTTGAATTAACAGCCGCCATGAGATTCAATGCCTGCACGACTTGCGGACAAGTTTGGCAACTCAGTGAGATGTAAACCTCAAAGCTTAACGCTTTGTCTATATTACGGATCTGCTCAAGGTCTTCTGCCGAAGCTTTTGCAGCATGACCACCTGAATGTAATAATGCAAGTACCAAGCTGGTAAACTCATGCCCCATAGGAACACCAGCAAACGTAATTTCGCTCTTTGTTTCAACGCCACGCACCACCAACTGTGGGGTACGTTCACCTTCACTTGATTCAGATAATGTGATTTTGTCGCTCAATGACGCTAAGTCCTGCGCCAACCCTTTTAGCTCTTGCGATTTTTTACTGTCATCAACAGTAATGACGAGTTCAATCGGAAGTTGTAGAGAGCTAAAATGGCTTTGTAGTTGAGTTTTAATTTGGTTGTCTAACATATAAGGTAACCCTCTGCAGAAACTACAGTAAAAATTCGCAAAAACGATGAATTTGATTCATCTAGATGGGAGTGCACGCGGCACTCCCCAAGGCAAATTAGATTTTGCCAACTAGGTCTAGAGAAGGTGATAATGTTTCTTCACCTGGCTGCCAAGAAGCTGGACATACTTCACCATCGTGAGATGCGATGTATTGAGCAGCTTGTACTTTGCGCACTAGCTCTTTCGCACTGCGGCCAATACCTAGGTCATGCGTTTCGATAACTTTGATTTCACCCTCAGGGTTGATAACAAAAGTACCGCGAAGTGCTAGGCCTTCTTCTTCAATCATCACGCCGAAGTTACGAGTAATACGGCCTGTTGGGTCGCCGATCATTGGAAATTGAATTTTCTTAATGGTGTCTGACGCATCGTGCCATGCTTTGTGTGTGAAGTGCGTGTCTGTTGATACAGAGTAAACTTCAACACCCATTTCTTGTAGCTGTGCATAGTAGTCAGCTAAATCGCCAAGCTCTGTTGGACATACAAAGGTGAAATCCGCTGGGTAAAAGAATACAATTGACCATTTACCTAATAGGTCTTGCTCAGAAACTTCTACGAAGTCGCCGCCGTGGTATGCAGTTGCGTTGAATGGTTGAATTTTAGTATTGATTAATGAAGTGCTCATCGCTTTCCTCACTGTTGTTTAGTTTAAAATAATATTGGCGATTGCTGTTCGCCTTGACTGAGTACAAAGATAAGGGGAAGCGATGATTAAATAAAATGGATTGTTTGAATCACTGTAATCGAAAAAAATGATAACTCTCTTTTAAGTGATCAACTAATTCAGCATAAGAGTATAAAAATAAGATAATTACGGTATGATCCCAGCAATTAACTACAGCAGAGCGTAACTATGCACCCGTACTTCAATCACATTCAACTTGGTTACTTTGGCTTCGTTCCCTTTTTGGCTTGTATCGCTTGGACGCTAATGACAGGAGCGTCAAGTGATGTGCTTCATGCTTTTCAATTTTACAGTCTGGGGATTTTAGCTTTTATGGCCGGAAGTTTATGGCGTGCAGGAGAGCAAACCTACAAACAAGCAATACTGGCCGTGATTGTGGTGATCCCTTACCCCCTACTTAGTATTGCAACACCACAATGGATGCTCTTATACCTCGCAATCGCATATTGGCTTGTGTATTTTATAGAGCGCAGTTCGTCTCGCTGGGGTGACTATCATAAAGACTATCAAAAGATGCGAACGGTACTGACTTCTCTCGTTTTTGTTAGTCATCTATTTATGATTGCTCAAGCACTTGAGTTAAACGCATAAGTAGCTTGCTTCTTAAGCTCAATTAACTATAACTAAAGATAACTGAAGTACCAGAAGCCAAAGTATTTTGATCAAAAGCGCGTTACCTCCCTTAGTTATATGGATAGCCATCATCTTTTTTGGTGGCTACATCTACTATATTGGTCACTACGAATACGAGAGCTACGAAGAGTTGTTCTGGTTCGGCATTTCTTTCACTTTATTCAATTTGATCACCAGAGAAATCGCTAATCCGTTCTTACGCCTTGCCCTACTTGTGTATTGTGCGGGCCTACTCCTTGATATTATTGATAATTTTACCGACGGTTTTTCCATTCCCTTACTTAATTTTGACACTTCTTTGAAAAATATCGGTTTTTTACTCATCAGCTTTGGTTTTTACTGCATGATCACCAATAAAAGAGCCAGCATTACAGAGCTAAAAAAAGAAGTAGAGAGAAGAAGATTGTTAGAGGAGCGGATGCGGTATGAAGCTAACCATGATGCGATGACGGGGGTGGGCAGTCGTCGCGCATGTTTTGAAGGCTTGCAAACACATCGCTTTGATAATCAATGGCTGCTCTACCTCGACTTAGATAATTTTAAGCAAGTGAATGACAACTATGGCCATCATATTGGCGACGAGGTTTTGATTAAGTTTACTCAGAATATGAAAGATTACTTTGGCTTAGACTACAGCTTTCGTATCGGGGGAGACGAATTTATTGCCTATATTAATGCAGTGCTTCCGGATACAGACGAAGTAAGAGCGGCATTACTAAAGGGATTACTCGATTACAAAATTAACGTCAGTATTGGAATGGTCAAAGTTGACCCGGCTAAACAAGCAGATCTCATCATCCACGAAGCCGATGAGCATATGTATGGCGATAAACGCGGTAAATCACTCAGATCTAGTGCTAGAGGATAACGCCATAACACTGTTTTGTTGATTAAATTTCAATGACGCTCAGCGCACCAAAATCCAATCACAATTCTACGCTAACTTCTCTAAATTTATAGCTTTTTTAAAACCTAAAGAGGTAGCACTATTTTTCAATGATTGCTAAGCTTGCGTTAATATCAAGTTACAAGGGAAAATAACGTGTTTGCAAAACTATTTACAAACAATGAAACCCAACAAGCCTTATTAGCCGCGCAACAAGAGATTGCTAGTTTAAAGCATGCTAATGCGCAATTAATTGCTGAAAATGAATCATTAAAACAAGAAGTTGTAAGTTCACAAGCTGCGCTCAATGATAATACTGACAATCAGCTACTGCAGTGTGCATTGACTGGATTAAGCCAAGTGCAAGGGATCCGTGAAACCGTTCTTGCAAGCTTTATGAGTATTGAAGAAGAAAGCCATTCAATTGAGCAAGTAAACTCCGCCTTTTCTAAATCTGAAACCGCATTGCGTAAAATACTCGCAGGAATGGAGCAGCTCGGCGGCAATATGGACAGAATGACTGCCAATATTTCAGGCTTATCACAGATGGCAGATAGTATTAATACCTTTGTTACGACGATTTCAAAGATTTCAGATCAAACGAATCTGTTAGCGCTTAATGCTGCTATTGAAGCCGCCCGGGCGGGTGAAGCTGGCCGTGGCTTTTCGGTTGTCGCCGATGAGGTACGTGCACTGGCAACCAACACCAACGAATCCGCCAACGAAGTCTCCGATCTGGTCAAAAAGATCATCGATACGACTCATACAACCGTGAGCGCTGTGGAAGAAATTCAAGCGTCTAATATCACGCTATCTGACAGTATTGGACACCTAAACGATGAATACGAAGGAATAGTAAGTTGTTGTGATTCAATGAAAGACACCATTTTGGTTTCTACCACCCAAACTTTTATCCAGACAGTAAAGCTCGATCATGTCGTTTGGAAAGGAGACGTATACAACGTTATTATTGGCAATAGCCATAAAAATATCAGCGACTTTGCCGATCATACAATGTGCCGCTTAGGTAAGTGGTTTAGTGGCGATGGCGCCCAAAAGTTTGGCGGTCACAACGCGTTTAAACGCCTAGAAGCTCCGCATAAAGAAGTCCATAGAGCCGGTGTAGAAGCAATGAAAAAGTTTAAAGCAGGCGATTCTCAAGGCGCAGTAAAACAGCTTAACCAAATGGAACATGCCAGCGTTGAAGTAATGGACTTACTCGACCAACTAGGGCATTGATAAGAAGCACTACAAAGCTTTTCAATTTACCCGCTTAACACGTAGACTGGCAGTCACCGATTGAAAGCGGGTAACTTTTCATGTAATCCTGGGTCGGTATGCATTATTCAAACACACAACTCTCCTCAATTAATGCAAGTAACGCTTCTTCAAACGTTTCATACTCATCAATTATTTCCCAAGTAACTCTATCTATGACAGCATAGAGTCGGGTGTTCAAATTGAAAACTACACGACTCATGTTTTCATCTGCATATGCAATAAATTGCTTCAGGGAGCACTCTTCATAAAATGATTCATTGGCTTCAATTATACCTGGTAGATAAATTGGACTTTCGATGGTGTTTGCACCATACACGTTTAAACCATTTACAGAAAAACCATTTGAAATTTTTAATAATTCTATAAACTGGTCTGATATTTTCCTCTTAAAAAATCTTAATGAGTTTTCTTGCAGCTTTATAAGTTGTTTCTCAGTTGCAGGAGGAAGTAAAAAACCTTCTTGGTATTGCGATTCTTCTATTTTGTTTTTCTGTTCGATCAAATTGATTAGTACGCTCATCATCATCTCACTTAGGATAAACCAAACCTTCGGGAATTGACCAATCGACGTTTATTGTTTCATAGTGCGTCATTTTTAAAACGAAAGCAGCAAAAGAAATTTGGTGAGGAGTGTAGGCTAGGAAGATGATTGAACCTAGCCTTGCAACATCTATGTATTTAAAGGACTTAAAAAAGTGCTATTGGTTATGGGGTAATTGGTTAGATAGCGCAACGATATCGGCCATAACACGCTTCTCTCCAAGGTCTGCTAAGAAAGCTAAATGTTCCGTGGCTTTTACCTTTTGGAGATTCTCAAGCTTAGGTTCGCCACCAAGGGCAAGAGCTGGCACAAAGCCATAGATTTCTCCATTTTCTAGAGGACCTAACTTCTCCAAAGCTCGTTCAAATAAAAGCCTATCATCAAGGTCTTTCTCATCAACAAGGTCCTTTGACATCGTAGCAAAAAATAACTCTATACATCGTTCAGAGCCAAACTTATTAAGGTCTTCAGTTTTGTTGGTAGGTAAAATCATTGCATAACCTGGGTTGATTTTAATACTTTGACCCGATGTTTCACCCCAAATAAACATTCGACCAAAAGCTCCAATTGCGATTACGTGGTACTTATCAACCCCTCGTAATTGTCTCTCTTCGAACTCAGTACCGCGCAACCAATACGCTAAAGCTTCTTCATACTCTTTTGGATTTACGGTCCAGAATATGCCTTTCCCCCAACTGGAAAAGCCATACTCTAGCCAGTAGTCGAGTAATTTTTTGGGTAATTTATCATGATAAAAGTCCAAAACCTCCTGTGAGGTTTCAATTGAGTGAGTAGCCGGCCCAAAACCTTTATAGTTATAAAAATTGTCAAAAAACTTATTCATTATTTGCACCTATGTAGGTTCATATTTAACTTTGTATCGGGACCAAGTGTAGAGAGTGCCTTTTTTGCCTCAATATCCATTATTTCAACTCGACTCGATGTAGTCTTCATACCGTTGTCGTCAAAGCCGTTATTATTCCATTGCGCGCCAATAGATTGGTTCACACTTGCATCCCCTAATTCAACGACCTCATCTAATCCGCCCGCTATCATATCAGGGTTATGTAGCGCATGAAGGGTTTTCATATCTTTACTCGCGAGCTGCTTGGCTTGCTTGATGGCTTCATCTCCAAAATACTCACCGCTATTAATAAGCTTTTCCTCGTACTTTAAAATAAGTTCGTTCTTAAAGTCTTCTCTTGCTTTCTTTTGTGCTTTCCCAGTTCCTTTTCGTCCAATCTTTTTAAAAGCGTCGCGGTTATCAAGGTATTCTTTTACTGTCATGTTATTAAGCCCTTTCATTTGGCCTTCTAACTGTCGGTCGTATTCTTGTACAGTGCCTTTATCGTTCTTCTTAAAGCAAGCTACTTTATGTTGCGGCATACGTTTTATTGCCGCCCCCGGTAACTCATTCCCTTTTGGTGGCTCCAACTCATCAGCTTTGGCTTTGGTGGGCTTGTCGGTAACGCCTCGAATTGGTAATTCCCCTTGATATTCATCCAGTGCTTTATTAACTCGCTGTCCAATTTCTTGGGCGGCTTGTTGCATATGCTGGTCGATTTTGGGGGTGACGTCGTCTAGGCGGTTTACCGTGGCTTGCATGCCTTCGATAGCGGCGTCTGGGAGTAGTAGGTCGTAGTGCCAACTGGTAGACATGTCATCAAGTGAATCACGCAGGCCTTTGACGATGTTTTTAACTTCCGTGGCGGATTGTTTTCCTAGGTCTTGCCAGTTGATGTCTCTTAGGTATTTAACTGGGTCGCCTTTACCTAGCTTGCGTAAAACGGCAAGCGCAGCAGAGAGGGATTCTCCGGTATTTTTTAAGATAACTTTGACCATGGTTGTGACATGTCTTGGGCCTTTATTTGTGACTTCGTCTTACCATTACATACCATCTCAGTAGCGTAGTTAAAGATTAGCTACCTCGGTTTCTCTAATTAAAAATGTAAATGAAAGCAGCAAAAGAAGTTTGGTGGAGAAATGTAGGCTAGGAAGATGATTGAACCCAGCCTTGCAACATCCATGTTGTTAAAGAGTGTGGTTTAGCAAATTAGACTTCTTTTTTAATTTACCTTTATCATTTTGGTGGGTTAGGGTTTACCAACCACTCAGGTATATAGCCATTTTCTGTGGTCAAGTCGTAACCTTTAATGTCTTTTGCTAATGAAGCCATGGCAGTGAGGGGAATGGATAATGCGCCATCAATTTCAAATTTCTCTTCTTTGGTATCGTAGTATTCTTTATGAAGTAGCGTTGCCTTTTCAATCGCCTGATTAAACTCTACGCCGCCATCATCGGTAAATATACCTAAAATGACAGAAACTACGGGCCAGTAGAGTCTACTAGCATAGTGATAAGCCTCATCGTATTTGTAATCGTCTGGATTACTGGTAATTAATGCTTTTTCAATTGCCGAGGCTAAGTCTGCGTCAGGCGTAAAAATGGCTTTGAGCAAATCAACTAGGGCGTAATCAAAAGGAGTGAATTGCTCAGCATAGTTAGCCGCTTTAAAAACTGAATCATCAACTTGAATTAGATAATCAATCGCATCTTGATTTCGCGTAATTATTGCGAGATACATGGCGGTAGGCCAGTTAAATATATCGGCTTCTTCCGAGTCTAGTGCACCATTGAGCTCAATTAGTTGGTTATCATAGTAAAGTTTGAATGGCTTTCCAGGGTTATCATTGGATTGAAAAATTCCTAAGCTTAGTTCTTGTGCACGTACTAGATATTTCCACGCATTTTGGCTATTTGGATGCTCAAGAGCTTCAATAAAAAGCGTTTTTAAGTTCTTTTTATACAGCCTAGAAATGGCAGTGTGAGGTTTATTCTTGATCCCCTCAATAACCCTGTCATCTGACAATTTATTGTAAAGTTCTTGACTTCTTTTATAGGTGTCAGGTGCATAAGTGTAATGATTCTTAATCATTTTCTATCCTTCAAATATTTTTAATATCAAAAATGGTTGCATCAATAGCTCCTTTTACCTCTGTACCCGAGACTTTTTGCTGTACACCAATATATTCGATAGGGTTGTCAATAAAATCTTCCATTTCAATAGCGCTCTCATACTCATCAAGCATTTTACTCAATTCTTTAACCTGCTCGTTAAACTTAGCCTCATTTGGGTCACCATATTTCGGGTCAGCTATATATTCTGTTAGTTTCTTCTCATAATTCTTAAAAATTGAATCCATATAGGCTCTAGACCCTTGCTGAGCACGCTTTGTTCCGGCCATTCGACTTCCCCAAGTTGCACTACCGCCTTTGGCTTCAATAACTAGGAGTCTACCGTCTTCGGTTTGATATAATTGGTCAAATTGTCCTTGCTTACCATCTGTGAGCAACTTTGACCTCAGTGGTGTTGCTCCTGGGTAATTTTGTTCTACGAAGATCCGGGCGGCTTCTTCACCCAGCTCTTCACTGGCTGCACGCATATCTTTATATGCTGCTTTAAGGTGCTCTGCATTACCAGACTTTAATGCGGCATCGCGTTTGGCGATGGCTTGATTTCTTTGTGCCTCTAGCGCCCTAAGCTTTTGTTTTGCCGCTGGAGTGAGTGACTTGTGGTCAACCTTCAAGCGTTGCAAGACTTTATTAGGTGTATCAATTCTATTCGAGGCGAAAACAATTTGGCCGTCAACATACTGCAATTGGTCACTGACCGTTTGGTTTCGTCTTGTTATATACGGTTTTCCATCTCGTAATGCAACCCGGTAATTATTCTTTATATGCTCTGGGGCATCACTTAAAAAGTCATCCAATAATATTTGAACATGCGTCCTTGGGTTAACTTTTAATGCAACTGAGGCGGGTGCAACAGACTCAATTCTTTTAACGTCGTCAATGTCGGTTTCGACCTTTGGGAGCCGGTCTAGTTGTACTTTTTCAGTTGTACCTGAGCGAGTGTAATTTAAGCGTTTTAACTTGGTGGCTTGAGTGAGCTTTTCCAGTGCGCGGGTTGCTTTAACAAAGTAATTGGATTTAGCAATAGCAGAAACCACTGCACCACTACCAAAGGTGGCAAGGGCAAGCAGTATTTCAAACGACAAGCGACCTGCCATTCTGGTGCGTTCAACACTGGAATGAGCATTAAAGTAACGTGCTGGGAAATTTGCAAGTAAAGTACGCGCTTCTTCATCTTCTGCAATAATAACTAATGTCTCAAACGCTTCAACAATGCCATTAATGGACTCTGAGGCAGTTGACATAATTTGCTGTAACTCTGCCCGCATAGCTTCCACATCGCCAGTTGCAAGATGGCCCAAAATACGGAAAGTTGCTGCGCCAACATCATAAATTGCTCCAGCTGTGCCTTCTACTAAATCTGCGACACCCGTTACAATGCTTTCTCCTTGCTGATAAAGCCCGTATAAGAATGCACCGCTATAAATAAGCCCTTGCATCCCAAGGTTTTCGTCATCAATCAGGCGCTCTTGAATGTCAGCTTGCTTGCGGATTTCTGCAACCATTTGGTCAAGGGCCGTGCGAAGCTCTTGGCGTAACGAGATAATCTTCTCTTCGTCCTCGCCGATGTAACTCACGGTATAATTCCCAGCAGGCACATCAATGATTTCTGCAGTGCCACGACTAAGCTGGCCTGTGTATATTTGGCCGTTATCCATCACGACTTCGTAATCAATGTCTTCTACTGGTGTGCCATCGCTATAGAAATACGAAAGGTCAATGGTTTTATCAGCAAGTGATGCCGCGCCATCAGCAGTTAACGACAAGCGTTGATTTGCTGCTATCTGCGCTATTTGCGGTACACTCGGCATAGTGGCGCTTTGTTTACCGCCAATATCTTGCTCCATGCTACCGTCAAACACGGTCATGGCTTTGCCTTTTAAGGTCAGTAACTTGTCTGCAAAGATGTTGACGTTACCACTTGAGTCAATACTGATTTCACTGCCGCCATTGGCAAGGGTGAGGTTGCCAGAGCCACTGCCTTTAATCGTGATATTACCTTGGCTTTGAATGATTTGACTTCCCGCTGGGGCGGTGATGGTGAGGTTGTTGTCTGCCTTGAGCTTTATATCACTTTGGATAACACTGCGATGGCTGCGGCCCGCCTTAAGGGTGATATTTTGTTTGGCGCTTACGCCAATTTGATTGGCGGTGACGTCTAGGTTGGTTGCTGCATCAGCAATGACTGACTTTTTACTCTCCAGTGCCAGTTGTTGTTTGGCGCTGGCAATAAAGGTTTTATTGGTAAGTAGTCGGATTGCACTTTTAACACTGCCAAGTTGAATGTCTTTGGCCGCAAAAATATTCATCGCGCCAAGTTGCGCAAGCCAGTGAATATAAGGCTGCTTTTTATCCCCATGTAACACCAAGTGCTGGTTGCCCGCTAGGGTTTGCAACACAATATGCGGGGTATTTGGGGTGTCATCAAACATCAATAGGTTTTGGCCGCGAGAGCACAACACGTTTTGGGTGTTATTGGCGCTAGTAACAACGGATGGTTGCGTGTCGTTAAGCGCAAACCCTAACAGGTAACTTTGGTCTGGGTCGTTGTTCATACAACCGATGAGCACATTACTGTCTGGCAGGAGTGGAAAGTGTAACCCCGTCGGTTGCTTTTGACCGCGACAGGCATATTGTGTGAGGCGCTTTACCGACTCGGTCACCTGACTATCAAAATGTACTTGCGTGGCATATTGCCCTTGGGTATCTAAGTGAGGGTTGGCCTTTGACCCCGACAGCGAGCGCACTGTGGCGGTAAACACCATCGGCTTGGGGCTATGCTCTGGGGGCGCGATACGTATTGGCTCGCCTCGTGGCACACAAACCGACTCGCTATGATACGCAACTTGCTTAGGGTCATTGGCACTGCCTTGCTTATACACCTGTTTACTGCGAATACAAGTATAATCGCCACCTTTCGCTGTGCCTAATTTACCATTTAACGAAAACGAATAACCGGCATTGGCTTCGGCTACGTTCCCTACCAGCGTGACTTCATTTTTACCTTGTTGGTAGGCAAGCTCGAGATTACCGGTGCGCTCAAATTGCTCTGCAGGATTTTGTGCAGCAGGCTCAAAATAACTGCGCTGCGCGGAGCTGACCGAGGTTGGTGGATGGGCATTCACATGCACTTGTGAGCCACCCATTCTAAAACGATGGCGGCTTTGGCACTGCGTAAACCCAACAAAGCCGGTTTTATGCTCGTGAACTAGACCATCTTTATCCGTCACCGACAGCAAGCCTCGCTCAATATACGGGCTTGCAAGATTCCCCTCGGCAATCACTATCGACTCAATAAAATCATGGCATTCAAACCAATAAATTAACCCGTACTTTGCCAAGAGTCGGGTGAAAAAGGTGTAGTCGTTTTCTAGCGCTTGCACGCACTGCGGTAACGTGGGTAAATCTTTAGTGACTCGCCATTTTATCCGGTCTTGTGAATAGCCGGCTTTTTGTATCAACTTATTGAGGACAGACTGGACATTGGCTTGTACAAAGATTTGGCTTTTTTCTGTTTGCTTAAGTAACTCAAGGCGAGGCTTTAAGACCACCTCTGCACCACAGGTGTGCTCAGACACAAAACCAGATTGGATATCAAACAAAGTCCCAGTGAAATACGTCGATATTGCGTCCGGTGACTCAATTTCAAACGTGAGCATATTGCCAACGAGTAATTCATCAGCAAGGTCAAATTGGGATTCTAGGTTCGCTTTGAGTAAAAAGCCGCTATTGATACAGGTCGTGAGTTCAAAATCGACGACATGTACAGGATGGTTAGTACCATACACCACAATCCTTGTTTGCATTTTTTATGTCCACTGTTGTTGGTTAAAGCCGTTCCACCAATACACAGTACTATTTCCTTAGAACACGTAATCGGCTACTTCTAATACTTTATCATGTATATAAATCAATCTACACCCAAACTTTACTCTTTTCTCTCAGGTAGGTCAGGACTAGTTACTCCACCGCCTGCTGCTCCTGTTATTTTTTTAGCTATATCATTGGGTAACAATATCATGAGAATTCTCCAATTTTAATAAAAGTAACCTCTGCACGTTATGTGATAATACAAAGCTAATTCACTCCGAGCCATGCTCTCACATTGAGCTGCTGCGACTTGTAGAGTCACGACGAGTATAGAAACCACGATAAGCATCAATGACTAATGAAAATACAACCAGCACGGAAAGAATAGTGAGTATGTGCATCAAACTTGGGTACGCGTTATAGATAAACATTGGGTTAAAGTCAGTTAGCTTTCTGAACCCTCGCTCTATAAGGGACGCAGTTTGAATGAGAGCAGCACTTGCTAAAATGAGTATGTAAGTGAGCTCATTTGGTGTTAGGGAAAAGTCTTTTGCGCTTTTTTGTGCAAAGCGACTGATAAAGCTTAAATTGAACTGCGCTATATAGTTTGCAATCTGTTTGCGTTTTATGATGAGCGCCATCAAAAGCAAATTTTGCGTCGCCATTATAAAGTAAAACCATCCGCCCAACTTTAAAGCAGGTTCATACAGTGCAATGTCTAATGTGCGTGCAAATAAAATATTGACTGCTAACCACTGAACATTAGGGCTGTCTTTACTTAGAAAGACTGAAATTATCAAAACCACCCAAATCGAAATATTGATTAGGTGGTTATTTTCCATTATGACTTGATATAACGTACTCATGATTTCTCGTTGCTAGATTTAAAGTAAGGCGTTTGTATCGCACCTTCCACTTGTTGAGGATCAACTTGACCGCCTCCACCACCTGCTACACCGCCAGAGCCTGTAATTAGTCGCAAGTACTTGTGAGAAATGACTTGTACTACAGAAGTCGCTATATTGTCTCTTCCTTGTCTAGGGTTAATTTGAGCGCCATCACCGACCACACCACTCGAACCGATAATACTGCCTAAGTGCTCGCCAAGAAGTAATTGTTTTGAGATGTAATTAGGTTCTTTTTTATACACTTTGTATT
This sequence comes from Pseudoalteromonas sp. GCY, assembly GCF_016695175.1. Taxonomy (NCBI): domain Bacteria; kingdom Pseudomonadati; phylum Pseudomonadota; class Gammaproteobacteria; order Alteromonadales; family Pseudoalteromonadaceae; genus Pseudoalteromonas; species Pseudoalteromonas sp. GCY. The sequence goes on from NZ_CP068022.1 coordinate 686,871, forward strand.
CCTTATGTTAATAACATTTGTATGCATAGTGTAACAATCTTGATTGCAAATTGCGCTATTTAATCGAGGTTGGTATCGGTATCACCAAGTTCATCATTACTGCTTTTTTTCGCTTTGGTAGTAAAGACTTGGGGTTCAATCCACAAACAATGTACATTCTAATTACTTGGTTTAAATCCGGTGTTGTCAGGCCGCTCTCCCAGTTGTAGATGGTTTGTTTTGAAACGCCCATCTTCTTTGCAAACTGAATTACAGAGTATCCTGCGGCAAACCTCAGTTGCTATACTAAACTGCTTGCTTTAATTGTCATTTATCTTTTCCCTTAGGGTACTCCATTAATATTCTTTTACTAACAATGACAACGCTATAGTCCTGCCTGAGCCTTGTTTGTGTATTTTGTGTTAAACAAATGAAACGGTCAAGTGTGAAAATCTGAAACAGTCTAAGCTTTTGGAGTCATACCTTTGTAAGATCTGACACTAGAAGGAACAGTAAGGCGCTGTACTTGAAGTAACGCACACTAAAAAAGCAATGCGTTACACATATCACGTTCCTTTTTGGCATTTTCAGCATATTTAAAAGGACAACAACATGAGAAAACGTAAGACTGAAACGTTTGAAACAAGCATGACGCAAATTGGTGAGCCTGAGAGTTCAACTGATTTAAGCACCATGAAGCTACGCGTTGAGACTCAAGACGCAATCGAAATTATATCCTTCAGATTACTCATCTATATTTTATCTGGAAAGTGTTCTTTTTTTAGTCTCTCTGGACTGCATCAAGATACTAAGTGCCCATTATGTGCGTTAGCGTATCGCGAACGTGAGCAAAAAGGTATGCAACGAAAACTTATAGCTGACAAGCAAAACGGACAGATAAACCAACGACCCAAACCGCACAAAATGCTATGGCAAGCACAAGACTGGGGGAAATATTTAGAGTGACTTTGCGTACGTTTGACCGCCTACGCACTTTCCGCCCTCAAGTTGATCAAACCATTACCTATGCTTCGCCCCGCCATCTTTACTATTTCAACGTTATGTTTAGTAAGGGGAGCAATTACACTGCCGCTAGCCATTGTTTTCCCTGATAAAACCACCAGTTTTGCAATTGTGGCTGGAGGGGTTTGGTTTTTGGCTGGTGTATTTTGTCTAGTTGGCTTTAAACTAATAAAAGAGCCAATTGCTACAAGATAACTGCCTAGTTTGATAAACTCCTCGTTTTACTATTTAGACAGTTCCATGATACTCGATAAAAACTGGCGTATTCTTACCGTTGGCGACGGCGATTTAAGCTTCTCATATTCATTAGCAAAGTACTTTGCTCCAGCCCATCTTACTGCCAGTGTTTACGACAGTGAAAGTGAACTTAAGCATAAATATCAAGATAATGCATTTGATAAGCTACATGCTCTAGGGATTGATGTAGTGACTCAATTTGATGTCACAGAGGCACATTGTTGGCAAAAAGTGCCGTCGCATGCCTTTGATGCGGTAATTTTTCAGTTTCCTCTCATTCCTGCGTTTGACTCGCTTGAAAGCTTCCAAAACCAGACTTTGAGCGTTAACAGCCTCAATCGGAAATTGCTGCGAGAATTCTTAATAAACGCAGCGGCTTATGCACTTGACCCAAATGGCGCTCAGCTAGGGATCATTACCTCAAAGGACGTAAAGCCCTATATTGAGTGGAATCTAGAAGGCAGCCTTGTCAACGGACTTGAGCAATATTACCTCGGCCAATCTCGATTTGAGATTTCACAATTCCCAGAATATCAAATTCGCAATGTCGACCGTGATAAACACGTAAAAGACACCAGCGGTATTAGCTATTACTGGTCTGTTAACCCAGCTCACGCCATCAAAGAAAAGCTCAAAGTACCTGATTATTTGGGTGATGATTACTGCACTGTCTGTAGGGCAGGCCCTTTTATCAATGACCGCGATAAACTCGCGCACTTGAGCTCGAAAAAGCATAAAAATATGCAAAGGCATGAAAGTGCTTGGCTTAGCTATCTGAGCACGCAAGAAAAATTGGAACGATAATAAAAAGAAAACATTGAAAATTAAAAGTAAACAAATCAACAAATAACCATTTCAAAAACCAAGAAAGGCATAAAATATACAAAAGTAATTGAGCCATTATTTAGACACGATTAGACTAGCCTTATATCGCCATTTTTAAGCTTGTTATTTATCTTATTGGGGTCTCAATGCCACTACTTAGCCGCGACTTTGTCATTGCGATTTTATGCCTACTTTGCGCTATGGTCACCATTCAATCCGGTGCCTCTATTGCCAAGCAGTTATTTCCGTCTGTGGGGCCCGAGGGTACCACAGCATATCGCCTTGGATTTTCAGCTCTTATTTTATGCTTAGTGTTCAAACCTTGGCGTCATTTACCGACTAACTGGCGACCACTCATCGTTTATGGCCTATGCTTGGGCGGCATGAATATCACCTTTTACTATGCCATTGAGCGTATCCCTATTGGCATTGGTGTGGCATTAGAGTTTACCGGGCCGCTCGCCGTAGCGCTGTTTTCATCTAAACGGAAACGTGATTATTTGTGGGTTGCATTTGCTATTTTGGGGATCTTGCTATTGTTACCGGATCTTGGCGATGTCAATGGTTTAGACCCAGTCGGTGTTGCTTTAGCCTTGGTTGCTGGCGCTTGTTGGGCAGGATATATTCTCTATGGTAAGCGCTCAGGCAATGAAAGCTCTGGAGGGGCGACTGTGGCAATTGGTATGACGGTTGCCGCCCTTGCTATCGTGCCGTTTGGCGTGGTGTCCCAAGGTGCTGCACTGCTTGATTGGGCACTGATCCCATTAGGTATCGCGATTGGTTTATTATCAAGCGCCCTACCTTATAGCCTAGAAATGGTAGCGCTTCGAAAAATGCCCGCACAAGGGTTTAGTATTTTAATGAGCGTTGAACCTGCTGTTGCGGCGTTGGCTGGCTTTTTAATTCTTGGAGAGCTACTGACTGTTTGGCAATGGCTTGCCATTTTTATGGTAATTACCGCTTCCGTCGGCAGTTCAGTATCCAGTAAAGAGTAGGTAGTTTAACCTGAGCTTAGGATAATTAATGCCTTTCTAGCAGCCAGTTTTTGCGCTAACAGCGTTGAATTCACTTCCAATAGCCAGCTATTAGTACGTAAATTCGCCTTGTTATCCCCAAAACTCTCAGGCTAGATAAGGAAATCGTTTAATGTAATGTTAAAAGCAATGAATTAGCTCACTCCTTATCCAAACCTCAGGTTAACTTAATTTTCGTATAACTGAGTCAGGTAAATAGAGGGAGTAGATCTACTACTCCCTTTATTGTATCGATTTATTGTTAGTTAACTGTCGCTTCCGTTGCGACCGGTATCATTTCATCTGTTGACGCGTCTTCAGGAACAGCGTCTTCCTTCTCAGGGAACAGATACTTTTCAAGCCACTGCTCTTGCTCCCAAAGTACGTGTAAAATACTCTCTCGCGCTTTATAGCCATGGCCTTCTTCTGGCAACATCACTAACCTAGCATTACCACCTAAGCCATTCATTGCTGCAAACATACGTTTAGATTGCATAGGAAAAGTACCTGAGTTTGGATCTTCCTCTCCATGGATCATCAACATAGGTTCGTTGATTTTTTCCGCGTGGAAGAAAGGAGACATAGAGGCATAGACGTTTTGCGCTTCCCAAAAGTTACGCGGCTCCCCCTGAAAACCAAATGGCGTCAAGGTGCGATTATAAGCCCCGCTTCGCGCAATGCCAGTAGCAAACAAGTCACTGTGGGCGAGTAAGTTGGCCACCATAAATGCTCCATACGAATGCCCTGCAATTGCAATGCGCTTAGGATCTGCTATACCTTTTTCTACTAAGGTATCAACAGCAGCCTTCGCACTCGCAACCAACTGCTGCCTAAATGTATCATTAGGTTGCGTATCACCAGCCCCCACAATCGGCATCGTCGGATCATCAAAAACAGCAATACCTTTTGCTAGGTATGGCATTGGCCCCCAATAACCAATATATGGGAATTGATAAGGCGATTCACGCACCTGCGAGGCAACGGCTTTATCTTTAAACTCGAGAGGATAAGCCCACATCAACACGGGTATACGACCTTTTGATGGGTCATAATCTGTAGGAAGATAAAGATTACCGGATAGCTCAACGCCATCATCACGTTTGTACTTGATTTGTTCTTTTACAACACCTTTAAATGCAGGATAAGGGTGCGCAAACTTAGTTAGCTGCTCCAAAGTATCAAACTGCAAGTCACGGACAAAAAAGTTAGGTTGTTCTTGGCGTGACTCACGCACGGTAATAAAGCGCATCCCTTCGTCATCTAACATTGCACGCACTCTTTCATAATAAGGCTCGCTTGACTGCCAAATACGAGTTGAAGTATTGGTTTTTACGTCAAAACGATCTAAAAAAGGAATGTTGCCTTTCTCAGATGCACCGTTGCCCGTTAAAAACAAATACCTGCCTCCAACTAGCTTCAATACTCTTGAACCTAAATCACTATTTTCATATACAAAGTTGCCAGGATCTTTGTATGCATCATTATAACTGCGCTCTGAAAACACCACGCGATTTTGCTCTGGATTGCGCGGAGAAAATACAGAAGAGCGAACACTACGATCGGCAAAGCGCCATTCATTCAAAATCGCAACATTGTTATTGGCCCACTCAATACTCGAAAAACGACGTTCTACTTTTGCGAAAAGTTCAGGTTCTTTCTTGAACGGCGAACTAATCGTGTAAAGGTGGTCATGATAGTCAACCTTCACACTCATATCCCCACCATCTTGCGCTTCGGCCCATATCAGCGTCGCGCCATGGTCGTCACGCCATTGGATCTCGCGGGGCCCTTCTCTCACGCTATCAAAGCCCGCGGGCAGTGCATCGGCTAGTGGTTGTCTTGCCACTTCAAATAATGGATAACCGCGCATTCCCCACACTTGCCATACCGCAGGGAAACGGCTGTAAGGCACTTGGAATGAAAAAGGATCGGCCATCATACCAACCACTAGATTGGTAGAATCTGGCGAAACAGAGAAATGTTTAAGATACGTTGGATTACCAATTTGCTGCGCGCTGGCATTAAGATTTAGCTTAATTAACTGTCCCTCAGAATAGAATTTAAATAGCTGAATATCATAGGGACTAGACAATAAATTCTGATAAGTACGTGTTGATGCTTTTTTGCCAGATGTGGTTTGTACTATTGGCGTTAGGCTGGATTTATCTTTTGCGCTTGGCTGTTTGCCATGATTAATAGCAATATTTGCGATAATCGCAGTACTGTCTGGCAACCACTGGTATGGCGTTGAAGTCACCACGCCATTTAAAGTTGATTGAGTGAGCTGTTTAAGGTTGCGCTGCTCAATATCGTAAGCCCAAAGCGTAGCACTATTTTCTTGTTCAAGAATAAACGCGAGATAGCGGCTATCTGCACTCCAGCTTGGCGACTTGATCTTGCCTTTAGGTAGACCAGTCACCTTAATTAAGGCACCGGTTGCGACATGTTTAAACTCAATAGAGCTATATTGGCGGCTGGAGGTCCTCATAAAGGTTTGCGGGTTGAACTTTATCCCCGCAAGCGCTTGCTCTGGCTGCCCAAGCTCTTCGAGCGTAAGTACCCTATTGCGCTGCAACAGGGCCAACCAATTGCCGTTCGCACTCAATTTAGATGTGGGGATCAATGGTGCATCAACAAGCTTTGCCAGCTCTGGAGAAGGTGTCATGTAGCCTTGCTCTTGTGCACATACCGTATATGATACGGTAGTCATTAATATGATAAATGTGATTTGTTTTAATAATTTCACTGTATTTACCTATCTTCGGCGTTTAACGGATGATCATATAACGATTATCGGGAAATGTGCATAGATTTGCGATTTAATGCGATGAAAACTTGATGTACACTTAGCCACTTAACCAGCCATAATTGATACGAATTAGCATGAACAACGATAAAAAACTCGCTAAGGTTACCATTTTCGATGTTGCCGAAGAGGCACAAGTTTCTAAATCAACAGTATCCCTTGTCCTAACGCATAGCGATAAAGTCAGCGATAAAAGTAAAGAAAAAGTATTAAAAGCCATCGAAAAACTGGGCTACGTTTATAATCGCGACGCAGCAGCGTTACGTAGTAAAAAGTCTAATCTTGTTGCTGTTGTTATTAACGACTTAACAAACCCGTACTCTGCTCAGCTTGCTGTCGGATTAGAAAAGCATATTTACGCATTAGGTATGGTGCCTATGCTGGTAAATACAGGTGAAGACTTTAATCGCCAACGCCAGGTGGTTAACACACTTAAAGAATACAACGTTTGTGCCTTTGTCATGGTGCCCGCACCAAGTACCCCACGAGAGTGGCTCGACCAATTGGCTGACTCTGGATTTCCAGTTATTACCATTATGCGTGAAGTGGCCTTCGCGAAAGCCCCCTGTATTCTACCTGACAATAAAAAAGGGACTCACCTAGCAACGACTCACCTCATTGAGCAAGGCATAAAAGACATTGCTTTTCTGGGTGGTACTCCCGAAATTTCAGATTACCATGAACGACTGTCTGGTTTCCAAAGCGCTCTAAAACTCAACGGATTAAATGAAGCACAACCTGCGATCGCTGCTCCAACAAATCGCCAAGGGGGCAGAGAAGCGTTTAATACCCTCATCGCCGACCATAAAGAGATAAAAGCTATCGTTTGCTTTAGTGACGTCATTGCATACGGTGCAATTGAAGCCATGCGCGAACACGGACTGGTACCTGGTGAAGACATCAAAGTTGTCGGTTTTGATGACTTGCAAGACTCCCAGCTGATGAAACCCGCATTAACGAGTGTCAGAATTGATGCCGACGACATCGGTAAGCGGACATGCCATACACTGTCCGAAATTTTAAACAAATCACAACCTGCCGTTAGAACCTTGGTGGATGTTTCATTGCAGATCAGAGAATCATCGTAACTCTTAGCGCTTAGCGCTTAGCGCTTAGCAATAAATGTAGCGCTGAGACCTGTTTATAAAAAATGCAAATATTTGCGGCCAAAACTATAGACATTACTGAGAATCTGGATAGAATTCGCAGCAATCTTGGCCGCCAAATTTACCTATGCAAATAGTCTGTTGCGAATATCAAATTCGTGTGCAAAAACATAACTAAAATCTAGTAAAAGCAATGATATGTATCTTACTAGCAGCGCGTACCCATGATGAGCTCAGTTTGATTTTTTTAATTTCAAACACCATACTTTTTTAACATTTTCGCCAATTCACTGCATTCAGTAGAATTGGTATTACATATTTAAGGTTCTCTTTCGTTGAATAACGCAACCTTTACAGAGAAACGCCGCTTTATTGTGAAGTTAGGCAAAATGCTTCACAAATACGGTACCCCAGCCTATCGACTCGAAGCACACTTAATGGAAGTAGCCACTCACTTAGGGTTAAAGTCTTCCTTTGTCATGTCTCCGACGTCTGTCACTTTTGTGATTTGGACCGAAGGTCATGAAGAAGAATATACCCATGTGGCGCGTGTTGATCCTGGCGATCATGACTTAGGTTCACTAGCAGATACGGATGACGTCGCAACACGCGTGTTATCTGGTGAGCTTTCAATCCAAGAAGCCGAACAATGCCTTGAAGCCATTTTGCACGCTAAGCCCCCGTATAATAAATTAATGACGGGTCTTGCATTTGCAACCTCAGGCGGCGCATTTGCAATGCTGATGGGAACTAGCTGGAATGACGTCTGGTGGTCAGCGCTATTGTCGCTTGTGGTTTACTTATTTGTGCTTTGGGCGAGTATTTCCAAACGTGTAACACATATGCTTGAACCTTTGGTAGCCATCGTATCAGCGGTTGCTGCTTGTGCCGTGTCTGTGTACATTGACCCACAGATCAATATCCGTTTGGTGGTACTTTCGGCCATTATCGTGTTTATACCTGGCTTGGCACTGGCACTTGGGTTTGCTGAGCTCTCAGCTCGGCACTTAGTGTCAGGTACCGCAAGAGTCATGGACTCTATTATGTTGCTCTTTAAGCTCTACTTCGGTGCATTTTTGGGGATCAGTTTAGGGTTTGCGTTTTTTGGTCAAGTTGATTTTATTCAACCATCACCATTACCACGCTGGACGGCTTGGCTTGCAGTGCTATTACTTTGTAGCAGCCTAGTTGTTATCTTTAGAACAAAATTACGCCATGCAAGTTGGTCGCTAGCATCTGGCTTTATCGCCTACGCAGCCAGTATCAGCTCTGCGGTTTACTTTGACTATGCACTTGGTACATTTGTGGGTGCATTTGCAGTGGGTGTTTTTAGTAATATCTTTAACCGTGTGGTAAATGCCCCTGCGTCCATTGTTGCGATGCAAGGCTTGATTGTGTTGGTCCCTGGTTCTAAAACCTATATTGGACTTAATTCATTGATCGAAGGCCAAAGCTTTGTTCATGCGGATCATATTGGCCAACAAACCTTCTTAATATTTATGTCTCTTATCGCTGGCCTTATCTTCTCAAACGTTGTGCTGCCACCTAAAAAGAGCTTATAACGCGCAAAAAGAACTGGAAAGGCGACTTTCCAGTTCTTTGTAGTTGTGAATGTTAACAAAAAACAAAGTAAAACCACTCCAGTAAACTTAATTTAAACTACAAAAATTCCAATAGAAATTATTTTATATCCATATATTTCAATACAATAAAAATAATTAAAGTAGAAAATCGTTAAATTCATAACTATTCATTTCAATTCAAGATTTAACAAACCCCGCTGGTGTTTAATCTTTCTCGTGGTCAATCACTCAATCACAAGTAAGCACTCAAGGGGAATTTATGTTTCGCAATAATAAGAAAAAACTGGCTGTACTAATCAGCCAATCTTTGCTCGGCTCGGTACTTTTTGCACCGGGTCTAGCACTCGCTGAAGAAAACAACAATCAAGAAGCAGCTAAAAATGGTGAAGTTGAAGTTATTCAAGTTAGAGGGATCCGTGGCAGCGTTGTTCAATCACTCAATACAAAAAGATACTCAGACGCCATTGTCGATGCAGTAACCGCCGAGGACATTGGCAAATTTCCAGATCAAAACGTTGCCGAATCACTACAACGAATTACCGGTGTTTCAATCACGCGTAGTTTTGGTGAAGGTGAACGCGTTAGCATTCGAGGCACAGGTGAAAGCCAAAACCGGACCTTATTAAATGGTCAAGCCGTTGGCTCAGCGGATTGGTGGACCAACTCTGCGGCGAGCCGTGGTTTTAACTATACAATGTTACCCTCTGAAATCATTTCTGGGCTCGAAGTTTACAAATCACCAGAAGCCGATATTGACGAAGGCTCTATAGGTGGAACCGTGATTGTTAGAACACGTAAGCCGCTTGATTTAGAAGCAAATAAAATTGCAGGTTCAATTATCGCACAGCACAGCGAAGTGTCAGGTGAAACCGACCCGCAACTTTCCGCTATGTACAACTTTAAGACCGATGATGAATCTTTTGGCGCTTTAATTTCTGTCGTTCGCCAAGAACGTAACTTGCGTCGTGATGGTATTGAAGCATGGTCTTGGACCTATCGTGATATCACACTTGAAGATGGTACCGTCGTCGACGATGTCTACAGTCCTGGCGGTGGCGGCTCGGCCATGTTCTCACAACAACGCGTGCGCACGGGTATAAACCTCGCCCTGCAATATCGTCCAAGTGAAAATATGGACATTGTATTCAATGCGTTAGACTCTACGCTTGAAGCCGATAATGAAAACCAAAACTTCCTTTGGTTACCCGGTTATGGCGGCTCACAATACACTGACATTACCGTTATCGACCATCCCGTAGTTGGAAAGATGGCCGTCGGCGGTACACTCGGCTTATCACCAGATGGTAATAACATTCTGGATGAGACCAAAGTGCGTAACTCTGAGCTCAAAACCAAATCGTACGACTTAAAAGTTGAACATCAAGGGCAACTTTGGGAATCCTCGTACCACTTAGGTTACACAGAAGGTTCGGGTGGTTCACAAGCGGATCGCTCCGTTGGTTGGGAAGGCAACTATGTTCACAGCTTTGATGCGTCACAAGAGGAAGATGTAAAGACCAGTTATGCCGCCGATCCAAACAATGGTGAGAAATGGAATTTAGGTTTTTTACGCTATGACAGCAATGATGCGAAAGATGATGAAACTTATTTTCAAGCCGATTTTAAACGCCCAATTGATGTCGCTATCTTTAACCAGATCAAGGTAGGCTTTAAATATCGTGATCACAGTCGTTTTAATACCAAACACACAACGGATAATCGTACCGACTTAAACTGGAGTCTGGCTGATTACTCCAAAGCTATGCCATCTGATTACCTATCAGGCATAGGCTCAACAGGCACAACGCGCAGCTATGCGATTACTGATTCAGACAAAATACGCCAAGAAGGTGATGCGCTGGGTTGGAATTACCGAGTGTTGAAGGCCAGTACTTTCGATATCAATGAAAAAATTACCGCAGGCTACATTAAAGCCAATCTAGATGCGGATGGTCTACGCGGTAATTTAGGTGTAAGACTGGTAAACACCAAACAAACCTCATCCGCATTTGCAGGTGAGTCAGGTGCTGAGGTATGGACAACGGAAGAAAAGGACTACTTCGACATTCTTCCAAGCATTAACTTGGCAATTGACTTAGATGACGATTTATTAATGCGTTTTTCTGCGGCACGAGTTATGTCTCGCCCAGATTACGCCGATATGACGGCATCAACTTCATACAACCTAGAAACACAAACTGGCACTGGCGGTAACCCTGACATCGACCCATATCGAGCGACGCAATTTGATACCGGTATCGAGTGGTACTTTAGCGACGCAGGTCTTTTTTCTGCGGTATTTTTCTACAAAGATATTCAGTCGTTTATCGAGAGCCAACCAGCACTTGAAACTCACGAAGGTAAAGAGGTACTGATCAGCCGTCCTGTTAATGGTAAAGCGGGCCGTATTCAAGGTCTAGAAGTAGGTTATCAACAAGAGCTATACGAAGGTTTTGGCGTTGCAGCTAACTATACCTATGTAGATGGTGAAGCCAAAGACGATGAAGGTAACGATATCACTATCCCTGGCAACTCCGAGCATACCGTTAACTTGAGTTCTTATTATGAAAACGAATTCATTAGTGCCCGTATCTCATACAACTTCAGAACAGGGTATGATACAGGTCGAGACTGGCCGGGATACATTGACGATTATGGTCAAGTAGATGCCAACCTTACCTATAATTACAATGAGAATGTGGCATTTATTCTCGAGGCCATCAACTTGACGGATGAACATACATTTAGCTATCAGGAAAAGGGAGTTGAGCAGGCACTAACGGGTGTCTATGCCGATGGAAGGCGTTTTAGCGCTGGGGTTAGATTTAACTTTTAACACCAAATAGCGAATGAAACTTTTACCGCTAAATCTGGTCTTAATAGCCGTAAAGAAAATAGTTTCATGACTCGAATTAAGTCGCTTCCAAGCTAACACAGGTTCGACTTAGTAAACTCCCTGCCCGGAGTTCCAAAAAGCTGATAGCGTTTGCTATCAGCTTTTATTATTTAAATTTCCCTTATATTGTGGTTATATAGCCTATTAAAAATGACCACAGCAACCCCAAAGAGCAGTCCGAGGATGAGTAATCAATAAAATGCGCAACAATCTCATTTCTGGGCTTATTTTTTCATTTTTTCTGAGCATAAGTTGGCTGACAAAAGCCGATCTTTACGATGCCACCCTCGCCTATCAGAATGAAGAATTCACTCTTGCATTTTCTGAATTCAATCGCCTAGCTCAATTAGGTAATGCAGACGCCATGTATAATCTTGGGGTGATGTATTTGTACGGTCAAGGAACCGCACAAAGTGCCGCAAATGCCTTTGCTTGGTTTTCATTGGCTAAAGAATTCGGTATTGCTGAAGCCTTTCAAACTGCGCAACTCGTTTTGCAGCAGTCCGACGACAAAAGTGGCCTAAAAGATTTCGTAACACTTCAAAAAAATCGTTTGGCAGACACCTACTTACTTGATTCAACACTTGCCCGGCTCAAACAACCCAATATCGTTTCTACGCCGAGTAAAACTCACGATGTATTACCTGACTACCCTGATGAGGCCGTACGACAAGGGATTGAGGGCTGGGTTTGGTTAGAGTTTGATATTGACCAAAGCGGTAAGGCAACCAATATTGAGGTCGTTGATAGCTACCCGAAGCATATATTCACCGCAAGCCTGCTAAATGCTGTAGAGAAGTGGCGGTATAGTGGTCCAAAGCAAGCACACACCTTGATTTACCATTTTGCGACATATAAAGGCGACCAATATCGCGAAACTCTAGCCATTCAAAAGAAGGCCTACGAAAAACAGCTAAGGCAGAATATCGACGCTGCAGAGCGTGGTGTGGCTCAAGTACAATACTATATTGCTAACTGGTTGAGTATGAAAGATTACAACGCGTATCAGCTGCTGCGCTATCACTGGCGCTCAGAAGAACCGGTAAATGAGCTGTATTTAGCCGCAGCCAAAAATGGCTTGGACTTGGCACAATATCGCTTAGCAACTCAGCTTATCAATGTGGGAGAGCATCAACTTAGTGTACTTTGGCTAGAACACGCAGCAAAAACCATGGATATCGCAAAATATCGCTTAGCACGATCACTGCTTACGGACGGAGAGCAGCAGAATGCTCCTCGTGCGCTACAAGTACTTACCGAAGCCTCGAATAACGGCCATTTGCGCTCCACACTTTTATTAGCAAACACTTATTTATCTCGTCTCAACGACAAAACTCAGGCCAAGACTTGGCTGCGTCATGGTCTCACCATCGATCCCGACCACCCTGAACTGCTGCTACTGTCTGCCAAGCTTACAGATAACCAATCAGAAGCCAAAAAGCTTGCCTCACAAGCGTTGAAGTCGGCATCACAGCGCAATTGGAGTAGTAAAGCAATACGCTTATTCCAGCAAAAACTAGCTAACTAACCGTACCCAACCTGAGCTTCGTAACATTGATGTCTTCATCGGTCACCGTACTCCAGTAAAACTATGTCACTTTCATAGTTATTGATCCGATTGAATATTACCTGACTGCCATCAAAGCTTGCTAGTACCTGTAACTCCGTAAACCCCGCGTAAAGGTGTAACCCAATTGGGTGAATTTCTTCGACCTTGTTTTCACTACTTAAATAGCGATAAAGCACCAGTTGGTGACCTCTTTTCAGTACAAAGTAAACCCCGTCTCGGTATACTGCTGGCTGGTAAAGAGATAAAGACCCACGTAACTGCTCTACATCAATTGTTTCAGTTAGCGCAGCAACTAGGTATTCCCTAACTTGTTCTTTGTACCCCACAAAGCTTGAGTTCTTCTGGGTCAGGGATAAATCAGACGAATGGGTCACAAGAGGTTGTTGCTCACTGCGCCCTTGAGATACGGTAAATTGCCACGCCTGCCATTTTGCTTCCGTCGAGAGCTTCGCTCGATAATACAAGTTTCTACCATCCTGTGACCAATGCAAGTCGGCAATTTCGGCAAAGTTATCAACTACTTTTTTCACTTCTTTAGTAAAAGAGCTTATTAAATACACTTTGTGCGACTTTGATAATATGGCGAGATATTCGTTATTAGGCGACAACAATAACAAAATAGGCACTTCTCCCAGCGGCATAGTACCAAGCAAACTCGACGTTGGCCGAAAAGCATGTTTATGCCACAGCTCAAATTGTGGCGCATCATTATTTTTGGCTGTCACCGACGCATACACAAAATGTGCGCCATCATCAGACAAAGCGGCAAGTAGGTCCATTCTAGCGGGCGACGTTAACTGCTTTTGCAGTGCTTCGCCTTGTGCGTCTACAGCAAGCTGATAAAAGTTAATTTCAGCCACGCCCTCAGTGTGCGCCGAAGCACGCAAGTGCGTATTGACATCAATCTCAGATATCGCACCAAATCCGGAGTATAACAACTGCTGCTCACGACCTTTAAGTACACTCAAGTTTTGTTTGGCGATAATAACCGTATCGTCCTGATAGCCATGACTCAATGCCGAAAAAGACTGCTTGGAGAGTGTGGTGATTTGCCTTTCAGGGTCCCCAAGTAGTCCCAGATTTAGCCGATAAACGCCCTGCTCTTTTACCTGATATAACAGCGTTTGTTGGTTAACTTGATAATGTGTTACATCGCGAATAGGCAACGCCGTAGTGTTGAGCACTTTAGGATGATTATCCGCAAAAGTGACCGCTACAGATTGCAAATAGGTCCCACCTTTATCCCAAGACTTAGTGATAAAATGGCCCGCTCGATATTCAAGCCAAGGTGCTGAGTCTTGTGCGCTATTACAGCTGCCAAGCACGCTATCGCGCGCTAGTCGCCACATTTCTATTGGACCTTTAACGTGTAACGCCCGTACTTCACAGGAAACCGGATCCGAGCGCGAATAAATCAGCCAGTTACCATCTAAAGACCAACTTGCTGACTCTTCACTATAACCGCTGCTTTTTATCGTATGGGTTGTTTTAGTCTCAAGATCATAGACCGCCAAATCAAATTGATCGGCTCCCTCAGCTAAATAGCTGTAGGCTAAATAGTTACCATTTGGAGAAAAGCGCACAAAGACTTCAGCACCCGGAGAGGACGTGATCCGAGTTGCTGTGACGGGCTGCTGCTGCAATTCACTTTGCCACTGCTTGGCGATAAAAACGCCAAGCAAAGTCACCACAAGACCCATAAAAAATCCGAGCATCGCAAATTGCGCGCCACGCCCACGAGACAGCTCCTCTACTTGCTCAAGTAGCGTCGGGGCTTTTTTGATTTGTGCAATACATTGATAACCTAGGCGTGGTACCGTTTTAATTATTTTTGGCTCGTTTGAACTGTCACCAAGCAGCTTACGTAGCTGTACCACCAGCTGGCTAACAGAGTTATCACTGACGATAGTACCGGGCCATACGATATCTAAGATAGCGTCTCTGGTAACAACCTGTCCCTTGTTAGCAATCAAAAGACGCAATAATGCCGCATGCTTCGCTTCGATGCTTCTCCAAGAACCGTCAACACACACAGATAAATTACTCAGGTCGACAAGTATCTCATTGATTAAAAAACGTTTATCTAAGTTTTCAACCATCAACTACTAAAAATTTGTAAAACTATGGTTAGGCTCGTAATAAAAGCGTATTATGAGTATCAACTAAAGGTAACTTACTCGTATTATAAGTTGAGCACAATGTCAGAATTTCTCATCCGAACAGTTTCTTGTAGCGCATTTTTTATCACAGCTGCAAGTTATGCCGTTGAGCAAAATCAGACAGCTGAAAATACCATAGAACGCATCGAAATTCGTGCCTTCCATGACAGCGTTGTCAAGTCTCTCAGTAATAAACGCCACAATCAACAAGTTTCAGATACGATCAGTGCTGAAGACATAGGTAAGTTTCCAGATAAAAACGTCGCAGAGGCGCTGCAACGGATCACCGGTATCTCACTCTCTCGAGCACAAGGTGAAGGTGAACGGATCGGCGTGCGAGGCACAACCCCCGAGCAAAATAGAACTTATTTGAATGGTCAATATCTCGCCTCAGCCGATTGGTGGATCTCAAGTCAGCCAAGCCGAGGCTTTAATTTTACCTTATTACCCAGTGAAATCGTCTCTAGCCTTGAGGTGTTCAAAACGCCACAAGCCATGCAGGATGAAGGCTCATTAGGTGGTGCAATCAATATAAAAACCCGCGACCCTCTGCTTACGCCTTCAGGCTATGGCGTTGTAACAGCCCAGTTCCAATACAGTGACTTGAGCGATAAACTCGACCCACAATTATCTGCAATTTATAACTACCATAGTGAAAGTGGCGACTATGCTGTGCTTTTTACCGCAACACGACGAGATCGCAGCCTCAGACGCGACGGCCTAGAATCGTGGGGATGGCACGATAGAACGTTATACCAAGGTGATGATGATAATTGGTATGCCACCCAGCAGACCCCACAAGACAAAAGCCGGACGTTGTGGTTTCCAGGAGGTGGGGGTTCGGCGATTTTTCAGCAGCAAAGAGAATTACAGGCTTATACAGTCAATGCCGCGTTCCAGCTTTCCCCACGACTTAGGTTAAATAGTCACTTACTTTATTCTCATCTAAACGCAGACAACAACAATCAAAACTTTCTCTGGCAAAGTGCAAAGTCTATCGATCTAGGCGGCGGGGTAACCGATTTACAAGTACAAGATGATACTTTGGTAAGCGCCCACTATTTACCCACAGCAGCACCGTTCAATACCAGCATGGAAGCCATTTGGCGAGACTCGCAGATCAGCACCAAAAGCGCTCATCTAGACTTAGTCTATGATGGCATTTATTGGTCGAGCCAGTTTCAAGTGGGCCTAAGCCACGGCTCAGGTGGCACCAAAGAAGACGTCACGTCACAGTTTTCTGCTAACACCCGTTTTCATGTTGATACGTCAATGCGAAAAAATATCGTCGCAAGTTATGGGATTTCACCGTTAGATGCACCGAGCTGGTTTATCACCGAAGCTCGAAATGACAGCCAAGATGGCAAAGATAAATCATACTTCGCGCAAGCCGATTTTGCGTACGATATCGACTTTAAACAGGTCGACGCGATTAAATTTGGCATTAAACTCAAGGACCATCAACGGGACTTTTTGCGCTATCGCTCAAAAGATGGAGGGCTTGATGGCCTAGCCGGCGAGCTTGGCACTACACTGGCCGCCTATCCAGGCACTTTTGTGGACGATTATTTGCGCGGTGTAGGTAATCCAAACACCTTAAAGGACTACAGTTATGCCGACATTACGCTGCTCGCCAAAGACTTCGATACGCTCAATTTTGAACAAGAGATAGAAAAAGCCAGTCGTTTTCATATTACAGAAAAAACCGCCGCCGCTTACGGTCAAATGCAACTCGCTGGTGAATCCTATGCTGCCAACATTGGGGTCCGGGTGGTCAAAACCTTTCAAGACTCTGCCGCATTTAAACGTGTCGCTTCCCCCATCGAAGCGCCCGACAGCTATATTTGGCATGAAGAATCTCGGGATTACATCGATATTCTGCCCAGTGCCAATATCAAGTTTGATTTAAGCGAAAGTCTGGTTGGCCGTTTTTCCGTTGCACGCGTCATGTCTCGAGCGCAATTTCACCACCTTATGCCCTCAACCAATTACAACGTGACCCAAGCTCAAGGACAAGGTGGTAACGCCAGCCTAGATCCATATAGAGCGGCGCAGTTTGATGCCAGCCTTGAGTGGTACTTTGACGATGCAGGACTCGCCTCAATCGCCTTATTTAACAAAGATGTGGAGTCTTTTATTGAGTTTGAGCGAAAACTTGAGCGTCATGAAGGCATTTTGATGTCTATAGATAGGCCCAGTAATGGCGCTGGCGGCAGTATCCGTGGCGTTGAACTAAGTTACCAGCAGACACTAGCGTACGGATTTGGGTTAATCGCCAATTACACCTACGTTGATGGAGAACGTGACAACGCTGACGTTGGCTTACAGGACAAAGTGCCAGGCACCTCAAAACACAGCGCTAACCTCACCGCTTACTACGAGAACCACCAATTTAGCGCGCGGCTTAGCTATAATTATCGAACCCAGTTTGCCACCGGTGTAGGCGAGACCATGATGGATAATTACGGCCAATTAGATGGCAGCCTCACGGTGAAATTAAGTGATAACCTCGATGCGCAATTTGAGTTTATTAATTTAACCGACGAACAAATCTATACCTATGATCGCAATGAGTACGCACCAACAGGGGTATATGTGAATGGTCAGCGCTACTACGCGGGGCTAAGATACCAATTCTGATTTGCATGATAATTGCGCCTGTACAAACCCTAAGAATAAATCTAGCTTTGCAGAGTGCTCTCGTTTCACTTTATATATGGCATGCAAAGTAACTTCGGGCCTATTTTGCTCGGGAAACAGCTCAACCAAAGCGCCCGAATCGATATCCCGTTGGCAGAAATAAGACGGTAGCATGGCAATCCCCAATCCTGCCAACACCGCCTCTCGAATGTGAAAGCGACTATTCGCTATCAAATTGCCTTGCAGAGCATAACTTCGAGTTCCGTCATGCCAACTATCTTCAACATGGTTAAGTTTAGATAACAACATGTTATGCCTACTCAGTTCGTCTAATTGCTCAGGCTTCCCATGAGTGGCCAAATAGCTGGGCGTGGCAACAAAAGTCGAGTTTATATTGATTAATTTCAAGACATAAAATTGACTGTCTTTGAGTGTAGCAGAAAGCCTAAAAGCGACATCAATCTCATCTTCGATTAGATCCTGATTTGCTGCGGTAAACATCAGCTCTAACTTTATTTGCGGATAGCGCTTTTGAAAGTCGATACAAATTTGGCTCAATAACATACGCCCTATCGTATTTGGAAAGGTTATTTTTAGGTGACCAGATTGATGCACTCCAACCTGTTCGACTTCTTCTTCCAAATCGCGTAGCGCGCGAAGGATCTTTTTCCCTTTTTCGTAAACCAACTTACCAGCATCAGACAATGCGAGTTTACGGGTTGTTCGATTTAAAAGTACTTGTCCATAAGACGACTCTAGCTGAGCTATCGATTTACTCACCGCTGATGTCGTGGTACCGAGCTGCTCTGCAGCTCGGCTGAACGAGTGCTGCTCAGCGACACAACACAATATTTTAAGTAAGTGAAGTTTATCATATTCCTTTCTCATTATTTCCTCTTAGGAAAAAGTCTTTACACCAAATGAATATATATTAACTAAAAATAAAAAGTAAACTTAACTCAAAAGAAAATAAAGGACATCCACATGATCACCACATCGTGCCACTGCGAGCGGATCCACTATCGTATTTTCACCACAACAGCAGCTTCTGAAATGTGCACTGGTGTGCAGTTTATTCAGGCTCTCGGTCTTATCGAAAATCCTTGTAAATCTCTCGAACGATTTGTGGTGCCGCATTCAAAAACGCAAACCATCCAAGAGCATGGTTTTTGCAAACACTGTGGTGCTTCTATCTACATCATGGATGACAAAGGTAACGTTTCTTATGCACTTAATCACCTTACGCCGTTTCAGGCTGATTATTCAGGTGCGCTGAATTTTGGCCTATAAGGGTAGCTTCTTCACTTTATCAGGCTTAACCGACAATTAATCGCAAACATTGGTTTTTATTCTGGTGACAAGTAGAATGCCTAAAAACTTCATCTTGAAGTTACAACAAGTGAATGAAAATTTAGGATAAATAATGAAACTACTTAAGTCTGCTTTGGCTTTAGCAATGGGCTTCACCAGTGCCGCAAGCCTCGCAAGCGATACCATCACCATTGAAGACATCCCAAAGATCCAATCGGTAAGCTCAACGTCGGTGAGTCCTGACGGCGAACTCGTTGCTTTTACTCGCTCGGTACCGCGTGAGCTTTACGTTGACCAAAATGGTTCTAATTACAGTGAACTTTATGTGATTGATGACGAAGGGGTAGAGCGCCCATTTATCACCGGCAAAGTCAGCATCTCAAGCATCTCTTGGTCGGCCGACGGTCAGTTCATTTATTTCCTAACCAAGAAAAAAGAAGACAAGCAACGCGCCCTTTATCGCATCGCGGTAAACGGTGGGGAAGCACAGAAAGTGCTTTCACTAAAAGGAACTGGGATCTCGGCTTATAGCCTAAGCCCTGATGGCAAACAGGTTGCGATCCTTGCAATGCCAGCTGCTGATAAGTCAGAAAAAGAGCTGAAAAAGCTTGGTTTTATGGCTGAAGTGTATGAACTGGGTTTAAAAAACAAACAGCTTCATATCATTGATCTTGCAGCATCAGAAAAACCGCTGACCCCAGCGGCACTGAACATCGAAGGCTATGTAAGTGAAATCAACTGGGCTGACGATGCCTCTAAATTACTGGTAAAAACCCAGCCAACAGCGCTTATTGATGACAAGTATATGAAGTCACAATGGCATGTACTTGATGCAAAAACACAACAAATTACCACTTCATTCAAAACAGAAGGTAAGCTTGGTACCGCAGAGTTTTCTCACGATGGTAAATACATCGCGATTTTAGGCGCTGAAGATAAGCACGACCCGGCAACTGGCCGCTTATACCTTGCCGATGCACAAAGCGGCAAAGTAGAAGAATGGATCCCGAACTTTATGGGTCACATCGGTGATTTTGAGTGGTCAAACCGTAAAAATCAGCTGACTTTTGTCGCAAATGTCGGCGCGGAAAGTTTTGTTGGCCAAATTAAAGTTGGCTCAAACAAATACAAGAAACTTATCAAAGAAGGTAAATTCATCGCATCGAATCTATCTATCTCTGATTCAGATAAAACCATTGCCCTACGTGCAAACACAGCTAAGCACCCAAATGAAGTGTTTGTGATCCGCTCAAGCAAAGCTACTCGTCTATCAAACTCAAACCCATGGTTAGACAACAAACGTTTTGCAAAACAAGAGGCTATTAACTTCAAAGCCCGCGATGGCGTTGAAATTGGTGGCGTATTAATTTATCCACTTGATTATCAAGAAGGTACACGTTATCCACTGATCATGTCGGTGCACGGTGGTCCTGAAAGCCACGATAAGAATGGCTGGCTCACGAGCTATTCAGATCCAGGCCAAATGGGCGCAGCACGCGGCTATGCAGTCTTCTATCCAAACTACCGTGGTTCGACAGGTAAAGGCGTTGATTACTCAAAACTTGGCCAAGGCGACTACGCTGGTAAAGAGTTTGACGACTTGGTAGATATGAAAGAATACCTAGTCAATACAGGTTTAGTAGACACTAAGCGTGTTGGTATTACTGGTGGCTCTTACGGCGGTTATGCCTCTGCTTGGGGTGCTACAAAACTAACAGAACACTTCGCAGCAAGCGTGATGTTTGTTGGGGTAACTAACCAACTTTCTAAGTTTGGTACTACCGATATCTCAAACGAAATGTACTTAGTGCACGCTCGCTCTTACCCTTGGGATAAGTGGCAGTGGTACCTAGAGCGCAGTCCGATTTACTGGGCTGGTCAATCGAAGACGCCATTACTAATTATGCATGGTAAAGATGATCCACGTGTACACCCAGCACAATCTATGGAGCTATATCGCTACATGAAAGTGCAAGGTAAAGACGTACGTCTAGTTTACTATCCAGGCGAAGGTCACGGTAACCGCAAAGCTGCGGCTCAATACGACTACAGCTTGCGCTTGATGCGCTGGATGGACAACTACCTAATCGAAGGCAAAAAAGACATGCCAGATTATGAAATTGACCATGCGGCGAAGCTAAAAGCCGTTAAAGACGCGAATAAATAAGTAAGCTAACTTATTGTTTTAGGGCGCTAATTTGCGCCCTTTGTTATCAAGGAAAAAAGATATTGCAATTAACTACAATCAAACTCGACACCGAGCGATTCACACTTAGACCCTTAACTTCACAAGACGCCGAAGCACTATTTGCCATATTCTCAGACGCAGACGTCATGCGCTATTGGAACACGCCACCTTGGGACTGCCTTGAGGATGCAACGCAATTTATCAAGCAATCACATGAAGATTTGACTACTCAACAAGCGATCACACTGGCCATTGTTTCGAAAATTGATGAAACATTAATTGGCAAGTGTTTACTTTTTAGCTGGGATAAAGAGTCACGTCGCGCAGAAATTGGCTTTGGTATTGCCAAATCTCACTGGGGGAAAGGTGTCATTCAAGAAGCGGGCTCTGCACTCATTAACTATGCTTTTTCAACACTAAAGTTGAGGCGTATTGAAGCAGAGATTGATCCCGCTAATACCGGCTCAGCCAAAGTGCTAACAAAACTTGGATTTACTAAAGAAGGTCACTTACGTGCTCGCTGGGAAATTGCTGGCGAAGTTTCAGACTCTGCACTATATGGCTTACTTGCAAGCGATGTAAACTAACCAAAGTGATAGCCTTTTCCCTAAATTAAATTAGCTACTTAAGTTAGTTACTCACTTTAAATCAGCGACATACTTAATGTCGCTTTGAGAACTAACCACCAATACACTCTATCAACTAAAGCACTTTGATTTTTCACATACCACTGTTAACATAAAGTCCCAAAAAGGAAACAATTTCTCAACTTGTCTTGAATTAGACAATCTACTTTGTTGATCTCACTACTTAAGGAAAGCAAAATGATAAAAAATGCAGTCGTGCTAGGACTCATCTTTAGCGCCCATACTCTCGCCTTTGACCTCGAAAATACATACCCAACCACTGAAATAAAATACTTGGATGACGGCACTGAAATCTCTGTGCCTTTTCATGTCAAGGGAGAAGCAACCAGTGCAGTCCTGGGTTTAATTAATGCAAAACGAGCAAAACGATTTTTATGGAATGACGGTTGGAAAGTTGTTACGCCAAAATGTGATGGCAAAAGCTCTGGAAAAGGTATTGCGGCTTTTTACATTCAAAAAATCACAGAAAGTCCAGCAGGAGCATACAACGAAACGGTTGCAACGTTTTTTATTCAACGCAGAAATGCGCCAGATCTCGATTTACCTTGTCCAAGCGACCTGAACTCCGTTGAAGCACAAGTAAACTTTGCAATGGCTGCATTTACAACTATCAATACTGCCAATGCTGAAAAGCAGTCGCTGGGGCTCCCTCACGACTACGCCTCATTCAACTTTCATTTGATGCTGGACAATGCAAAAGCGGTTGAGGCTGGTGAAATATGGGGTTACCCCAAACAATTGGCTCAAGTTGACATCACCCTGAGTGAAAATACACATCGTCTCGAGCTGGCCAAGAAAAATGGTAAGCCTTTGCTCAGTGCTGAATATCAGCGCAAAATTGGCACAAACACGCCACTGTACTCGGTCGGTGACAACGTTGTGCCCAGCTTTAACCTTCCCGATGAGTCTAAGATCCCT
Organism: Pseudoalteromonas sp. GCY; assembly: GCF_016695175.1. NCBI lineage: Bacteria > Pseudomonadati > Pseudomonadota > Gammaproteobacteria > Alteromonadales > Pseudoalteromonadaceae > Pseudoalteromonas > Pseudoalteromonas sp. GCY. Next base: position 709,772 of record NZ_CP068022.1, read on the forward strand.
CAACTAAGTGGCGTATTGACCTCTGCCAGCGGCTGGATCTTGCCTTTCGTTGGTAAGTTTACGATTCACTCACCAAAAAGTGTCACCACACGATTTCTACGCAAAACGCAGTTTACTCCTATCGCGGTATTAGAATTCACTAACGTTGAAGGCGTTGCGCTACCACTTTACGATAGATAACATTCATTAGTATAGGCGGAGGCTTAACGGCCTCTGCTTTTAAATTACCTTTGCTTGTATTGGGTTTTGCAGTATCCGCGATTGACCGCTTTGCTTCTAAGTTTAATATGCTTAGTGTTACGGCCATTTACTCGTTGCCGCCATAGCCTAAAACTACTGGGTTTTAGGCTATGGCGCATCAACTTGATCACTTCAGGCTCACTAAGCTCAAACTGTCGCTCGATAGCTTCAAATGGCGTCCTATCTTCCCACGCCATTTCAATGATCCTGGAAATTTCTGAGTCACTAAATTGCACTTGCTTAATCTTGTTGTGTTCTAATCAGAATCACACATACGCACCGAGTGCCAAAATAGATTAAAAATACTTACGGCCAATCAATATTCCCATAGCAATGCCGATAGGCAAGGCGTACATGATTTGCCCTGATGCAACGCCCACGGCTGTGCCTATTCCCGAGCCGATAGCGAGCCCCAAACCTATTTTTCGATTGGCATTTTGTTTATCACATTTCATTGACTGTTCCATCATCTAAACCAGTAGTTAATGTGGCAAAGTAATGAAGTAATGTAAACCACCTTAAAAAGTAATACCTATTTGCTTAACAATCAGTGCCCTTCATGCTTAAACCAAGCCTGTAAAAACTCGATACATTGAAGTACCGCGGCTGGCACAAATTGGCGTGCTGGATACAGTGCATATAAGGCTAGAGTAGGTTTATCAGCATGCTGTAAAATACTAACTACCTCGCCCTTTTCAAGGGCTTCTCTACAGGCAAATTCAGGTAAAACTCCTATTCCCAAATGGCTTTTTATTGCTTGCAACATAAAAAGGACATTGTTAACTTTAAGGGAGCCTTTTATTCGCACACCTTCGTCTAATGGCCATAAGTTCTTGCGTTTTGAATAGCTGTATTCAAAACAATTATGATGAATTAAATCTTGTGCTGAGTCGATCGCAGGGTGACTAGCTAAATATTGCGGCGAGGCACATACATGATAGATAAATTGAGTAATTTCTTTACCTACATAGCTTGAGTCAAACGGGCGACTGGAAGCTCGAAAACCTAAATCGAATCCCTGTTCAACTAAGTCGATATCCTCATCTCCTAAATGTATTTCAAGATCGACATCGGGATACGCTTGCATAAAATCGGCGAACATTGCTGCCAAGTCAGTGATCCCAAGCACCATTGGCACATTCACCTTTAGCTTACCTTTTGGTGCTTGCTGCGATTCTTGTATGAAGATATCTGCATCCTCTAACTTATTGAGAATATCCCTAGCACGTTGCAAATAGCCTTCTCCCACATGCGTGAGCTGCAAATTACGCGTGGTGCGATGTATAAGCCGCGCACCAAGCTCAGCTTCTAGTCGGCTGATCTCCTTACTGATCATGGATTTGGACGTACTATATTGCTCTGCAACACGAGTAAAACTGCGTACTTCAGCTAGTTTTACAAACATTTCTATCGCTCGTAGCTTGTTCATACTTTCCTTGATTATTGTTTCCACCATGTGAACTCTTGGTTCTCATTGTAGCTATATATCAAACAGCATCTAGTTTATACACTGAGCTTGTCTTTTAGCCAAGAAGCAAATAAGGAAAACCATTATGTATACGGTATATTACCTACCAGGTGCTTGTGCGCTAGCAACGCAAGTCATATTAAGAGAATTAAAACAACCCTTCGAACTGGTTGACAAACGCAGTGTAGATAACTTTTTAGTCATTAACCCAACAGGTAAAATCCCGGTTCTTAACGATGGCGAAAACAGCTTGGTAGAAGGAGCTGCAATCCTACTTTATCTACTCAATAAACACGAAAATAACCTTCTTCCTCAAGCTGATGTTTTTCAAAAGCAACAAGCAATAGAAAACATTCTGTTTGCCAATGCCACGATGCACCCGGCTTACAATCGTCTGTTTTTTGCCACAGGCGCAATTGCTGATGAGCATGCACGCCAGCCACTTTTAGAAGCGGCAGCGGTTGCCATCAACGAATTATGGGTGTTGGTCGAGAAAAAGTTAGCGCAGCAAGCATTTTTAGGCGGCGATCAGGTTTCCACTGCGGATATCATGCTGGCTGTATATGCGCGTTGGGGCACCTATTTTCCAGTCGACATTGTCATTCCAGAAAAAGTCAGCAAGATGTTAGCTGCAGTTGAGGCAAGGCCCAGCTTTATCGCCTCGATAGCAGCTGAACAAGCACACAGTACAGGCGCATAAGCTTAATATGACTAAGCCTATTCTCAAACAGCAGGATTTAGACAAAGTAGCAGCGGTTATTCAACAATATTTTGAAGGACTACACCACGGAGATATTAAAAAGTTGGATGCGGTTTTCCATGCTGACGCGGTGCTCAAAGCTCCAGGGATGAGGCGCACCAAATCACAGTGGCTAGATTTGGTTTCATCTCGACAAACGCCCGAAAGCCAAAGCGCTGCTTTTAATTACCGTATTTTGTCGGTGGATGTTGTAAACCATCAAGCAATGGTCAAGCTGCATTGCCCACTGTTTGAACATCACTATATCGACTTTATCGGTTTACTTAAAGAAGAGGGACAATGGCGTATCGTCAACAAAATGTATGATGATCTGTAGGAGATAATCAATGCCAATCATCAATATTAAAATCACTAAGGAAGGCATTACACCTGCTCAGAAGCAAGCCTTAATAAAAGGTGCAACTCAGCTTATGGTGGATGTCCTAGATAAAGCGCCACAAGTTACTTTTGTCATCATAGAGGAAGTTGAAACTGACGACTGGGGAATAGGATTTGATCAAGTCTCTATGTTGCGGCAGCAAAACTTAAGCCCTAAATAACGCACTAAGAAAGAGGCATCAAATGGTGCTTCTTCACCTGCAAAGACAATTTTCTTGAAAAAGAATCTTATAAAATTCAGGTAAATAAAAACTTTTTTAAAAAAGTTTCTTGAAAAGTATTTGCCTCGTCCATAGATAGTATTGTGAGGACGCCGACAGGGTCCCAACCCAAACTAAGTAAATGTTTTATATGCTATTTATTGGCTTTAATTGAAGCAATAGATAGCTTAATTATCGCTTTATGAGGATACAAATTATGCGTACAGTAGACCTATCTCCACTTTATCGTTCATTCATCGGTTTTGACCATTTAGCACAGTTAATGGATGCAGCATCACGCAATGAAAAGCAACCAAGCTTTCCACCATATAATATTGAAGCCACCGGTGAAGACAAGTATCAAATTACCATGGCTGTTGCCGGATTTACCGAGCAAGAGCTTAGCCTTGAGTCAGAAAACAATACTCTGACAGTCAAAGGCGAAAAGCAAAACAAAGAAGACAAAGCTGAGCGTAAATTTATCCATCAAGGTATCGCAGAGCGTAACTTTGAGCGTAAATTCCAACTTGGCGATCACGTCAAGGTGATTGGCGCAGGACTTGAAAATGGCTTGTTAGTCATTGACCTTGAACGCGAAATTCCAGAAGCACTCAAGCCAAGAAAGATTGAAATTGGCAAAGGCAATCTCATCGAAAATAAATAATCGATTGAGGTCACTTCCCCCTGTTTTTACATGATGTCACGTTTCCAAGTCGCCCTCGGGCGACTTTTTTGTTTTGAGTACGTTTTGAGTTAGCAGCGTATATATCTATACCACCTGATTGGCGACTTAGGACTAACCATCAAACATAAAAACACAAAGATCGCTGCGTAAAGCATCTCCTACTTCGCAGTGCTGGATTTTTAAAGGTGGCACTTTAATTGGTATGGAGTTGCGATAAGTAAAACCGACTTGCTGGGTAGATTGAGCTGTGATTTTTATGTAGATAACCATTTATACTGACAGCAACCGGAAGAGGAATGTTGCCTAGCTTTCTCTCTACGTTGAGCTTCACGAGCAGCTTGTTTACTAGCTCTGTCGATTGCTTTAACAACCTTTATTGCAGTTCTTAAATCGCTTCCTCGTCTAGCCAATGTTACTCTCCTTTGCGTAATAAAGTTACGCTTATGATGCTAGCACAACTTAATTGGAGTTGTTGTTTAGATCGACTGTAACGTTAAATAAAGCTAGATGCTAACTTTTACATGGCTAAAGCAGGTTTATCAGACTTTCGATTAGGGGAAAAAGAATATCTAAGCGTGGCTTAATGTTTATCTATTCAATCAAGTTTCACTCTATATGAGACAAAAAATTAATACTCGCCGTCTTAATGGGCGTTTGCGGCTCGCTGAGCATAAAAAATAACGAAAACCCAAAAACAAAAAAGCTTGGCTATTAAGCCAAGCTTTGGGTGCGGTGCGAATAACCGCCTTACTCTTACCGACTATGATCCTTCACTTTACTTCCCTAATGACATCCAAACTCTCAATTTGGAGCTCAAAAATTCTGATAGCGATGCCTCGCTGTAAGTATTCCTTTATACCAGTTTGTTTAAACTTGCCCGAAAGAAGACGCTTAATTGAACAAATCAGTAATGTTGCCAGTTACTCAACAATAATCATAATCTTTGAACTCTATTCCCTGCTCCCTGACATCAGTTCCTTTTCCTATGTCACTCCCTTGCGCAGGTAAATTTATTTCTCCAGCTCTAATTAGCCTTTAAAATTTGCGAATTCTGTTTCGCTTAGCTCGCCGTTTGCGTCAGCGTCTAATTCTTTAAATTGCTCTGCCAGTGCAGTATGCGCTTGCGCTTCACTCATGCTGATTGTGCCGCTTTGATCTGTATCTAGCGCAGCGAAGTCTTCACCCGCCATTGCATTAACAGACGCGAAAGATAAACCTGTGATTGATAGTGCTGCTAGTAAATTTTTCATGATCTTCTCCTTAACGATTTAAATAATGTGATAACTCGGCAAATTAACCTTCGTAGTTATCAAATTCTGCTTGGCTTAGTTGACCGTCTTGGTCTGCGTCTAGCTCGTTAAATTGAGCAAGAAGGCCTTCATCTGCTTTTGCTTCTTCAATAGAGATGTAGCCGTCACCATTCATGTCTAGTTTGTCGAAATCCGTGTTTGCATGTGCACCTACTGATGCCAAAGTCATTACTGCTGCTGATACTGCGATTGCTAGATTTTTCATCGTGCTTTCCTCATAAAATTAAAAACTAAATTCTGTGTTAAACGTTTTGCTATTAAAGCTAAAAACTGATTTTGCGTTTCGTTTTTCGCTTTCGAGATAACTATTCCAACTTTGATGCCAACATTGAAAAAACACCGTTTATCAATAAGTTAAGTTTAATCACTTAAAAAGATTAAGGTTGGATTAAGGCTGGCTGTTGCTAAATGGCAACAGTTAAAAAAGAGAAAAATAAAAAGTCTTTATTTTTCTTAATGTTAGATTGTCGCAGCTTTGCAACAGGTAAATTTTTGGATGGAAAATTTTGCAAATCTCGCAACGTCATTTGATTGAAATTTGTGCACCCTTTTAAAGGATTTAGCATCGTGAAAAAAATTTTTTCTCAGTCATTACAAAAACAGGCACTTATTGCCATGTTTATTGGTGTGCTTCCTATACTCACACTGACTTTGTGGTACGCCCAAGCACTATCCAAAAATCAACAAAAAACACAGGGTATTTATAATAAGAATCAAAAGCTTATTCTTGAATACAACTTTATAAAAGCAGATATCAGTGCGCTTGAAAAAGCACTGCAAAATAATCAGCTGCTGCAAAGTGAAACACTGCAAGAAAGCATCGAGCAGAAGTGGCAAAACACCAAAAAACGCATTCAATTATTAAAAATAAACCTACCCGATTCGCTGTTTGTTGCTAAATGGCGACAATTCGCTCCCGATGAGATCAATGCCACTTCAAAAGCTGAAGAGTTCCAACAATTGGTTAAGGTGCTTAATCAATTCGAGGAAAGCTTTCAGCAAACACTTAATAAGCGCTTGTCTGATCAAGAAGCTCATTTCGTGCAGCTGCAAACATGGTTTATGTTTGGTCTCGTTATCTTGCTACCCACCCTTATCGTGATCAGCATATTTTTGATCAATCGGATTTGTCAGCAGCTTAATCAGGTAGAATCTGCAGTATCTGAGGTAGGTAAAGGTAATTTAGATAAGTCGGTAGAACTCTCTGGCAGCCATGAATTGCAGCAATTGGGTGACAGGTTAAATTGGTTAAGGCTCGAACTTAAGCGTATTCAACAACAAAAGGAAACCTTCTTGCGCCATGTTACTCATGAGCTTAAAACCCCTTTAGCATCGCTAAACGAAGGAAGCAGCTTATTAAATAGTGGATTGCTTGGAGATGTTAATCCAAAACAACAACGTATTCTCATCATTATGGAAAACTCTGTTGCAAAGCTTGGATCCTTGATCGATGATTTGCTCAGCTATAGCGCGGCCAGTCACCCCGATAGCCTACATCACGACGCCGAAATGAATCTTATCCAAGAAGAGGTCTCAAAGCATCTTAGCGATAAGCTAGGAAAGACTGATGTGATAGTGAACTGGCAAAATCATGATGACCTAAAAGTACCTTATCTTCCGTGCAAATTAGTGTTAACTCAGTTAGTGAGCAATGCCATTGATCACGCTAAAAGCAATGTCACTATTTCAATTGAAGAACAAAATGGCGAAGTATTGTTGATAGTCCGTGACGACGGTGATGGCATCGACATCAATGAAGCCGATTCATTATTCCAGCCATTTGTTCGTGGTGAGAAAAATAAAAATAATAATGGCAGTGGCTTAGGTTTAGCCATTGTCTCTGAGTGTGTGAAGCAATTAAAAGGCTATGTGAAATGGCTATCAGTAGAATCTGGCGCCAGTATTCAAGTCGCCTTTCCAAAAAGGGATCCAAAATGAAATACATCGTATTAAGTATCACGCTATTTTTGCTCGGTGGTTGCGCCACAACGGAGCAAAACGTCAAGCAAACAAAGCAGTTTATTGGCCCTGTAAAAACAGAAACCAGCGCTAAGTTTGTGCCTTTAGCTGAGGTGATCAAAGCCTTAGTCAGCCAATGCGCCAAAAAACATAACGTGACATTTAACGATTACTATAAAGGCGCGCTGCACTTACAAGGCTTTATTCACACCTATTGCGGTACAGACTCAACCACCAAACAACTTAAAGCCATTGAAGAAGTAAAACTACAAGATTATTGGCCAGACGATTACAACATTTGGTTTGAATCGTTAGCTTGGCATACTCAAAGCCTTCGTGAGCAAAAAATCAGTAATTATTACTCTGACAATAAGGCGCAACAGCACCAAGAGCAATTGTTACAGACACAAAAACAGCTTGCCGAGCTAAAACAAAAGCTTGCTGACATAGAAAAACAACGTTTAGAAACCGATCTTTCTGAAAACCCATCACTTGAGGAGGATTCACTATGAGTCAAACACAACAAGGCGCAAAGTTACTTTTAGTGGATGACGATACGTCTTTAACTGAGCTACTGGCAATGCGTTTAGAAAGTCACGGCTACGAAGTTGAAGTTGCGCACCGCGGTACGCAAGCGTTAAATATCCTCAAGCAAATGCCTATCGACTTGGTCATCACCGATTTGAAGATGGCGCACATGAATGGCTTTGAACTTAATGAGCAAATAAAGAAGTATTATACTGGCATGCCCGTTGTGATGATGACCGCTCACGGCTCTATTCCTGATGCTGTAGATGCCATGCAACAAGGCTTTGTGAGCTTTTTAACCAAACCCATTGACTCTCAGCAAATGCTCGATGTCATCAATGAGGCGCTTGCAGGAAAAGTAAGAACCGCACAAACTTCGGATCCAAATAACTTCCATGGGTTGTTATTCCAAAGTGCCGCAATGCGTCAATTGGTACAGCAAATTCAAGCGCTTGCCAGCAGTAACGCAAATATTCTTATCCAAGGCGAGAGCGGTACCGGTAAAGAAGTGACGGCAAAAGCAATCCATTTAGCCAGTAATCAAGCGCAAGGCCCATTTATTGCGATTAACTGTGGTGCTATGCCCGCTCACCTGTTGGAGTCTGAGCTATTCGGCCATAAAAAAGGCGCGTTTACCGGCGCGGTGAGCGACAAAGAAGGTCTAGTACAAGCAGCAGATGGCGGTACCCTATTCCTTGACGAAATTGGTGATATGCCGCTTGATTTGCAAGTTAAATTACTGCGTGTTTTACAAGAGCGAACCGTTCGCCCGGTGGGTGGCCAAACCGAGCATAAGGTCAATGTTCGTTTTGTCTCTGCAAGCCATAAGAACATTCAAAGCGCCGTTGCGGAAAAGCAATTTCGTGAAGATTTATACTATCGCTTAAACGTGGTGTCTGTTGAAATCCCAAGCTTAAGAGAGCGATTGGAAGATATTCCACTACTTGCATCACGCTTCTTAAGTGCACTTAGCGATGGCGAAAAGCAATTTAACCAACAAAGTATTACGCATTTGCTGAATTACCATTGGCCGGGCAACATCCGTCAGCTCCATAATATTGTGGAGCACTGTGTTGCTATTACGCCAGGTAAAATGATCACTGAAGATATCGTACAAAAAGCCCTGCCTAAGGATAAAGAGCAGAATGCGTTTACGGGATTAAATGAAGCGAAACGCCAGTTTGAGTATGACTACATCCAAAAAGTACTGGCACTTTGCGAAGGGAATGTGTCGGAAGCTGCAAAACTTGCGCAACGTAATCGCTCTGATTTTTACAAATTACTTAAAAAACATGAGATCCAATGCTAAACCTATTAGAGGGGTAACATTAGTTTTAATTTCTGAGGCGCGTTGATTGGTCAAATTTACCACTGCAAAGTGCTTGCAATGCGGACTTTAACGGGCCACGCCGTGGCTCATATTTTGCCCTGAGAATATGCGCTCCTTCAAGGAGCATAATAAAAACACTCGGATATTTAAGGGTTGTCTGTATGAAAATGCGCAAAAAGCTCATTATTAGCTTTGTTCTCACTGTGATCATTCCTATTTTAGCGATTTCTGTGGTCAGCATTTCTCAGACCAAAAGCGACTCTCTTGATAAATTCCTTGATGCTTCTGGCAATGAGATAAGGCAAGCCGAGCAGTCTTTTGTACTGTTTTTTGAGCAGATGAAGAAAAATGCTCGCTTCCTCGCCGAGTCCAAGGCTGTACAACAAGTGAGTCAGGACACTACCACTTATTTTGGTGCAGAGAAACCGATGACTCCGCTACAAAACGGTCAAACCGAAAGCAATATTTTTGAACTTTACCGCGCATTTGGGCAAACCCACGAAGAATTATTGTTTGTATATCTTGGCACCGGATCCGGTGGTTTTATTCAGTATCCTGCGGAGCCTCTTGGCGATTATGATCCAAGAAAGCGCCCTTGGTATCAAAACGCCTCTAAAGATCCCAGCAAGGTTATCCTTACCGAACCTTATCAAGGAGTAACGGGGCAAGCCATGGTTTCTGTTGCCACAGGTATAAAACGTGACGGCAAAGTAATTGGTGTGCAATCATTAGATGTAACGCTTGCTACACTGACCGATATCGTTAGCAATATTCGTCTCGGGGAGTCGGGATATTTAATCCTTCTTGATGCCGAAGGCACTGTACTTGCCGATCCCAAAAATAAAAATCATAACTTTAAACACATTAAAGATCTCACCAGCCCACTTTACAAGGCCATTCGCAGCGCCACAAACGAACCCTACCTCACTATTGAAACTGATAACAAGACCTATGATGCTAAGATTTATCGCTCTGACACACTCGGTTGGCAATTTATCGCGGTGATCGATGAAGATGAAATCTTAGCTTCAGCTTACGATATGACGATTAGTATCACTATTATCGCGGTCATCATGGTGATTTTGTTTATTATTATTGCAATAACACTTGCCAACAAGATAGTTGAACCTATTGAAATGGTGTCTGACGGTCTAAAAGAAATAGCACAGGGTGAAGGCAACCTTTCCAAACGTTTACAAGTCGTCACCAATGATGAAATTGGAGAGCTGGCCGCATGGTTCAATAAATTCTTGGACTCAATTAATGCACTCGTAAAAGATATTCAAAGTAATGCCTCAACATTGAATGATGCTGCATTAGGGTCACAAAAGAGTATCAATGATATCCGTAATCAATGCCATGCGCAGGCTGAAGACTCCGCCAGTGCTACCACGACCACTGAAACTGTGGAGCAGCTTGCTGCACAGATCAGTGAAAGCTGCGGTCATACTTTGGAGGATGTCGTCACTGCAGACGATCACGCTCAGCGTGGTAACAGCACGATAGAAAGTACAGTATCGCAGGTTGCGAGGCTTAATCATTCGTTGGCTGAGTCCGCCAACGCCATGAACCAACTCGAAAGTGAAAGCCAAGATATCACTAATATTTTAGGCGTGATCCGTTCTATCGCAGAGCAAACTAATCTTTTAGCATTAAATGCAGCGATTGAGGCTGCCCGTGCAGGTGAACAAGGTCGGGGCTTTGCGGTGGTTGCTGATGAAGTAAGAACGCTTGCGCAGCGCTCACATGACGCCACGCAGGAAATAGAGCAAGTGTTAACCAACCTCATCGCTCAAACGAGGACGGTATCAGCCCAAATGACATCAAGCGTAAGCGAATCTGAGACGACTATCAAACAATCACAAAGCGCTCAACAAGCATTTACTGATATCGCTCAGGCAGTATCAAGAATTAAAACTTCGGTTTCAAATATAGCGTCACAGGCCTCATTACAAGGAGAAAATGCAGGTCACACAAGGCGTTTGATTGACTCGGTGGATGTTTCTGTACGACAAGTCGGAGAAGAAACGGCAGCATTAAACGCAGGTGCTGACCAATTGGTTAGTTTAGCCAAAGACTTAGAGCGTTTGGTTGGCCGCTTTGATATTGACTGAATAGAAAACTAATATCTTGTTTTTCGCAATTGTTACAAAATATCGTCTCAATTAGTTGTCCTCATAATAAGAACTAGTTAGACTCGGTGGATTGATTTATTACAGAAGAATAAAAATGAAGAAATTTAAATTTACATTAGTAGCAGCATCTTTGGTTGCTGTACTCGGTTGTCAAGAAGCGCCGTCACAACACACAAAGTCTGAAGCTACAGCTGAGCAAGCCTCAGCTGTAACGGCACCTGTAGCTGAAAAGATCCCACACAAGACGACCATTCACGGTCAAGAACTTGTCGATAATTATCACTGGCTACGTGACGATACTAGAAGTGACGAAAAAGTGTTGTCACACTTAAACAAAGAAAATGCCTATACCGACAGTAAGCTCATAAACACAGAGCAACTACAACAAACCTTATTTGACGAAATTAAAAACAAAGTGGTCAAAGATGACCGCAGCGTGCCAGTACTAAACGGCAGTTATTATTATTTTAGTGCCACTGAGGGTGACAAAGAATACTTCACTTATTACCGCAGTGAACACCAAGATGGTAAAAATGCAGAAGCTATCTTTGATGCGAATATCCGCGCTGAAGGTCAAAACTATTATGGTGTCGGTGGTCTTTCCATTTCGACCAACGAAAACCTGTTAGCTTTTGCTGAAGATACATTAAGTCGTCGTATTTATACTATTAGAATCAAAGATTTAACGACAGGAAAGTTATTGGACGATACGATTGAAGGCGCTTCGGGTCCTATCGTTTGGGCGAATGACAACAAAACTATCTATTACATCAAAAAAGATCCGGTTACTTTGCTTGGTTATCAGGTGTTCCGCCATACTCTGGGCACAGCGCAAAGCACAGATGAATTAATTTACGAAGAAAAAGATAACAGCTATTACACGTATATCTCAAAGAGTAAAGACAAGAGCAAAATATACATTCACCACTCAAGTACCGAGGCATCTGGTGTTTCTTTATTAGACGCTGATAATGCAAAAGCAACCCCTGAGCGCTTTATTCCAAGAGAAAGTGGTCACGAATATAGCATCGCTAAACTTGGCGACTGGTATTACATCCACACCAACAAAGGTGCCGTAAACTTTAGGCTGATGCGCGTTAAAGCCAGTGATGCAAGTGATATTTCAAAATGGCAAACCGTCGTGCCGCACAATGCCGATGCAAAACTAGATAGCTTTGAGCTATTTAATCAGCACCTTGTTTACGAAACGCGGGAAAATGGCCTTAGCCAAATCACCGTATTAAATTTAGATAATAACGAAAGCAAGCGTTTAACCTTTAACGACCCGGCTTATGCTGTTTATTTAACTGGTAACGAAAACTTAGATGCAAATGCGGTAAGAATTGGTTATCAGAGTATGACGACCCCGGCTTCTGTGTATGATGTCAACCTTGCTAGTTTAGATAAAACACTATTAAAGCAAGACAAAGTATTGGGCGACTTTGCACCTGAAAACTACCAGTCTGAACGTATTTTTATCACCGCACGTGACGGCATAAAAGTACCGGTTTCAATTGTTTATCGTAAAGATAAGTTTAAGCAAGATGGTTCTAACCCGTTACTACAATATGGTTATGGTTCATACGGCTCTAATGTTGAGCCAACTTTCTCTATAAGCCGATTAAGCCTTTTAGATCGTGGTTTTGTCTATGCTATTGCGCATATTCGTGGTTCAGAAACGCTTGGCCGTCCTTGGTATGATAACGGCAAAAAGTTAAATAAAAAGAACACCTTTAACGACTTTGTTGATGTCACAAAAGCACTTGTTGAGCAAAAATATGGTGATCCTTCACGTATTTATGCCAGAGGAGGTAGCGCAGGAGGCCTATTAATGGGTGCGGTGATTAACCAAGCGCCAGAGTTATACGATGGTGTACATGCAGCAGTTCCGTTTGTGGACGTGATCAATACCATGCTGGACGAAACCCTACCGCTGACCACAAATGAGTACGACGAATGGGGCAACCCAAATGAGAAGACGTATTTTGACTACATGCTATCTTACTCACCTTATGATCAAGTTAAAGCACAAGCTTATCCAAACCTGCTTGTAACCACGGGTTTACATGATTCTCAGGTGCAGTACTTTGAGCCAGCAAAATGGGTCGCAAAGCTACGAGAATATAAAACAGATGATAATCTACTGCTGCTAAAAACCGACATGGAAGCAGGCCACGGTGGAGCGTCTGGTCGCTTTAAGCGTATTCACGATGTCGCATTAAGCTATAGTTTCTTTATCGCACTCGCTGAAAATAAGCTGTAGTAACAGTCACATTACACAAAGGAGGCTTGAGCCTCCTTTTCGCATCCTTACTTAACTAACTTTTTGTTTGAGTTCGCGATATAAAGCATGACGAGAATAAACGAAAACGGTGGCAGTAAACTCATAAATAAGCCAATAAACATTTCAAGTTTTCCCATTTTCGCTTTTTTGACCAGTAGTATGCTGATCCCTGCAGAGACTATCACTAGAAAAAAATAGATCTGAGCGGCAAAATCAACGTGTATATTCATCTGTTATCCCTTTCGTTAGTAGACATCTGCTCTAAAAAAGTTTCTAAATAACCTGAACTCGGGATAAGAAGTAAGTTAATCCACTAAAATCACAAAGTTCAAAAGCCTAATATCACTCTAGCCAGAAGTTATCTCTTAATACAAGGCAAATTTGTGCGTCAATAGCTGGCCTATTGCAAGCAAATTTAACGCAGTAGTAAGGGATAACAGCTGCTAGAGAACAAGTTGTTATCTCGAGCTCAGGTAAATATACTTTAGCAGTGTCAATACCTAAGTGCTTCAATCAAGCAACAATGAAGCATATCAAATACGTAAATATTAGGCATTTATAGCCTAAGCTCTCCATAACACAAGTTTAGTACCCTCACCTAACAAACTCGCTATTTGTTGGCTATATTTAAAAAATGACTACTACATGCATAAGTGAAAAATGAATTTATTTCGCTTGGTTTTTATTTGCTGCTGCATCTCTCTGCCGCTTTTATCTGTTGCCACTCCACATAAACCTGAATACTCAGCACCTATCAAAGTAACCATTTTGGTCGACGATGCTTACCCGCCTTATAGTTATCAAATTAACGGCGAGCTCTATGGCATCTATGTAGATATAGTGAAGCAAGCCGCGCGTTTGCTGAGTCATGAATATCAAGTTAATTTGGAAGCGGTACCTTGGAAGCGAGGTGTTTCCTCTATGGCATCCGGTGAAGCAATGGCTTTAATGCCACCTTATATTCATATCAAAAAACGCCCCTATATCTGGCCGTATTCAATTCCCCTTCAAGAAGAGGTGGTGGTTGCCTTTTGCAATCAAGGGATCACGTTAAAGCACTTGCCTCATGTAACACCAGACAGAGTTCTTAATATTGGTATTAATGCCGGTTATATCATATTAGATGAAAGCCTTATGGAAGCGCAAAAAAAGGGGCTTATTAAGCTCTGGGAAAACAAAAGCACACGTTCAAACATCGAAAAGCTAGCACGCGGACGTATTGATTGTTACGTCAATGATCGGCTTTCTACCTTACTCGGTATCAATAAAATGTCGCAGATAACACCAAGTTTGAACACCAGTAATATTGTTGAAGATAAAATAGTAATGCGTCGCACTGCCCACATTGGGTACTTAAAAGGGTTTGAAGAGAAGTATCCATTTAAACAAGATTTTATCCTAAAGATGGATACTGCATTGAGGAAGGTAGTTACTACGAACGCTACAGCAGATGAGTAAAAACCACTATAACAACCTTTTCGTTTCACAACTGACAAAAAGCGCGTTTATCATCTATATTTTAAATATAATCCCTCTTGGCTTATGCAAAAAATGATGAGTGTTATTGATGAAAGTTCAACCTCCGAAGAAATATGCCAATGGAGGTCAGAATTTAAAGAAAAAGCGAGGGAGCAAAGATATTTAGAGAGTAAATTGCAACAAGACAAAAAAGTAGCGCGTTTTCTAGCTATTGCTGTTGCTACTGTACTGCTTTTGATATTGCCATTTGACAAATTAATAATTAAACCACAACATTGGCCTCATCCTGCATTTGAATGGCGTATTATAATTGTCGTTGTTTGTATTGTTTCCGCATACAGTGTTATTCATCAGAAGACGAGCAAACAACTTAAAAAACTTGTACTAGCATTTATTGCTTTTTTTCTTTTCAACGTGCAAGCGATAGTGCTTACCTATCAAGATCACTACGTCCTGCATGTGATCTTTGACGTGATTATAATTGTTATCATTTATTCATCAACCTTGTTATCGTTGAAGCTATCCTCTTTGCTTTGTGTTGGCTATGCGATAATTGGTAGTTTGAATATCATTTTTACCAAAACATTAGACACTCATACTGTAGGAATGGTATTGGTGGCTTATCTGTCTGCAAATCTTGTAGGTACAATAATTTCCCAATTAGAACACAGGCTAAGACGAGAGTTATTTCTTCGTAAGGAGCAACTAAAAGACGCTGCACTGAAAATGGAGTCATTTGCATTTCGTGATGCGCTAACAAACATCCCCAATCGACGCTCCTTTGATGATAGTTTCGAAAATCATCAAAAAAGCGCAAGACGACTCGCCGCTGAGCACAGAAACGTCTGCCTTATAATTTCTGATATTGATTTTTTTAAAAAAGTAAATGACACCTACGGACATGATGTTGGTGATATAGTACTAGTCAAATTTTCTCAGTTTCTAGCTGAATCTATTCGCCCTAATGATGCGGTATACCGCTTCGGCGGTGAAGAGTTCATCATGATATTGCAAAACATCAAAGCGCACGAAGCAACAGAAAAAATAAGAAGTATAATCAAACAACTAAATGAGCGAGTTTTTACTATACCTGAAATTAACTACCCCATAACAGCGAGTTTTGGCTTAGCTTTTTTAAAACCAGAAGAAAATTCGCGCGACATAATAGCCAGAGCAGATAAAATGCTTTACCAAGCAAAAGCTAATGGTAGAAATCAGCTTTGTATTGACACTACTGGCACTTTTTAATTTTATTACGAGATTTTAATGTCTACTTTTACTAAGCTTTTCTCAGGACTACAACGCAGTGTATACAGCGAAATTATTTTTAGAGTAGCAAGAAGATTACTTCGCAGTTCTGAAGATCATTCTATAGCTTGGTTGCGGCGCAGGACAAACTTCTTAAGTAAGTTTTTTTACCGTGATACTGCCACTTATTCACAGCCTCAGATTATAGCAGACAGGCAAGCAATTCTTATCACTCCGGTTGAAAACCGCTACCCGACTCAGCAAATCATTTTCTTTCATGGCGGTGGTTTTGTTCTTGATGGAGGTCATTTCTACCAGAAATTTTGTAGCACACTCGCTGAGCAAAGTAAAATGAGCGTGTTACTATTAAATTATCGGCTTGCACCTGAATATACTTACCCTACAGCGCATCAAGATTGCTTATTAATGACACAAGCATACCTTACCAACAAAGCAAATCACCAATTTCATTTTATTGGTGATTCAGCGGGAGCTGCTTTGCTGTTGACAACCTTCCAGCAACTAGCATCTCAAGGGAAGCATAAAAATGTAGCGAGTTTACTCTTACTTTCACCATGGATAGCAGCACATACTTATATAAAACCTAAGCAAAATGAAACTCACAACGATTGTATTAGTCATCAAAACCTAAGGCAATGGTTTAATATTTACTACCAACATAGTTATGATACTCATTTAGCAAATCAAGTGTATGACTTTCCATTCCACGCATTACCCGCTGTTTTTATACAATTTGCGAGTGACGAAATACTAGCCCAACAGATCAGAGATTTTATTGACCAAAGCCGCAAGGAGCATGTGACTCTAGTCACAGATGAAGTGAATCACCTTTTTCATAGTTTTCAAATTTTGGGGCTGTACACACAGGAGGGAAAACAAGCGATGAGAAAAATTGTTAAGTTTATTCATAATGTAAACGCGGTAGTTGTAACAAATTAAGCAACAGAACTTTTGGGAAGAACTCAATCAATACTATGTACATTTAAAATGTAACAGTGAATTTTATGATATATACATCAGTATTGTTCAGTAAGCAGCTCGTTTGAAGAGTCATAAATATCAATGATTTTACGGGTTTTGGAGTTCCCCCCTAATCCTAATACAGGAAAAAGGCTAAGCTTAATTGAAGCATAGTCAGGCTTTCATACATGTAAAAATAAACAGGATGGAATATGATTAAACTAACAAAAAATTCATTCGTAGCGATAGTGCTCGGCTTAATGTTCGTGTCGAATGCCCAAGCTGATGATGTTGAATTCAAGTTGCAAGAGGTAGCAAAGGGCCTTCATGTGCTATTTGGGCAAGGCGGTAATATTGCGATAAGTTCGGGCTCAGATGGCGTTTATATCGTCGATGATCAGTTCGCTAAACTCAGCGAACAAATTAAAGCAAAAATCAAATCAATCCAACCCAATGCACCTGAGTTTGTTATTAATACCCATCATCACGGTGACCACACTGGAGGCAACGAAAATTTCGCACAAGCGGGCAGCCATGTTATCGCGCATCACAATGTATACAAGCGGTTAGAACAAAAACATGGTGACGGTTCTGACTACTTGCCAACCTTGACATTTGGCAGTGATATGAAGCTCCACTTTAACCAAGAGCATGCTCACTTGTGGCATTATCACCACGCCCATACCGATGGCGATGCAGTGATCTTTTTTGACCGGGCAAATGCCGTACATATGGGCGATATCTATTTTAATTTAGGCAGCTTACCTTTTGTCGATGTCGACAGCGGCGGCTCCTTAGACGGAGTCATTGCAGCAGTACAAGATGTGATAGAGAAAATAGGCGACAAGACCACCGTCATACCAGGCCATGGCCCTGTAACAGATAAACAAAATTTACAAGATTATCTGGCACTATTACAAAAAGCGAAAACGATTATGCTAGATGCAATGAAAAATAATACAAGCTTGGAAGAAGTTGTAGCCGCGCGTCCGCTACAAATACTTAATCTTAACTATGCTAATTGGCTACCAGAAGAGCGCGTTACCACTTTATTTTATCGCAGTTTGAAATCCCCCCAGTAAAATAAGCTGCTAACCTATTTTAAAAAAGGGGATGCCAGTAATGCACATCCCCTCCACCGAAAATCCTTAGCTTAAAAACACTACTCCATCGTTGGTGCACTGGCATAAACAAGGTCGACTAAATTACTCATTGTTTTAGACTTTTGCATATATGCTTTCTCCATATAGGCAAGCTCTTGTAGCTCAAATAGTGTGGTCTCCACTAACGCTAACCATTTAGCCGTGGACTCTGGCACATCTGAGCCTTGCTTACTTGCTTTTTTTAACGCCTCATAATAAATATTAAGATCGTTATACTGACGTAAGTAATCCATATAATAATCCTTGTCACCAACCGATATTCTATAAAGCTGAGCTTATCAAAAACTTCGCCTGAAAATTCTGTCGAACAAAAAAATTCACAATAAAAATTTAAATAAACACCACAATTCAATAACTTACAATTTAATAAAATCATTTTAGCAACATAAAAACAAAACAAGCTTGCAAATTTGGTACATGCGGTTACAATCCAAATTTTACAAAATAGAAACAGTAACGGCGTTAAAATTTAACTTTCGCATATCCGCGAGCCCGAGTGAAAAAGGATTAAGTGAGTGGGCAGAACCCGATTTAAGTGTACAGGTGATGATCTTCGAAGACTGCGCATGTCGGCTGATAAAACCACCCAGCAGATGGCTGACTTAGTAGGGATCCGGCGACAAACCTATGAAGAGTATGAAAAAGGTATTCGGAAATTTTCATTCGAGTACTTTTTAGAATGGAGTACATACTGTGGTATGGATGTTAATCCAATTACAGACTACTTTATGGACCTACGCACAAAGATGCAAGACGTAAAGCTCTGGCGAGAAAGCCCTTCTCCTGCAAAAAAGCGCAAAAGCCAAAAAGGTCAGGAAGATTAGTGTGTTAACATCTACCTTTTAATACAACATCTTTAGTTTCACTTGTTTACAAAACAAGCAACAAGTTATTCTCATTTTTGACGTTTCGCGATAGAGTAGTGCTAACCAAAACACCGAAAATAATCCTGAAGGGAAATCAACATGCAGCTATTCAAAAATGTGACAGTAGGCATACTAACCTTTTGCTTTATCACGATAAAACAATTTGTAAGTAAAATAAAACAAGGCACTAGCGTGCGCTTAGTAAATGGCGCTAGTCGTAACAAACATCGCGCTGTAGCAACTCAGTACCATCGCAACGGTAATACTATGGCGGAGTCACAACTGTACCGAATAGTGGGTGGTTCGGGTTTAGACCAGAGCAAAGATCCACGAGGTAAACAGATTAACAATGCAACTCCCTTAATACTTAATGCACAAGAGCTGCATAAGGTTAGTGGTGGCTCTGGTGGGCATCACTATGATGATCCACGCAGAGTCGACAAAAACGGGGAATTAATCCGCGGCAACACAGCTCCAGCATTGACTCAACATACTTTAAATGCCACACAACTGGTAAAAATTGTAGGGGGAAGTACAGGTGCACTGATAAAGGATCCAAGAGCAGAGAGTGAAACCGTCTCTTCAATTACTCAAAATAGTCTTCGGAAAGCTGTGGTTACTAATGGGAGTTAATATGACTACTTCTAACTATTTCTTGCTGTTTTGTTTGGTATCAACCATATTCTTTTCGTTTGTGCACCTCGAACTTCTTGGCTACATACACTCGATCGTTCTAGTTTCGCTTTTACTAGTAACTTTCCTTGCTAAACATCAAGAAAATATGAAGCATCTTATTGCATTAGTTTCGCTAGCTCTTCTTCTTGAGTACCTAACATACAACGTTGCAGTTGAATTAACTGAAAAAGGTACACCTCCTTACATTACTAATACCCTTGTAATTGGAGCGCAACTCATTCTAGATCTTATCGTTTTTTACATTCTTAAATACCGAGTTCGATTTTCGCTTCAATTTGTTAAACGTTTTCAACCAAAGAAATGGCAATACATTTACACCACTCATGCAGATATCCTTTTATATGGTGTCTACTTAGCTTTTATCGTGGTGGATTTACTTGTTTTAGGTGAGCACTTACTGAGAAATATGGATTATATCTTTGGCGTCTCAGAGGCAACGGCTAAGCCCTTCTGGAGCTGGAATTGGGTTTACAAAAGTTACCCCTACGCAAAAAGTATTCTACTTTCTTGTGTTGTAACTATCTTACTCGCCACCATTTTTGTAGAAAATCAACGGCCCGAACAGGAAGACGATGATGAAGATGACAGCGATGAGGTAATACATAAAACAGATCAACAACAAAAGCCGTAATGGCTTTTGTTGTTAGGTATCTAGTTATCATCTATTGCCAGCGTTAAGCCCAAACCCCTCATTCACCGTTACAACGGAGCATGGCGAACTCATTTTTCAGTTACAAACGGCTGAGAATATTACCGGTGGTCTACATAGCAAGTATGAACTTGATCTTGCGTCTTATTTTATCGCATTGAAAAACAAAGATAAGCCAGCCATTGATTACAATATTGCCTATCAAGTCCATGAGCTTCTATCACCTAACGACATTGGCATATTTAACACTGGAGATTGGCTGGCCGTATCGCTAACCAACAACACTCGTAGTTTTGATGAGCTTTTTATCTTTAACAAATCTAGCCAACACATACTGCATATTGGTGGGCAATTTGATAGTTTAGAAGCTAAAACACTATTAGCTCAGTTCCGTTTACCATGACTGAACGATATAAAAAACTATTAAAAATATAATAATTAAAAATAAACAAGGATTTACTATGCGATACCTTACAGCAATAGGGACTATTTTATTAGCTGCTTACTCTATCTATCTGAATACGGTAATCTCAGACTTAGAGCTTGAGCGAGATAATTTGGAGGAGCGTATCGCAGCTCTCTCCAGCAACATTAAGGCTTCCGACAATGTAAAGCCACACCTCGAAGAAGTAGCTATCAGCAAGCCAAAGCCTACTGGTAAGTTTGCAGATGAGAATAGCACTAACCAATATACTGAAATTAAAACACCTAAAGAAAGTGACGAAAGAACAATCACGCCCTCAAAAGATAAAGGGTTTAACGAGCAATCTGTAGACGAAACCTGGGCATTCGAATTTTCCGATCAAATTCATTATTTTTTCATGGAAAACGAAATCCTAAACAAGCTGCGCGTAACTAATATTGATTGCCGTGAAACGGCCTGTAGAGTCAGGGTGAGAGCATACTTCGTTAACGACCATTAACCGAAGATAAGCTCTGCCCTGAATTCATCGTCAAAGCTGGCCCGAACACACTTACCACGTATCGAATCTTTACGGCCTGTGTGCTGTTTTACCAGATTGCGAACGACCCGTCTGAACAGCGCCATATTCTCTGCGGAAATCGGCTCACTGATCTGGCAAGCATCTTCCTTAAACACGACATCCAACACCCAATGCTGCTGGTTCTCGATGTGCCAATGGTGGCGGATAGCTTTTTGTAACATCTGTGCATCAGGCTCAACTGAAGTGACATAAAAGTGCGTGTCTATTTTTGTTATCGACTCGGATTTTTTGTGTCTTTCAACCGCGACTAGCGAAGTGAGTTCAGGCCATTTTTCTCTTATCTCTTCAGGCAGATTGTCGGCCTTCAGAACATAAGTGATGCGTGTTTCCTGACGTCCATGACCATTGCTGACTTGTACATCTTCAGGCAAATTCTTTTCTTCTTCAAAGGCTGTTTCAAAACATGAAGTGACTGCTTTATAGAGTGTTTTCTGATTTGCTTTGACCTGAACCAGATAGTCAGCCCCTCTTGAAATCAATGCTGAAAGTGTCGCTTTCTGACAATGTAGTGCGTCTAGTGTGACGATAGAATCTGAAATATCGAGCACATCTAATAAGGCCCTAACTGCCGGTATCTCATTGGACTTATTTTCTACCGTTCGCTGATACAAAGTTAAACCAGACTCGCAATCAAAAGCAGACACCAAATGTAAGTTATCCTCACGCTTTTTACTGGCACCGCGCAGAGTTTTACCATCAAACGCAATAATTGGCTTACCAGACTGAGAGCGCTGTTCGTTGACCCAACTGAACAAGGCCAAAACCAGAGAGTCAGTTTCTACTGTTTTAAGAATACGTGCAATGCTATGTCGCGTTGGAATACCGTGCTTAAATGCTCTGAACTGCCTGAGCCAAGGCAGTTTACTGTGCCCGAACACCTCGATATCTTTCCAGCCTTCACAACCAGATAAAACCGCCGAGATGATAAGAAACAAAACATCAGCAAGATCATGATGTTGATTGATAGAAGAACGCTTATCTTCAACAAGTTCAAGGTGGCTAAATAACGACATAATTAACAAGTAGATAGTGATAATGTGGGCGTTATTAGATCAGAAAAAGACCGAGTGTTAAAGCCTTTTTACAAAGTGTGATCCCGCCGTGCCTGTAGAGTGGATATATATATCAATAAAGACGAACCAATCGAAACCGCAGCAGCTGTTGGTGAAATATTTGGGAGTGATGAACGCTGGCAAGACCACCCCTTCTATTTTAATTCAACGCCCGAAGATGGGGTGATCCGAGTCGAGATCAACAGATACAAGTAGTTAAAAGTTTGGAAGCGTTATATCTCAGCGCTTCCGAGCAAATATGTATTCACTCAAATACCGCTAAGTGAAGTCTTATACAACAGTAGCTTTTAAACACACAAGACTAGAAAACACATGTTTCAAATTCGTCCATCCCGATCAAAGTTACACCAATAAATCCACTCAAAATCTATTTTTGCTCACTTTTTAAACAAAAAGTTGCAAACTTCATTGGACATCGCCGTCAGAACGCTATACTATATGCAGGCTTTAGATACTTAGAGCACTTACTACTGCTGCACTGTTTTTTCTTGATACTCTTTTTTTTAAAAAGTCGTTTATAGATATACCAATGCGTTACTAGCTAAGTTTTATCTATCGCTTTATCGGTGATTTTCACCACCCAATTAATTTTTTAAAAAAGGTTTCAATTATGTCTAACACAGTAAACGGCACAGTTAAGTGGTTCAACGAAGAGAAAGGTTTTGGTTTCATCACTCAAGAAAACGGCGGTAAAGACGTATTCGTACACTTCCGCGCTATCGTTTCTGACGGTTTCAAAACTTTAACTGAAGGCCAATCAGTGTCTTTCACAGTTGAAGAAGGCCAGAAAGGTCCTCAAGCAAGCAACGTAGTAGTTAACTAATACGTATTGCTCAGAGCTAGTGCCTGCACTAGCTCTACGAATTCCCCACTCCTCACTTAGCCTTTCGGCAACATATCTGACAGTAACAACGCAATCCCCAAAAATGACATAAAACCCGCTATATCAGTAATTGTCGTAAGTACAATTGATGAAGATTGCGCAGGATCGAGTCCAAATTTTTTCAATGCTATTGGTACAATGGCACCTGAGCTTCCCGCAATGACAAGAGACGATATCATCGCCAGCGCAATAACAAGTGCAAGACCGAGTGATTGACTCCACAAATATACGCCAATGCCACAAGTAACCGCTATTGCTATACCATTTAACAGACCAACCATCATTTCTTTTAGCATCACCTGATACCAGTGTCGCGTTGAAATTTCTCGTAGCGTTAAGCCTCGCATCGTTACAGCCAAAGCTTGAGCCCCCGCGTTTCCCGACTGCCCAGCAGCTACTGGCAGTAAAATAGCTAAAGCGGTAACTTGAGCAATTAAGCCCTCAAATGCACCCACAACGGCAGCGGCTGCAAATGCTGTTAATAAGTTAATTTGTAACCATGGAAGCCGTTTCTTTACCGCAAACCAACTACTTGATAGGGCCTTTTCGTCTTTACTCGCACCCACCATGGTCTGCATATCACTCGCTAAATCTTCTTTGGTTGACTGATAGGCATCAAAAAATCGGATCTGCCCAACTAGCTGTTGCTGAGCATCTAGTACTGGAATTGCTCGCACTTTGTGTCCTTCAAACGCTTCCACTACCTGATCTTTATGATCCATCACATTTAGCGTGACTCGGATCGGTGTCGCAACTTGCATTAGGGTTTTACTTGAGGAGCTTCCTACTAACACATTGAGTGTTGTTTCTCCCACAAGGTCCTGCTGTTCGTTTAAAACATAGATGACATCCGGCACTTTACCGTCTAATCGCTTCAGCTGCGCGAGTACTTCACGCAGTGTGGTGTCTCCATAAAACGCTTGAACCTTTTTGTTCATCATTCTCGCAGCGGTATTTTCAGGAAAAATCAACAACTCACTGAGCTCATCCGCTATGGTGGAATACTGCTCTTTTAATTTAGCAAGTAGTGCCTGCTGCGCTTCCTGTGACTGTTTATTTAATAGCCCAACAGCAATATGGCTATCAAGGCTCGCGATAAACGGCGCTTGATAATCCACAGGGAATTGCAGGAAAATTTGTTCAGCGGCTCCCGGCGGCAAATATTTCCATAAACGATAAATGATATGCTGCGCCTGCTGTCGTAATAATTCAGCGGCTTCGTCTGGAGGTAAAGTGCCAAGGAGCTGCGCACTTTTGAGCGGAAACTTACTTAAAAACTCATCGCTGAGCTGCTCTACCGCTGAATCTAATGTATCTTTTGCTACGCTCATCGCTTATTTCCCCTTGACCTTAACTGGCACCAATGTATCTAACATGCTGGCAAACGAACTGGTGTAGGCATCTAATAAATCTAAAGATTCGCTTGGCTTATCTTGTGTTTCATCCATTCTGCCAAGTGCACTTCTCACTCTGTGATGTGGTAACACCCCAATAAAATCGCCACTTCGATTAGCAACCGCAACCTGATCTTGTTGCGCCCAAACGGGCGATTTCAATGCACTATGCAACTCGGTATAACCACTTAGAGAAACGACGTGAATATCCATCAAATCTGCAATTTTCTGCTGCGGCGCTTTTCGAAGCAGATGGTATAGCGACAACTGGCCAACCACATGGCGATGTTGATTTACCACATAAACTAGCGCAAACCCGATATAGTCACGTTTTTTTAAGCGCAGCAGTGACTCCTCGACTGTCATTGTTTCTTCAAGAATTAATACGTCCGTTTCAACCCATGCTCCCACAGTATAATCAGGGTAGCTAATCAACATCTTACAGAGTGTTTGTCGTCTTACTGAGATGAGGTTAAGAAAACGTGCAAGTTCTTCGTCCTGTAAATGCCTAAAGATAGCAGCAATATCAGCCAACTTCATTTTGCCAAGCCACCTAGCAATATCAACATCCGTTTGCGTTATCAGAATTTCTGCCGCACTGCGGGGCTGCATTACTTTAAGCACGTTTAAAGCAACTTCATTTGATAAGGTTTTTAGCAACTCGGCAGCTACATCTGGCGTTTGCAAAGAAAGCAAACGCGCGGCGCCAGCTGGCTCTTCTTGTAAAAAGTGTTGCGCAATTTTGAGGTTTAACGCTGACATAGAGCCTCCCTACTGCTTACTTGAATGGCTGTGTGTCGCGGTAATATGTGCCGAGTCCTTTAAAAATTGCCTTGCCGGTATTAGGGTTCTACCTTTTTGGGTTTCAATCACTAACATCGTTGCCGTGATTTCGGTGAGCGTGCCTGAAACGCCTGCAATTTCAATTTGATCGTTAATTCGACAGTGACGCAGCGCTTGTTTTGCCGCAACAGTATTTGCGATTAGCTCTCGACTCCCAAGACCAAAGGCCAATGCAACTCCCGCACACAATACGCCTGTCAGCACCACCACCATATTGGTTACAAATTGAATATTGATCCCTAATTGCTCAATACCTATTACCGTTGCGGTAAATAGAATCGCGAGCTTGGCTATGTTACCCGCGACTTCGACTCGCGCAAACCCAACGGACTGCGCACCGGCTCTTGCCATGGCACTGGCCAAATTGCCAAGCAGATAACCACCAACAATAATAAATATCCCAGCTAGAAGGTTTGGTAAGTAACTGAGTAGCGAGGAGATCCAATCACTGAAAAAGTTTAAGCCAAGGCTGGATGTGGCTGCCGCGATAAAAAACATCATCGTAACCCAAAACACGGTTCTCCCTATTAATCGAGCGTGTTTTAGATTTAGCTGAAGCGTTTGTTCGGTTTGCACTCGTTGACTCAAGCCCGCCAATGCACGATTGCAAAGCTTAAATAACGAAATAGTCAGCTTGCTCAATAGCCAAGCCACCACCCAACCGACAAGCAGCATAAGTGCCGCGCCCAATAGTTGCGGCGTATGAGTCACAAGTTGATTGATTAATTGCTCGTAACTGGCAGATAAGGCGTGTTGCCAATTATCAAAGGTATCCTCGGTGGCCATGTAAACTCCTGAATTCGCTGAAACAGCTTACTTTTAAATCAATACATTCATTGTTATCACAGTGTTAGCCGTTGTCCAGAGAATTCCCCGAAGTCCTAAATATTTAAACTACTAACAATACGTTTGGGAACATTTTTGTGTGAATAGAAGCAACTAAGGCGCAAAAACAAGTACCGCCATTGCGCCCTAGTTGTTTTTTTACATTAGGTGATATAGCTACCTGAAGCGGATGGTCTCTCGCTCACCCATTTCTTCCGGTTCCACATTTTTGCCCACGGCTAGTTTTAATAAGCTGCTCAAGTCAGGGCTAACATGCCAAATTTCAGCATCATCCAGTTCAAAACGGAGCATGATAAGCTCGGGGTCATCTTTACCCTTTTCAAACCAGCTCTCTGCCTGCCTTGACCAATGGGCATCAAGTACGTCTTGTCGTGTTTCTTCAATTAAGTGTCCGCGAATGCAAGCGAATACATTATGCCCTTTACTGGAAAATTGAGCAGTCGCTTTGCCACACTTGGCAATACGATTTGTTTTACTAGTAAAAAACCAAAACTCGCCGTTGGCGTCTTTATCCAACTGTGCTCGCATTGGCTCATGGTGATTATTATCATCACTCAAACCAATCATCACATTGGGGCTGCTGTCTAGCGCTTCCCAAAAAGTTTTCTTTATATCTGACATTATCTTCTCCTCATTTATACCAATTAGTGTCTGTTTGAAACGGCACAAACCCACTCTTTCGATTAATTGATAGTATCTTGTTGCAGAGCCTCAATAATTGCTTCATTAAAAGCATCAAGATCATTTGGATTGCGACTTGTGATCAAGTTGTCGTCTACCGCAACTTTAAGGTCAATCCAGTCTGCGCCGGCATTCTTAAGGTCAGTTTTGATACTGGGGAAAGAGGTAAGCGTTTTGCCCTCTACCAGCTGCGCTTCGATTAGCAGCCAAGGGCCGTGGCATATCGCCGCGATTGGACGCTTATTCCCAAACTGTGAAAAGGCCTGAATAAATTTAACCGCCGATTTTTCCTGCCTTAGTTTGTCGGGGTTAAACAACCCGCCTGGTAAAACGAGCCCCGCATATTTACTGGGTATGGCTTCATCCAAGGTTAAATCAACGGCGACTTTCTCACCCCAATTGTCTTCATCCCACGCAGTAATATCACCCTTTTTTAATGAAATGATATCAACATTAAATCCCGCGCTTTCAAGCGCCTGCTTGGGTTTAATCAGTTCACTTTGTTCGAATCCGTCAGTGGCTAAGATCGCGACTGAAATATTGTCTGACTCCGTCATCATTCTCTCCTTCAATACGTTGCTGGTGTAGAGGTAGATGCGGATACTTATGCAGAATCAATACCATCATATAACCTTATGAAATATATAAATATTAAAGACTAATATATTGATTGGGTGTAATCTTTACAGAACTGAGGAATGTAAATCTGGACTAGGTTAACCCTAGTCCATCTTTGTTATAATGAAGAAATAGAGGCTGAGTTTGTGCCAAACTCAAACACATTCAACTTTCCGCATTGAGCAAAATGATTATTGCTCGTATATGGCGTGCCTTGTTGGTTAATATCCCCTTCCCAACCTTGACCATTTTTCACGAATGCTTTTACTTCAAACCAACCGTTGAATGCTTTGCTACAATCCATTTCTACTTCCAGCAACCAGTAATGTGCTCCCCATTGGTTGAGTGACATGACGCCAAAACCATCGCTGTCGTAACGCTTTTCCGCGCCCCAGTTAGCAGGCCACATATTGGTTGTCCAATCCAGCGGACTCCCTTCGGCGTCACTAGACTGCCCAGCTTCAGCCGCTAGCCAATCCAATCTGGTATCAGCCACTTTCCAAGAAGCAGTTGTCATGTTTCGCATGTTCAAATGTTTGATAGGTAAAGAGCAAAGAGTAGGTTCGGCGCTACAATCAATCCCTCGCTGCAATGCTGCAGCATGATCAAGACCACCTCGGACGAACATATCCTGACCAGATTGAGTCTCTGCTTTAATAAAGACCAATGTGCGTTGCCAATCACCGGTCTCTGGTGGTGTTGCCAGTTTACTTTGATGATGAATGGCTACGGCATCCATAGCAGCTAAATTAATTTGAGCGTAACCATTGGTATCGACTTCGATGCTTCGGCCAGCGCAACTTTCTTGGCCGATACCTCCACTCAGCACATCACAATAGGTTCCGACAGGGAGCCCCGTCTTCAGGCTTTGGACCATACTAGAAGATTCGCGGTTAATGGCGACAAAGCCTAACTCACCTCGAGAAAATGCAATTTGGTTATTACCATTGTCCCACCAATTTGCCACTGTCCAATTGCCATTAGTATGATTTCTAAACTGCATTGCACCTGCAATCATTGAGCGACGATGCTCACACTGCCATAGTTGACTAGTGCAATTAAGGTTACCATTTTGATGAACAGAAACCGAAGGACCACCAGCATCAGTGTCGCCATTAAATTCATAACTAGACATCACTTTAGGATAACCATAAGGGTATGCCAGCATAAATACATTCGCAAGATCATACAGTTTACCATCATGAAAGGTAACGATAGACCCTGCACCACCATGGCCGCGCTGGTTGTCATGATTGTCTGTAAATACCACGGCTTTATAACTTGGCATCATACCCCAAGCTTCGCCAAAGCTTTTTAACCAAGCCAACTTGCCTTGCTTAAATGTCTCGCTCAGTTTAATGCTGTATTTAAACTCGGTGACTAAACCATTTTGATGATATTCAGAAGCAGAAACCGCCTCGCCTCCTTGATCAATCACCTCTTGGAAAACGACCGCTGGTTGATTTAGCTTGGCTAACACATCGCCAATATCACTTGCGGGCATGTGCTTGCTTGCGTCCAACCTAAACCCTGCCACGCCCAGAGACTGTAAATCGTTCAAAAAGCCCGCTAGGGTATTTTGTACGTAGCTCGCATCGGTGTCTAAATCATGTAGTCCTACGAGTTCGCAGTGCTGTACTCTCCATGCATTATTACCGTAGTCTTCAGGGTTTATTGCGCAGGTCTCATGGAAATCTTGTGGACTATAGATAGGATATTGTTTGTCGCCAAAAGTGTTACCCGCAACTCCGGTGCCGCTGCCATGAGCCATGTGGTTTATAACCGCATCAACATAGATATCTACTCCGGCAGATTTACATCTCGCGACCATATCGGCAAATTCGGCTCGACTACCACTACGACTCACAATCTCATAACTGACTGGCTGATAACGAGTCCACCATTGATCCCCTGTAATATGCTCATTGGGTGGTGATACTTGCACAGCCGCGTAGCCATTTGGCCCCAAAAACGTTTCACACTCCACCGCAACATCAGCCCAAGACCATTCGAATAAATGAACGAATGTGGTTGGATCGCCTTCAGCGGCATATGCAGGTGTAACGCAACTGGATGCTAACAACACTCCCGCTGCAATTTGGTTTAGTTTTATATTTTTCATTATTGCGCCTCTTATTCACACAAGATTAACAATATAGAATTCCTAGCTAAACAATCTATTGAATACGTATGCATAAGTTCATTGATGATTGACTGCTGAACGATGATTTGAGGCTTTAAAAAGCAAATTAATGAGGTGACACGCTTGCTTACACTTTAAGCAGCGTAAGCGCTTGAACTGATTTTGGAGAAAATGTTAGTTTCGATTGGGCCTTTGAAGTGAACAGCTTCAAGTACAGATATAAATAAGAATAAAAGTATGGATAAACTATGCTAAATCGAATCAAATCAGGGCTTATAATTGTAGGGCTCTTCTGTGCTCACGTCAGTGCACAATCTCAATCACTTGAGTTAGAAGCCGTTTCAGTCTCAAAGAATGTCTATAGCGTAATCTCTCCTTTTTATGGCAGACCAACAGTTGAGAATAAAGGGTGGAATTCAAACAGTCATTTTATTATTACGACTCAAGGTGTGTTAGTGTTCGACTCTGGTTCATCCGAGCACATTGGTAACGCTATTATCGCGGCAGTTAAACGTGTAACTGAACAGCCAATTCGCTGGGTAGTCAACTCTCATAGCCATGCCGATCATTGGCTTGGCAATGCTGCTTTTGCAAAGCTCGGTGCAGAGCTTATCTCCACCTCTTTGTCCGCTGAGACGATGAAAAGCGATGGACCGGTTGATGTTAAGGCGTTTTTTAATATGACTAAAGGCGCAACTGGTGAGAGCACACTCGCCATACCTACCTCAACCATTTCACATCAACAAGCTCGTACTTTTGGTGATACTGAAGTTGAATTTGTACTCGCCAACGATGGCCATTCGCCAGGTGATGTTATGCTTTGGCTGCCCAAACAACGCATTCTAATTGGAGGTGACGTAGTAAACTCCAACTTTATGCCCATCATGACACCTAGAGGTAACATTACCCAGCTCATTTCTATACTCAAAGAAGTGGAACAATTAAGCCCTCTCCTCGTACTAAACGGACACGGGGAAAATACCTCGGTGAAATCAGTTTCTAGAGATATTCAATTTTTAACCTTTGCCTGGAATGCAGTACATGAGGCACTAGCAAAAGGTACAACGCCAGCGAGGATACAAGCATCATTACAAGCTACATTGCGTAAAAAGTTCGGCAAAGCGTATCAAGATTTTGATACCAGTATTTCGTACCTATTGGAAATGATGATAGACAAGCAGCGCCTACCGACCCCTTAGCTAACAACAAGTCCTGAGGCCGAGTATTATTGTGGTTGCTATTATTTGGCCTAGTGCTTGTGGTGGTTCGCTGCTGGCAAGCGCTAGCGAGTTAGCAACCTTAATCGGTTAAAAGACACTCTATTAAAGGGGGGGGGTGAAGTGAGATTTCATTATCTATTCTTTTTTGCGATAAAGTGCAGTAAAGGCTGGTTGCTCACTCATCTAATTGATACTTTTTAAGTATTGCCTGATAAATACCATTCATCTTAAGTTGTATCAAACCCTTATTGAATAACTCAATTATTTCTACTGCATTCGGATGAGTTTTACTAACGCCAATATGAAGCGGCCATTGTGCTATGGTCGGTTGATGTACTTTGAAGCTGTGAAATTCAGCGTGCTGAGATTGTAAATACACAAAAGCAAGCTCATCGCTAACGACAGCATCTACTCGCGCTTTATTGAGAAGCGACAAACAGGAAGTCAGGTTTGTGAGCTTTTCTAGGCGAATTTGTGGGATCTGCGCGAGCGCAATTTCAGAACGAAAGCCCCGAATAGCACATACACTTAGTCCTTTAAGATCGTCCAACTCTTTAAAATGAATGGTAGGCTCTGTACGTGAAATAAGTACCAGCCTATTACTGTAATAAGCTTTGCTAAAAATAAAGCGTTCATCGCGACTTTCAGAACGCCATAAAGCGGGGATCATATCGACCTGCCCTTTCTCCACCATTCGCATGGCACGACTGAATGGCATAATGAGCATTTCAAAATCTTGATTCTCGGCCTTAAATGCCGCGCGAACTAAATCAACGGTAAAACCTGAATATTCGTTAATGACGTAGGGAGGCCAAACATTATGCGCTCCCACTATGGCATCATTTGCAGATGATGTGCATGACAGGGCAATAAACAGAAGGCATGACTGTTTTAAACTCTTTATCGCCATGTTTACGCACTCCCGCCTTCACTTTCAAACTAAGTTGACTGGCAACTTTGCTACAAATATTTGCTCCGATCCTAATTGAGTATAGCGCAACCGTTGCATCTCGAAATATACACATAATTTCTCACTGGCAACGTTTGAATATGGCATAAAATTCAACGACTTTTGTCCTTCAACACACAATTTAGTGTAAACCAATGTAAACAAACAGTGAAGTTTAATTGAATTGTCATCAATAGCGCTTAAAATACTGCGTCCGAATAAAAATTCGGATAATTCTAATACACGGGAAAATAAAAAATGATTAAAAAATCTATCCTAACTTCAGCTATTGCATTAGCTTGCCTAAATGCACAAGCAGAGGTGATTATCTCTGAGTATGTTGAAGGTAGCAGTTATAACAAAGCCATTGAGCTCTACAATGGTAGTGACGAAGCTGTTAGTCTAAGTGGTTACTCCGTCAATTTCTTCTTTAATGGCGCAACAGAAGCTCGCACTAACATAGAACTAAGTGGTGAACTTGCAGCTAAATCAACTTATGTTATTGCTCATGCTGACTCCGCAGCAGAGATCATCGCAAAGGCACAGTTAACAAACACAAGTAGCTGGTTTAATGGTGATGACGCCGTTACGCTTACGCTCAATGGTGCAGTTGTTGATAGCCTAGGTCAGGTTGGTGTCGACCCAGGTAGTGAATGGATTGATGGCGATATTAGAACAAAAGATAAAACGCTTGTCAGAGATCCTGCAATAACAACCGGCCGCACCGATGCAACTTCTGCATTTGTTGGCGCTGGACAATGGCTTGCACTTGCTAAAGACGATTTTAGTAACCTAGGTATCCACATTAGTGGCGGTGACATACCTGAGCCAGAGCCTGTTATCTGTGGCGAAAATAACACCTTGATCAGTGCCATTCAGGGCGCAGGCGATGCAAGTCCATTAGCTGGAGAAACGGTTGAAGTTCAAGCTGTTGTCACTGCAAGCCTACAATCAGATGCAGGGCTTGGCGGCTTCTTCATTCAAGAAGAAAGCACTGACTATGATGCTGATAGTAATACTTCCGAAGGTATTTTTGTCGTATATACCGCAACACCAGTAAGCACAGGAGATGTGGTTAAACTACGTGGTAAAGTTGAAGAGAAGTACGGCCAAACTCAACTTATTAACGTCGACGCAATCGAGCTATGCGGTTCTGCAACGGCTTCAGCTACTATCGTTACTTTACCTGCAGAGAATGGTCTTGAAGCCTACGAAGGCATGTTGGTTTCGATTTCAAATGAGTTGGTCGTTAACGATACATACGGACTTGCACGTTACGGCGAAGTACGCTTAGGTACTGAACGTTTGTACCAAAGCACTCAAGTAGCAACTCCTGGTGATGCAGCAAACCAGCTAGAAGCTGAGAACAAGCGCAAAGAAATTTTACTTGATGATGGTTCATCAGTACAAAACCCTGACGTTATTCCTTACCCATCACCCACGCTAGATGCCTATAACACCTTACGACTGGGCGATTCTGTGACAGGCCTTGAGGGTGTAATGGGATATGGTTATAGCCAATACCGTATTCACCCAACGACAACACCAAACTTCGTTCATACTAATCTACGTACAGAAGCGCCTCAAGTAGAAGTGCGTGGAGATTTACGTATTGCTAGCTTCAACGTATTAAACTACTTCAATGGTGACGGTCAAGGTGCAGGTTTCCCAACTTCACGAGGAGCTGACAATCTAGAAGAGTTTGAACGCCAAAAAGCAAAAACGGTTGCTGCAATTTCAGCGCTTGATGCAGATATTATTGGTCTACTTGAAGTAGAAAACGACGGCTTTGGTGAGTTTAGTGCGATTGCCGACCTCGTTAACGCTTTAAATGCAGCAGATTCTGCTAATACCTATGCCTTTGTAAACCTAAATGTTGACCAAGTGGGCGGGGATGCAATTACATCAGGTATTATCTATCGTAGTAACAAAGTAGCTGAAGTAGGCACGCCAGCATTTACCGAAACAGTACCATTTGATTACGGTAACCGTCCTCCTGTAGTACAAACTTTCAAAGAGGCAAACGGTGAAGAAATCTTCACGGTAGTAATGGCTCATTTACGCTCTAAAGGCAGTTGTTCAAAAGCTGAGGGCTTAGATCAAGACCAAAATGATGGTCAAGGTTGTTGGAACCAAACTCGAGTCACTGCAGTTAATACCCTAGCGACTTGGCTTGGCACAAATCCGACAGGAGTTGCAGAAGATGATGTGATTATTCTGGGTGACATGAATGCTTACGCTCAGGAAGATCCAATCAACACCTATGTCGAGAATGGTTACGCCAACATCAAGCAAACGCTTCATGGCAATAGCTTAGATTATTCATACGTGTATCAAGGACGTATCGGTAGCCTAGATCACGCCTTTGCTTCAAACACGATGATGGAGAAAGTAAAGTCAGTAACGGATTGGCATATCAATGCTGACGAACCCGTTGCGCTAGATTACAACACTGAGTACAAGTCAGATACTCACAAAGCAAGTCTTTACGCAACACACGCTTATCGCGCATCGGATCATGACCCAGTGGTTATCGACCTTAACCTTGCTAAAGAGCCAACGATTATCGAAGGCGAGTTTACAGGCCTTGCAGGTTGGTTTTGGTGGCAACATCGCTCAATCGAGCTACCAGCGGGCTTTGATAAACTAGAAGTATCAATCACAGGTCAAGGCGAAGCTGACCTGTATGTGCGCCATAAGAAAATGCCAAACTTCTTCAAGTACGACTGTCGTCCATACCTTTGGGGTAGTGAAGAAAGCTGTGTATTTGACGAGCCTGCAGAAGGTAAATGGAATTTCCGCCTGCGCGGCCTATTCCCTTACTACAATGTAACTATCAAATATAAAGCGACAAAAGCGAATTAATTGCAGCTTTAACGTAAAACCCAAGAGCCAAGTCTCTTGGGTTTTTCTTGGCATTATAGGTCAACCCTAAACGAGCATAGCCCCACCATCACTCACTATCGTTGCGCCCGTTATATAACTGTCATTCATCAAAAACAAATATGAGTTGGAAATTTGAGAATCACTTCCAAGGCCTAGAGGAATTTTTTCCTCCAACTCTTTCAATGTTTTAAATCCTGGTGAAACGGTATTGACCCTAATAGGAGCAAGTTCAATTGCCAAAGCCTTCCCAAGTGATTCAACTGCACCGCTTATCGTACTTAATGTTGAGTACCCATTGTAAGGCCGTTTACCTAATGTTCCCGACGAAAACACAATACTCCCGCCATCGTTAATATATTCGTGAGCCAATTTAGCAAAGCTATACTGCCCCCAAAACTTAGTATCGAAAGCATGACGAACCTCTTTGAGATCGAGTTCTAAAAATGGAGAAACAATGAGTGGAGACTTAACAGTAAAAATTAGATGATCAATTTTTCCTATTTTCTCAAGTAGGTTTTTAATCTCACTTTCAACTGTGATATCAACCGAATAACAAGTACAACTTTCAAGATATGGCTGACTTTTAATGCTAGCTTGTTTGTCAAATGCAGATCTCGAGGCTATTAATACCTCACCTCCATCTTCACTTACGCGTTTTGCCAATGCGAGGCCAATACCTGTACTCCCACCAACAATTAATATCTTTTTTCCTTTCATTCCTTTTCTTCAACTCCTCTAACGTAAAAATCACAGCAGAGCCAAGCCTCATCTATTTAATACTCGACTACTGCTTTACGTTATATTGGGCTTAGAACCAAAAAAATCAACATTAAATTAACAACCCAATACCCGTTTAATAAACGGCCATTTTTGTTGAGTATATTGCTCTCGGTCATCTTTGTATTCTTGTACTAACGCCTGCTTTAACGCGCAGTACTCTGCTCTTAAATCTGATGATGCTCTTAATTTTTCCCTAAAAGAAATACGCTCTTGCCAAAGTAGGCTGTTGAAAGGAACAAGGTGTAAGTGATGGGTTCTAAACTCAGGCGTTGGTTTGCAAAACCAGTGCATTACGTCAGCTTTATAGGGGTAATAACAATAACCGTGCTGAGTGAGAACTTTGATGGCTTCTTTTGACGCCACTAGTGACTTAACACCCACCATAATATCTATCACAGGCTTAGCAACCATACCAACCACAGCTGTACTACCCACATGTTCAATATCACCTTCAATCCAAGGGCATAGCAAAGGCGCTAACCTTAGCTTTTCATCTTGGAACATCCGTGGCCAATCTTGATTATATTTAGAGAGTGAAATCGCTTGGTCTGCCATTGAAAGGAAGGTCCTGTAGTTGCTTTCGGTTTGGTTTGGAACAGTATATAGCTAAAGCAAAGCTTTGCTCATCACTACCACATCAACGCCTCGGTAATTGACGTTTTCGAGCGGTTGCCAGCCGAGTTTTCGATAAAGTCCACCTTCTGGGTGTTCCGTTTGTAAATATAACGTTTTGACACCGAATTTAATGGCTAGTCGCTCCGCTTCTTTGACTAAGCGTGGCGCTAGTTTATTTCCACGATAAGGCTTGTCCACATAGACACCACCAATCCAGTGCTCTTTATCTGTGTAGATACTCATTTCATGAAATTTAAGCTGCACGACTCCTGCGATTGTGTCGCCATCCAGCGCGACGATTACACAAGGAATGGCTGACTCGTTAAGATAGTCTAAAAGCTTTTGCTCAAAACGCTCTACAGAGGCCTCTTCAACAATGCTCCCCCATTCGTCAAAGTACCACTTAGCAATAATTGGTATCAGCGCTTTGTGCTGCACTAAAAGTTCAAATTCCATTTTCATTGCCTCAAATCATAAAAGCGCGGATACGTTCGCGCGCTATGCAGTAAAACGCTACACTTAACGCCCCGGAATGGAGGTAAATTCACAGTTTCGTTTTGCTTCATCCAAATTTTTTTGCCCTTGAATTACAAAATAATCAAGCTTCGCATCGATTAATATAGCCTGACGCGCAAGGTTATTATCATCGGGGTTCCAACGCCACTTTCTTATAGCCTGAAGTGCGCTGATATCAAAAACGCCCTCGGGATAACTGCTGGTGATTTTATAGCTTCCCACTCTCCCATCAGGGGTTATACCTAACGTCAAAGAAACACATCCCGATATCCCACCTTTGGCCGCCTCTATTGGATATATGGGTTCTATCCGGCGTTTTTGAATCCAATAACCATCCGCTTGAGTTTTGATGGGTAAATGTCGCATATCTACATAGCGAATATGTTTTAGCTCTTCAGCTGTTAACGGTACAGAAGTGTTACTTGTTTGACATCCAGAGAGTAGCAGCAACGCCAGAATGGTTATTCTTTTCATGTCACATTTAATCCTTTAAAATCAAGCACTGTAATTAGTTCCCTTTTATAGGTCAAGCTTCATAAACTCAAGTTAATTTCTATTTAACTGGAAGTTTAGAGCTAACTCATTGTTTTAAAATCACCTTAAATTATTTCCTTATCTAGCAACTCAGGTTATTTAATTGATAGATATAGATATCGTGCTTTTCACCGCCTATATCCAAAAAGGCTTTTAAATGAGTTTCGCGTTTCATCCCTAACTTCAGCATCAACCGCTGCGACTGCAGATTCTCAACGGCGCATATGGCCTGAATTGTATCTACAGAGAGACTTTGAAAAGCCTCCTTCATCAGTGCTGTTGCGGCTTCTTCCCCATAACCCTTACCAATCTCGACCTCAGCTAACCGGAAGCCAATCTCACCGACCCGTTTTCCTGCATCGACATATTTAAAAACGAGTTCACCAATAAGTTGAGCTTGTGGTTTTTTAACGATCGCAAGGATCAAACGCTCATCGACCCCACCTTTCCAAGGTTGGCAAGCTTGAATTAGCCTCTCTTTTGCCGATTCAAACGTGGCAGGCGCACCGATATATTTTGACGTATTTGGGTTTTTCCGATGGCTGTAAACCGCATCTAAGTCATCCATTGTCATTCGTCTTATGGATAAACGTTCTGTTTCAAACTGCATTGTTATTTTTCCCAAACATAAGATCACATACATAGCCATCAGTCTCATAGATAAACGCTATGTAGCAGAAACCACATGCATTCTATTACTCTTTACAAACCGGCATAAGGACAGTGCGTAAATGCCGCCAGGTCATAAACAGTAACAGCGCACAACCAAAAACGAGTGCCGCAAGTGACTCAAGGCCACTCAGTAGCCATCGGTTGACTAACCACGCCACGCAAGAGAAAAATAACAGCTCAACCGCGCCGACTAGCGCATTTGCTGTTCCTGCTTTCTCTGGATGTAAAACGCCAATAAGATGCATATAACTTGGAAAATAAGCGCCAAATACAAACATAATCGCAGCATAAGCAAGCAAAACAGCAAGCGCACTACCACTTGCAAATAGCAGCAATAACACGCTGACAACGAGCGCAGGCCAAGTCCAAATTACGATATCCAAATAAGCGCGCTTACGCTGCAATACCTTAGTTAATATTGATCCTATGAGTAAGCCAAACATGGGGATCATCATCGCCTGACCTATTGCATTGGCTTCCAAGCCAAACTGCCGTGCCAATAAAAACGGCAGATACAGTTGAATGGTGAGATACAAAAAAGTAGGCAACCACTTGAGCGACGCGAGGGAAATAAACGAGCGGTTTAACAATAGACTTTGATATTCATTAAAGAGCGCTTTTGGCCGTAATGACATGGTAATTTTACTGCTCTGCTGCATAGTTTTATAGCCATAAATCAGTATCAAAATATAGTAAGCGAATGCAAACCATGACATCCCCTGCCACCCTACCCAGCCAGATAACACTCCAGCCAAGAATGGACTACAAATAGCAGTAACACTCACCGACATTGATAACGTCGCCATTGCACTTTTAAGTTCACTACCTGATAATCTTGCAGCAAGAAGCGTTCTACCAATTAACACCGGCGACGCAGCACCAATACCTTGCAACACCCGACCGATAAAAAATACCTCGGCGCTAGATGCAACTGAACAAAAAACTGTGCCTAGCAGTAAAATACCCAGCCCACTAAAAAATAACGGCCTATCACCAAACTTATCTCGTAGCGGCCCAACCAGCAGTTGCGCAGCTCCTAGTGTAGTGAAATAGCTAATTACTGCTGCCTGTCCTTGACTAGGCGTAAGCTGTAAGGAATCCGTGATATTAGGTAAAACAGGGATGTAGATTTGGCTTGCGATTTGAGAGCAAGACATCAGCAAAACAGCTAAAAACACAACTTGAAACACGTCAACCCCCTTGAATTTACTGAGGATGATTTTATCGAGCTTTTAATATCCAAAAAACAAGGTAATAATAAAAACACTTATTCTTGCTAGGAAACAATTAATGGATTGGCTAACCGGAGTGCGGAGTTTTAGCAAAGTTGTAGAGTTTGGCAGTTTTACGCGTGCCGCAGATGAAGAGGGTGTTTCAGCATCTGCGGTGAGCAAACGAATTGACTGGTTAGAACAGCAGCTTGGCTTAACGCTATTTATTCGTACGACTCGCCAAGTCAATCTCACTGAGGCTGGGGAGCACTTTTTACCGAAGGCTTCTCTATGGCTAGCGCAATTTGAATGTTTAACTGATCACGGACAAGCACTGAATCAAGCGCCATCTGGTAGCTTAAAAATCGCTTCAACACTCGCGGTAGGCAGCACCATTTTAATGCCAAATATCGCCTCATTTTTAGCCAAATATCCCAAATTAAAAATTCATCTTAATGTCATCGCCCCGGGCGCACACCCAGATCTTACTCACGATTTAGTGATCACACGCTACTATGAAGCTTTTGACTCAGCCTCTCATAAAGGCAGCCGACTCATTGATTATCAAATGCAGATCTTTGGTGCTCCTCACTATCTCAAACAACATGAGCCTATCAAGTCCCTTAATGATCTGCGCCAACATAAAATGTTGTTAAGCAGTTATTACCACAAACTAGGCGGGATTATTTTAGAAAATGGCGATGTCTTCCAGTTTGACAACTATAACTTCGTCTCTGATCAACTTGACGCTATGCTGACAGCAGCAGTACAAGGTTTGGGACTGGTATTTATTGCGCCTAGCTATGTGAAAAGAGAACTCGACCAAGGTTTACTTATACCTGTATTACCTGAAGTAAAATCTGAAACAAAACAATTATGGGCGTATTATCCCAAGACAAACTACACCCCATATAAAACCCAACTTTTTATCGAACATCTTAAAAATCACCTTAACTCAACAAAGTAGATAAGATTGGCTTTCACATTTGTTCACAATTTAAGTACAAAAAATCCTCTAAAGATATAGAACTACATGGTAATTTAGGATGTTTACTCAATTTTGTAGTTATAAGCGGTACTAACCGAGTATTTCGCTAATATCGTGCTACACATAATCACTTTAAAGGACTAACTATGAGTTTTAATCTCTTTAAGAAAACCACACTGGCAACGCTAGTCTCTGGGCTAGCAGCAATGAATGTACAAGCAAGCCAACCGCTTAGTTTAGATACCATCACTAACCCAAAAATAAACTGTGACACAAAAACTGAATTATTGATGGCAAATGCTGAAAATGGCGCAAGTGACAATTTATTGTCCGCCGAGTCTATGTTGGATTTACTCAATACCCACTGCTACCAAGAACAAAAAACTACAACTGAAACCGAACGAAATCCACCAGAGTTAAGATCAATCCAGTTGAGCTCCAACTCAGTTAATGTCAATAACGGTGACAAAACCGTTGATATTACATTAAGATTTTACGATGAAAGCGGTGTAAAAGCTGCACGCGTTTATTTATCACCACCAACAGGCTTCAGTTGGGGTGGCAATAAATCTGCAGCCGCTGCTAATTGGCAGAAAACGAACGAACCGGGGGTTTACGAAAGTAAGGTTAGTTTCACTTTCACGGATGCTGACATCAATGGTAAATGGTTTTTAACCCTAGGCCATATACCAACGCTGTTCGCTTTTGGCTGCGCGAGAGTGAAATTGAAGCAGCGGGATTTAACCCAAATATCGTTGTCACAAATGATAAGGTTACCGAGGGCGTTAACCCTGAAATAAAATCTATTACGATTTCTGACACTGAAGTTGATGTCAACACAGGTGATAAAACGGTAAATATAGCCATAGAAGCTTATGACCACTCAACGATGTCTAAAGGTGTAATTAGGGTTTCACCACCTAGCCAGTATAAGTCACTTGCGATAAAACAGGCTGAGTCATCTGATTGGCAAGAAACAGACGTCGAAGGGGTATATCGTTCGAATTACTCTTTTACCTTTACTGATAAAGATCTACCAGGTGAGTGGTTTGTTGCCTCTGCGATGCTAACTGATAGCAATGGAAATATGGGGGCTTACAATCGAGGTCACTTTAACCAACTCGGTCTACCTTCCGTTATTACGGTTAAAAATCAAACTGAACTAGATATTGTGCCACCAAGCATTGACAATATCGCTTTTTCATCAAATCAATTGACCTCAACGAATGGTGAGCAAAACGTTACTTTAACCGTCACTGCGTCAGATATATCTGGTATGGCCAAAGGCTACTACTCTCTCAGGGCACCGGAAGGCTCCGAGGCAAAAGATAAACTATTTACCATAGAACAGTGGCAACAAGGTAGTGATCAAAATACGTCTGTTGGCACTACAAGCCTAAATTTCAGCACAGATGACTTGCAAAAAGGTCAAGGTGTTTGGCAGTTAGATGCCAACATTCAAATAGATTCTGCTGGCATTTATAGCCAAGGTGCAAAAGCACGAGAATTAACAACGTTAGGTGCCACGCCTTATATCTTTGTTGATGAAGAACAGATCAGTAAAATCTCAGTAAAAGATATAACGGGAGCAAAACAGGTAAAAACGGGAGCAAGCAATCGAGTTACGCTGGAAATAACTGAAAACACATTGTCCAGTTTACCGCGCCGATTTGATCTCTACCTCGATGCTGACGCCGCAGTCAAATTTGATTTCCATTCTATAGATCAAGGATATACAGTTAACTGCATCGACCTGAGTAACAGTCGCTTCTGTAGTTTTTCTGGCGCGTCTGATATTAAATCTGTTCAAGTTTCATTTACTGTAACGCCAGGCGAAGCTGGCGTGTTTGCACCCACTGTTCGCTTTTCATCAGAAGCCCCTGAATTAGACTACACAGACAACAAAGTCGCATTTCAGGTAACAAGCTATGAACCACAGCAATTTAGTGTCGTGTTTAAGAACTGGGATGGAAGCGTGCTTTCTACTCAAACTATTGAAGAAAATAGTGCTGCAACGGCTCCTCAAGTTCCGCCCCGGGAAGGTTATACATTTACTGGCTGGAATACCGACTTTAATGATGTCAATCAAGATCTTACCATTACGGCACAATTTGAGATTGATAAGTATCAAGTGAAGTTTGTGGATTGGAATGACACCGTCATCAAAGCAGCAGAAGTTGCTCATGGACAAGCAGCAACGCCGCCCACTGAGCCAAAACGAGATGGTTATACATTTACCGGTTGGGATCTAGCTTTTGACCAAGTCACCAGTGAGCTGGTTGTAAAAGCACAGTACAAAGCGAACTCAACGCCAACGACGACCGATAAGGAAGATAAAGGCAGCTCAGGTGGTGCGTTAGGTTACTTGTTTATTCTATTGAGTAGCGTCATGGTGGCAATTAGACGCAGAACATTACGCTCGCGCTAACTGGAAAACATCTTAAGGGAAGAATAGACTCAACCGAGTAACCGATTGAGTCTATTCTATTTAGCTGTAGTAGTGTGATTGCCAAGGGATGCTGACAGTATAAGTACTAAGCGATTTTGACGTAATAACACTATCAATGTTACTTTTATTCTACAAAGCGGCCGTTCAGCCAACTCATTTCTGCCCCATTTCTTTTTAGTTAAATCTATCAGTAAAATGAGTCAAGTAGTGTAATGGCTTACTTTTTCTAACCTTGGAGTATCGCACAAGTCTTTGTCTGGCTTAGGTTAACATTTAGAGTTGCAAAAAACTGAACTAAGCGATTGAAAAGAGAAAGTTATGAATCTCTTCCCCATATCGTCATCTATAGTGTATTTAGTTCTCTCTTTTCCATCTATTTCAACTTTGTGTAAGCGTGCAGCGAACTACACCTTACACCTAGAGGCTAACATGCCAGGGCAGTAAACTGTCGATATCGCACTGTGGCTGGGCTAATTTGTTTAAGCAATGCATCACATAGTCGAATGGGGTGTGGCCGTTTGCTCTGGCTGTTTCGATCACGCTGTAGAGGATTGCACTACTCTCTGCACCACTTGTGGTGAAGCTAAACAGCCAGTTCTTTCGGCCTATGACGAACGGTTTAATGGCACGCTCAGCACGATTGTTATCCATGCTTAACTGGCCGTTTTCAAGGTAGCGAATGAGTTTCGGCCATTGTCTTAGCGTGTAATGGACGGCTTCACCTAGCTTCGATTTTGGTACCACCGTTTGTGCTGATTTATCTAACCAGGTTTTAAACTGGGCCAGCAGCGGTGCGCTTTGTTGTGCCCGTGCAATCTGCCGCACTTCAGCGCTTGCTGTTTTGTGCGCAGTTTCAACTCGATATAGTTTTTGAATATGGTTAAGTGCCCAATCGGCTTTACCGGCTTTACCGGTTTTGCCTTTGGCTTGTGCATCTGCTGCTTCTTTGAACTTGCGTCTTGCATGTGCCCAACAGCCAACAAGGGTCGCCTGTGTTTGCTCGTAGCCTGCATAACCATCTACTTGTAAGTAGCCATCATATCCTTGTAAAAATTCCACAGGACAGCGACCCCACGACTATTCTGATAGTCGAACAGTGCGATATTGGGGATTTTTGACTCAGCCACAGCCGAGTCCGTGCCGCTACAATACAGCCACATGTAACTGGTCTGTTTGTCTTCTTTTACCACCTTAACCGTGGTTTCGTCGGCATGCAGTACCGGTTGCTGTAACAACACTTCGTGCAACCTGTCGTAGAGCGGTTTGAATAAGCTGGCGCAGCGTATCACCCAATCCGCCATAGTTCGCCTTCCCAGCGCGATACCATATTGCTTGAACAAGTTTTCCTGTCGATACAGCGGTAAGCCATACTGATATTTACTGGTGATGATTTGGCTCAGCAAGCTCGCCGTGGCAATGCCTTTCGGGATTGGGCTCGGTGGTACTGGAGCTTGTTTTATCTCAACTTGAGTGTGCGTTTTTTCACAGTGTCGGCAGCTATATTTAGGTCTGACACGAAACAAATCGCGAAACAAATCGCATAACGAAACAAATCGCAGACACCCATCACTAATTTGCACCTTCCAAAGATACCGCCTAAGCTTTAATTCTGCACTCAAAGGATTGAGGAAACCAACTATGGCTACTGCCCGTAAAAGACAAATCAGTCTAACCGACACCAAATACTACCACTGTATCTCCCGTTGCGTAAGGCGCGCCTTTCTCTGCGGTGAAGATAAACTTACTGGCAAATCATACGAGCACCGCCGGGGTTGGGTTGAAGAAAAGCTCTTGATGTTGGGGTCTGTGTTTTGTATTAATGTCTGTGCTTATGCCGTGATGAGTAATCATACTCACATTGTTTTATATGTTGATGATAAAAAGGCTAAGCGCCTGTCGGATAAAGCGATTGTGATACGATGGCACAAGCTGTTTAAAGGTAATTGGGTAAGCCAAAAATTTATTGAAGATGAGCCACTCAATGAATCGGAGCAATTGATACTCGATGAGCTGGTTGATGAGTACAGAGAAAGGCTCGCAGATATTAGCTGGTTTATGCGAGTACTCAACGAAGATATCGCCCGCCGAGCAAATAAAGAAGATAATTGTACAGGTCGGTTTTGGGAAGGACGATTCAAATCCCAAGCATTACTGGACGAGGCTGCACTGGCTGCTTGTCTCGCTTACGTA
Organism: Pseudoalteromonas sp. GCY; assembly: GCF_016695175.1. Taxonomy (NCBI): domain Bacteria; kingdom Pseudomonadati; phylum Pseudomonadota; class Gammaproteobacteria; order Alteromonadales; family Pseudoalteromonadaceae; genus Pseudoalteromonas; species Pseudoalteromonas sp. GCY. The sequence goes on from NZ_CP068022.1 coordinate 754,626, forward strand.
TACCTAAACCCCATTAGAGCCAAAATCGCAGCAACGCCCGAGACCTCAGACTACACCAGCATCAAAAAGCGCATCGACCACGCTAAACTGGGTAATCAACCAAAAAGTCTACTACGTTTTGCTGGCAGCCCACGAAAACATATGCCTAAAGGCCTGCCCTTTGATCTCAAATCCTATATTGAATTAGTTGAACTCACAGGCCAATGTATTCGCGCCGATAAACGCGGTTATATCTTTGAGTCTCAGCCTATACTCACTCGGTTAAATATAGAGCCTGAGAACTGGATAAAACTCACCACGCAATTTTCTCGGGTATTCCACGGTGCAGTTGGTCGAGAGCGGACAATAACCGCTTACTGTGAAACACTGCAAAAACGACGACGGACAAACCTAACAAACTGCGAGCGCTTGTTGGCTTAGCAAAACTCACATTCTCAATTCTAGAATTTCTTACTGTTGTATTAGCAGCGCGTTGTCGGGCGCGATAACTCAGTTTTGGTGTAGAGATATGCTTTGGCGCTAAAAATTAGCCTATCGATAACCGTTTTTTTACCTAGTGATTTAAGTATTTTATACTTTTCAAGCTAAATTTCTCAGCTTTGATGTTAATAGTGATGGGAGTCACTTATTTTACTCCTTATTTTACTTAATCAGAAAAGGTAATCATATCTGAAGAGTTAAACACACAACGAGAGTTTGGAACAATTCGTATAGAGTGCAGGGTGAGAGCATACTTCGTTAACGACCATTAACCGAAGATAAGCTCTGCTCTGAATTCATCGTCAAAGCTGGCCCGAACACACTTGCCACGTATCGAATCTTTACGTCCTGTGTGCTGTTTTACCAAGTTGCGAACAACCCGTCTGAACAGCGCCATATTCTCTGCCGAAACCGGCTCACTGATCTGGCAAGCGTCTTCTTTAAACACGACATCCAACACCCAATGCTGTTGGTTCTCGATGTGCCAATGGTGGCGGATAGCTTTTTGTAACATCTGTGCATCAGGCTCAACTGAAGTGACATAAAAGTGCGTGTCTATTTTTGTTATCAGCAAGATCATGATGTTGATTGATAGAAGAACGCTTATCTTCAACAAGTTCAAGGTGGCTAAATAACGACATAATTAACAAGTAGATAGTGATAATGTGGGCGTTATTAGATCAGAAAAGGACCGGGTGTTAAAGCCTTTTTACAAAGTGTGATCCCGCCGTGGTATAGAGTGGGTTGATGGCTGTTATTCAGAGTTTTGGTGCTCCAAAGCTGAGTTGTAAACATAACTGTTCAAGAATGATTCGCAGCGCGTGGCATTTTTACTGTGCGTTGCGTTTAGTGTTTAAGGTGGTCTGCGGCGGCTTCGGTATTGCGTTGCTCACACCTTAACAGGGCGCACAACACAGAATCAACTCCTTGCTCTAAACGGTTAGTTGAACTATTATCTGTACGTTATTTTGTACCATTTGGAGTTCAATATGAGTCGTATTCATTTCGATCAAGATATTCAGCCGTTATCTGAATTTCGTGCTGGTGTAGCTTCTTACATCAAACAAATCAATGAGACTCGCCGTCCATTGGTAATCACACAACATGGTAAAGGTGTAGCTGTTGTTCTCGATGTTGCAGAGTATGAAGCAATGCAAGAGAAAATAGAATTACTAGAAGAAATGCGCACCGCTGAAGCTCAATTAGCTTCAGGCCTTGGTGTTTCCAATGATGATGCTCGTACTCAAGTACTGGGGCGCATTAAGAAATGAAAGTGGTTTGGTCTCCATTAGCGCTTCAGAAGCTAGGCGATGCAGCTGAATTTATTTCTTTGGATAATCCATCTGCCGCAGAAAAGTGGGTGAACGAAGTTTTTGATAAAACTGAACTACTTGGAAGTATGCCTGAAATGGGGCGCTTTGTTCCTGAAATGCCCCATACAAATTATCGCGAAATCATTTTTGGTCACTATCGTATTATCTATAGCTTAAGTCATGAGATCCGCGTACTAACAGTGCGTAATTGTCGTCAAATGTTGTCGGAAGATGACCTGTAGAACTGTGTTATAACGCGACGTTATATTGAACTGCCGAGTTTGGCACTTATACCGTCAATATCCCTAGGTGATCACACTTATTCATATTAGCTTTGCCTTAACCCTTCACAAGGTTCCTGCTTAACCATTTTATTACTAGGATAATAGGTCGCCCATAGTACGATTAAACTTATGAAAATTGGTATTCCTACCAAACCAATCACATAGCTATTACCGTCGATAATCATTGATTTCGTGATCTGACTTATAACCCATAAAGACATAAGAATACCGAAAGCCAGCCCAGCGCCTAATTGAAGAGAAGCTTCTTTAAGAAACAGTTTAATTACGTCTGAATTTTTGGCTCCTAACGCACGCCTCGTAGCAATTTCTTGCGTACGGATAATGATACTGTTTGAGGAAACGGCATAGATGCCACTTGCGGCTAGCATTAATGCGACAACGCCACACCAAAGAAAAATCGTATTTACTGCATTCACTAATAGCATCGGCTGTTTGATTAAACTTTGATAGCTTTGCACATGATATAGCGTCACCTCATTATCCATGCCATTTACAGCTTGCCTGAGAGCCGATTCTGCAGCATTAAGTGAGCCACTGTAGTGAATCACAATTTCCATGGTCCACCCTCTTAGATCCATTAATCCATAGCCAGTATGCCAAGCACTCGTCGATTGCATTGTTGGTCCATGAACACTATCAGACACAATTCCAACAATTGTTCGCCATTCTGTATGCCAGCCACCTTCATCAACCGTTCTTACTTTTTGACCAAGCGCATCATTGTTTGGAAATAACGCCTCTGCCATTGAAGCATTTATAATTGTTGGAGATTCTCCACTATCAACATCTCTCAGCTCGAAGCTTCTGCCTTCAATAATGTTCATACCAACGACTTGCCAAGCATCTCGGCTAACAACTTCAAAGTTCCACATTGGATTTTCATTATAAACAAGCGCTTCTCTACCTTGGATTTCAAAATGTGAACTCCCTCCGCCAGTGCCAGGTAAACTGGTAAAATATCCTACACCGTTGATGTTTGGCTGCTGTTCCAGTTTATCTTTGAGCTGATAATAAAAATCGTTTCTTTTTTTAAGCTCCGATGTTGGATAGCTAGTGCTGGGTAATTGAATAGTGGCAGTCAATCGCTGCTCCGTTTTTACCCCATAGTCTGCATTTTGAGCCGCATAGCCAGTGCTTAGAAGAAGCGTCGCAACGACTAACACAACTGAGGATAAGATGACTTCTGATATGACAAGCAACTTGTTCATTCTGCCAGCCTTTTTCCCAAGAGCACCTCTTGTTCCATCTCTTAGCACGGCATTAACATCTTGTGCCAATGCTCTCATTGCGGGAATAAAGCCGGTTACAAAAACCATAAAGATCACTGACAGTAATAGAACCAAAATTGCGTCCATTTCTAGTGACAACACCCACCAAAAAGGACGTTCTCCATTGACTGAAAATATCTCGTCTAACACATCATTTGTAATGCTTGTACCGAAAGATGCGAATATAAAGGCGAGGATCGCACCCAAACCACAAATGAATAAGCTTTCCCACAGCATTTGTAAGATCAATCTCTTTCTAGGGATCCCAAGAGAAATTCGAATTGCAACTTCTTTTGCCCTTTCATTCACTCGAGCCAAAAGCAAATTGCCAATGTTAATACAACTCAAGAATAATATCAGAACAACAACACAGGACATGGCGATAAATATGGGGTAATGATGCGCAACACCGTCATCAGTCATTTTAAAGTTAAAAACTCTGATATAGCCACCTGGAGAATCTGCTCGCCAACTAAACTCTTGCGGTAAGGCGAGGAATTGGCGTGTAACTAAGTTACCTACTTCTTTTTCAAACTGACTCAAAGAGACATCAGGCTTTAATCGAGCCACACCATTAAGCGAGTCTCGAAAGGCATCAGAAGGGTGAGTAGGCTCGAACTGGTTAACAGCTAATGGTTGCCAAACTTGAGCAAAGGCCGGAAATGAAAACCCAGCAGGCATCACGCCAATGACTTGTTTAGAAATGCCATTAACCTTAAGGTTCATGTTTAAAATATCATTACTTCGAGCAAAGTATTGGTCCCACAATTCGAAACTTATTACAACCACAGGCTCTGCGCCTATCTCATGATCTTCAGGGCTAAAACCTCTACCCAAAACTGGTTGAGTTTTCGCAACTTCAAAAAGATTCCAGTCACTATGGCTAGAGTGAACTTTTATTGAACCTTGCCCATTGTTAATATTACTAATGGTTGATGTTCCCGTCCTATACAAGCTCATATTATCAATGAGTTTTGACTCTTGACTAATATAGTTCAAATGGAAAGGATCCGTTCTCTGCCCTCGCCCATGCGCTTCTCTATATTCACCTTCAATTGCAACGATTGGAGTGTCGCCATTTAACGTTAAAGGTTTAAATATTAACTGTGATAGAAGCGTATATGTATAAATAGAAAGCCCCAATCCTATCGCGACTATGAGTATCGACATTGATGAAAATAGTGGCTTTTTCAACAACCCCCTGAATACGTACTTTATATCAATCCAATAGTTCATATTCCGATCCCTTTAACGCATGAGTCCCCATTGATCTGATGTTATTTGATATGTCCCCTACAATTTCACCATCAAACACTTCTATAATACGTTGTGTTCTTTTCGCTGATGCAGGATCGTGAGTAACCATACATATAGTCGCGCCCTCTTTATTTAAAACCTCCAACAATTTCATCACCATTTCAGCGTTTTTCGAGTCCAAATTACCAGTAGGCTCATCAGCTAAGATAATAGAGGGATTACCTGCAATCGCTCTCGCGACTGCTACTCGTTGCTGCTGTCCTCCCGATAATTGAGATGGGTAGTGTTTTGCTCGGTGCGCCATATCTACTTTTTCTAACGCGGATACTACTGACTGTCTTCGCTGGTCAGCGGTCAAGTCTGTTCGGTATGTTAATGGTAGCTCTACATTTTCTTCAATTGTCAAATCGCTAATAAGATTAAATGATTGAAAGACAAAACCAATTTCTTTATTTCTAATTCTAGCTCGCTCATCAGTATCAATATCAGATGCGTCATGACCTGCTAATTGGTACATTCCTTTCGTTGGCGTATCTAACAAACCAAGCAGAGAAAGTAATGTGGATTTTCCGCAACCAGAAGGTCCCGTAATGGCAATATACTCTCCAGAATATATTGTTAAGTTAATGTTTTTTAACGCATGGGTTTCTACTTCATCGGTATAAAAAACTTTGTCTAAAGATTCTAGTTTAACTAGAGTTTTATTATTCTTACTCATTGGCTTTCCTAATTAATTTGAATACGTTCGTGTTGTTTCCAACCCGAGGCGTCTGAAACGATGACTTGGTCTCCTTCCTTCAAACCACCTTCTATTTGAATATACTGACTCGACATAAAACCAAAGTTCACTGGATGCTTTACCGCAAAATCTCCCGATGTTTCCAAAACATAAATTTCCATCTGACTAAAGCTATTAGCAAACATTGGCCTTCTAACAAACAAAGTATTGGGAATGGTATTAATCTCTATCACCCCATCAACTGATAACTCAGGGCGAGCTTCTTTAGGTAATGCGCTCGTGAGTTCAATATCTACTTGAACGGACCCATTTGATACGATGGGGTCAATACGAAGTACACTACCTTCAATTTTACTGCTTCGTGTATCGAGAATAGTGCGTTGGCCTACAACAACATCTTTTATCTGTTTTTCAGGAATTCTAAGTTCAGCAATAAAGATGTCACTTCTAGCCAGCAATGCCAAGTTGGTCCCTGCATTTACCTCCTGCCCAAGCTCAATAGGTACTTCTTGAATTATACTATCCATCGTTGCTGTCACTTTTAGACTATCTACTTGTTGAGCGTATCTATCTACAGCCTTTTGCATCATAGTTAATCGCGCTTCACTAGCTTCAATCTGTGCCGCTAAATTCTCTTTACGTTTCTCTAAACGCTGCTTTTCCAACATCCATTGTTGTTCATACTGCATCACATCCATTTTGACTTCCTCGAAGTCTATTTTCGAAATTGCATCGAACCCCTTTTCCAACAGTTCTTGTTGCGCATTTAAGGTAAGCTTACTGCGTTCAAAACCAAGCTTCTCATTCATTACTCTGATCTCTTGATCGAGTAACTCAGATTCCAACGCAACCTTTCTTGCTTGTACTTCTGATTGCAACGCTTGTAGTTCCCATTTAGCCTCTTCCATTTGTTGCGATAAATGAGGGTTACTAAGTTCCAAAATAAGCTCACCTTGCTTCACTACTGCTCCAGGCTTTTTAAGTATTCTTTCTACTCGTCCTGAAACACTCACCGCCATCCAACGCTTTTCCTTTGGTACCAGTACGCCTGTTCCCCTCACATTGATGTTCAGCTCACCTCTTTTTACACCATCAATTAACAAACTTTCCTTCTTAGCTAAGTAGGAGGCATTACTTGTATTTAACATAAATATGGTCGCTAAAGTGAGGCAGGTAACCGTAACAAGGCCCCACTTAACTCGTCTGCTAACCCCTTTCTTGTTATCTTTTCGAACTATATCCATTACTTATCCTAAAAATTTGGAAATCATCGACCTTTAACATCCAATGTAGGTCTTTCAATGAATTTTAATAAGACAAGAAAGGTAAAATAAACCGCGCTAAAAGTTTACAAAAGTTTGCATTTAACTCAGCGAGTTAACAGGTATAATGAGGATTAGGACTATCTAGGGAGGATGCTGTAGTTGAATATCAAACCCAAATTACTCATTATTGAAGACGAACCAGCTATTTTACGCGGATTAACCGACCTTTTCGTTTTTCACGGCTATGATGTACATAGTGAATCTGATGGTGTATTAGGGTTAAAATGCGCAATTCACGAAAATTATGCCTGCGTTATCCTTGATGTAATGCTTCCATCCATGAATGGTTTCGATATCTGTAATAATTTAAGGCAGTCGTCTCCTTCACAACCTATTTTAATGTTGACAGCTAAAAATAGTGAAGAAGACATCATCAACGGTCTTTCTTTAGGCGCTGATGACTATGTTGCAAAGCCATTTTCCACATCAGAGCTGGTATTGAGAGTTAATGCCCTTGTTCGTCGTTCGGGTTGGACAGGAGCAGAGCAAACGCTTGTATTAAGCCCTGATATCACAATCAACACGCAAACTTTAACGGGCAAGTTAGGAAACAATGAAACAAAATTTACACGTAGAGAAGTCGAGGTACTGTGTTACCTACATCGTCAAAAGCACCCTGTTTCTCGCGACGAACTGCTTAAAGAAGTGTGGGGTTATAAAGAGACTCGCGATATAGACACTCGTACGATTGATATACACATCGCAAAACTTCGAAAGAAAATTGAACATGATGCCAAATCTCCTCAATATTTAGTGACCCATCGTGGAGAAGGATACCAACTTCATGCTGATTAAGTGGCTAACCTCTAGTCGTGAGCCAACATATACGCCTTTGAACTATCTTCAAGGTGTTAAAAAGCTTCGGGTGCTAACTAGCTTAATCACGCTGTTAATTATGATTCTTATGGCTCTGTTATTGTACTTTAGCTATCAATCTGCTCGAGAGTCTCAGCTAGATAGTTATCGCCAAGAAGCCCGTAATTTGATTCAAGTTACAAACACAAAACTGTTTCGAAAGCTCATAGCGCATGACTCTATTCCCGCTACTGCGTTCGACTATTACAGTTACTCATATAACTCACAGACTAATCAAACGGATAAATTACGTTCACCGTTAGTATCTCCAGCGACTCAACCAAACATTCCCGGGTTGGTTGGCTTTTTTCAAATAAATGCAGATCACCAATTTAGTAGCCCGATTTGGATCAAAGAAATTAATTTCTATGCTGGGATGGAACAACAAATAAATTCCACATCACCGTTTGAAAAAAAAGCCTTCGAAATACTGCAATTGGTTTCTCAATCATCGCGCATCAATGCATTATTGGGTAATAGCCTAAATCTCAAAAAGCAGCATTGGAATATCACATTTGATGTGCCTGATAACTTACTATTTTACAGAATAATAACCAACTCTGAGAGCGCCAAAATACAAGGTTTCTTAGTCGAAAGAACACTCTACTTACAACGACACATTAATGATATTTTGGCGCTACGCAGCTTTTCTGACTCTGTGCTCGTGAAACTCACAGATAATGAGGGGAATGCCGGCGATGAATATTTCCTCTATCAAAAAACTGAAACGAATGAAGTCATCGTAAGTAATCCGGAACAAACAAATATCAACCTTCAGCAACAAATAATTGACTCGAGTACGCTAAAGTGGCCTTATTCGAATTACGATATATCAATTTCGACAAAAGCACTGCCTTTCTCGAAGAATATGTTTTTAGGAGGTGCTTTTCTTGCTGTACTCTTTAGCGCCTTACTTATTGGCTGCTTTGGTTTCTATAGACTTGGCCTTGAGCAACTGCAACTTGCTGAACAACGGTTAAACTTTGTTTCTTCTATTAGTCATGAGTTAAAAACACCACTGACATCCATAAAAATGTACAGTGAGATGCTACAGGCTGGTATCGTACAATCGCCAACACATCAAGCTGAATACTATGACTTTATACACAGCGAAAGCGAACGGTTAAGTAGATTGATAGATAATATTTTACAACTTACAAAGTTGCATCACCAAAAGCAAACAGTTAAACCACAACCAGTTAGCGTTGCTGTTTTAATGGATATCATCCATTCAAAAGCATCCTCTTTGATGCTGAAACACAACTTTAAACAACATATAAGTACAGAGCTTGTTGCGCCTGAAGAAACCATGTTAAACATGGATTTAGATGCTTTTTCACAAATAATAATAAATATCACAGACAATGCGATTAAATTTTATGACCAAGCTAAGATTAACGACATAGAAAGACAAAAAGTCGATTTTATATTCCGTCGCCAATCCGGCCAAATAAATATGCTAGAACTAGAGATCCGCGATTATGGTGCAGGTATTACGGAATCCCAAGAAAAACGAATTTTCGAACTTTTCTACCGTGCTGGTAACGAGCTCACAAGAGCGACTCAAGGAACCGGAATTGGTCTGGCGCTTGTTCACGAGCTTGTCCATGCACATCGTGGGGAAGTCTTAGCGGTTCGAAGAAACCCTGGCTTAGCAATCAATATCACTTTTCCAATCAACCCCATTCATTAATGTATCAAGTAATCTGAGCTGCGGGTGATTAAGGCAAATTTTAAATACAATAAGTTTGCTCGTTCTTTATCCAACCTCAGGTTAAATACTAGAAAGCAGCTCAATACTTAATACTTAACACTTAATACTTAATACTTACAACACACCCACTCCAATATAGCGCATAAACTCAACTTGATTTGATAAGTTAAAATAAAAATACTACTCATTTATGCACCTAAATAGGAAAAAGTAGATATTTTTTTCATTCCACCTTTGACAATTATTAATATACAGCTAACTTTGTTACCAACCTGTTTCAAAGGTTAATTTTAAAATAATTATAAATAGGAACAATAAGATGAAAAAAACACTACTTACTTTGTCTATCATGTCGACGTTTGGTGCTACTACAGTTTTTGCACAAGATGCAACGTATCAAGGCGCAGCCGTGGATGCAGAAATTGCGAATACCTGCATCGTGCGTTTTAAAGATGATGTTTCAAAGTTTGATGTTGAAGGTAAAGCGCGTGGCATGGTCGCAAAAGCGAATGCACAAGCGAAACATGTCTATAAAAATACCATCAAAGGCATGGCTGTGAACATGAGCTGTGACAAAGCTAAATCTGCGTTTGCAGGAAATAGCGATGTGATGCGCTTTACTCCCGATGGTAAAGTGTATGCAAGCCCGGCAAAGGCAAAGGGAAAACCAGGTGGTGGTAGTAACCCACAAACAACACCTTGGAGCGTAACGCGTGTTGGCGGTCCTGTGAATGGTAACGGTTATACCGCTTGGGTTATTGATACCGGTATCGACTTAGATCATCAAGATTTAAACGTTGACGCAAGCCGCGGTTTCTCAGCATTTTCTAGCGGTAGAAATGCAGGTATGGACGACGGCAACGGCCACGGCACACACGTAGCGGGTACGATTGGCGCGCTCGATAACGATATTGATGTAGTGGGAGTTGCAGCTGGCACCACTGTAGTTCCAGTAAAAGTGTTAGATGCTCGCGGCTCAGGCAGCTGGTCAGGTGTTTTAGCTGGTGTTGATCATGTTGCGGTCAATGCAAGTCCTGGCGACTGCGCAAATATGAGCTTGGGTGGCGGCTTCAACCAAGAGCTAAATGATGCCGTTGAAAGCGCAGCTCAACAATCTGGTGCTTTCTTTGTGGTAGCCGCTGGTAACGAAAGCCAGCACGCAGCAAATGTGTCTCCAGCTAGTGCTTCACACAACCGTGTATTCACTATTTCAGCGACCGACTCAAATGACCGTTTTGCAAGCTTCTCAAACTATGGCAATCCACCTGTAGACTATGCAGCTCCTGGTGTTGGCATTTTATCACTTAAAAATGGTGGCGGAACAACGACGATGTCAGGCACTTCAATGGCTTCACCTGCCGCCTGTGCTGTGATCATGATGCGAAATGGTAACCCAGGTACTGATGGTATAGCATCAAACGATCCTGATGGCAATGCAGATAGCATCGTTCATCTTTAATATGGCTTAAGAGCACCTAAAGGTGCTCTTCTCCCTCCCAAACCCCCTTCCCTGCTCAATAAACTATTGTTACAAATAAACACGCCCTATTCTGGAGCTGATGCTTAATATGTTGCTAAACTGAGCACAACAATAACAATCAAATTAACTGGAATCACTATGTCATTACAAAAATGGGGAGGTGTCGCAGCACTCACAGAAGCCGCGACTTATTTGTTTGGCTTTGTATTATTTTTTGGGGTTTTGGACTCAAGTGAGCACAATACGCCAGCGCTTTATCTAGATTTCTTTGTGCAAAATCGCGATACCTTTTTTCTTGGTTATATCGTGATTGGGATTATTTTCAGTTTTGCCCTGATTGTGTTGGTGCAAGCAATTCATCAACGCTTTAACACAGTGTCACCTGAGTTTATGAAGTTTACTAGTGTAGTGGGGTATATTTGGGCTGCGATTGTCCTTGCCAGTACCATGATTTTTTTAACCAGCATTGAAGCGATTGCAAAATTTTATGATACAGATCCGGCGCTTGCACTAACAATAAACCGTACTATCTCGATAGTGGTAGATGCACTAGGGGGCGGCATTGAACTAGTAGGCGCGATTTGGGTGCTGGCAATCAGTTACGCCGGTCTCAAACATAAAATATTTAGCCCACTACTTCATTATTGGGGCTTGCTTGTGAGTCTAGCTGGGATTTTAACTTTATTTTCAGGTGTATCTTTCCTTGCCGAGAACCCATTTTTTGAGGTTACCACGGCTATATTTGGTCTCGGACAAATCCTATGGTTTATTGGATTAGGCGTGATGCTATTGAGGAATAAGACATCATCAGAGGTTGTTCCCGACTAAGTTAAGGTAGATAGCCTAAGCTCAGAATAGTACTCACAGTGGATATTGTGAGGTAATTACCAGAACCACATTTTACTCAGGTTCTGGTAATACTGGGGGCGTACTATCCATATAAGTCAAAAAGTTAGCCCAAAGAGTATGGGTTCTGGTTTTAACTAATTCCTTACGACATTCTATTGCCATCACACCGCGAATAGTGCCTTCTCGCCATTGGGTATATACCGCGTCACAGTGAGCATCGAGATAGCTTTGCCACGCCAACTGCGAGGCTTTAATCGCTTCTACCAGTTGCTCATCAAAAGCATTATGTTCAAGGCTTTTTTGGTAGTAACGTTCAAGTGTTTCAGTTCTCGCGTTAAGCTCACTCATTGCACACTCGTTGATGTCTATGGTTGAGATAGGGTTTTCACACACATCTCCTCCCGCCAACGCAATTTGGCAATTTAATAAAAACAATGCGGCCGCTATTAGTCTCATGGTATTTCCTTTTGTGTTTAACCTTTAATGAGTTTCAACATATTACCGATGGAATCGAGGTTAATTCCACCCATCAGCTCTGGATTATTCAACGCGTAGAGGTAATCTTCTATCAAGGTGCAGTCAACCTCGTCACGCAGTTCAACAAACCCAGCCCAATTTTCGAGCTCATCTTCGTCGATTTCACCACTGAGATATTTTGCTAATACCACACTTAACATCGCCTTGCTGATAGCAAGCGATACTGCGCTGTTATCGCTCAATAGTATATTTAACGCCTGCGCTTTGTGTGGGCCGAATGTAACAAATTCGGCCAGTGCTTGTTGCTTATTCATTATTTTTCTCCAGCTCTGCGACCAAAGCAAATAACTCTCTCAGCCCCGCTTGCTGTTGCTCGACTTCTTGCGCCGCAAAGCCTAAGCGAATATGACTTAAACTGCTAGCCTTATCGAGGGTAAATTCAGGCTCACATTGTACGTAAATCCCGTTTTCAAGAGCTTTTTCAGATAATCTCGAGACGTCGCGTTTGCTGTTTACCCAATACGCCATACCGCCTTGTGGCACTTCAAAGTCAATATCTAACTTGGCTTTAAGCTCGCTTAGGTGCTGAGCCATCGCGTGATGGCGTACTTGATAGGCTTTGGTCATGCGCCGCAAATGGCGCTCAAACCCGCCCTCTTCCATCCAGTAAGCCACAGCCAACTGGGTAAGCGCATCATTTTTGTGATTAAGTAGCTGCTTACGAGCCACCAATTGCGCAAGCACATCTGCCCGCGCACTCATATAACCCACACGAGCACCGGCAAACATGATTTTTGAGAAGGTAGAAATATAAATCACAATACCACTTGGATCGCTTGCCGCCATAGGCTGTAACGGCGGGCAGAGATAATGAAACTCATGGTCGTAATCGTCTTCAATAATAAACACGCCGTACTGCTGGCACAGCTGATAAATCGCCATTCGCCTCGGTACGGACAATGTGACCGTTGTAGGATATTGATGCAGTGGTGTTAAATACAGCAGCTTCACCTTGTTTTGTTCAAGACAGCGCGCCAAAGCCTCCACTTTAATGCCTTCTGCGTCTTGTGCTAAAGCAAAAATTTCAGCACCTGCATTGGTAAAAGTATGCCGAGCAGGTGGATAACCAAGCATTTCGATGGCAACACCATCACCTGGATTAATAAATGCATTTGCCACCAAAGAAAGCGCTTCTTGGGAGCCATTACAAATCAGCAAGTCATCACATACTAGCCCCCTTGCTCGGCGCAAATACGCCTGAATTTGGGATTTCAGCAACTCGCACCCAGCAATGTCTGAATAGTGAAAATGACTGACATTGGTTTTGCGACACGCCTTTACCAAAAACCGCTTAAATTCATCATAGGGAAAGGCATGAAGATCTGGTAAGCCCCCTGCAAAACTATAGCGGTAGGCCGTACGCTTAGTGCTGCTTACTGGAGTCAGTGTTTTAGCAAATTGCGGCACGATTTGTGGTGTAGAAGGCACTTTAGTGTCTATCTGTTGGCTACTGAAAATAGGTAGTTCAGTATTGACTCGATAGCCGCTACGCTCTTTAACCACTAGCCAGCCTTCAGCTACCAAGTTTTGTAGGGCATTCATCACCGTGTGCCGATTCATACCATGTAACTCTGCCAGCTTTCGAGCAGAAGGAAGTTTGTCACCGGGTGTGAGCTTACCTTCAGTAATGGCGCTGCGTAAAACATCCGCTAAGCGCTTATGTTTAGCATCTTGAGACTGTGTTTTTGGGCTAATAGAAATCAAATCTGGTCTAATTAAATTAATAAATCTGGTTGTTTTATATCAACCAAAATCAGCGCAATATGCAAGCATTAAAAACACAGAATGAATGGAATATTGATGCTTTCAAAACAAACGCTAGAATCCAATCGTGTCAAGCTCACTCCTCTTGAAGCGGCGCATTTACCTGAGTTATTGGCTCGAGGCAAAAAAACTGAGATCTGGAAGTGGGTATTTAACAATTATTGTCGCGATCAAAAAACCATAGAGCAATGGTTTTACGGTTCGGCACAGTTTGACGAAAGCGAACAACTTGTTGTTGCAATCATAGATAAAGACTCAGGTAAACTGGCTGGTAATAGCCGCTTGTTTAGACTTGATAAACTCAACCTAAGTGCCGAAATCGGCCACACTTTTATTGGTACTGAATTTCAACGCACGCATGTTAATACCCACGCCAAGTACCTGTTGCTCAAATATGCCTTTGAGGCGATTGGATTGGTACGTGTGCAATTTCAAACGCATGAATGTAATCATAAGTCTCGTAATGCCATCGCACGCCTCGGTGCCCATTTTGAAGGCTTGTCGTTAAAAGATAGACGCCTGCCCGACGGAAGTTACCGTAATACAGCACGATTCGCCATCACCGACGAGATGTGGCCTGAAGTTAAAGCAAGGTTGGAGGAAAGATTATGAGCTACCCAAGAAACTACTACGTTGAAAGCAATCCAAACATACTCAGCTCTGTGATCACAAAACACCCGCTGGCCACGCTGACGGTGATACAGGAAGGCAAGATAAAGACGGTTTTTGTACCGCTAACATTAAGTGATGACCATGCTTATTTACTTGGACACGCTACAAAAGATAACCCAATTTTCCACGCGGACGGTGTTATTCAAGCAATTTTCCACTGTGAAGATCATTACCTCTCACCCGCAGCTATCCCTGACATTAAGCTCCCCACGTGGTTGTACGCAAATGTGATAGTTGAAGGTGAACTCGCGATTATTGCTACTGATGATGAAAAATACGCTTCAATGCAAGCCCAAATAACGCATTTTGAGCAGTTTTCAAATAGTGATTGGCAGCTTGATAGCGTGTCTGCTAATCAGCGCCAATCGCTGTTTAACGCCATTAACTTTTTCAAGATTAAAATCAATTCGATGCATGGCGCTTTTAAGTTAAGCCAAAACCAGTCGAGTGATATTCGCGAAAAAATCAAAATACATTTACAGCCGCTAAAACCTGCGATGCACAGCTTATTTGTATAAATATAGTGACAAAAGTTTAATTTTTAGTTACCTTTTCCTATAATGCAAATCTACACGTCACGTTATCTTTCATTAAATAAGCTTTGGACAAGAGCAAATTATGGAAGGTTTTAACTACTTATTACTGACTTTATTTTAAGGAGAAAATAATGAAAATATTACCTATTTTAGCATCATTGCTCATCCTCAGTGGTTGCGCAACAACAGATTATTCAAAAATAAAAATAAGCACTGCATCACTGTCCAATCTAGAAGTTGAAGAAGTTGGCAACTTACAGCAAAGAAAACATGAAATTAAGGTTTCTTTCGATTACGCTATTGAAAATTTCAGCCCAGAAAACAAGCTATATACTTGCTCAGTTTTGTTTGCCAATATTGATGGAACCTCCGTAACTAGCTTCAGAGGTACAAGCCACCCTTGCATTCTTAACAATACGACTGGAAGCGTTTCTATTACTTGGCCTACACCTGTAGATATAAGCCGCAACGCACCTAAAGTGGTACTATCAAAACTGAAGTATCCAATTGAATACTTTGTTGCAATTCATCAAAAAACAGGCAAAAACTCAAGCGAATTGATTGGCCAGTCTAAACCCTTAACCAGCAAACTATAACCCTCTAGACTGGAGTCAAAGCGCAACATGTCAACTTTGTGCTCCAGCCAATCACTTTTTGCATCAACGGAAAACACAGGTTGATAGACTTTGTGATCACACTAAAAATCTCGCGCATCTAAAGTCAACAACTGAAAACCTCCCCTTGCGAATGCTAAACGTACAAATCTTTAAAGCATTCAAGCTCATATTGCATTCATGGTTAAGATGCTTCAATGGTAAAATCAGCAAGCAATTTCTATTTCAATGCGTTATTTCAAAAACCTAATAACAAAATTTATTTTGATGATGCAGAAGTGGCCGGGCCTGATGGCTGTGCTAGCTTTTTGTAGCGGTATAGCAAGCTTTATTTTGGTTGAACGGAAAGAGTCGTTTTCACAGATCATCGCTCTACTATTACTCACCAGTTGGCTGTGGCTCATTATTGATAACTGGCTACGCGACCAAGTGGAGCAACGCTTTGGTATTGTGTTGTCACCCAACTTTATGCGCTTTGCCCTACAAATGGTGCAACAGGAAAGTCTATTCTTCGCACTGCCTTTTTTCTTGGCTGCCACGACATGGAATCATCCACAGGCTGCATTTACCTGCTTAATTGCACTCTGCGCGTTTATCTCCGTTGTGGACCCGATATATTACAAAAAGCTAGCCCGGCACAATGTGCTGTTTATGGTATTCCACAATTTTGCCTTATTTGTTGTGATTTCAGTTACGCTTCCTATTTTGCTTCACCTGACAACTGACCAAAGTATACAAATAGTGCTAGTCACCGCCATTATTCTTACCCTACCGAGTCTTGGTAATGTCATGCCACACGCAAGATGGTGGCGTTTTCCCTTATTGGCTCTGCTGCTAAGTGCGCTTAGCGCAGGTTTGTGGCAGCTACGTAGCTGGGTCCCCCCTGCAGCCTTACGACTCACCGACATAGCACTGGCTTATGAGGTTGATAGGCAGCAACGAAAACCGATGAACAGTATCCAACACCTCGATACCCATTCGCTTCACGAACAAGGCTTATACAGTTGGAGCGCGGTAAAAGCACCTCGGGGACTAAACGAAAAGATCTTTCACGTGTGGGTACACAACAAACAAGTAGTTGACCGAATTCCGTTAAACATTAGCGGTGGACGCGAGGAAGGCTATCGAGCTTGGAGCCATAAGACCAACTTTCCGGCCGACTCAACGGGTAAGTGGGAGGTGCACGTTGTCACCAGTTCAGGACAACTGATTGGCCTTACAAAATTTACTGTCTGTCCTTAGGAAGTTTTAGGAAATTACAATCAATTACCGACACCGAGGCGCGGTGATAGTTTTATTATGATATGGTTTAGCGCCTCTTTTCTAACTCAAGGAAATCTATGACTGATTTTACCGTTTTACCGGACGAAAACTCAAAGCGATTTGTTGCTGTGCTCAATAAAAAAGTTGAACTTGGTCGGCTTTTTAATGCGCTTGGCCATATGACCGCTGGGCTCATTGACCAAATAGGTAATACCGATGAGCTCTGCTTTTTACCGTATCAAGACAAAGATGGCGGCATTCACCCTTCTATTTCGCACTACCCTTTTATTGTGCTTAAAGCAGATAACAGTAATAAAATCAGAAAAGTGCGAGCAGAGCTTGTGGCTCGTAACATCCCCTTTACTGATTTTACAAATACCATGATTGTTGGCACATCCGAACAGCAAGTAAGCGCCACCGCTGAAACACCAGAACAAGACTTAGAGTACTTTGGCATTTGCATGTTTGGCGATAGCGCAGAGCTTAAAGAATTTACTGGGAAATTCAGCTTGTTTAAATAGTAATAGGCTTATTTTGGTATTACTGATTTTGTTGTAGTTTAGATTTAATTTATGAAACGATTTTCAAGTATTGCGTTGGTAATTGTTGTATTACTAGTCACCCTAAATATGAGTAATTTGCCTTGGGAATTAAGATTTGCGGCTCCTCAGCATAATTACCTTTTCGTTATGATACTGGCCATCATCTTACCCGCTTCAGTGTTGTTGTGGTCGTTATGTCGACGCACCAAGTTACTCAAAGTGTCTGGCTTCTTAGTCGCTTTGGCAGCAGCTGTGCCGAGTTTCATCGTATTCATCTTTGCCGCTGGTGATTATTCCGAGATCAAACAAAGCGGCGTCGACCACTCCTTTGCCGAACTTAATCGACTGAATGTCAATGATGATAACTATGTGCTTTACCGAACCGACCGCGGAGCCACCACCTCATATGGTTTAGTTTTACGCTTAGAGCGAGAAATCGGATTTGGTATTCATGCAGTAAAGGTCGTTCATAGCAAATACAAAGCTGCAGAAGGTCAGCTGGAGTTGCTTTCTGAGAGCCAAATAAAAATGCAGATCCAACCTTACGATACGCAAGACCAAATGGAAGTGGTGGTGTTAGATATTTAAATGCTTTCTATCTCTGTAGCGTGAAATACATCATAAAAGCAACAAGATCGCTGTGTAAAACAGCTCCTACTCGGTAGTGAAGTCATGCTTGTAGGAGGCGATTCACTCGCCGAGCAGTTTATGTTTTTCAACGAATTTTCGATGAAGAAAGCGTCTCTTTTCACCAGCCAAAAATTCAACATAAAAACAACAAGATCGCTGTGTAAAACAGCTCCTACTCGGTAGTGAAGTCATGCTTGTAGGAGGCGATTCACTCGCCGAGCAGTTTATGCTTTTCCAACGAATTTTTGACGAAGAAATCCCCTCATCTCACCAGCCTAAAATTCAATATAAAAACAACAAGATCGCTGTGTAAAACAGCTCCTACTCGATAGTGAAATCATGCTTGTAGGAGGCGATTCACTCGCCGAGCAGTTTATGTTTTCCAACGAATTTTTGACGAAGAAATCCCCTCATCTCACCAGCCTAAAATTCAATATAAAAACAACAAGATCGCTGTGTAAAACAGCTCCTACTCGGTAGTGAAGTCATGCTTGTAGGAGGCGATTCACTCGCCGAGGGTTTAAGTGTTTCGACAGATACTCGTTGAAGAAACCCTCTCATCTCACCAGCGAAAAATACAATACAAAAACAACAAGATCGCTGTGTAAAACAGCTCCTACTCGATAGTGAAATCATGCTTGTAGGAGGCGATTCACTCGCCGAGCAGTTTATGCTTTTCAACGAATTTTCGATGAAGAAAGCGTCTCTTTTCACCAGCCAAAAATTCAACATAAAAACAACAAGATCGCTGTGTAAAACAGCTCCTACCCCGTAGCGTAAATACGCGTGTAGGAGGCGGTTTACCCGCCGAGGGTTTAAGTGTTTCGACAGATACTCGTTGAAGAAACCCTCTCATCTCACCAGCGAAAAATACAATACAAAAACAACAAGATCGCTGTGTAAAACAGCTCCTACCTCAAGGTGAAACCAAGCTAAAAGCCGATACTGGCTTTTTGCTCTTCACATTTAATACTGTTAAATGATTGTCTTACGGGTTCTTAGGCGATTAAAGTTGACGTAAGCCTCTTCACCACAGTCTAATTTAACTGTGAAACCCGAATACTCCTCTTTGATTTCAATGAGTTTTTCGTAATTCTCTTGGAAGTAGGTTTTTGTCGGTATGGATGCGTCTTTAAAGCTGATAAACGCGCCGTATGCCCCTTCTATGGCGGTGTCGCGGCTTACTTCAATCCAATCAAGTGCACGGTTTACGTAACGGTATACCGGATTTGCTTGACCAAGGCGTTTGCTATCGTAGCTGCCGTCGTATTGTAATTCGGTATTCCACCAAGTTTGATATTGAATGGTGTACTGCGCGGTAGTATACGGAAAGGCAACACGATCCTTAGCATCTTCACAAGTATCATTGGCGTAAAACTTACCCGCAATGGCACCTAGAGTGACATAACTAAATAGTCCAAGTGGGGCATTTTGTGCAAACAGTAAAGGCGATGTAAGTGAGCGTAACAGCTCCAACTTGCCTTGTTCGGTAAGACCTGAGTCACGCACTAGCTTTGAGGTAATTTTGTGTGGCGCTGGGGCATCGAAGTCTGGTGTGAATGGTTCACCATCAAGGCTTCTGGCAAGTGTCCCTTTTAACCCCAGTTTTTTGAGATTAGCCAAAGAGTTTCGTGACCAGTCAGACATCAATGCTTCGCTATAATTCTGCTTGGTGTCCGTACCCGTAACTCGCACCTTAGCGGCAGGGAAATACTGCTTTGCAAACTGAATCAGCGTTTTTTCGGAGCCTTGCCAATAACCATACATGGTGCTTGGGTGCTTTAACGTTTTTTCGTAACCAGATGACTTTTTACACTCGCTTATATCTGGGATCGCGTTGATTTTTAGATTAGTACCAACTAAGTTCTCGGTATCCTTTCCCGTGTCGTTAATCGCATCTTCCCACTGGCCAAGCAGTTGCCAAGTTGCTAAGTCTGTAGAGCCAACCGCCCCATTATTCCAGTTAATTTCAAAGCGATGGATTTCTTCAGGTAGCTCAAAAGCTTTGACTCTAAACTCCGTCACTATTCCATAACTTAACGCCCCGCCTCCGCGTAGCGCCCATAAGAGATCTTTGTTTTCAGTTTCAGAGACCTCAACCCTCGAGCCATCTTGCAAAATAACGGTCGCACCAACGAGTGACTCACAACACATCCCTTTTGCTCGCGTCCACGGGCCCCAACCGCCGCCTTGAATATACCCAGCTAATCCGACTGTAGCGCAAGTGCCGTGCGGAATGGTTAACGGCGGAATATCTTTATAACCAGATTCCGCAAGCTTTGGGACTAATTGATAAAAGCGATAGCCCGAGCCAATGTGAGCAATATAGTCATCGCCTTCTTTCTCAATAGAGAAGTCTTTTAAACCGCTTAAATCCAGTAGCACCACATCTGTGCCACTGCACTCCCCTTCATGATCATGGCCGCCAGAGCGCACCCGAATGGGTAAGTTAAACGCTATCGCTTCTTGATAGGCGCGCATTACATCATCGGTGTTATTACACATCACTATCACCGAGGGCGAAAACTGCAATCTTGTGTTAAAGATAAGCGCTTTAGCTTGATATTCTCTAAAGCGCTCCATCGAGGTATCACCCGTTGGCAATAAAGTCAGTAGCTGCTTTGCAGAAAAGCCGTGTTTGCTTTCTAACGCGAGTATAAATCCTTGTGTCGCACGCCAGTAGCGGTCGATACGCTTTTGTGCTTCTTCTAACTGAGATTCAGGGATAGGTTTATTGGATTGTTTAGGCATTATTGTTTCCTTGCGCTGTGCTATTTCCACATGGACAGTCGTCCACTTTGTTACCCGTAATGGCTTCGGCGAGATCTTGTATCGCCGGTGCGAGATCTTTTTTATCAATATTGACTTTAATGAGGTACGGCTTACATGGGTTTTCATGAAGCGTAGCAAAAACCCCATTTAGATCCGCGACGGTCTCTACATTCAAATATTCGACAGAATACGCACTCGCTAATGATTTATAGTCCCAACGATGAAGATCATCAAATGGTGCAAATGCGCCCGCAGGAGTAAACGCACAGATATCAACAAACGACTGCTCAATTGCATACACTTGGTTGCTCATTACAAACACTGCAGTATTGAGTTTGTTATGGCTAATCGTAGACAGTGTTTGGCACATCATCATAAACCCGCCGTCGCCTGCAACCACAACACTACGTCGATTGTCAGCCAAGGCTATGCCAAGTGAACAACCGGTTTCATGACCTAACGACCCCCAAGCAGCGTCACTAATAAAGTGACTTTCTTCAATGCCAGTTAAACGAGCCGCCATATAAAGCGATGAGCTCTCACCTAAAATAAGGTTGAAGTCACGTACCTTTTGGCATTGGGCTAGCTGCTTTTGGTATGTGCAAAAGAAGTTTTCGTAGGTGATGGCATCGCAATCTTGTACGGGACTGTTCAAATAGGGGTTTTCCGGCACCGAGCAAAGCGCACGATGCTGCATCGGGTAATGCTCAATATACACCGTTAAATCATCAATAAACTGTGCTAAATCAATACCACTAAAACGCTCGCAGTTACCAATTCTTGCTTCTCCCATATTCACGCGGATCAATTCGTTACCTTGCGTTTTTAACATGGTCAGGTAATCGTCGGTGAATATCGCTCCCAACGCTAAAATACAATCTCGTTTACTAACAAAATCAAACGTTTCAGGCCATGACGCTTCACCCGCATAGGTGCCAACAAACAGTTCCTTCCCAAGCCCTTGCGCCTCACTTAATACTGATTTGGCTAGCGTGGTCGTGGTATACGGAATATTGAGATTACAGAGCAAGTTCTCGACTTCCCTTTGAATACCGAGCCGCGCAATCTCAATGCCTAATAATACCAGTGGCTTCTCAGCCTCTTTGAGTCGGTTGATTACTTTATCGAGTAAACTTGCCATCATCGCAGGATTAGAAGCAGGTCTTGGGATCACTAAATGACCATCTGGTTTATCACAAGCCGCGCCCCACACATTTTGCCATGCTTCTAAATAAATGGGCCGCTTTTCACTCATGGCAAGGCGTAACGCATTATCAATAATCTCAGGAGCAGAAGCGGGATCCGAAAGAATTTCACTGGCGACAGTGACATTTTCAAACACCTTTTTATCAGCGCTATAGTCGCCGGTAGAGTGATGAAATAATACGCCTGTTTCTTCAATATCTACACGGTTTTCAGCCGACGGGCTTGCCGATATCACTACCACAGGATTGCGCTCGACATAAGCGCCAGCTATCGCGTTTAATACACTGAACGTCCCAACGCCATATTGCACCGATACCGCGCCAATGCCTCGGTATCGTGCATATCCTTCTGCTGCATAACCTGCCCCCAGTTCGGTTACATCGCCTACCGCGTCAATACCAGGAAAGTTATCCAGGGCAGTCATAAAATCTTGCACATAGTCACCTGGCACTTGAAACACCTTATCTAGGCCCAACTGCTTTAGCCGCCACAGTAAATGATCGGCAACCGTAAAGTTAGCGGTACTCATGATTAATACCTCGATAAGCGAACTCAGTGACTTCGTCTAGCGTGTCTGAACTGGCATTTGGCTGTTGCGCTGAGTGCTGACACGAGCATCCACCTTTACGGCAATCTACTGGTAAGTAATTATGGTGTGACTCAAGCCACTGTTCATACTGGGCTTTGTCTTTAGATAACCAATTAGGTGTTGGTAAAGCAAAAAACTCAGCCAATGTCGATTCAGCCGTATTTAACGCCCCTTCTACCCAGCCTTGTTCATAGGAGTACGCTTCGCCAACAATATAGATTTCTTCACTCGCAACAGGGTGGCGCATTCTGCACATGATCTCATCGAGACGATAATTAGCTTTCCACTCATGCCAGCCACCGCCATAAGG
The DNA here is from genome assembly GCF_016695175.1 of Pseudoalteromonas sp. GCY. NCBI lineage: Bacteria > Pseudomonadati > Pseudomonadota > Gammaproteobacteria > Alteromonadales > Pseudoalteromonadaceae > Pseudoalteromonas > Pseudoalteromonas sp. GCY. The sequence continues at coordinate 777,646 of NZ_CP068022.1, forward strand.
GTCATCTCCCCATTCTTGGTAGATTGCAGAATATGGCATTGGGAGCGCTTTTTGATTATGTAACGCTTGAATTTGGCGATGTGCCGCTTCAACCATCCCAGTGGTAATTTGATACTGGTTTTTAGGTACTATCTCATTTTCGGTATAACCTTCTGCACCATAGGCTGGCATAAAGCCTTGGTAGTGCTCGCCTTTTTCTAAGCCTTTCCAGTAAGGGATGGTGCCAATATCATTGTAAGAAGCCATTAGCAGCGAGTTGGTATTAGACTCACCATAAGTGTGCTCTACTTTACACACCCGTTCGCCTTTTTCGTTGGTCTCGTATTCAAGGCATTCTTTTTGATCGCATTCCGTTCCCATGTAATAGGTTTGGCGGATCGGTAAGTCAGTGACAGAGCGACCAGCAACAAGGCCCAAACTGCGCCACCAAGGTTGCTCGTAAGCCATAAACATCTTAATCGCTTTTTGGATAAGCACAGACGGAATATTTTCTTTCAACCAAGGGTCGTCAAAGAACGGCGATTCAATTAGCTCAAGTGAGCGTCTTGGCATAGCCAAAATAAGCCGCTTCACTTTGACGCTATATGCTGGCGCATCTTTATCAACCACTTTCCCAATGCTATTTATTTCCGTTGGTTGAAAAGTGAGCTCATAACGATACTCGCCACAATGATGCAGCTCAATTTTTGCAAGTCGATGCAACATGTTAACGCGCTTACAGCGGTCAAGGCAGCCTGGTGCCGCTGCAAACTCTTCACATAACTTCAGCGGTAATGCCTGAAAACCATCTTTGAGGGTTTTAAATACCGTATCATCGCTATATTCAGTGGCAGGTAACTGAGTAACCGCGCTGGCATTCGCCACATTGGCATCGTAGCCGCCCGCTTCTTTCATAAAGAGATATGCTTCGTTACTCAGCACATGCTCAAGCAAGTTCCAAAAGCCAAAGCGCCAGATTTCCTTGCCAAATACTTTGACTTTCATCTGCTCTGCGAGAGACATATCGGCAAAGCCCGGGCAGATAAGGTTCATGACTTTAACTTGAAGATCTTCCGGTCCATAGCCTCGCTCGGTTTCTTCAAGCTTGTATGGGATTTTGTCTGGACATTCGGCGAAATCACGATATCTAAAATATTGCCCTCGCAGATAAAAAAGGTTGTTTTCACTGCCCGCTTCAGGAGAGCTTTCTACATTTGAGGGGTATAACGGCAACTTTGAGCCCATTGGGAAGTCTTTGGTTTGGAGTTTTAGCTCATCCACCAGCATACTCACCATCACATGATCATCAGGAATGAAGCGCATTCCGCCTAGCTCAGCCACAACGTTGGGCAACCCCGGAAGCGTGCGACTATACAAACGACCACCAATACGATCACTATATTCAAATAAGCCTATGCGATGAGTATCACCAAGTTCTTGTTGAAGACGCCATGCACTATACACACCTGATACACCGCCACCCACAATGGCAATATCTAGTTCTTTATTCATTTTAATATGCTCCTTTAGGCAATTACTTTAAAAGCATATTTAAGGGTGATGATTTTATCTATTACACCGAGTTACAACAGATTACAGAAACATTACGGCAACTACAAAAACCACTTTTCACTAAACACGTATAGATATGTAACTCAATGTTTTTAGCCAAAGCGCTTAGCTAATCGCATTTGTTTTGATTAACGCAAATGCCGTACAAACGGCCATGAATCAACTCGGTGAATAAATCGGCATAGTCCTATTTATTACTTATTTCGTCCAAAATATGTTTATTAATTAAACAAGTCACTTAGCATGTTCTTGCTTTTCCTTATCACCCGTTAACGCTGACTCAATTAAAACAATTGAAATGAAAGTTTCACAAAAAAACTTCTAAAAAACTCAATTTTTACGCAAACAAACATTGACCTTACCACCGTGGCAATCTTTACAGTTATTTAACTTGGTAGATTCATCCTTAAGGTGAAGTTGACTTTTTATTAACCTCACTTTGTTAGTAGGGCATGGAAATTAATTACTTCGTGCGTTACCGGTTTGGCACATGCTTGTCGGTAAACAAACTAATTAGGCCGTTACTCAAAGGTATTAAACACCTTTAACTCAACATATAGATAGAGACTAACGAAATGAAATTAAAAGAAAAAATAGTTGGAAAAGTAGAGCAAAAACTCCTAGAGATGATCCGTATGGATGTCGCTGAACACTACCCGACTGTCTCCGCCTTTTATCTAGAAGGTGGGCATTTTGATCCGCGTTATTCCGCTACCGAATTCTCAATAGATTCAATGGTAAAGGTGTTAAATGTCGCTAACAACGCGATTTTAGAGCACAAGAAAAAACTTAAAGTGGTGCTTGGCGTGTTGATAGACGATCTGGGCTTGCAGTGCGGTAGTGAGTCTTGTGATATTTCTGCATCCCCAGCAATGACCACCGACAGCCAAGGGCTTGCGCCATTACCTGAGGAGTTAGAAGCCGTATTAAGTGATTACAGCATTGTAAAACGCGACCGCTTAGTACTTCAGGGTGAGCGCAATTGTAAAAACCGTGGGATCCAATCTTTACGTAAAATCATCTCGCAAGATTTAGCAAGTTTCCCACAATTGTCACTTGCAACGAGCAACGGCATGACGAAAATTCTATTCGAAAACAGTAAGGGAGTAGACATCGTTTTAGCTGAATCAAAAGATAAGGATGTATGGACTGCAAAATGCCCGCTTATCATGGCGCAACACTATAAAGACACTTACCAAAAAGCACTGAAAATGAACCCTCAGGCAGGGGTATTCCACATTATGGACTTCTCTGAAATGGATGATTTTCACAAAGTCGTGAACGGTACTGAAGTAGCGTTAGGACTTTTCCTACAAGACGAAAGCCTTGGCGACAATATCGTTAAGATCTCCAATATCTTCTTGTCTGACTTTGATATGGAAGATTATTCCATTAACACCCAAACCAGCACCCTAGCCGAAGCTTGCGAAGCGTAACGCATGCATTTATCCGCTTCAATTTGACTGTTGCCCCAATTTTATACGGAGATTTTTTATGTCACTCATTACAGCACTAGAGAGTAAGTCCACCACGGAAGCGTCGCTACGCTTTCCTATCTATTTAGACCATAACGCCACAACACCGTGCGACGAAGCAGTGTTACAAGCCATGTTACCTTACTTTTGTAACGACTTTGGTAATGCTGCGAGCATGTATGGTTTACATGGCTGGAACGCCCATAAAGCGGTCGAACAAGCGCGTGAAAAAATTGCAGATGCCCTTGGCGCACAACCTGAAAATTTTATCTTTACTTCTGGCGCGACTGAAAGCAACAACTTAGGGATCCGCGGCGTGTTTCGTGCTTGTAATCACAAAGGCAAGCACATTATTACTTCGTCGATTGAGCACCCAGCAACGCTTGCAACACTTAGAGATCTAGAACAGGAAGGCGCTAGCGTTTCTTATCTTGAGCCGCTACCAGATGGCAGCTTTGATATCGATGCAATGAAGGCCGCAATCACGCCTGAAACAATTTTAATCACCGTGATGTACGCAAATAACGAAATCGGCACCATTAATCCAATCGACGACATCGCCGTTATTGCAAAGCAACATGACATTCTATTTATGTCTGACGCCACACAAGCGCTTGGCAAGGTCGATATCAATCTGACCACCTGCCCTATTGATATTTTAACTTGCTCGGCACACAAGATTTATGGCCCTAAAGGGGTTGGCGGCCTGTATTTAAGACATCAGCATGGCAACAGAGTGGTTGATATTAGACCGCAGATCACAGGTGGTGGAAGCGAGCAAGGGCTACGCGGTGGCACGCTAAATGTACCTGGCATTGTTGGTTTTGCTAAGGCAGTGGAACTTGCACAGCGAGAACTGAGCAATGGCGCAATTGACAAAGTAGAGCGGTTAAGAGACAAGCTAGAAGATGGTTTATTGGAGCTACAACAGGTGCAAGTCAATGGCATGAGCGAAGAAAGACTTCCGCATGTTTGTAACGTCTCTTTTCATGACACCGACGGTAAAAAAATGCTGAGCTTATTAAAGAAAAGCATTTCAGTCAGTACCGGCTCAGCTTGTTCGTCAAGCAACCTATCGCCAAGCCACGTATTAACCGCACTTGGGCTATCGGATGAACTGGCGCAGGCAACCATACGCTTTAGCCTAGGCAGGCATACTACAGAAGCCGAAATTGACTTCGCACTCAACAAGGTTAGAGAAGTCGCTGCGCTAACTTTACTCGTTTAAATAATACTAAATTATTCCCATTCAAATACTTAAGGAGAAAAATATAACAATGGAAAACCTATCAAATTTAGCCAATGCACTTGATTACTCGGACATTATTCACCTTGAGTTTTACGTGCAGGAGCAGCTTGCAAAGGGGAAAGAAATATGTGATTTGATCATTGGAGATTTTGACACGCAACAATTTCCGATGCCCGACTACCTTACCGCACAGATCCAGCAAGCTTACGAGAATAAGCAAAATGATTATCCCCCGCTTGAGGGGGTGTTATCACTTCGCGATGAGGTAGCAAAACAAACTAAAAAGCGCTTTAACGTCAGCTACAATCCAGATACGGAGATGCTGATCTCTGGCGGTGCAAGGCCTTTGCTGTATTCTGCGATGCTCGCCACAGTGAGCGCAGAAGACAAGGTGATCTACCCTGTGCCTTCTTGGAATAACATGTTTTACACCACCATGTGTGGTGGCAAGCACGTGCCAATTGAAACCAGCGAAGCAAATCAGTTTTTACCTACAGCGGAACAGATCCAAGCGCATATATCTGACGCGCGCCTTATCACCTTATGCTCACCGCAAAACCCTAACGGCTCCATGTTTTCAAAGCAACAGCTCAGTGAAATCTGCAATATGGCTGTGGCAGAAAACGCGCGCCGCAGAGCGATAAACGCCAAACCGCTCTACGTTATCTACGACCAAGTGTACTGGATGCTGACAATGCAAGAGGTTGAGCATTATCATCCGGCGTCGCTTTGCCCTGATATCAAGCCTTACTTAATTGTGGTTGATGCCGGCACCAAAGCTTTTGCCGCAACAGGCATTCGAGTTGGGTGGGCGACAGGCCCACACGAAGTGATAGCAAAAATGCAGGTGATCCAAGAACATATAGGTGCAATGGCTCCGACGGCAGAGCAACTTGCCACCGCGGTGTTATTTCAAAATGAAGCCTATCTACAAAGTTATTTAGCCGGCTTTAAAGAAAAAATACTAGCCTCAATGGCGGTACTGCATCAGGGTGTTCAAGATATGAAAGGCGCAGGCATGGCAATCGATTCATTTATACCAAACGCCGGCATTTATATGACCTTGAAGATCGACGCCATCAATATGGAAACGCCCGATGGAAACGTGCTCGAAAATGCAGATCAAGTCAGTCGGTATTTAATTGATAGCGCAGGGTTAGCACTGGTGCCATTCGCCAGTTTCGGCTGTCGCTCTAAAGCGTCACAACTGTGGTATCGCGCTGCCGTTTGTACTATTTCGCCGAGTGAAATTGAAGCGGCGCTGCCAAGATTACAAAGTGCACTGCTCGCACTTACCCAGTCAAAACTATTACTTGAGGCTTAGCGCTATTCTTTACAAAAAAAGCCAGTCTTCATAATTGAAGACTGGCTTTTTTACGTTTAATTGTTCTAGCCCTCGGCTACTTTAAACTATTTTGGCAAAGCCCATCTAAGATTGGACAGTTTGCATTTTCGTCACCGCTACAGTTATCCGACAACTGCTTTAAGGTTTCACGCATCTGTTGTAGTTCATTGATTTTATGTTCAATCTCATTCAAGTGATGCTGCGCTATCGATTTGACTTCACGACTAGTGCGGTCTGGGTTTTGTAACAAATCGAGTAAAGACTGGATCTGCGCAATAGGAAACCCCAGTTTTCGTGCTTGTTTTATCACACCTAGCAATTGTAATTGTTGCGAGTCGTACAGCCGGTAACCCGCTTCACTTCGTTTGCTGCACTTTAGTAGCCCGCTTGCTTCATAATGGCGGATCATCTTTGCAGAGAGTCCAGTACGCTGCGCGGCTTCGCCGATTGTGATCAGTTTTTCCATGACGTTTACTCCTTTGGTTGCCAACGTTGCAATAACAACGCATTGCTAATGACTAGTAAACTACTGGCCGCCATCGCCGCACCTGCAAAAATAGGGTTAAGGTAACCCAGTGCTGCCAATGGAATGCCAATGACATTAAAGATAAATGCCCAAAATAGATTTTGCTTGATTTTGCGATAGGTTAATTTTGCCATCGCTAAAGCAGATGCCACTAAGCTTGGCTCGCCACGCATCAGCGTCATTGCCGACGCGCTTACCGCCACTTCCGTACCGGTAGCCATTGCGATACCCAGATCAGCCTGTGCAAGCGCAGGGGCGTCATTTATCCCATCGCCTACCATTGCTACACAGTAACCTTGCTGTTGGGCATTAGCAATATACTCAGCTTTGTGCTCTGGCAGTACTTGCGCCTTATAATCGTCCAGTTCCAGCAATTTAGCATTGTACTGTGCACTACTTTGGCTGTCTCCGGTCAACATTGCAACTTTAATTCCCTGCTGCTTAAGCTGTTTGACCGCCGTAAAGGCATGAGCTTTAAGCTCGTCAGTAAAGTAGAATAGCGCCAAAAACTCGCAGCTCAGTTCACTATTTTGGCTCACTAACCAAGATAAAGAAGCGCCCGGTATTTCTTCTGGTAGCGCAGACAAGGTTAAGCCTAACTCCTGCATCCAAAAACCGCTCCCCAAATAGACTGTTTTATCTTGGTATTGTGCCTTGACGCCTCTACCCGCAACCACTTTAAAGTCGCTTACAGGAAGTAACGACAATTGCTTTTCTTGTGCTTTATTGACCACAGCCTTGGCAAGCGGATGTTCACTATATTGCTGTAACGATGCTGCAAGCTGTAATACATCATCTTGATGATACGTAAAGGTGTGCATATTGCTAAGCTCTGGTTTGCCCACCGTAAGCGTGCCCGTTTTATCAAAAATGACCATATTGATGGCGGTTGCTTGCTCCAATGCACCAGCATCTTTTACTAAGATCCCATAGCGCGCGGCAGTGCCAGTACCTGCCATAATCGCGGCAGGTGTTGCTAAACCAAGCGCACACGGGCAAGCAATAACGAGAACAGCCACCGCATTAAGAATACCAGTTGGCCAATCTCCAGTGCTGAGCCCCCATGCAAAAAACGTAAAGAGCGCAATCACCAATACCGCTGGTACAAATACCGCACTCACTTTATCCACCAACGCTTGTACTGGTGCTTTCGCGCCTTGTGCTTGTTCTACCAAACGAATAATTTTGGCCAAAGTTGATTCCGCGCCAACACTGGTTGCATCCACTTCAAGCACGCCATCAAGATTCACCGAACCACCAGTAACTTTATCTGTTTGTGCTTTATAAACAGGCACGCTTTCACCGCTAATAAGCGCTTCATCTACCTGTGAGTGACCCTCAACTACAACGCCGTCAACCGGTATACGCTCACCAGGTTTGATCAGTAGTCGTTCGCCGCTTTTTACTGCCGCAGCTGGGACTTCTTGCCAACTGTTATCACGCCAGACCATAGCCGATGTTGGCCTTAAGCTTTCAAGCGCTTTAAGAGCGCTGGTTGTACGCCGCTTGGCTCGGTGTTCAAGATACTTACCCAACAGTACCAAACTCAACACGGCACTGCTGCTTTCAAAGTATAAATGTGGAGCGCCATGCTCACCGCTGAATGTCCACCACAAATAAAGCGACAGGCCATACGCTGCACTGGTGCCGATGGCCACCAGTAAATCCATATTCCCCGTCCCCGCTTTTATTGCTCCCCATCCGGCACGATAAAAGCGCGCACCAAAATAAAACTGAACAGGCGTGGCCAGTGCCCATTGCATCCACGCCGGGAGCATCCAGTTTTGGTTAAACAGCATGGCAAACATGGGTAACACCATAGGTAGAGTGAGCGTCAGTGACGCCACTGCTGGGAACCAATCGGCGCGATAAAAGGGAGTTGCTGCCACTTGTTCGTTTGACTCATCCGAGTCTGCTTGTGGCTGTACCACAGTGTAACCAGCATCATTGAGCTTGGCTTCTATTTCAGCGAACGGTAACTCTGCCACTAAAGTTAAGGTTAGCTTTTCGGTCGCTAAATTGACCTCAGCCTTAATTACCTGAGGTAATGCTTGCGCCGCCTTTTCAACTCGGCTCACACAAGACGCGCAAGTCATGCCTTTAACTTGATATTGCACTTCACTGGTATTGATCTTATAGCCGGCATCTTTTACCGCATTCACCAACGCCGACACTTCCGCACTGCCCTCTACCGTCACAGCTTCCAATGCTAAGTTAACACTGGCGCTGACAACGCCAGACACTTTCTCTAAGGCTTTCTCAACTCGGCCAACGCACGAGGCGCATGTCATGCCCGAAACATTAAATTTTATTACCTTGTCCATTTCTATCTCCGCAAACGCGTTCATTCTCATTGTTGGACACTAACCCTTACCCTCATGGTAAGGTCAAACAAAATTGTTCATTCATCTAACAGAAGAAAAAGGAGTTTTCATAGTTAAATAGTAGTTGACCTTACCATCAAGGGAAGCTTCACAGTGCAAACTCTTTAATTCACAAAGGAAATAATGATGTTAAGACTAAGAGTAGAAAAAATGGTCTGTGGTCACTGTGTAAAAGCAATCACAGAAGCGATGCAGGCGGCTGATAGCCAAGCGCAAGTGAATGTCCGCCTAGATGATAAAATCGTTGAAATTTCAAGCACCAAAGGAGAAGGCGACGTTATCGCTATTATTCGTAATGCAGGCTATAGCGCAGAACTCATCAACGAAAGCTTTGCCTAACTCCCAGAAGTTATCAATCCAAGTCGACCCAAACCACTTTGCCCTAGTAAGGTGGTTTATCCACTCACTTCCACCTTCATTGCCTCTCGCACTTGTTTTATACAGCTCACGTTAATAAACGCTCACAATAATTCACACTTTGACAAAGCGCAGACAATGCGGAACAATTACGCCGTTTGTATTAGATAAAATCAATACAACTGCGACTAAAGGAATAATTTAAGGACAACACAATGAGCTTTATCGGCGCCGGTGCAGGCAACGAAGCCCAGAGCGTGCAATACAATGTCGACGCGCAAACTGCCAAATTACGAACCTCAGGTTCTGCTTCTTGGCGACACAACAATCCAGCCTTACTGCCATTAAATATTAGTGCAAAGCGAAATCAAGCGCTTGGACAAGCCTATCGTATTGCAATATTTCCCGACCGTGCTGCGGGAGAGCAAGCCTTTTTAGAAGAAATCGAAAGAGCCAAATACGGCGATTTTACCTTAGGCCAAATGGTCAATGCGTTTATTCCTGACTACATCATCGACCCACCACAATGGGATGAACAAAACCAAACGGCTGTTCTACCGCATCTTGAGCCAATAACGGGAATGGATGTTAACCTGCCAATTAGCGACCCACAAGCATTTTTAGACTTGGTAACCCTTAAACTGGGTTGGCAAGTAGGAACTGAGAGTGATGTTGCCAGAGATTTTGAAGCCGAAGCCAGACAAGCGTCTATCGTGTCAAACGCGAACGTTCTCATTAACGGTAGAACCGCTGTGCATAGCGGCAGCGGCGGTGTGTTAAGCACAGTAGACGTTTGTTTGACTAAGATAGGCAAAGTGGTTGTGCCTATTCCTTATGGCAACATCGCCCGCTCATCAGACGCCGCAAGCGTTGCCAGCTCCGTAAAAATTCAAGGTAACGGTGCGGCCAATATCAAGTCTAACTTTTCAAAAAGTACGGGAGATCAACCCGGTAATAAAAAAGGTATCGCTAGTCGAACATTGGGTAAAAAAGCGGAGTTTCTGCAAGGCAGCTTTGATGTTTACATCGAGGGAAAACCGGCGGTTAGACAAGGAGATTTAATGGTATCTAATAATAAAAATACGCCCCCCGCACCATTGAACCAGCCCGGTGGTGCGACTCCTGCAGGCCTTGATGTTGTGCTTGGCGCAGAGCCACTAAGCCAAGCCGGTACGAATAAGATCAATATAAAAGTGTCGGGCAGTAGTAAACCTAGCGATGAAGAGGTGAAGATAGGATGAGCCACACTTTACCAACCAAAACCAATGCTAACGGTAATTTTAGAGAACTTGTTTTTGAGGGCTATGCAAGCGACAAAGAAGTGGTGTCTTTGATGCTCAAAGACACCTCGGTTGATGGCACAAAAGAAGGCTATTATAAGGTCCCCCTTTACACTTCAAACACGGTAGACCAACAAAGCAGCGATGCCGACATTGAGCTGGTGCACATTTATCCATTTTTATACGACACGCCAGAGCAGCAACTACAATCGGCCTCTCCGGTAACCAGTGGATTTATCTATATTTATGTCGATGGCTTTTTATGGCGTGAACTACAAGTTATCGAACCTGAAGACTTTGACGCTCCGGCGCTATTCTCAGATGTGAATTTGTATTGGCAAAAAGGTTTTTTAAGTTGGAAAAAGTCGGCCAATAAACCTAACTCACGACCGCAAGGCACGCGTGCAGCAACCTGTAAGCCAACCAGCAGCATTCTCGTCCCGCATAAACTAAATGGCAACGAAGTAAGCGTAGAAATCGCATGGTCTGAAGTGCAGTGGTCATGGGAGCAGATCTTGTTGTTTGGCGGGTTTAATGAACAGGATCCGCGCTTAAATACCGGCACACCACTCGCTGACGAAGAAAGACATTGCCCCGCCCCAGGAGATGCAGCAGCGCTCAGAGCACAGCGCATGACTAAGCTGGATAACTTAGGGCAATTTGCCACAGGCTATAACGACCAAGGCAAAGTAGTTAACACCCCGACACTTCATCAAAAACTGCACCTTCCAGAGCGCGATAAAATCGCCCAAGTGCCGATTTTTGACGGGATCCATATGGCTCGATATTTCATGTCACAAATTCAAGATCTCACCACGGATATTCAGCACTTACTCAATAAATTATCAGGGTTAGATAGTGCAACCGGTGAAATTGATCTGCAACAACAAGCTAAATATGAGCTCGCCAGCTTTATGGTACAGGTTTTTTACCATCAAGCCGATTCGATTTTAGATAAAGACATTGAAATTCAAAGCAGTGGAGAGAAGCTTGTAGAGTCAGATGAAGACGCGGTCGATTTTGCCAATAAATTAAAAGACTGGCGCACTTCTCATTTAGAGGAAGATAAATTCTTTAAGTTTTTGGAAGAAAAGGCCTTCCAAAAACTTGCTCGCCGCATTGCAGAAATCTCTGACGAACTAGTCGAGTTCTTAAACCAAGAATCTCTTAGTGCAGGTTTTACTGAATGCTTCAAAGACTATGCCTACCAATCAGATCTGAGGTTCTTTGAAGCATACGACTTGGTCACCGATGTATTTCTCGCGTTAAAGCCTCACCCAGCCGCACCGCTTGCACACCTTAATACAGACAAAGAGTTTTGGCATGAGTTAAGTTCAGGCTATCAGGGGCAAGATTTTATCCTGCAATGTCTGGGTCAACACCCAACAAAACCAGCTAAGCAAATCACCCAATTTTTGTTTCCAAAGCCCACAGGCGACAAACTACACGACTACGAAAAAGCGGAATATGATCGCTTTGCATTGCCTTTAACTAGCGCCAAAATACAAAAGATCCATGATCAAGAAGCCGTTTTGCCACAAGAAGAGAGTGAGCAAATGGGGCGCCGCCTCTCCCAAGTGATTATGGGTTTAGCAGGCAGTTTATTCGAAATTCCAGAGGCCGCTTATAACCTCTCTACACATCCGGGGACGCTTGGGGAACAAAAGGCCCAAACTCGTGAGGCAATGGATGCAACACAACATGAGATAGCGCAGTCAGAACAAGCCCTTATCAACGCTGAAAGAGAAAAAGCAAAAGCATTTAAAGAGTTACAAGAAAAGCGTGCTGAATATGAGTATAAGAAGAGTGTGCTTGAAAACTTAACAGAGCAAGAACGTGGAATGAGCAAAGCGCAGCTTGATCAACAATTAGAGCTGGAGCGTGCGCGTCTACGAGAGTTAGAGGCTAAATTTGCTAAAGCAAAAGTTGCCGTCAGTCGCTCTAGAAAACAGGTCAACTCTTTTGTGAAGGTAAATAATGCTTGGAAGAAGTATCCGTTTGCAAAGCTCATTGATGCAAAAGCGGATGTGTTGCAACCTTTGATGCGCTTGGTCGATATCTCAGCACCGGGGTACTTAGTTGAAGTAGAAATGAGAGTGCAGGATTACCTCAACGGGAATTTTCCTGAAGGGTATATGCCACTTGATCCTCAGTCTCGAAAATTGGCTGCAGAGAAGCAAATTAAAGAACTCAACCAAATTATTCGCGGCAGTAATAAACGCAAAATAGACGTTGGATATAGAGGCTCTAAGCTCAAACTATCGTTAGAAGACGTACTAAATTTAAACAAACGACTTGAATTTCTAACCCAGTCTCTCAATCAAGCGGAAACCATCACAACGATAGAAAGTAAAAACAAAACCATTGCATATTTGATAAAAATTACGGGTGCTGATGTCTCAGCCAAGTCAGCAGAATCAACAGCCCAAGCAATATATGATACGGCTGTAGAAGAGGCAAAACAGTATGCAACAGAGTTAGATAATCAACATGCAACACTTAAAAAGTTATCTGATAGGCTCGCAAACTTACAAAAATGGCAAAATGCGGCTGTTACGGAGTCTGTATCTGGGCAGTCATTAAAGGGAGGAATGGCGGGTATACTCGGTATTGTATATATCTTTGAAGTCGCTAACTTTCGACAAGCCTTTTTGAATTGGGATATTAGTGGAGATAGAAAACTTGTTGACTTCATGGGTAGTATTGCTGATCTAGCAGCGATTCATTTCTCTACTCTCTCAATGGTCACAGAGATGAAAGTTGGGTTACCTAGCCTGCGCCAATATCAAGAATTTCAACAGTACAAAATGGCGAAAGGAAATCTCAGCGCCGTTCGTAAGTTTGGTCCTGAGTTTGCAAAAAAAGCAAACATCATTACATGGACAGCTAGATTAAACCTCCTAGCATCTGCATATAGTGCCGGGTTGTCAGGCTTTGATGCCTATTACGCGTTTAAGCGCGGAGATTCTGGTGCCGCTGCAGGCCTTAGTATTGCAACTGCAGGCTTTGTCGCGCTAGCAGTTGAAACCGCGCCAACCATACTTGCCACGATTACCAGAGGCGTTATTTTAAACCCCATGAGTAAACTGGGCTATGTAGGACTCATTCTGGTAGTACTTGGATACGGTATTTATTATCTATTACGCGATGAACCACTAGAAGCTTGGATTAAAGCGTGCCCTTGGGGCAGTGACGCATATGGTGGTGGCGAGCGTGATTGGTTTGGTGACAACCCCTATTACTGCTGGAAGACAAACCCTGAATATGCACTTCATAGTCTCTATGATCAGTTATTTTCTCCAAAAATATTTAGTGACGTATCTGTTGTACAATTACACACTCCCTCTCGGATATATGACAAGGTAACGTCCAAAGGCAAGTTCCAAGTTGCAAAGTTTAATGTGCAAATTCCAGGTCATATTCCAGAATCAGAGCTTGGTTACTTAGACATTCAGCTAGACATTCGCCCACTATTAGCTGGAAAACCTTGGAGCTCGTTAATTGCTGTTGCACCCACGGGACAAGCTCAAACAACATTGGATTACTTTTGGAAAAATACCAATATCATCGTTAATCCTAGTTTAACGGGTTTAATTATTGAATTTGAAGAAAGTGCACTTTATCCCTATTTTGATAAATTCAATCATTCTAAAATTCAAATCAGAATGCGGTGTCGAAAATATCCTAGAGGCAAAGGAGCAACAATATACTCAGGTTCATCTCAAGAGTTAAGGTTACCTGCGTCAGAAAGAGACGAAGAAGGAAAGGTAGAAAAGCCAGATCTTTGGGCTGAGCAAGTCATTAACGTCGAAATCGAAGATTATGGCATGAGCCCTGCGGGCGTGTTGCAGCGAATCCTAAATTAACTAAAGGCTACCCATGAGAGACAAGTTAAAATCTAATCAATCAGCTCTTGCTTTTATAGCAATTTTGGTAAAAAAAATTGTTGAAAAGGTGATGGAAACTGAGGGTAAAAAGGAGACGCAAACGTTAACTCCTCAAGCGCCTGTAGATAAGGTAGTGCATGATCGGCCAATAGAAGAAACACCGCTGCTAAAAATAGAGGACTCGATACCACGAGACTTTAAAATTAGTAAAGGCATGCAAAAAGTGGCTGTAAATAGTAAAGCAGACTTTGTCTTGCAAGATAATAACGTGCTCTCATCGAACCAACGTATCGCATTAGGCGGAGCTGAATTTGCGCGAGCTGGGAAACTTGCGAATGTCGTTTTTGCTTATATGGCCTCAATATTTGCGCTTGTTTGTCTCCCCGTATACCTGAAAGAGTCTGAGCCTCATATCCTTTACCTTATGATTGGGTTAGTGGTGTTTGCAAGCTTCGTTTTTTATCGAGTTCATAGAATTAAACACCATACATCTGAAGTGCTACGGGTCGACTTCTTCCGAAATACAGGCCTTGTCACTTTTCCCATTGGCAATAACGAAGGAAGCTTCTCGTTAACACTTGATGAAGTTGAACTATATATTGTAAAGGTCTCATCGGGTAAAGGTGTGAGGCATAACCTAGCGTTTTTAGCCCCACTGCGATACCCAAAAACACTTAAGCGCCAGACACTTTATTCAACCGATTGGGAGCCAAAGGATATGGACAGCAGCGTGCAGCTGTGGAGTGAAATACACCGTTTTATGGATACCACTCAGCCCATACCAAGTTCGTTTTATAGAGGTTGGCAAGAAACGATAGAAAGCCCCTATCTTGACCACGAAGACCATATTCAAATATTAGGTGAAGATTTAGTAAAGCAAGCCCCCTTTTATGACCTAAAAAATAACCGTCCGTTAGATAAAGTGTTTTGGTAGCAATAACATAATGAAAGCACGCCATAAGGAAGTCAGCCCTACCCATAACCGCACTCGGAAAAAAGTGGTGGCCTTACTCGCTTTAGGTCTGCAAAAAATAGTAAGTAAGGTAATGGAAACCGAGGTAGCGCCCAAAGCACCTAAAGAGATAAAAGAGCATACAGAGGACAATTTACCACCGATTGATTTTGGTCGACCGGTGGAAGAGACTCCTCTACTACCAATAGCAGACTCAGTACCAAGACGTAAAAAAGTAAAGGGAGGATTTGAACGAGTGCCTATACAGTTAAACAGCCGCTTCTTACTCGCGCAAAATAACCTAATGGCCTCCAGCAGAGATATAAAATTGATGAGTGTTGACCTTGATCGTATTGATAAGTTAGCTAACGCATTCTTTGCCTATATGGCAACAATATGTGCATTTATCACCTTATATTTTTATCTTGCTACCAGAGAAGTCGTTTACATCAAGGTCATTGCTGTATTGCTGAGTATCGCCATCCCGATCTTCATTCATGTTGGCTACGTAAAACGCACTTCAGCTGAAGTACTCCGTGTTGATTTCTTTCGCCATAGTGGCCTTGTTACCTTTCCCGTTGGTAACAATGTTAGTACCTTTTCGTTAGCGTTAGATGAGGTTGATTTGTATATCGGTAAAGTTTCCGCAGGTCGAGGGGTGCAGTTTAACATGGCCTATTTGGTACCAAAGCGCTACCCCAAACACCTTCGCCATCAACCTATGTACCCTGTCGACTGGGAGCCAAGAGACTTAGAAGATAGCATGGAGCTGTGGAGTGAAATCCATCGTTTTATGGATAACACTCAACCTATACCTGCATCCTTTTACAAAGGCTGGCAAGAGGTAATCGAAAGCAGTGACTTTACGGAGCAAGATAAAATAATCATATTAGGTGAAGATTTAGTAAAACAAGCCCCCTTTTATGACCTAAAAAATAACCGTCCGTTAGACAAAGTGATTTGGTGATACTCGAATTAATCTCTATAACAAGGAGCTTTTATGACAATAAAAAAGTTAATTAAGAAATGCGTTGAGCATATTCTAGATGAAGGAACGCCCACTCGTGCAATCAGTGATGTGAGTGTGCAAAATCAACAACCCAAATATGGTCAAGCTTATCAACAACAGCCGCAACAAGTAATACGGAATGGTCAGCAAGTTACGATAACAAGATCTCAAGTTTCAACAAAGCGAGAGCCCAACCCAGTCGCTGAATTTTTGATTAAAGCCATTGTTATTTTGATAGGCACCTTTGCAGTTGGTGCTTTATGTTTCGATGCATATTATTTAAATAAACGAGGCGACAATGCAGCTGTCGGCTTAATGATGGCAGCCGTTGGTGTGATGTATGGGTATCACTTTATTATGGCAAAGCTTGGCGATTACACTCAGCTTGTAAAGACATCCCGTTTTGTAGGATGGGGCTTAAATATAGCAGGTACGTTTTATAGCCTATTTATCTTTGCTGATTTACTGTCCGACTTTCGCGGGCACTCAGAGGATCAAGTAGCCCTTATCATGGCTTTCATCAATATCATTTTTATAGGACTTTTGTTCTTTCTAATGCAAAAGATAAAGCAACCCACAAAGCAAATTGATTAAACTCCTTGAAGTAGTAAGCCACCGCTAAAATAGGTGGCTTACTATTTTGAGCCTGTGCGCATTCAGGAAACCTAATTTACTGACTCTTTTGCATTAACTTTAAATAGTTGTTGTAAATATGGCTTACTTGCATGGTTGATTTACCTGAACTTATACCATGGCAGCTGAAACAGTTAGCTGGTTTAATTTGTGGCTCGCTGCCAGTGACATCGCTGAAAGTTTGGGTATAAGTTTCCATAGTGATATTGGCAACCGCTAATGAGCCGCGTAACGCCTCGTTGGCTCCCTTACCCACGATATTGCCACTAATGCCATTTGCAAAATCGTAATCTTGCGTGCTCAGCCAGATTGATCCGGCGTAAAAGTAGTTACTCCAAACTGGATTCTTTTGTTCCAGTTTTACATTCACTAAGCTATTTAGTTCAGTAATATTATTGAAGTTAGTTTCATCTTGAGTTTGTTGTGTCTGACTCCCCACCAGCTCAGGGTTATTACCCGCTATATATGGATTGCCGTTTGGCACGCCGTATTGATATAAACGAAACGTGTTGGTCGTAGTTTCAGAAGCTGGATACGTTAAATGTGCATTTTGCACTTCTGTTCCGCCCCGATAAAATAGCAGCTCATGACTGTTACTCACTACTTTATCTTGCTGTAAGTAAGCCGTGCTTTTCTTAAACTTCCCCTCAGAGCTGTAGTAATCTGGTGCACTCAATTTATGTTCGAACGTCGCCCAAATAAACTCTGGGTGATTTTCAACCACACCGACAACATGCATACCAACGAGCGCCACTTCTCCCGTACCGCTATATTTATTGTCTTTTTGGTAAACCGCTTCACGAATATAAAAATGCTCAGCTAAATCAAGCTTTGGATAGACTTGTTGCAGCGCTTTTACATCCATCCAAGCAACCTTTAACTCAACCGACCCCACAGCAAATTCAGCTTTGCTATCTGCTTTAGGGTGAGAGGTTGCTGACTTCATATAAGTATCGTTAACGTGGATCGAATAATGTACGGGCGTCCCGCCAAACTTGCTGTAAATAACGCCATCTGATCCTGCTTGGTTTATATCTTCCAGGATCAACACATTTGCAGGGCGAAGTCCGGTTGGATTTAATAAATCATTCCAAGGGGCAAAATAAGGTTTTAGCGCATTATCAACCTGCCAAAACCCAGAACCAAACATCAACAAGCCACCAGGAGCACGCTTGTCAGGCTGCGTTAAATAGAGAAACTTATTCCACGACCACTGATGAAAATCGCAGTTTGTCGAGAGATCTTTACCACCTTTAAATGCAAACGGACTATTTGCACCTTCAGGAGGGTTTGGCACAGGGCTGCCAAACCAATCGTTATTCGGTTTACAAGAAGTATCGTTCGAGTAAGCAAGCGCACTTGGCGCAGCCAGTGTACTTGTAGCAAGCAATAATGACATTCCAAGTAGTTGGAGTTTAGTGCGTGTAATTGATGACGGTAGCATGATGCTTTCCTTAAGATGTAAAACTCCTGTTAAATCTAGTTCATCAAAACGGAAGTTATCAATTACATAGCATTACATTTAATCTGTATTTCACCCTTTTTAAATGCTTAAAACCGCATGTTTATCACCTGCTGATTCCTCACTTACTACGATGAGCAAAACTAAAGCTTTGCTCTGGCACCAGCTGACCGCTTAAATCGTTTAGCGTTGAGTAAAACGACACATTTAGCATGTCTTTTTGGTTGTCTAATTCGATATGCGCAAAGCCCCAAGTAAAAGCTTTATTCCAGACTAGGTCGTACTCTGGGTAACGCTTTTCTTGATAGTTAGCAAGCGGTGTATGCGTGCCGCGCATTTTTGATGCGGCGCCACTGATAACAAGTGGTAACTTAGGCTTTGTGTTTCCAGGGAGTACACGTGAGCAGTCGTCCGTTAACAGTTCCAAATCATGCTCATGGCCTGCGATATATGCATCTGCGTACTCACACAGTTCGGGTAAGATTAGACGGCGTAATACATGTGCTTCATCGTACTTGGTGCCACCAATAGACCAAAGTACATGGTGTCCATATACAATTTTCCATTTTGCGGTTGAGTTTTTAAGCCCATTTGCAAGCCAAGCCAATTGCCTGTGATCTTCCCCATTGACAGGTTGCTCGTGTTTTTCAATGTCTTCAACTTCGGCTTGACCACTCGCCAGTGCGCTTGCCAATCCCTGTTCACTACCGTCCGGTTTTAGTGGAATTTCGTAATAATGCTGGCCAGAGAGTAGCATATTGGTATCGAGCACAAAAAATTCTACGTCATTGCCTTTTTCACCAAAGGTGTAGCTGTAATAACCTTTGCCATCCATATGAAAATTAGCTTGCTTAGCCATCCACTCGGTCTGTAATTTCACGCCGCGACGAGACGTCTTCCAATCGTGGTTGCCTAATGCTGAATACACAACCAACTCTGGGTTTTGAATAAGTAGCGGCTTTAGCGGTCCTAAAATCAAGTCATCCATACGCTTTTGGTCGTCTTTACCATCGTTAGCCGCCGCACCATCAGGATAGATATTATCACCAAGCTGAATAGCAAAGTCGCATGGCTTTTTCTCACACAAAGAGGCCATTGCCTGTCCAACCACCAACGCACCGGTTTCCTCCGTTGCGGTTTCGGTTCCCGGATAAACATAGATAGGCGCATGATTAAATTCTTCGAGCGGGCGATGCTCTTCTAACCAATCCGCCTTTTCAGCAGCAATAAACTCGGCCTTATTTTTAGGCGATTTAATGTGCTTTGTTTTTGGATAATCTGGGTGATAGCCGCCATCACCAAAGGCCAGAAAGTTAATATTTTCTGCGGCTTGTGCTGCACCACTAAGCGCGAATAGTAAAGCTATTGATGTTATTTTCATTGTTACCGACACAGTGTTACCACTGCATCCTCCTGCATATAAATAAGGGGGTGTCCTGTTAATACCCTAAGGTGGGTGTCCTGCTAATACTGCTAATACCCTAGCTCGATTCGGTGGGTGCTTTTACAAGCTTTTACAAAAGCTTTTACAAGGACACCCACTTTTACTTCTCTCTTAGAAGGACGTTACCGTTACTCCAAGCTCAAATGAACGGCCATAGGTTTCGTATTGGTAGTTGTAACGAGTGTCGCCTTGATAAATGCTCATCGGCTCGTCGGTTAAATTGATCGCGTTGAAATAAAGTTGAGTTTGCTCGGTATAAAAGTACTTCATGCTGAAATCGAGTTGCAGATGGTCGTCTTGGAAAACGCGCTGCTTGTTCTCTTCAAACAAAAAGCTTTTGCTCTTGTACGACGCACTTAACCTTGCGCTTATTTGGCTATTTTCATAACCAAACATCAGATTGCCCACGGTGTCGGATTGGTTTGGTAGATTGTCATCAGCGTCAATAAATGTACCATTGACTGAGAGCATCAAACCATTTTGAAAGTTCTTCGTGTACGCAAGTTCTACCCCTGTCAGTTCAGCAGCGCCGCCATTAACACTTTGAATAACTTCTTTATAGCCTTGCCACTGACCGTTATCTTGCACCTCGGCTTTGGCAATAAAATTATCGATGTTTTTGTGAAAAACGCCTGCAGATAACACGCCAATCGCGCCGGGGTAATATTCTACCGAAAAGTCATAGTTTGTTGACTTGTATGGGTCTAAGTCTGGGTTTCCGACTTCGGCTTTACGCTCAATTTCAATTTCGCCATCATCTTCTGTGGTCTCTGTTTCTATGATTTGAAATGCTGCTGCATCTTCAAAGCTTGGACGCGCAAGAGTTTGTGTATAGGCAAAACGGGTGATCAGCTTGTCGCTGATTTCATAGCGTAATGTTAAGTTTGGTAATAAATGGTCGTAGCTATCTTCAACTTGCCATTGGTTGATCTCGACGCGCTCAACGTCATTCACTTCATCATTAATGAGTTCAACGCGATTACCACTCGTTGCATAATCTGTGTCTTCGTATCTAAAGCCTGCAATAACATTGAGTTTATCAATGTCGACCGTCAGCATGGCGTAGAGCGCGGTGACGGTTTCTTCACTGGTGTATGAGCGACCTTGTGTTTCAATGTCAGTTTCAAGCTGGTTTAGCTCAAGGGCACTGCGATTACTGTAGAAGTAGTCGCGGATCTGGCCGCGACTTAAACCCGGACCAAAGGCCCCAAGCTCATACTCAGGCTCATTGGCGGCAAAGTCTTTCGCCGTTAGATCATCAAAACCGCCATCATATAGTTTGGCGTCAACGCGGTTAAACTTTTCACGGTCGGCATATTTACCACCAAATTTAATTTGCGCATTGTGACCAAGTAAAGTGAAGTCTTTAGTTAAATCCAGTCTAAAGCTGGTATTTTCATCTTCACTGAGGTTGTTCTCCCAGACAATTTCATCGATTTCAAAATTGCTGAGCTTCTTAGAAGCTTCATCCGCTGCAAGCGTTGGCGTCTTACCATCCAGTACATACCCTAGCGCAAAATCTTCTCCAGCAAATGAGGTATCCAAGCGATTTGGCTCGCTTTCATCCGATTTCGAGTAGCCAATGCTGTATTCAATAAACCAATCCTGCACTAAGTTTTCGCCGCCCAAAACCACAGATAAAATGCTTTGCTCTTCATATCTGTCTTTGGTATCTCTATCCATTTCTGCACCTGAGAAATAGGCCGCATTTTGGCTTAGCTCATCGGCAAATAAATCGCCTTTGTCAAACTTGTACTCATTGCGTTGACGAAATTCATCGTCAGAAAACTTGCTGTAGAGCGTGCGTAAGTAGTATTTGTTAAACCCTTTGTGATGCACATCAAGATTCAGTGCCGCCCCTAAACGCTCTCGCGTAATACGATAGTGGCGCTGTTCCATTTCCTCAGCACCAAAGAAGCTCACTTCTTCCCCTGAGTTCACATCGTCCATTTCTAGTTCCATCCAGCCGCCGTCGGTTTCCATATTATGAGAACCAAACTCACGCTCAAACCAAGATACCGCCGTTGCAACCCCAACTTCCAACTCTTTGCCTGCGGCATAAATATCGGTGAAACTAAACGACGCTTTTGGGCTGGTCTCGCTCACCTGTTCATTGTGTGACGCTTGTAACGTCACGCTGTAGCTCTGCCCTTCTCGGTCAAAAGCACTGAGGCTTTTTACTTCGATGCTACCACCCACCGCTGATGCGTCCATATCCGGTGTGACTGTTTTGCTCACCTCTAGGCTTTGCACTAACTCACTTGGGATGACATCCATCGCCACTGAGCGCACGCCCGCTTCAGGAGAAGGCACGTTGGCTCCATTGATAGTCACGTTATTTAGATTTGGGTCGATCCCACGAATTGCCACAAAACGGCCTTCACCTTGATCTCGTTGAATAGAAAGTCCAGGCAGACGTTGCAGTGCTTCTGCTGCGTTTTGATCCGGCAACTGACCGATGGAATCCGCGCTGACGATCGATTTAAGTGACAGAGCATTTTTTTGTCGGTTTAGTGCACCTGCTTGTCCGGCTCTTTGCCCTACAACAATAATATCGTCCATTTGGCCCGATTGAGAACCAAGCTGTACTTGAACATCGGTGACTTGGTTATCAGTAATTGTGATACTTTTAGTCACTGTTTCAGCGCCAAGATAACTTATCTCAAGCGTATAATTACCCGCCGGGAGATTAGTTGCCGTAAAGCGGCCATCTCGCTCAGAGATAAGGGCTCTGTCTAATTCTTTGATCACCACTTTTGCCCCTTGAAAGTGGCTCTTTTGCGATACGGAACTAACTTGCCCTGTTAGGGTGTTAGCATTTGCAACTGAGCTTAACGTCAGTCCAGCACAGATCATCGCAACGGCAGAAAGCGTAAAGCTTGTCGGTAGATTTTTTTTCATTATTTGCTCGCACAGGTTGAGTAGAATTTTAGCGCCCCGCTAAAACGTCGCGGCTACCCTAGTGCGAAAACGTGACGTTTTTATTTCACTTGAGTGCGCTGCAGCCTTTAACAGGGCGTTTATGCCGGCCGAACTCGTGAATTTGAGCCGATATGACCCCCAGCCTTTAGGATTTTGGCAACGATATTTAACCTGAACTCTGAATAACAATCGGTTTGCTAGCTGCTGTTATGCAAAAATGTTGCGGTTTTTGTCATAAAAACATCGCCTTTACTGAGCTAAATTGACCCTATCAGCACCAAGCGCAAATTTTTACTATATCGCTCTACATTTTGACTAGACAACAAACATGAAACTTCAGCCTTTTTTACTTCATCAATCGCGGTGGTTGCTACTAGTGCTACTCACACTGGTTGCCATTACCATCACGGCCTATACCTCAGTACTGCGACCACTGTCGGACGTCAATTGGCTCGATAGCCTTGGTGAAGGTGGCCTCACGCTGATGACATTGATTTGGATTGCGGTGACCTTGCTCACTCGACCAAAAGGGCTCGTTACTAACCTACTGTTTGCAGGGTTGAGTGCCATGTATGTTTCTATGCTGTGGGATTTTTTGGATGAGATGGTGGTATTCACGCCCCATTATTTAACCAGTTTTGAAGCGATCCCAGCTTGCTTTGGCATGGTACTGATGAGTATTTCAGCCTATTACTGGTACAAAGAACAAAGCATATTCAATCAAACCTTAATGAAAAAAGAGCGTTTTTATCGTGACCACAGCATGACCGACTTTGTCACCGGCCTCTACAGCGTAGAGTATATGCAAAATCAAGTTCGCCACGAACAATCTCGCCTTGCCAATGGCAATAGCCCATTTTGCTTAACGCTATTCGATATATGTGATTTTGCCGCTTATTCTCGCCAGCATGGTATGCAAAAAAGTAATCAGTTACTACGCGATATTGCCGATATGCTCTCTTTGAGCATGCGAGAGAGTGATCTGCTATGTCGTTTTGCGGCAGATAAATTTGTGGTCGTTCACCCACAAACCAACCATATTCAAGCCCAAGCTTTTGCCAACCGTGTGGCTGAATTTATCGCTCGCCATGCCAACTATGATGACGGTGAAAACCAGCCGCAATATAGTGCAGTGAGATGGAGCTGTATCGAAGTTAATGACAAACACTGTGAATTTGAACCTCTGATAGCAGCGCTTGTGAACGAGCTGAATCAGACCAAGGTAGCTGCGGCTTAATGTCCTATTTTGAGTGCCAAACAAAACAACTTGCGAGTCGCTATTTTGCACTCCCCTTAGTGGAGTTGGCTTCCCAGCGCGGTGTACATGCAGATGTCATTTTGAAAGGCAGTAAGTTGTTTTATACCGACCTGCACGCTAATCCAACCTGCATTAGTTATGAGCAGTTTGAAACAATAGTAAGCAACCTTGTCAGTCAGGCGAGCTGTCAGGAAGTCAGTTTTATTTACGGCCAATACCTACTTAATACGCTAATCAGCCACCATGCCGAGCTGTTATTTAATTGCCACAACATACAGCAATTGCTCAAAGTACTACTGCTTAAAGGTTTGAATATATTGCCTTTTTACCACGTTAGAAAACTCCAGACAGAAACAAGCTGCCATTTACTGTTTTCACCCGCCATTGCAGAAGGTAAGCCTGCGGTCACGCGATTTTTATGCGAAGCAATGGCAAGCCTTTGTTGTGGCTACCTTAAGTGGCGCAGCCCAGAAACCACATTAACATTGCAGTTTCCGTATACAAAGCCAAAACAAGTCGCGCAATACCTGAGCCATATACACCTAGCTTACAGCTTTGATCACAGTGATTTTGCCGTTGTAATGAGTAACCAAGCTTTGGCTCAGCAACAAATTGGCACTTTTCCTTATTTAGTGGCCCGGCAGTTAAAAGCTTTGCCCTCACCACAGCGTGGATTTCTCGCCCAGCTGCACCGTTTACAATTAAAATATCCTAAATATCATAGTGAGCAAATCGCCGAAATGATGGGCATGAGCGCTGCAACTTTCAAACGTAAACTCAAGCTACATCAGACTACTTTTATTAACGAAAAAGACAGACTGCATCGTCAACAAGCCATGTTTTACGTGACCGAGCAAGGCTATTCCAATGAACAGATTGCAACCGCTTTACAGTTTAGCGACATCACTAATTTTCGCCGTGCATTTAAGCGTTGGACGGGATTAACGCCTTCCTATTTTCGTAAGATTTAACTTTATCCCCCATTTTTTCTTCTACACTGAAATGGATCTTGCGGTTACTAGGTCTTTTATAACGTGACTGCGTTTCGCTTGGCCGAAGCTAAGCACGTTAATAGATAACAAAGAGGATTAAAAACATGAAAGCATTAACGGGCGCTGCAATGGCGATGATGGTAGCGGGTTTAGTGGGTTGTAATAGCACAGAGAACAATTCTACAAGCGCACAAGCTGCGACAGCTGAAACAGATTTAGTGCATTGTTATGATGTCAATGTTTGTGGTGGACATAACGATTGTAAAACCGCGAGTAATGCCTGTTCAGGACAAGCTTCTTGCAAAGGCACAGGCTTTGTTGCCATGCCGAGTAAAGCGTGTAGTGATGTCGGTGGCAATCAAAAAGACGCATGGGTTGGCAGTGTCGCAAAGGCCGACCTTGTGCACTGTCACGATGTCAACGTTTGCGGAGGCCATAACGATTGTAAAACCGCAAGTAATGCTTGTGCGGGACACGCTTCTTGCAAAGGGACTGGATTTGTCAGCATGCCAGCAAAGGCTTGTGCTGATATTGGCGGCAAAGCGAAAAGCTAATAGGCTTTAACCTCGGCGCGTGTTTATCTATCAAGATTATTATTGCAATAGATAAACACGCACTATGCATTAAAAGAGCGCAATTATGTCAGTACCCTTTCTGGGCTTTGGTCTTGGCCTACGCACGTGTTATTTTGACGCTATTATCGACACCCGACCCCAAGTAGATTGGTTTGAGATTATCTCTGAAAATTACTTTGTCGACGGCGGCAAGCCTTGGTATTACCTCTCGCAGATTAAAGAGCACTACCCCATTGTGATGCACGGAGTATCGATGTCGATAGGCAGTACTTCGCCCCTAGATATGAATTACCTTGCGCAACTTAAACGCACCATCGCACGGGTTGAACCCGAATGGGTGTCAGATCACCTCTGCTTTAGCAGCTTAGGCGAATTTAATAGCCATGATTTATTGCCACTTCCCTACACTGAAGAAGCGCTGATACATCTCACCGCAAGAATCAAACAAGTACAAGACTACCTTGAGCGTCCAATGATCTTCGAAAATGTCTCAAGTTATTTAAACTACAAACAATCTGAACTGACAGAGTGGGCGTTTTTGAGCGAATTACACCAGCGTACCGGATGCCAGTTATTGCTCGACATCAACAATGTATATGTAAGCTCACGCAATCATCAATTCGACCCAATGACTTACCTAAACGCCATACCATCACAAGCGGTCGCACAAATTCACTTGGCTGGCCATAGCGATTTTGGGACACATATTGTTGATACGCACGACCAACCAATTTGCGAAGAGGTATGGAGTTTATATCGACAATATACTCAAAACAGATCTCCCATTAACACCATGATTGAGCGTGATGATAACTTTCCTGAGCTCGCGGGATTGTTACAAGAGCTGAACTTGGCCAAAGGAATAACCCCTAGCAGTTGGAGAACATATGGCTGATCTCGCCGCGCTGCAACACGCCTTTATTGCAATGCTAAAAGGCAATGACAGCCAATTAATGGCTGAAATTGAATATCAAAGTGGCCTGAATGTCGCGCAACGTGCGCAAATATACACTAACGCTTACCACATCAGATTAAAAAAAGTGTTAGAACAAGATCACGAAATGCTTGGCTTTTACTTGGGTGATGCCCTGTTTGATGAGATGTTCTCGGGCTATCTACAGCACTTTCCTTCACGTTCGACCTCATTGCGCCAGTTTGGCGACGCGCTTCCTGAATATTTAAGTCAATTTGAGCCATTTAAGCTCTACCCTATTCTCACTGAAATCGCACAATTTGAACGTACATTACTCAGTGCATTTGACGCAGAAGATGCGCCTCAATTGGGACTTGTGCACCTACAAAAAATTGCAGCTGCACAATTTCCAAACTTGCAGTTTACCTTGCACCCCAGCGTTCACATATTGGGATTTACACATAATGCGGTCGACAGCTGGCAAGCTTTAAAAAACAGCACGCCAGTCCCTGAAGTGTCCACTACACCGAATTACTGGATACTCGCCAGAGAGCGCGATATGCGCACTGGGTATCACCCGTTAACGGAAGCAGAATTTGCTTGCCTAAAAAACATGAAGAGTGCGCTGCCGTTTAGTTTTGTCTGTGAATACGCGGCTGAGCAAAGTGATGATTTAGCACAAGGCACAGCAATGGTGATGCAGTTACTGCAAAAAGGGCTTAACTTGGGATGGTTTAGTGGCTTTAAAGTTGCCATATAACCGCGATATTCAACAAAGCGGCATAGAAAATGAGGATCAGAGAGAAGTTAAAGCTGTATCAACCAAGTTTAATAATAAGCATGGTTTTCACCTTGATTGGCTTTGTCCTTGTTTACAATTCAAAAGTCAAAAACCAAGCTTAAATGTAAAGATAAATTAACAAAAATAACATACCCTATACTCATTTGGAATTTTTTCAGCCTATTTATTCCACCTTTCCCGGTAGCGTTACCCCTCTCTAAAATCAAAATTAACCAACTGTATTTATTGATAATGTATAAAGAACAAGCCTAAACCTCTCGCTTATTTGGTCAGCTAATCTATGCATTAAAAAACACATTGTAAATTTTTTTTGTATTTTTTGTTTATTTTTTAAACTTTACTTCTATCCTAGTGTAACCAGTCGAAATTATGTGCAATTTTTATTTATCTGGCGTTGTTCATTATCTCAAAACAAACGCAATCAAGCGTTGAACTTTGGTGAATAACGCGTCTACAGCAGCTAGATAAGTTCGTAACCTTGAGATTGGTAAACACAATTAAACAAAACAACATGCAAGGAACAACAAAATGCGTAAATTAAGTGCTATTAGTTTTGCAGTATTAGCGGGTTTGACTTCAGTCAACGCACAAGCCGCTAAAATACTTAGCGTAGAGTCAAACAAAGCAATCGAAGATCAGTACATTGTGGTGTTCACAACACCTTCTGTTTTAAATGTCAAAGACAGTAAAGCGGTTGCAGCCTTCGCTAATAAGCAAGCTAAAGCGTTACAGAATAAACATAACGTAAGCATTACAAAAGAGTTTGGTGGCGTGCTAAACGGTGTGGTGATTAATGCATCTGCAAAGCAACTAAAAGGTCTGCTTAATAATCCAAATATTGACTATATCGAACAAGACCAAGTGGTCACGGTGACCCCAACTATCACAGCAAGCGGCGACCAAGCTAATCCAACTTGGGGTCTAGATCGCATCGATCAACGTAATCTACCACTAAACTCAAACTACCACTATGATTTTGATGGCACTGGCGTAACAGCCTATGTTATCGATACAGGTGTTCGCATTAGTCACAATGAATTTGGTAACCGTGCATCACATGGTTATGACTTTGTTGATAATGACAATGATGCAACAGACTGTAACGGTCATGGTACCCATGTTGCAGGCACAATTGGTGGCGGTGAATATGGGGTAGCGAAAAACGTCAATATCGTTGGGGTAAGAGTATTGGGTTGTAACGGCTCGGGTTCGTATTCAGGCGTTATCTCTGGTATTGATTGGGTTAAAAACAATGCATCAGGCCCATCCGTTGCTAACATGAGTTTGGGTGGTGGTGTTTCTCAAGCTGTTGATGACGCGGTTAATAACGCAGTTGCATCAGGCGTTAGCTTTGTTGTCGCGGCGGGTAATGACAATAGTAATGCCTGTAATTACTCACCTGCACGTGCAGCCAATGCAATCACAGTGGGTTCAACCACAAGCAGCGATGCCCGCTCTAGCTTCTCAAATTACGGTAACTGTCTAGATATTTATGCGCCCGGTTCAAGCATCACCTCTGCTTGGTATAACTCAGATACATCGACCAATACCATCAGTGGAACTTCGATGGCCGCACCGCACGTTGCGGGTGCTGTTGCGCTATATTTGGATGAAAACCCAGGTTTAAGCCCATCACAAATTGATAGCTTACTGAGTCAACGTTCATCAAAAGGTAAAGTCTCTAACCCACAAAACGGTTCGCCTAATGAACTACTTTACACGCTCGCAGGTGGCACTGATCCGGACCCAGATCCAATCACAGAGCTAGTTAATGGCCAAGGCGTCAGTGCATCTGGTGCATTTGGTCAGCAAACCTTCTATAAGTTGGTTGTTCCTGCAGGCGCGAGTGCGCTGAACTTCTCACTTGCTGGTGGTACTGGCGATGCCGACCTGTATGTACAGCAAGGCACTCAGCCAACACTAAATAGTTACGCTTGCCGCCCCTATCAGGATGGTAATAATGAATCATGCGATTTCACCAATCCGACTGCTGGTGATTGGTATGTGATGCTAAATGGCTACGCTGCGTATGCAAATGCGTCCCTCACTGGTACTTACTCATCTGATCCAGGTGGCTGTGGTAGCAACTGCTTAGAAAATGGCATCCCAGTAAGTGGTTTGGCTGGTGCATCTGGCCAAGAGTTGCTATACACCATTGATGTTCCAGCAAATGTAACATTGACAGTAGCAAGTTCTGGTGGCTCTGGCGATGCAGACTTATATGTTCGTAAAGGTGCAGCACCAACGACATCAACCTATGACTGCCGTCCGTTCTTAAATGGTAATAATGAATCTTGTAGTTTAAGTTCAGGCCAAGGTGCAACCTATTACATCAAGTTGCGTGGCTACTCTAGCTTCTCTGGCGTAACACTTGTTGCAAGTTACTAATTGGCTTTATTACAAATAAATCTCATTTCGTTTGGGATTTATTGAAAAAACAAGTACAGTGGTGGCTCATTTGAGCCGCCATTTTTGTTTTTAATGAGTATTGTATTAGATCTCTACAGCCAATTATTACATCAAGGGTTTTATGACCATGTGTCTGACGGTGAACTGCACACCGAAGTGCCGCTCATCTCCAGTAGTATCTCGCAAGTAAAGCTCGATGGCATTATTTACCATCGCACTGCGCAAACTGCGGCGATGATGCCTGAAAACTATGGTAGTTTGATCCTTATCTCTGAAGGAAAAGGTTGGTGGCTGACTGAGCAATCCTTGCAGCGTGCTGATCTAACGCAGTTAGTCTATCTTGAAGCAAATCAAAAACATGTGTTTCACCTTCCTACACAATACCACGCCGTTAGCTTCAACTTTCCAATTAATTGGTTAGCATCTCGAACAGGCAAGCGGCTTTTGCATGGTCAAACGCTGACAATTCCCTCTGGCTTGTCAATATTATTCAAAACCGCCTTAACCGCCACAACGCTAAATTTAACAGCGGCAAAGTGGCTGGAAGATGAAATTGTACTGCATCTAAGTGCTTGCCAGCTGACCCAAGTACCAAGGTCGCCACTGGCGGAGTTAAAACGGCTCATCTCTACATATGCAAGTGATGAAGCATTTTGTATTGACATGCTATGTGAGCATTCTGGCTGGTCAAAACGTTATATCCACAAACTATTTGCCAGATCTGATCTGAGTGCCAGTGAATATCTGATCCGCACCAGACTCACTCACGCTTATTTTGAGTTACTCAATAGCTCCGCATCATTAAATCAAATCGCTATTGATAGTGGATTTAAAAATCAGGCACACTTCAGCCGTCGTTTTAAACAATTATTCTCTCTTTCACCCAAGCAAATTTCACAACGAGTGCACTCTTAGACAAAACTGAAGCGTTCAAATATATATAATAAGAATCACTCTCATTATCCATAGTAGTAGAACAATGAAAATCAACACGCTCTATGCTGCAGTGTGCCTCTCACTGCTTTCTCAAACCACCAGTGCCAATGAAAACCAAAAAGATGAGTTAGAAAGAATAGAAGTTCAGGGCAGCCAATATAAAAGTACCGGAACAAAGTCGTCTTTAACACCAATCAACGCGCCCTTTTCTATTTCTCATATAGATCAAGACACCCTGCAGCTACGCCAAGCTGACTCCGTCAATGCTGCGTTACGCTATGTTTCTGGTATCACACCAGAAAGCCGCAGTACGGTCACCATTTTTGACCAATACACTATTCGCGGTTTTGAATCTTATCGAAATTATTACGATGGCCTAGAACTGCAATCTAACAATCTTTGGAATTTATATCCTCAAGTTGATGCCTTTGCCACCGACACCATTGAGGTGCTAAAAGGCCCTGCGTCAGTACTTTACGGCTCAGCACCGCCAGGTGGCATGGTGAACCAAATCGCAAAGCTTGCCAATGGCACTGAGCAAACACAGGTTCGCCTGAGAGTCGGTAGTAGAGCGCTCAAAGAAATCGGCGTTGATCATGGAGGTGTGATCACCGATGAACTAAGCTATCGAGCCATTGTGCTATCAAGAACAAGTGATGGCCAGCAAAAAACAACGGAAGAAGAGCGCACTGTATTTGCACCTTCGCTGCGCTGGCAACCGAACCATGATACGGCGTTAACTACACAGCTTTATTACCAAGACGATCCCAAAGCCATACCATCTACCCCCTTACATAGTGTTGGTACGCTTACGCGCGCAAGTTATGGTTATCTAGATACCGATGCATTTGCAGGCGATATCAATTGGTCTAATTTTGATAGAACAACGCTAATGGCAGGGCTAAAGCTGGAACACAGTTTGTCTGACGATTGGTCTTTGTTTGCCAACTGGCGTTACACCGATGCAAAAGGCCTGCAGCAAAATACCTACAACCAAAACTTAATTGCTGATAGCGATACCATACTTGCCCGTGCAGCATATAAAACCGATGAAACGCAACACGGCTATGTTTTAGACAACCAATTGTCTACTCACTTTACGGTTGGCAACTCATCACATCACTTGCTCTTGGGTTTTGAATACAAAAGCTTAAGCTCAACCGTAGGATATTGGGATACACTCGGGACAGGCACACCAAACATCAATCTAGCAGCGCCCAATTATGCAGCGTTTGATGTCAGCGCTTTGCCACTTAACTTCTATACCGAAGCGCACGATATTGAACAAAGTAACCGTGCGTTTTACATCCAAGACGAAGTGACAATATCAGCATTGACCCTCTTGGCAGGTCTTAGATACGACAGTTTCACCAGTGATGTTACTGCTGATAAAAACTACGCTGGCACCGAGTGGCAAACGGAATCAAATATTGATGACACCCAACTCACCGGAAGAATTGCCGCACTTTATCAGCTGGATTCTGGTTGGCGACCTTACGTAAGCTATAGTCAGTCATTTGAACCCGTTGCAGGTGAAGATAGCGTAACTCAACAAGCCTTCAAGCCAACTGAAGCAGAACAATGGGAACTTGGCGTTAAATATCAATCTCGCGATACACAGCTAACATTTGCGCTATTCGATCTCACCAAGCAGAACGAAATCATTAACAGCAAAGACTTTGTCACGAAAACTCAAGCTGGTGAAATCCAGTCCAAAGGTATTGAGCTTGAGGCTTCTCACACCTTTAACGAACAAGTTGATGTGCAGTTCAATGCCACGCATCTAGACCAGAAAGTCACTAAAAATGAATTAGACCAAGATTTGGTGGGGAAACGCTTAGTGTGGGTTGCAGATAACACCGCATCGCTTTGGTTGAACTATTATCCAAACCTGCTAGACGCACTTAAAGTAAGTGTTGGTGCTCGGTATGTGGGCGAGAGTTATGTTGGCAAATACAACTCTGATACTGTGCCATCCTATACCTTATTCGACATCGCCTTTGATTATGAACTCAGCGAGCAAGCCAGGATCACCTTTAGTATTAGTAACCTCAGTGACAAGCGATACGTTGGTGCATGCTATGACGAAAGTAACTGCTGGATGGGGGCAGAGCGCAAAGCCGATGTTGGTCTTCACTATCGCTTTTAGTCATTCATCTAGGAGAGCTTACGGAAGGACATAGACTGAAAGATTTAAACGGACACCCACCTTAATGCGCCTGCAAGCATTAAGGTGGGTGTCCTTGTTAATTCACTTGTTAATTCAGCCTGTTAATTCTTCTCTTTATTCATTCTCATTTAGCTTTAACTCAAAGGAAAACAATGCGTAAAACACTATTTAAATGGCACAGTGCAATGGCATTAATCGCGATACTGCCGCTCGCCGTTATGTCAGTCACAGGTAGCATGTTGGTGTTTAAATTCGAGATAGATAGCCTATTACTTCCAAAGCAAGCGACATTGACTTATCAGGACCAAAACGTCCAACGTCAGCCCATGAAGGTGCTCGTTAATTATGTCGCAGACACCCATCCAAATTATGAAATTGGTAGCTGGGAAATATTCGATGACGGTTATGAAGCTGATAGAGTCTATTTATTAAAGCATGGTACAGACACGTGGTTTAAAACGTATCTAGATCCTTACGCAGGCAAAATGCTAAGCGAGCCTGTGGGTATTCACAGCGACTTTACTGATTTTATTCTTCACCTACATTACACCTTACTACTTGATGATGTGAGTAAAACCTTTCCACACATGGGTGTCGTTATTGGTTTAGCTGTGGCTATACTTTTTACTTTGCTTGGTGTATCCGGCTTAGTGATATACCGGCGCTTTTGGCGGCGATTCTTTAGCTTTAGACGACAGGCTCCTCGGCTCGTCATGATGAGCGACCTGCATAAGGTAATTGGCATTTGGAGTGCGCCAGTATTGCTCGCGCTCGGTATTACCGGCGTTTACTTTAATGCAGTGGAGTATTATCACGAGGCTTTTGAGCATCAAGAAGATGAGCACCATATTGTCAGCCACGCAATGTTTAATCACTCATTAGATTTTGATGCCATGATGACCCAAAGCCATCGTGCAGTTGACGGACTTAAACCAACCTACTGGCTATTTCCATTTGAGCCAGAGCAAACCAACATTACCATTTTTGGCAGCGTGGTCGATGCCAACCCGTTCATTAGTAACTATGCAGCAACGGTTAGTTTTGACGCGCAATCTGGTAAACAAACCTTTGCCTACGATATTCGAACGGCGTCTACTTTAGACCGGGTAATCGACAGTTTTAGAAAACTTCACTTTGGCCACTTTGCAGGGCTTACCAGTAAAATAATTTGGTGCATTATGGGACTCGCCCCCGTATTGCTCGGTTTTACTGGGTTATATTTATGGTGGCAAAGAAAGCGTAAAAAACTCAAGAGTAAGAAAAACCGTCAACTCGCGTTAAGCTGACTGTTCAAGTTTCAATCCAGATCCGTTATTGTCGTTATTATCAGCAAATAACGAGCAATCACTATGAAACAACTTGGGCTAATTGGCGGTATGAGCTGGGAGTCAACACAAAGCTACTACCAGCTTATCAATCAAACCGTTAAAGCAAAGCTTGGCGGACTACACAGCGCAAAGCTTTGCTTGTATAGCGTCGACTTTGCCGAAATTGCAGAGCTTCAAGCAGCTGGTGATTGGCAGAAAATGACGACCATTTTGGCAGGCGCGGCTACTTCGTTGAAACTTGCTGGCTCAGATGCCATTGTGATCTGTACCAACACCATGCATAAAATTTCAGGTGAAATTAGCGCAGCGTCAGGATTACCGGTACTGCATATTGCCGACGCAACCGCGAAGCGACTTAAAGATGACGGCGTAAAATGCATCGCGCTGTTAGGTACGAGATTTACGATGCAGCAAGACTTTTATAAAGCACGATTGCAAGACCTTCACGGCATTGAGGTCATAACGCCTGATGGGGACCAACAAGCTTTAGTTCACCACATAATTTATGACGAATTATGTCGCGGTGAAGTCAACGCAAGCTCACGGCAAACTTATCTAGACATCATCGACGCACTCTATCAACAAGGGGCTGAAGGGGTAATTTTAGGTTGCACAGAAATAGGTTTGCTCGTTCAACAAATCCATACTCAAGTCCCTCTTTATGACACGACCAAACTTCATGCTGAAGCCGTTGTAGAGTGGTCACTTGGGGTAACGTCTTGCTTTATTCATGAGTAATATCAAACTTTGTTGAAAATAAAGACATAACAGCGAAATCACTATTGTCGCGATTACTTGGCTCCTATAGAATAAAATCTCACTTATTCTAATTAAATCAGGGATGTATTATGACCCAATACGACGAATATAAAGTTATCCATGTAGTTGAAGGTGGCTGCGGCACACTATTACTTGGCTCAAGTGGATTACCGTTAAAAAAGCTTGAAGCAACTTTAAACATGGAAGCGCAAGATGGCTGGCAGCTTGTTTTCCAAGTTATCGAAAACAAACGCTTTATGCTATTTTGGAGCCGCGAAGCCGTGATCTTAACACTTGGTCGTAAACGTGCTTAAACGCTTTGCTCTGTCTGCCATTCGCCGCTATCAAGCGAATGGTGGAGCAAAAGCCCACTTCAATATAAGTTGTAATTTTACGCCGTCATGTTCTGAATATACCTATCAAGCAATCGAAAAATACGGCTTCTTTAAAGGCGTGCGTATCGGTTTTTGTCGGATCAGGCGCTGCAATGATCCAGATTGTATTGAAGTAAAATCAGACCCCCTACCATAACCTAATCCTAGGAGTTTGCATGGACGAAATAGCATTAAGAGAACAAGAAGAAGCGTTGAGAAACCAAGTTGCTCAGCTAAATCCTGAAGCGCGCAAGCAATACTACCAACTAGAAGAACAGCTAGTAAAAGATCCTGATACTTACGCCGTACTCAATTACTTTTTTGCCGCAGGTTTACATCACTTTTATCTGGGTAAAACTGCACGTGGTGCTATTAATCTAACCTTGATGCTAATAGGGCTTGCGCTGATTCTCTTTTATGGCTGGATACTGCTAATTTTAGTGTGCTTAATTGAGCTACCTCAGTTATTTAATAGCCAAAAAATAGTGAGAAAATACAACATCGATGTGATGCGAGAAGTGCTAGATGAGCTCAAAGATACACAGCAGAATCAAACAATCTAAAGAAACGCAGTGGCTTTGGATTATAGCGGCCACGGTTGTGGTCGTTTTATTTAGTGGTTATCAGTTTTATACCAAAGGCGTGCCTTACTTCGCTGAAGAGATCTCAGCCTCACTGCCCAAACAAATCTACCAAATCATCGACGAAGGAAGCCTAAACGAGCTAGATAATTCGGAATTTTCTGAATCAAAATTAAGTGAAATCAAGCAGCAAGAGACTCGAGCTTTATTCGTTTCGTTGCTTGGCGCCAATGCATCGAGTGAACGTGAATTTAAACTTGAATTTAGGCAGTGGAAAGATAAAGCCAACGCCATGACACTGGCCAATGGTAGCATAGTGATCACCGATAACATGGTCGAACTGGCATCGACTCAGCAAGAGCTTAGCGCAGTGTTACTCCACGAGATTGGCCATGTGGAACATAATCACGTCATGGAATCCCTTGTGAGCTCGTCTATCGTATTTGTCAGTTTGAGTGTCGTATTGGGTGACATCTCTGCGCTCTCTGATCTTATGATGCAGGGCGCAATGTTAGGTATCAACCAAAATTACTCTCAACAAGCTGAGCTCGAGGCTGATTTGTACGCGCACAACAAGCTAATGGCGCTGTATGGTAATAATGATGCGATGATCTCTATATTTGAAAAACTCGCCAAGGAAAGCGATGAACAGCATAGTTGGTTAAGCACACACCCAAGCTTCGAGCAACGGATAGAGCGAATAAAGCAAAGCCTCTAACATTGACTGTGTTTATTCTCTCTGACTCTGACTGCAATGAACATGCACTCACTTTGCCCACATGTTTAGCTACAGAAAAACGGAGTTTTGCGCCCCCTAATTAAGACTCCTCACAATGTATCTTGCCACAGAGCTGTTGCACCACTAATAAGTTAGCCAAAGGCTAACATTGCCAGTATGACGCCTCTATGTATAAAACAGCTCAAATATCTTGTTGCGAATATCAGCTTCTACCCCAATTCCATTATCCACAATCACAATTTCAAAATACGCTGTATATTCATGAATATACAGCGTGAATGGTAAATGCTGTTTTAGGCTTAGCATGCTGTATTACGTTACTAAGTAACCTGATGTAATGGTCTCCTCCCACACTCGGCATCGGTGTGCCATGATTGAATTGCAAACAATCAAAATGGGAGAAGACCAAATGCAGATTACAACAATCAGTATCGACATCGTGTAACTCCCCCAAAAAATGAAACAGTTCATAAGTAGAATTTTCCATTAACTAAAATAGGAAAATTTACGATGAGAAAAAGCAAGTTCACCGAAACCCAAATTGTCAGCATGATCAAGGAAGCTGAATCAGGTATTCCTGTGCCAGAAATCTGCCGCAAACATGGTATCGGCCAAAGTACGTTTTATAAATGGCGCTCAAAATATGGCGGGATGGAAGCTTCAGACGTTAAGCGACTTAAAGAGCTTGAAGAAGAAAACCGTAAGCTAAAAGATATGTTTGCAACGCTTAGCCTAAAGCACTCGATGCTTGAGGATATCATCGCAAAAAAGCTGTAAAAACAAGTAGGCGCAGAGCTTGGGTAGAGCATTTAAGAGCTCAATTTAACGTCAGCGTCGCATTTGCTTGTGAAGTGGCAGGGTTAAGCCGCTCAGTTTTTTATTACAAACATAAACGACCGTCAGATGATGAAGTTATCGACGCATTACTTGCGCTGGTAGAGCGCCATCCTAGGAGGGGGTTGCCTAAGCTATTCAAAAGGCTTCGCAATAAAGGTAAGCCGTGGAATAAAAAGCGTGTTGAACGCGTTTATAACATGCTAAAACTAAACTTGAGACGTAAGGGAAAGCGCCGTGTTCCAACAAGAACACCTGAACCATTAAGTGCACCGACACAACATAATGAATCGTGGTCAATGGACTTTATGAGTGACGCATTAAGCTATGGACATCGTTTTAGAACACTGAATGTGCTGGATGATTTCAACCGACAAGCACTGGCGATTGAGGTCGATACAAGCTTAACTTCTGAACGAGTTATTAGAACGCTACAACAAATTATTGCTTGGCGCGGTAAACCAAAGCAGATTAGAGTGGATAATGGTCCAGAATTTACTTCAACGGCACTCGAAGATTGGGCAATGAAAAATGACATCAAGTTGGAATTTATAGAGCCAGGCAGTCCTTACCAAAATGGTTTTGTGGAAAGGTTTAATCGGAGTTACCGTGAAGAAGTGCTAGATTTATACTTGTTTGAGTCACTGCAAGAAGTACGTGAAATCACTGATGAGTGGTTAGATATTTATAATTATGAGCGACCTCATGATTCACTTGGCGATATGACACCAATTGGTTATCTTGAGGCTGCATAAAATTCTACGAAATAGCTGTACTAAATTGGGTGGAGTTACAATCGCAAAAAATATTTTTCATTTTATTGGATGTAACCTATCCAATAAGATTGTAGTAAAGAAAGCTATTAAACGTCGTCAACTACTGACTTATTTGGCACAAATGCCAAATTGTAAATTAGTCATGGAAGCGTGTGGAACCTCTAATTATTGGGGGCGTGAAATTAGCCAATTAGGTTTTCAAGTTGAACTCATACCACCACAACACGTGAAGCCATTTTTTGACGGGGAATAAAAATGATTACAACGTAAGCGTGGTAATCGATATTTGAGGTGTTTACTTATTCAAGGAGCGAAATCGGTTGTATCGAGAGCAAAGTATAAAACAGACCAACTGAGTCTTTGGATAAATCGACTTGTACAAACGCGAGGGCATAATAAAGCCTGTGTCGCTTATACGAATAAAATGGCTAGAGTGGCTTGGGCAATTACAGTATCAAAAGAGGCATATCAAGCAAGATAAGTAGATTTCTTTCACCGAATTGCGAAAGTGACTGAAGTAGATGACATAACAGGTCAAACCGACATATTGAAAACCTGTCGAGTTCAGGGGTAGCTAAATACCGATAACCTGATTAGGGCAATATGCGCGATTTACATCTAGGTCAGAGTTTCAAATAGAACTCATTAACAGACCGTATATATGACAGCAATCCTGTCCCTGTTATTTACTAAAGAAACCTCGCAATAAGGGAGGAGACCATATATGAGCTCAACTTCTTTGCCGCTATCAAACTTAAACGTAGTGAAAATATAGGTCAATGCGATACCGAGAATAATCAGCAGCAAAAGCACAAACCTTTTTAAAACAAACCCCATAAATTCTCCTGAGAAAAATAACTCTCCCGAACTTCACCTGCATTCTCCCCTAATTATTGCTAGGGCAAGGCTTACCAGGTATCGTTTTGGCGTTGGCATCACGATAGTGCATGCGACTTGTTGAACATAAGTCAGATACAACCAGCGTTTACCTACTAGTACTACATTTAAGGACAGCTTAGAGTTGCGCCAGACATGGTCAGCTCTAAACTGCACGAATATCCGATTAAAAAAACCTCTCTATTTCAGGCGCCACCCTTTTGTGATGGCGCCCCGCTTTCATAGCTTGATCACCGAAAGGAGGCTGGAATGGTTATCGCTCCATTGGATCACATTCTGACTCACTTCCCGCAGCGGCATACTCTTACTCACCACTTGAGGATCAGCTAAATAGCGCATATTGCTAGTGAATATCACCCACTCAGCTTGATCTGTATCGGTCGCGGAGTCCGATGTTTTAAAGTACCGAGACTGCAAGCCACTTTGCGCTTCGATACCAGACATAATCGCTCTCAGATCTAGGTAACTGTTGGAAATGTGGAACACCAGCACCCCATCAGCTGCCAGGTGCTGCTCATACAAGGCGAGCGCTTCTCTGGTTAACAGGTGCTGAGGAATAGAGTCACTTGAAAACGCATCCACAATCAGCATGTCAAACCCATGAGCACCATTTTGCTGGTAATCATTAGCTAAGCTCACCCGCGCATCACCGGAGCGCACATCTATAGTTGCCGCCGAGGTTGTCAGGTAGTTAAAGTATCTTTTAGCAACATACTCAACATCCGGATTGATCTCATAAAATACAAACTCATCCTGTGCTTGCCCATAGTAGGCTAATGCCCCCACACCCAGACCGATAATGCCCACTTTATTACCTGAGCCATTATTGGCCATCAGGTTGAGCATAACGCCTACCCCAGTTTCCGGACGATAGTAACTTAATGGCATGGGCTTACCCTGATGAGCCAATGCTTGCGCCCCATGCGACGTGTAGCCATCGATTAGCCTGCGTTGTGGATTATCGATATTCACAATATCCTTAACCTGTATAATACCGAAAAAATTACGAGATTCGTAAACATTGTATCTATTAAACTGACTTTGCATCAGGTAAAACAAACTGACAAACACCAAGCAACCTACAACATTTAGGTAGACCAATTTGCGCTCTACTCTCCCTTGCTGTTTTTGCCATTCCATTGCAATGGACAACACAAAGACCAAGCATATACCAACTATGTACTCATAGTACTGAGTAAACAATTCAGTGGCTAGAATGGACGCAAATACACTACCTGCACATCCGCCGGCAGCCAGTATCAGGTAAAACAGGGTCATGTCTTCGTTGCCTGGTTTAGATTTGGCTATTTCACCATGGCAGATAATACAAGCAACAAACAACACAACGAGATACAGGCAGATTTGTTCGGTGATCGCAAACTGCGAGCCAATAGAGAATAAAAACAGTGCCACCAAGGATACGACAGAAAACATAAGGTTCCAGTACCACTTAAGATACACTCTCTCATCGAAGAAACACAATATATATGTCAGTAAATATAACGCCAGCGGTAAAGTCCATAAGAAAGGGATCGGTGGGACATTGATCGTCAGGTTGTTGGTCGTCGATACAAGCAGAATAACACCTGTCGCAGAGAGTAAAAACCACTTAATACATCTGGTGATATTTGCCCCTGATGCCAGCTTAGATTGCGCTGTTTGAACTGGCTGAATGGCTGTCTTGTCCGTATTGCGATAGACCTGATAAAGGCAGTAAAAATTGAACAAAGAAAATGCGATGTACAAACCTGACCACATCCAGACCTGCATAGACAGCACCAAGTTATATTCGATGATCAATGGATAGCAAAACAGTGCCATCATGGCTGCAACGTTCGAAACTGAATACAGCCGATAGACCTGGACGTTTTTTACCGAATGACTAAGCCAATACTGAAGCAGTGGCGAAGTGGCCGACAGCACAAAATACGGCGCACCTATTCCCAGCAACAGTAAAGTGAAGATATCAAAAAACGGCTGTGTTGAAATTTCCGTCGTCGCAATTGACTCCAGACTAAGCGGCATCAGTGCCATTCCGACAACCAGCAACACACTGTGCACCGCGAGCTGCTGATAAACAGTTCTCAGCTTACTAATACAAAATGAATAAAGATAACCAACCAATAATAAGCTCTGATAAAAAAGCATACAGGCAGTCCACACCGCACTCCCCCCGCCAAAATACGGTAATATGATTTTTGCTACCATCGGCTGGATCCCAAATAGCAAAAATGAGCTTAAAAATATTGTTGTTATAAAAAAATACTTCATGCCTTAAACTATTGATTTTTAAATTTTATTTATAATACTATAGATAGCATACTTTAACACTGCATATTCCAGCTCATAATTCAGACACATCAAGTAGCTAGCAAAACGCATGCTAATATCAATTTAGATGCGTCTTTATATCTGAACGTTTGTTATTCTAATTTCAGGCTTCCCGCGTCACTAAAATTAGCCAAGGGAGATAATACAAACCGATCCCCAACAGCCGCACCGCCTTTAATCTCGATAAGGTTGTCTGACTGCATACCAAACCGGAGCTTTTGCCAATGTCCGGTGTCATCGACCACTTTGAGCAAATCTTGTTCCGAGTTTGCCCTAACACTTTCAGGTAACTCAATGTAGAGGGCATTTTTGATAGTATCAATTTCAATATTACCATCGACCGTGAGTTCAGGCCTCAGCCCAGGAACATACTGGCCGACCAAGGCCATTTCAATGTTCACTTTGCCATCAATGACCGTCGGATCGATCGGCTGTACCACAGTGCCTACCTTGCCCGCCAAGGTCTGGATATGACCAGGCATACCTAACTTGATCCTATCCGCATTAAATTGAGGAACCTTTAACCTTACGACCAGATCGCTGTCAGACCCCACCAAGGCTATTTTTTCCCCTGGCAGATACGCTGCTGCCGATATCCACCGTCAGTTCCTGGAGAATACCCGCAATGCCCGCGGTCACTTGCATTCTATCCAGCATTTGTTTAGCCGTATCATAATTAAGCTGGAATTGCTCTTCAATTTTTTGTTGTAGCTCAATTTGTTTTGCATGAAGAATTTTTAAAAACGCTAGACGGCCAATACTGGTTTCAAGTTGCTTCTCAAGATCGGACAGCTTTAACGTTGTACGCTCAAAATCAATGTCTGAAACAATGTTTTTCTTATGTAACTCAAGCTGTGCGCCATGATTGAGTTTTTTCAGCTGAATTTGGTTACGCAAGTTGTGAATCGTCTGCTCTTGCTCGAGTAGCGTGTATTGATCCTGAAGCTTTTTTTCTTCCATGCTCGCTTTATGCTTGACTAGTTCAAACCTCGCTTGGTCTACCTTGCGCACCAATTCCGGGTTGTTCATTGCTACGATCACGGTATTGGCTTCAACACGATCACCGGGATAGTAAAATTCTTTTTCAACAATCGCTTTGTCATCGCTGCTAATCACGCGCAGATCTCGGGAGCGAAGTTTGCCATAACCTGCGACTTCAATTTTCAGCTCTCCTTGCTTTACACTGGAGATCCTCAGTTCTTCTTTCTTGATAACTGGTACAGTTGGAAAGAACATATAGCCAAGCAGTGATAAGCAAATAACCGCACACAGTAATAAACGCTTTACCTGAAGCCCGGATGTGGAACGCTTGTGTCTTTCAATGCTGTCCTTAATATTCTGTTCCGTGTAAACCTCACTACGCATTTATACCTAACCGTGTCGTCTGCCTTACAGCCTGCTTTGTACTGATAATACTGACGTTCGCCTGTATTACCATAGCCTAATATCAGTACAAGTTAGTTTGATAAACAAACTCATAAACTTACAGTAGATACTTGCTCTAACATTTTTCGGGCAATTAAAAGTAACACAGCAATTTTTGTTGCAGCAAGTCAACTGAGCTGCGGTGAACAATAAACACGTCTTTTATTTAATCTGTGCTCACTCAGGTCAGCAATGAATGAATTTCTTGTCACAGGAGTTGAATCCTCGCGATATTTTTTACATTGGATAAGCAGTTCATAATGAGTGTCAGGCATTGCCTCAATGTATGATTATCAATACGTCAGCTCTATAAGTTGATTTAAAAATGAATAAATGGATTATAAGACCAGTAAAAAACCCGCAGCCAAAGTTAAGCTGATATGTTTTCCCTATGCAGGCGGAGGTACACACGTATTTATCCCATGGCAGCAGCTGC
The DNA here is from genome assembly GCF_016695175.1 of Pseudoalteromonas sp. GCY. NCBI lineage: Bacteria > Pseudomonadati > Pseudomonadota > Gammaproteobacteria > Alteromonadales > Pseudoalteromonadaceae > Pseudoalteromonas > Pseudoalteromonas sp. GCY. The sequence goes on from NZ_CP068022.1 coordinate 820,657, forward strand.
TGCACCCGCATATAGAACTGTGTATTGTTCAACCTCCAGGCCGAGGATCAAACTTCGAGCTTGCACCGTTCGCAGAGAAAACTTTTCGATATGATGAAGATATTGAAATTCATATTGATGGAATAGACTTAGCGAGTGAGACATCTCTTATCGTTAACTATGCATGCCCGAATAATACGGGCGGGTTAGTGACAGGCTCTTTCTCAACACAATTTGGAAACTCGACAAGCAATACATTCAATGCAAAAAGCGCTAGCCTCATAGATCTAGAACAGATTGCAACTTCAAAACCATGTGAATTTGAATTAGAAATTCAAAGAGTTAGAACTGGCCGCTTTTCCGGTGAACTTAAAGACAATAGTTTAATTAGGGGTATCCAATCAAGAGTTATTAAAGATCTAGAGTTTACTTTTTAGTTTACATAGCTTTTGAGTAGTCACAGCGTTAAATGCCTCACCCTATTTCTTCTAATTTAAATGGGTGTCTTTTTAGCCGCTTTTCCCTTTTGCTGTACTTTAGCGTAGAAAAACGAAAGCAAAGTGGAGCGAGTCCACTTTGGTTTAAGATAAAACAGAACTAGCTAGTACTGCTCAGTAGCCCTTTTTTAGTCTTCTAGTATCGCTTTGTACAAAACGATACTTCTTTGCAAGTGCTCTTTCCTTATCTCTCTTATCTTTTAGGCTGGCGTTGTTTCTTTGATGTTCACTTCTTAGTTTTATGAAGTTGTTGAAGCGCCTAACTTCAAGTTCTCCACTCTCTATCGCTTGCTGAACAGCACATCCGGGCTCATTTTGATGCGAGCAATCACTGAAACGGCAGGCGCTTTCTAACACTTCAATTTCTGCAAATGTTTTACTGATCCCTTGTTGGCAATCGGCTAGTTGGATCTCTCTCATTCCTGGCGTATCGAGCAACACTGAACCATTGTCCATAAAATGTAACGAGCGAGCAGTTGTTGTGTGCCGCCCTTTTGCATCATCTTCACGGATTGAACCAGTGAGCTGTTCTTTACACCCTAACAGCGTGTTCACCAAGCTGGACTTACCCACACCTGATGAACCTACAAATGACAACGTTTTTCCCGTGCTAAACCAAGCTTTTAGACACTCAACGGAGCTCGGCTCCAACGCATTTATCGCTTCGACTGTCAAAAATGGGTCCAACTCCTGAACGAGTTGTACTTGCTGTTGCCAACCGTCAACCAAATCCTTCTTAGTCAAAACAACAATTGGCTCCACTTGCGCTTCATTAGCCAGTGCTAAGTAACGCTCGATCCGGTTTAGATTAAAATCCTGATTTAGCGAGCAAACAATAAACAGGCTATCGATATTTGCGGCTATCAATTGCTCCGCGACTTTACTACCAGCAGCTTTCCTTGAAATAACCGATTTGCGGGATAATAGCCTAATAAATTGATAATTTTCATCTAACAAAGCCCAATCACCAACCGTCATACTAGGCAGTGATACATGAGTAGCTAAAGAAATTTGCCGTGATTGCAACTGGATTAAATAATTACTTCTGTGGTGCGCTATCACGCGGCCAAGATTTGATGATTCTAGTTCTGTTAGTGTCAGTTGCTGTTGAAAAAATGCTTGCCAACCAAGCTGTGTCGGCGAATAAGATGTATTCATTATAAAATCTCAAAAATGCAGAAAGACTGCAAAAATCAAGCAGGGTTAATGAATATCATTGACCCCGGAGAAGCCCGTTAGGCATCACACCGGGTAAAAGGAGTAAAAATTTAGAAGAGACGAAAGTTAGCGTCTACTAATCACACCTAGCTACAACTTTTACCGGGTGGCTCAATAAAACAATCATCAAATTCTCCTTAAACTTTTTTGAATACTGCCGTAGGTTAGCACTGAAGATAGGCGAGGTAAACCAAGTATTTCACGCAACTAATTTCAATAATAGATAAAAGTTTTGTGTTTAAAGCGATATCAATCACGCAATTTTTTCGTATGTTATCTGGGCTAAAATAAGAGCAGACGCTCGCCTGCTCTTGTGGTTTTAATAAGCTTTACAACGCAAGCATTAAAATCTCTTTCGCCTTCGCTAAATCAATATCGCCGTGCTCACCTAGCGCCGTCATGCCGTTCTTTTCTAGATTAGCGATAACTTCTTGTACTGCTTTTTCGTCTAATTGATAATCAGCTAAACGCGTTTGCACCGCCATCGACTCAAAAAAGTCTTGAACTGCTTTTATTGTTTGGTCAATTTGCTGTGCTTCGTCTGCGGCTGCAATACCAAATACACGCTCACCCAGTTGCTTGATTTTCTCGGCTTTTTTGCCTCGTTGCACATACATCAGCGCAGGTAATACAATCGCAAGCGTTTGCGCGTGGTCAAGGTTATACAATGCCGTTAGCTCGTGACCAATCATATGCGTTGACCAATCCTGTGGCACGCCTTGACCAATAAGGCCATTTAGCGCCATAGTTGCAGACCACATAACGTTTGCTCTTACATCATAATTGTTAGGCTCGCTTAACGCCTTTGGCCCTTCGCTGATAAGCGTTTGTAAAATACCTTCTGCGAATCTGTCTTGCAGTGGCGCATTTACTGGATATGTTAAATACTGCTCAATTACATGAACAAACGCATCCACTACCCCATTACTCACTTGGCGGGGCGGTAGTGAATAGGTGTACTCTGGGTCGAGTACCGCAAACTGCGGCTGTACCGTCGGTGACGAAAATGCACGCTTTTGCGAAGTTGCCTTTTTAGTAACTACTGAGTTGCCGTTACTCTCAGAGCCAGTCGCAGGTAAAGTAAGTACAGCACCAATCGGCAATGGGTTGCTAAAGCTTGCGCCTTTTACCAAAATGTCCCAAGGCTCACCGTCAAAATTAAAAGCTGCCGCCACAAACTTTGCGCCGTCAATCACACTGCCGCCGCCAACCGCAAGAATAAAGTTCACATCGTTTTGCTTTGCTGTCGCGACCGCTTGCATTAGTGTTTCATATGTTGGGTTTGGCTCCACACCACCAAATTCCACAACCTCAACACCTGTCAATGCATTCATTGCTTGGTCGTATACACCATTGTTTTTAATCGAGCCGCCACCGTACAGTAGCAGCACCTTTGCAGCCTCCGGTAATCGTGAGGTGATTTCACGCATTTGGCCTTTACCAAAAAGAATTTCGGTTTGATTTTTAAATACAAAATTAAGCATGCTCAATTCCTTACTGTTTAATATTCGGTTCTTTCGCTAACATTTCTAGCAGCTTTTCTGCTAGTAATGTGTCTGAAAACGGGTTTTGCCCTGTAATTAGCTCTCTATCAACAACCACTTTTGGCTGCCATGCATTTGCAAACTGCATCTTTCCTCCAGCCTGAGACATCGCTGCTGCTGGGTAAAAGTTGAGCTTTTCGCCATTTAACGTGCTTTCAAATACCTGTTCTTCTGGGTTCGAAAATATCGTCATTTGATATCCATCATAAATCCAGTTTTTCGCTTGAACAGGTGACTGTGTTGTTAAACTCTGATAATACGCTTTTGGTTCACTTTGTGCCGACAGCAACGTAATTGGGCCGTGGCAAATCGCGGCTGTTGGTTTATTCTCACGGTTAAAATGGCGCAAAATTTCACCCACCTGCGGATTATTCGCCAAGTCAATTAACGGTGCGTGTCCGCCTGGAATAAATACCGCATCAAACTCGTCTAACCCCGCAGCAAGGATCTCGCTAAAACTTGCGGTATCGTTAATGTCTGGCAGATTAGCAATAAATTTTTTGATGCTTTGTAATTTAGTCTCATCACCGCCAAAGTAATCAACCGTCACTGACTTTTGATCAACAGCAGGGGCATTGCCTTTTGGTGTTGCTAATACTAGTTTATATCCAGCATCCACCAACGCCTTTGCTGGGATCCCAAACTCATTGAGATAATAACCTGTTTCTATTGTCTCACCACTGGCAAGTTCCATAGAGGTTTCGCTCGAAAGTAACACTAATACTTCACCTTCACTTGCATGAGCGCTAAGCACATGTGTTGCACCCAATAACGATGACACCCACACCATCGTATTCAGTATACTCTTTTTCATCCCGGCTCCTCATACCAGTTCAATATCGACGAGTTTAGGCGATTTGCGGACACAGGAGAATTCGGATAAATTGGTAGGAGCAATCAGAATATTTATGGCTCAAGTAATTTATGTCTCATCTCACCCAACTAAAAACCTTTGTGGAAGTATACCGCTGCAAAAATATCACCAAGGCAGCGGCCAACTTGGGGATGTCGCAGCCAGCTGTCACGGCACATATTCAAACCATGGAAGCGGTAGTAGGAAAAGCCCTGTTTGAACGCCAAGCAAGAGGGGTAAAGCCAACGCCAACAGCACATGACTTAGCGCTGCAGGTGTCTGGTCATATCGATATTTTAGAGCAGAAGATCACCTCAATTCGGGCTCGCTCCAATGCGGTGTTTGGCACACTAAATATTGCCGGCCCCGCGGAGTATTTAAGCTTTGTCTCTGGTCCACAAATCGCCAACTTATTGCAAGCGGGCAACATTAACGTGGTACTTCATATTGGCAATAAAATTAACATTTTCGACGCACTAATAAACGACACCGCCGACATTGCCATTGCCGCCTCTGCGCCAGATCCCACAACCTTTGACTATCTCGTTCTAGACAAAGAGCAATTGTGGCTAGTGATGAACCGTTTAGAGGGCCGAGAAATTCAAGACAGCGATATTACCGCCGACTTACTCTCAAGCTATAACGTCGTCACGTACGATCAAGACTTACCTTTAGTTAGACAATACTTTGACCGTGTATTTAATGCGAGCTGCAACTCTAACGTCATCGCTATTTGTCCAGACATTAGAGCAATTGCTAACATCATTCGCTCTGGAATAGGTTACTCCGTTCTCCCCGATTATCTCTGCCGAGATCTCATAAAAGCAGGTGAACTGATCCAACTTGGCCCCGTAGGCCCTGAAAACAACATCTATTTGGTATGGAAAAAGGGCGCGTTAAAACACCCTCGCATTGCTTTTGCAAAAGATGTGATCTCCGCCTTTGCTAATATTAATTATCTTTCGAATTAAAAAGTTGTAAAAAAATTATTTTCCGCAGATTTCTGCTGAGAATTCCTGTTACCTTGCTGTAAATTAAAAGAGACGGGTTGGAACAACAATGGACTATCAAAGCCAATATCGTGACTTAACTATTTATTACGACGCACTAAAAAAAGCAACAAAGCAAAGTGAAGCGGTACCAGACACCACAGAAAAATGGCTGGCACTCGTAGAAACAACCTTATTTGAACTACAAGAGCTTGCCCATATGGAAAAGGCTTATATGCAAAAATCAAGAACGATGAATAACCTAATTGAGTTGGTGTACTCCAGTGCCCCAAGCATGGACTAGCAACTAAGGGTTATTGCTGTTGAGTTTTGCATTGACAAGAGTGCTACTACTAGCACTCTTTTTTTCGCTAGAAATAGAGTTAAAGTTTGAAAAGAAATTAGCAACTTAAGCTTTACGGCGCAGATAACCTGCGAAAACTCAGAATGTTATGTGTGCTGCTGATAGGCCTTCAATGTAGCAAAGATCTCCTCAGACAGTTCAGCAAACACACCGTGGATCCGCTCTGATAGCGCTTTTACATTGTCGAAATCAGGGTCAGCAAGCATTAAAATTTCAAAGATTGACCACTCAGGCATAACATCTTGATCCACCCACCTAACCCCCTGTAACTTTGTCCAATAATCAATTTGAACATCCTTTGTTTGCCCAAGGAGCCAAAGTTCGAATTGCACCTCTTGATGGTTCAACACCACTGCCAATTTGAGTTTGTGTTTTTTAAGGTAATCGTTTTGTAGATAAAAGTATGTAAAGTCAATATATCCGTGTAACACGTTTGCGACTGTAAACTGGCCTTTATACTGCTTACTGAATTCAGCTCTGAGACTTTGAACAATAGAGACGAGATCCTTATAGGTTCTCTGCAGTTCGCCACTTGCAAATACCATTTTATAGGCTGGAATTCGAGCACTAAGACTTTTATTAGACATGTTGTCCTCTGAGTTTTTCAGGCACATAGACAAAATGACCCACACACGAAGCTAGCTTTGCAAGGAGCCTGAGTCATCATTAGATTGTCAAATATCATATCAAACAATCAAAGTCGAATGGCGCTTCATATACGCCAAGCTAGGGTGTAAATAAAAGAAGCGGACTGTTTTGAACTATTGGCATAACTATAGTGCTAAGTTATACTTAAGAAGTCAGACAAGAGGTGTATTTATGGCTGTTACTTCGGTGAAAAAAGCAAAAAATGTTCAAACATTTATACCTAAAATGAGCAACTTTGAAATAAGCGCTAAATACGAAGGTCTAAGTTTTAAAAAAGAGAGCTTGAGCAAATCAATTGCTGATTTAAAAGCAAAATATGCGAGATAAATACGGCGTTGCTCAGGATAGTTATTGTTATCCAAAATCTGACGTACTAGTTAATAAGCTTAATATTACAGATGCAAATGAGTTAGCGGAAGCTGAGCTAGCGTTTACCGCCTTTAGATATAGTAAATACTCTTCTACTATCAAATCCCTCCACGAATTTAGTTTAAATCATTTACGACATCTCCACTGGTATTTATTTCAAGATGTATATGATTGGGCTGGTGAGATTAGAACTGTTGACATTTCCAAAGGGGAAACTCGGTTTTGTACTTGTTCACGAATCAATGTTGAAGTACAAAAGCAGTTCCAGCAAATTGAAACATTGGATATAAACGCAGCTAAACCAGAAATCTTAACCCAACTTGCGGATATCTACTGTGAATTAAATATTATTCATCCCTTTAGAGAGGGCAATGGTAGAACTCAACGTTTTTTCTTTGAGGAGCTACTATTTTTCTTAGGCTTTTCTGTCAATTGGCCAGATATATCAAAAGATGAATGGGTTCAAGCAAATATAGATGGCTATTACGGTAATTTAAATCCACTACACACCATCCTAACACTCGCGACGAGATAGCTTACCCCATACGTTTAATGCCTGAATTGTAGCGAGTGCTAATCTACATACAGCACGATATGTTAACAGCCCTATTTTGGTGCTGACTCAAGATACCCAACTTGTAGCGGAGCATTTCTTCGAGCTATAAACCCGATATAAAGTACCGCGACACACAGCAACATAGGCACTGATTTTAAGTAAGCAAAATAGTCATAAAAGAAGGTTACTTCCCAGAACACCTTTGCGGTTTCTTCGTTTATACCCATTCTATCTAGGTTACGGAGAAAGTTTTCCATCAATGCCAGAAAGTCTACGAAAGCTAAAATAATTGCTAGGAAATATAATGGCCCTTCAGCATAGTTTTTCTCAAAGACAGAAGCCGACTTTCCCCGAGTTAAAATAATAGCTATCTCGATACGATGCTTGAGTAAAAAGAGCAACAGTAGGCTGAGAGAAAACTGAATTGAAAACGCAAATATATTTTCTATAAAGTAGCTTTCCACAACAGGGAAGATCGCGATGCGAAGCATGTATATCGCTACAATTGCAAGAAAGTAAGGCACTGCAAAACATAACGTCAGTAGCTGACTATTTTTGTCTTTGTAAGAGTAAAAGAACAAAACTAACAATAAGATAAATAAAGTAGATTCAAAAATAATTACGCCAAAAGCCGATCCCAAGATAAGCGTAAGAATACTGCCTTTGTTCTTCATATTGTCTGGGTATAGTCGTGAGAGCGCTTCGGTATCATCTAAAATATCAGCGAGTTTGACTCTACATAAGTCAGCAAACTTCATTAACGTACCAAGCTTAAAAGAGCTAACACCATTGAGATAGTTGTCTAGCGTTCGCATGCCAATCCCGAGGTGCCGGCATATATCTTCTCGTGACATCCCGCGTTTATACTTGAGGCCCTTTATCAATAGCCCTATGCGCTGGCTTACTTCGTACTCTTCTGGCGTTTGCATCGCCTCGCTATCCTTCTATTTCCGTGATTTACTTATCGACTTATTACTACGCACTTTGGGGCTGCTGCGTATTTCTTTTCCGTGCGAGTATTCCTGCATAGAGGAGTACTAAACTGAGTAAGATCGGCGGGGCTTTAATGTATTCGTAATAATCATAAAAGAAAGTTAATTCCCAGAATGTTTTAGCGAAATCTTCATCCATACCGATATGCTCTAAGTTGCGAATAAAATTTTCCATCAATGCGCAAAAATCAATGAGCGCTATCATCATTGCTAGGAAGCACAGAGGTGCCTCTATAGGGTTTTTCTCGAAGACATCTTCAGACTTGCCTCGCGTGATAAATACAGCAAATTTCATTCTATATTTAAGTAAAATGAATAAAAGTAAGCTTAAAGACAAGTTAGTTGAGAAAGCATAAATATTTTGATAGAAGACATTAGTAACCACGGGAAAAAGAACAAAATGCAGCCAGTAGTTAGCTACATTCGTTAATATATAAACAGTGACAAAAATTGCGACCATGCATTGACTGTTTTTGTCCTTATATGAATAGCAAAGCAGCCCAATTAATAAAAGCAAGAAAACCGACTCGAACAGCATAGCGGTTGTACCTAAGCCAAAAAGCAATGTAAGAATACTGCCTTTGTCCTTCATATTGTCTGGATATAGTCGCGAGAGCGCTTCAGTATCATCTAAAATATCGGCAAGCTTGACTCTGCAGAGGTCGGCAAACTTCATTAACGTACCAAGCTTGAAGGAGCTAACGCCATTAAGGTAGTTGTCTAGCGTTCGCATGCCAATCCCGAGGTGGCGGCATATATCTTCTCGTGACATCCCGCGTTTATGCTTTAGACCTTTTATTAGCAGTCCTATACGCTGGCTTACTTCGTACTCTTCTGGCGTTTGCATCGCCCTACACTTCCCTTTAACCAAACCACAAAATTAACCCAAACATTACATTTTGTTTAATATAAAGACAAGTGGAATAACACTTCAGTTATGAAATAGCGCACATATTCAAATAGGTAGCGACGATACACCTGTCACAATTACGCTTAAGAGGATAAGGTAACGTAATGTATTCTTTATCGTAAGGAGAAGTTAGAATATAGAAATAAGCGTAATATCGGAGATATATTACGCTTACTCAGATATCAAACTAGTTTTGAATTGGTTGTCTTTTGGTTCTTACGATTAAACCAATATAAAGAAGGAGCACACATAAAAATATTGGAACAGCCTTTAAATAAGCAAAGTAATCGAAGAAGAAGGTTACTTCCCAAAACATCTTTGCAGTTTCCTCATTAAGACCAAGTAGCTCTAAGTTACGAAGGAAGTTTTCCATTAATGCAGCGAAATCAATAAAGACCATTGTAAGAACCAGAAAATAAAGTGGCCCCTCCGCATAATTTTTTTCAAATACAGAAGCTGATTTTCCTTTGGTTAGTATCACAGCAATTGTCATTCTGTGCTTTAGTAGAAAAAGCATTAATAAACTAAGTGTAAGCTGAATAGAAAATGCGTAAATATTTTGTATAAAATAGCTTTCAACAAGCTGAAAAACCACTGTTTTAAGTATAAATAACGCCACAGCTGACACGGTAAATACAAATGTAAAACACAAAGTCAATAATTGACTATTTACATCATCCTTTGATAAAAGAACTAAGATAATTAATGCAATCGGAATCAAAAGTTCAAGGATCGTTACACTTACAAACGACACTGATACTGTAGCTACAATGCTAGTTAGCAAAGCTAAATTAAATAAACTTTTCATAACAAACCCTACACTTTAGGCTTTTCTTTTGTTGCAGAAGCCTGTTCATTCTTTGGACCGTTTCCCGTGCTCATGCCCGACCCTCCATAAACTTTCTTACAGAGTGAACGTTCAAGTGTTGAGGTTTTGGGCTTCTTTCGACCCGTTGACAAAATCAGGCTAAATAAACTTTTCAAGATACACCTCAGCAATTCAACTTTTCTGGTGGAGAGGCTTTATGCTATCCCCTTTCCTCAAGCCCAAACCACCATAAACTTGTTTACACAATAAGTGACTAAGGGCTATTTTTATCGGCTTTTTCTGTGCAGCCTTCATTGTTCTTTTCCTCATGTTTTTCTCCATACAGGCCTGAGAGCTTATCTGTATCTTCTAAAATATCTGATAACTTTACTTTACAGATTTCAGCAAACCGAAGCAATGTCCCAAGCTTAAAGGAACTAGAGCCATTTAAATAGTTATCAAGGGTCCTGTCACCCACACCTAAACGTCGGCTAACCTCTTCTCGGGTCATCCCTTTTTTGCGCTTTAGCCCCCGTATCAATCGGCCGATACGTTGGCTTACCTCGTATTCTTCTGGCGTCTGCATCGCCCCACCATATCTCTCAATCACCCCAACCAAGTTAACTAAAAGTTTACATCCAGTTAAATATAAAGACAAGTAGATGACAGTACTATTTTTAGGTGCACACTCGCAAAACAACCCAAAACAGAAACAAACTTACCATTATATTTGAATTTTTGGTATCAATTGATTTAAGCAACCCTTACTACACCCGCTTATTTGTTCTTTTGCAGATCATAAAAAATCAATAATTAAAAACACACAGAGTTCTCTATTTTTATGGGAATATCTTCACATTATTGTATGGGTGCAGCATTTGCTCTATTTAAAGCCTGCTTACGGCGCGCAGTTATTCCTGCGTATAACACAAACATGCAGAGCAGATAAGGCACGGCCTTAATATAAGCAAAGTAATCAAACATAAAGGTCAGCTCCCAAAATGGTTTGGCAACTTCTTCATCTATACCTAAATGCTCTAGGTTACGGATAAAGTTTTCCATCAGTGCAGCAAAATCAATCAAAGCTAACGTACATGCGAGTGCATAAAGCGGCGCGTCTACTTGGTTCTTCTCAAAAATGCTGGCTGAATTCCCTTTGGTAAAACACGCACCTAAAAACATTCTGTATTTGATCATTAGCGCAAGCAGTAAACTCAGTAAAAGTTGAGTTGCAAAAGCATAGATATTTTCAATGTAATAGCTTTCAATAGCTGGGATCAATACAAATGTAAGCCAGTAAACAACGGCGATTTCCAACGAAAAAGCAAATATAAAAATTGCAACAATGCTTTGACTATTCTTGTCATTACGCGCATAAAAAAATAACAAGATCAGTAGTCCAATGAAGATAACTTCAAATACTAAAACGCTGACAATAGAACTCATAAATAGTAAAAAGATATTGCCTTTGTCTTTAATATTCTCAGGATACAAGCGCTTCAGCGCCTCGGTATCATCCAAAATATCAGCCAGCTTTACCTTGCAAAGATCCGCAAACTTTAACAATGTCCCAAGTTTAAATGAGCTCACTCCGTTTAAGTAATTGTCTAACGTGCGCGAGCCTATACCTAAACGTTTACAGACATCTTCTCGGGTCATACCTCTGGTACGCTTTAACCCAAGTATTAACCTACCTATCCGCTGGCTTACCTCATATTCCTCTGGCGTTTGCATCTGTCCACCATTGTTTTACGTTAGCTCCCTTGAAATTAACCCAAACATTACATTTAGTTAAATATAAAGACAAGCTTCTCTCGATAAATTGCAATTAAAAAACAATAAAACACTCAATACTCCGCCAACTTTACGTAATTTGAAATATTTCATCGTTTTCACGCTTAACCGTTCTTTAAAGATAAACCTTATTGAGGGTACAACCCTCATAGCCGTGAGCATTTATAAAACCAGATAAGCTGTGGGTAATCCGCAGCCGGCGTTTTAAAAAGATCGCTGGGTAAACCAGCTCCTACATGGTGGTGTGGAGTCAGTATAAGGTGCTTTGTGTAGCGGTTGGTGCCTTATAAAGATCGCTGGGTGAACCAGCTCCTACGAGGGGGTGTGGAGTCAGTATAAGGTGCTTTGTGCAGCGGTTGGTGCCTTATAAAGATCGCTGAGTGAACCAGCTCCTAGAAGGAGGTGTGAAGTCAGTATAAGGTGCTTTGGCAGCGGTTGGTGCCTTATAAATATCGCTGGGTGAACCAGCTCCTACGAGGAGGTGTGGAGTCCGTATAAGGTGCTTTGTGTAGCGGTTGGTGCCTTATAAAGATCGCTGGGTGAACCAGCTCCTACGAGGAAGTGTGGAGTCAGTATAAAGTGCTTTGTGCAGCGGTTGGTGCCTTATAAAGATCGCTGGGTAAACCAGCTCCTAGAAGGAGGTGTGAAGTCAGTATAAGGTGCTTTGGCAGCGGTTGGTGCCTTATAAATATCGCTGGGTGAACCAGCTCCTACGAGGAGGTGTGGAGTCCGTATAAGGTGCTTTGTGTAGCGGTTGGTGCCTTATAAAGATCGCTGGGTGAACCAGCTCCTACGCGGGGGTGTGGAGTCAGTATAAGGTGCTTTGTGCAGCGGTTGGTGCTTGGTAAAGATCGCTGGGTGAACCAGCTAATATGGACTCCTCCAATTGTACAAGCCATTTTTAGCATTATTAGTGTGATTGCGTGCTTATATCCGGGCTCTTGATGAGGTGCTACCTCGGCCTCTTTGATGTATTCGCGCCCTTGTGCCTTATCTCCTACGCGGTATTTGTATACACCTGCGGTTTAACAGGCTCTCAAGGGTGGGTCTCACCGCTTAATGCTCTATCTTGGCTTGTTCAATACTGGGGGTAATCTCAGTATACTTTTTGCTTTCTTTTTCTGTTTATCTTGATTTTTTCTTCTGTTACTCAGTGCTATGCCGCTAAGATTTTTGGCTCGTATGTTGAACCGTTTTTAAGTAAGGCATAGGCAGTTCTAACCGTTTTGTTGGCCAATGCAATGGCAACACATTTCACGCTTTTCTTGGCGAGTAGGTTTTTTATCCAGCGTTCTTTCTCTGTGGTCGCTTCTTTATGTTTTAGCCTGCTGACTACCGTTCTTGCACCGAGAAACAGGTTTTTCCTTAATGTATTGCCTCGTCTTTTGGGGATATGCCCTATCTTGGCTTTTCCGCCTGATGAGTGCTGGGTCGGTGTAACACCTGCACATGCTGCAGCCCCTCTGGCATCACTAAATTGTGAAGTATTGCCTAAAAAGGATAGCAGCTCTATCGCGGTAATTGGGCCAACGCCTTCTAATGCCATTAAACGCTGGCAACTGTCATTTTGCTTGGTTATCGCTTCAACTTGTTTATGTAGCTGTGCTTTAGCGTTGCTTTGTGTTTTATATAGGTCATAACTCACCGCGAGTGCTTGTTTTAATGCGATAGGGAGCGCATTTTCAGCATCTTCTAAAATATCTGGAACCGCTTGTGTTAACGCTGCATCGCCTTGATTAATGACAACACCAAACTCTAATAGCAATCCACGTATTTGATTTGAAAGCTGGGTCTTTTGTTTATCTACTAAGGTTCTCGCTTGGCTCAGTGACTGCAACGTTTGCTCTTCAACTGCCATGATTTTACAGGGCTTCACGTTGTATGCTTGGCTTGCACTGGCAATGGCGAGGACATCGTTTGCATCGGTTTTTTGGCCTTGCCTAAACGCTTTTACGAACTTAGGGGGAAGCAACATGACGTCGTGCCCCAGTGACAGTGCTTTGCGAGCAATATGCTGGGCGCTACCACAAGCTTCCATCACGACCTTTGAACCCTCGGTTTTTGCTAGCAACTCAAGCATAGGTTCGCGTTTCATTGGCTTATTAAACTTGAGTTTATTGCCTTTCAGCTGTGCCACCTGGAAAATGTTTTTTGCCAAGTCGATAGCAATTAAATTAGACTGTGTCATGTATGGACTCCTTATTTGGTAAAAGTGTTTTGCAATATCTTTATACCGTACTCTCCCGATAAGGGGGAGGAGTCCATACATCTCCTACATGGGGGTGTATCGCATAGTAAACCAGCTGCAACATTAAAAGGTGATTGTTATGCTTTACAAAAAAGTACAACTGTTCTATTTTAATAAAAGTACAAGTGTTCTTTTTTAGAGGTCAGGATGAAATTCAGCTACTTTAATGACAAAGACGGCTCGCTTATCACCAAGATAAGCCGGCGTGTCACAGGGCTTATGTGCACGCTTGCGCCACCTATCACTTCGAGGTTAGGTCAGGTATTACTGATGAGCCCGCATGGTAAGCGTCAATATCAGTTTAAAAATAAAAAACCCAATGGTGAGTTCAATATTCTTACCTCGCTTGGTCGCGTTCATGTAAACGTGTTTGGTCTCGGCCCAAAGACCGTTGTATTAAGTCATGGTTGGGCCGATAACAGCAGTTGCTTTGATACCTTGATCCCAGAACTCGTTGCGGCGGGATTTTGCGTTGTGGCGATTGATCATGTTGGTCATGGACAATCTCATGGTAAGCAAGCCCATTTGCTGGCTTTTGTTGAAGCGCTGGATACTCTGATTGAGAAGCTAGAAGCCGATCGCCATGATATCGTGGCTTTGGTGGGCCATTCTATGGGCGCTGTGGCGCTGATGAACTTACCAGATTATCGGCTAGAAAATCGCGTGGTTATTAATGTTGCAACTCCCGTGCAGTTTTTTGAGCTGATGTTTGAGCGCGTCGCGCGAGCGGGCATTTCTGAAAAAATGCTGCACCAAGTGTTAGGAGCTATCACCACAAGGTATGGCACGCATTGGCATTTGATCCGAGATAAATTCCACGACGGTGTACTTAAATTTAAGCCGACATTTATCCACGATACCGATGACCGATTTGCGCCATTTGAACACGTAGAGTCGCTTATCGCTGCCACCCCTGAGCGTTTAATCCAAACCTCAGGCCTTGGACATCGCCGCATTTTAGGCGATACTGGCGTTATTCAACGTATTACTCAAAGAATAACTGCATAAGTGATGAATAAAGGCGAGAGAACGAGACAAACCATTTTAGAGCAAGGTATGCGCTTTAGTAGCCAATATGGCTTGATAGAAGTCACTATTGGTTCTATGGCAAAGCTTTGTGGCTTGTCTCGCAGCGGGCTTATCTCGCATTTTGACAGTAAAGAAGATATGCAGTTGGCGATCCTCGATTACTGTGAAGATCAATTTATGCTGCATGTCGTCGCACCGGCACGACACCAAGATCCCCTTGTACAACTCAAAATGCTCTTTTCTATTTGGGCAGACTGGACTCGCGAATTATTTAATGAACCACATTCAACTTGCCCGTTTATCAAAGCGTTGGTTGAATTTAATTGCCATACAGACAGCCCTATTCATACCAAAGTTACCGAGCAACATAACCGATTATTTAGCTATATTAAGCATAAAATCGTGCAAGGGATAGAAAGCGGTATTTTTCATCCTGAGCTTGATGCACAATGCGCGGCGTACGAGCTATACAATTTGTATCTAGGCCATGCGATAGCGAAAAATACGGTACTAACAGAACATGCCAGCGAGTTGTTTAAACGTAATATTGAGCACTTACTTGAAAGTTACCAAGCTGATCCAAAAGCACGGAGCGTATCTGCATGATTGAAATAATCTCTACCCCAAACCCTGATATTGTTGAGCAGCTTACTGAGCTATACATCGCGACTTTTTCAGCGCCGCCACGTAATGAAGAAATAGACCAAGCAGCCATTCGCTTGCTTATGGAAAAGGAAATCGAAGAAGGCGAAGTGCGTGTTATTTTTGATGACTCAACAAAGCAACTTATAGGCAGTTTGTCGCTAGTGCCAATCGCGCATTTTAAAGATAAGGCGCGCTTTGATCTTACATCAGGCCTCTATATTTCGAACTTTATGGTTGATGCGAATATTCGCGGTAAAGGAATTGGCAAGCAATTACTGCAAGACACCTTAGCCGCTACTCGCCAACCTATCCACACTCGTTGTCGAGTAGATGCCTTAGCAGTGAATCATTTATTTCAGCGCCATGGCTTTAAATTGGTTGCTAATTACACAACAATTATGAATAACTCGGTTGCGGCGCGTAATATCTACACCTATCAAGCTGAATAATCTGCGGATAATCCTTGGATTGTCATTGTTGATTAATACATTCACTCTTATACTTTGCCAAAGAGTCGTCGTGTAGAGTAATGAGATGCTGAGGTTTTTTTCGATTGAACACGGTGTAATTTCCGAAATGGAACCAAGCGCCGACACCCCGATTGAAATAGCAATCAAAAACGCCCATTGGATAGATACTATTAATCCCACTGAGGAGGAGCGAGTTGCCCTGGCAAACACGCTAAATATTACCCTTCCTGGTGCGGATGACGTAGAGGAAATTGAAGCCTCTTCACGCTGTTTTATCGACAGCGAAGGTCTGCATGTACACGCTTTGTTTATGTCTCCCAATGACGGGCGTTTTAATACGGTGACCGTCGCCTGCTTATTACAAAAAAACTGCTTATTAACCATTCGTGATGACGAACTTGCGGATTTTAGGTTGCTGCGACTGCGTGCGCGTAAAGGGCAAGTGGCGTGCGATAACCCAAAACAGCTGTTAGTGACTTTGTTCGACCAAAAAGTCGAAAACCATGCGGATATGCTTGAGGATATGCACCACCAGCTTGAAAAGCTCAGTGCCTATGTGCTTGAGGAAGAAGACTCAGATCTAGAAGAAGCTGTTAGTCGTATTTCAAGACTAGAAGATGCTAACGGTAAAGTGCGCTTATGTTTGATGGACACGCAGCGCAATATCTCGTTTTTAATGCGTCATGTGGGGGTGCAATCTGAAGAGCGAGAAACGCTACGGGAAGTCACACGAGATATCGAAACGCTAATGTCGCACTGCGCCTTTCTCTTCGATAAAGTGAATTTTTTGATGGATTCTACGCAGGGTTTTATCAATATCGAACAAAACCAAATTATTAAAACCTTTTCCATTGCCTCTGTCGTATTTTTGCCACCCACAGTGGTTGCCAGTGTGTATGGAATGAATTTTAATAATATGCCAGAGCTAAACTGGGCTTGGGGCTATCCTTTTGCGATTGCTATTATGCTGCTCTCTGGTTTTGCGCCTTATTTATTCTTTAAACATAAAGGTTGGCTGTGATCTTTGGTTAATCTAGAGGTGTAGCTTCATTTCCAGCAGGCAAGGTGTAAATCCCGCTTTTTCATAAGCGCGAATTGCTGCGGCGTTACTACTGTATACATCAAGGTAAAAGTCGTTGACGTTTTGGGTTTTACACCAAGCGATTAAGTGCTCCATGATCTCTTGATTTAAACCTTTACCACGATGCTCCGGTGTTACATACATAAACCCAAGATAACCATGCTGCGTGTGCTGTAGCTGCTGTTTAGACGCCCTTATCTGCACATATCCTGTTGCGACTATTTGCTCTGACACTTCACCAACAACCACTAACGTATTCGAACAAGTGAGTAATTTCTCAAGATCATAGTATTTGGCGTCTTGCGATTTGATTGCTGCGTTATACGGACGCTCTGCTTCAACCACTTGCTGTTCTAAGTCTAGAAGTGTAGTTAACCTGAGCTGCGGATAATTAATGCCTTTCTAGCAGCCAGTTTTAGCGCTAACTGCGTTGAATTCACTTCCAATAGCCAGCTATTGGTGCGTAAATTCGCCTTGTTTTCCCTAAAACTCTCTGGCTAGACAAGGAAAAAACTAAGTTGTGCTTTAGCAACAATGAGTTGGAACATTCCTTATCCAAACCTAAGGTTAGTTAAGTCGTTGATAGTGGCTGCTCTAATTTTCATATTTTTTCCTTAAAAAAAGCCACCTTAGCTTAACTAAGGTGGCAAAGCCACTATCTACAGTGTTAAAAATTGTCAGGGACTACATGAGTAAGCTAAGTATTAATGGTCGTGAGACTCCTCAGCTGCAATACCAAGCCATACTAGTTTTTCTGGCACGTAATCTAGCTCAAACGTGTCTACCAGTTTGGCTTCTTCTAAATCAAACTTTTTAATTTGTTTTGCAATTGGATCGCTCACATATACCGCTTGCTCTGAATGAGAGAATGTAATTTGGAAGCCATGACCTTCTGGCATCGTAGTTAAATCAGCATCACTTACTTGTACTTCACCTGCAGCTTCAAAATGGTGCTCGCCATCATGCTCATGACCGGCAAAAATGCTGAGTTTACCTGCGGTATCCATCACCACAACATGCTCACCCGCAAAGCTAAATCCAAAACTAGCAATGCGATAGTTATCACTTACTTGCCATTCAAGCTTCTCGATATGGCCGTGCTCTGGGTCAACCATCAGCACATCATTACCTGCTGATGCGATAAACTGCTCTGCACCATGGTGGCCTTTAAGGGTGCCAATTCGCTGCCCGTCAGCAAAGTAATCTGGATTAGCTAGTTTTACTGCACTAAAGCTTTCGCCTTGCTGAGTGATAAGCGCAACACCGTCACCGCAACCAAATGCCACTGCTTCTTCATTTTGAGCGCTGCCGTGAAGTGCTGGACAACTTACGTTAAATACTTGCTCTTGATGAAAATGGTCACCATGCGCATGATATAAACCAATTTGCGAGGGTAGAGAAGTTTCGGTTTGAGGGTCTCTGATCGTGCTAATTAAAAATTCACCTCGAGCTTGCGCCGCACCGTGCATGTAAGTGTCGTAATGTAATACAGCGACTTCGCTTTGCTCGCCGCTAATATGCGCTTCACTAAACATCGCGGCACTAGCATTTTGTTGGCTGTCTTTGTCGCCATCAGAGAATACAGCAATACCAGACTCACCCACCGTAACGTGTGTTGGCTTCACTGATTCTAAATGGAACGAAGCAAGTGCAGGCGCTTCTTCATGAGTATGGTGATGATCGCCATGCTCCTCTTCATACAAACCGCCATCAATAAACTCCACTAAACCTTGGTCACGTTGTACCAAGACAGCAAAGCGGTGATTTTCAGAGCTATATACATATTTTGGATAGTGGGTAACGCCAATCGAGTCGATAAGTGATTTATCCGCCGTTGAGTACACATTCACAACGTTACTTTCTGCGCTAGTGACTAACAGACGACCATTTGCGTCTGCGATCGTATCTCCATGATCGTGATCATCATGACCATCGTCATCATTGCCGTTATCTTGTGCTGGCGGGTCTACTTTTACGATTGTGTGTTCAGTACCACCACATGCAGAAAGAAGAATTGCGGAAATGGCAACTGCCAAAAGTTTACCTTTTAATACCATGAGAGAGATCCTATTTTTATTTATGTTATACCATAACTTTAAATATGTTATCTTATAACAAAACCAAAAACAACACCTCGACTAATCACCTATTTTACACACAAACCCAATCGTGAAATATGAAATCCAATTGTCACGACCAAACAAAGGCTAAACTGCAGATAACAAAATGCCTGTGGGTAAACGCAAAAGCATGGATTGTGGCAATAGGTACTATTTCAACTTATACCTCCACTGGTGCAGACTTTATGAGTCAAAACTTGATGATCACCATTGTCTTTCTATTGGTGTCATTTCCTTGTGTTGGGATCTGGTTGGTGTTTGGTTAGTCGCTGCAACATGTATTAAAAAAATGAGCAAAGCCTTGGATGGTTTAATTTTGTGATGGCTGCATTACTTGTGCTTTCAGTAATGCCAATCGTGCTGGATATCTTTGCAGGATAATCCCCTGCAAAGATTACCGTGTTATTGTTACTTGTTGTCCGCTTTTTACCGACGGGCGATCACCCACACTGCATGCACAATTCCTGGTATATAACCCAACAATGTCAGCAAAATATTTAACCAAAAAGCCCCGCCAAGACCGACTTGCAAGAACACGCCGAGTGGTGGAAGCAGGATTGCAATGATGATCCTCAATAAATCCATTGTTCTCTCCTAAAAGTTATAGACGCTTACATGGTGCATAGGTTATGCCAACTCAAAAGAATGCCTTTTGCATTAACCCACTAACAGTATAGGAGATAAAAAATGCCAGATTGGATTAATCTTGATTTAGCACTCATTTGGTATCACTTTTACCAAATTATTTTTGCGTTTTTAGTTAACCTGAGCTTGGGATAAGAAGTTAGTTAACTTATTAAAAGCGATAAGTTCAAAAAACATCTTCCCACTCTAGCTTGGTGTTTTTTCTTAATCCAAGGCAAATTTGTGCGTCAATAGCCAGCCTATTGCAAACAAATTTAACGCAGTAGTAAGGAAAAACAACTGCTAGAGAACAAGTTGTTATTCCGAGACCAGGTTACCCACTCTACCTTTGGCTATTAATAGAGAAAGTCGCTCTGATAGCGCGGGGCTAAGAACATTCCCATTAGTCGCTATTTCCTGTTGTGCTTTTATTTTAACAAGTATGGACGTCTTTGAATCACATGAAGCGCAAGCAAGAGTAATGTACGGTGTCATTACTGGAATTGGCTTTATTGGTGGCGGCTCAATTGTGAAAAATGATAACTCCACACATGGCGCAGCAACCGCTGCAGGTATTTGGTTAACCGGGGCAATAGGGATCTCAAGCGCATGTCAACGATATGAAATCGCAATTGTATTAAGCGCGGTCGGGTTTTGGTGTTTCGCTTGCTAGAGTCTTATAAAAAGCCTTCGAGTTCTCAATAGACTTACGTTGAACCTTTCGTTCTTTTGCTCGAGACTTGGCGCTTGAGCTCTAACTTTTCACCAAAGAAGTATTCGTAAGCTAAAATAGCGATAAAATAAAAGAATCCAAAAACGCTGATATCAATAAGCAATTTACCGAAGTCAAAGGGTTCTTCGAATAAAAAATATTCAAAATCAGTAAGATAAAAAACTAACTTAGTCAAAAAAAGTGCGGGTAAAAGTGAAATAACAAATTTCAAATTAATGTCCTTTTAATTTGCCTGAGGTACTATCCGAAGTGCAGTTTACCTGCTTTCTTCCTAGATTGCACGCAATATACATTTTATTTCGATAGTTTACAAAGAGTTACTATCTTATCAGCTGAGCACTAAGCTCAGCTAATAACGAAACATCAAAACTTGATAATAGTTGAAACCGCTTCCTCGTTTGCCGTTTCAATAGACATTTTCAGTTCACGATTTTGCCAATCTATATCTATCAAGCCGTAGTTACTTCCCGATTTATTAATCAAATGGCGGTTAGATGTTGTCAACTTTGCGATGTCTTTGCTTATCGCACCAACTCGTCCGGTTGGAATACTGGCACCTGCTGGCGCACAGTTGCCCCACTCACCTTCGATGCCGTTTTGGTTATCATCCACTTGGGTATAACACCAAGGCTTATCGTTGTCTCGCGTGATACAACCTTGGTAGGTTACACCTGCATATTTGAACGGTAACTGACATACTTTGGCAAAATTGCCATCCCCTTTGTCATCTGCGTAAATCGGTAACCTTAATGGGTTTTCGATATGATAAGGCCAGTTTTGACCAAACCCAGATGCCGTCACTTCGTAGACGTTAACTGCTTGACCATATGTGCTGCTTGCGGGAATAGTCTTTTGCAAAAGCTCTCCCCAATGTTGATCGCCAGACAAAAATACAACGGCTTTAGTCTTACCTTCGTTCACTGATTTCTGTACTAACCTAAGCAAACGCTCTCTTTGTGCTGGCATTTCAGCCCAAGACTCATAACTAGTACCAGACATATTTGTTTCTTCTAATGACGCGATGGCAGCATTAAATGTTTTGCCGTCTCCATAAGCACAGTAGTTAGTTTTACTTCTGCCTTGATGCAGTGGAGGCAGTACTTGAATGCCGCTTGCAATGAGCTTGATTTCTGAAGGTTTTTGTAACTCTTGCTCAAGCCATTGCCACTGCGCCTCTCCCAATATGGTGCTACTTTCACCTTCACACGTACCGTAACTTGAAAAAGTTGGAGAACGGAAGTAACGGGCATCCAATGTGATCACATGTGTGGTTTCGCCCGAGCCACCCAGCATTTTTGCTTCGTAAATACCAGCTTGACCGTTTAGTCTTGGGTCAGCCTTATCAACATCAAAGTGACGCAAGTATTCTTTCTGTGCGTTTACTCTCTGTGGATAATGTTTGCCTTCATTGTTCCAACCAAAATCATGGTCATCCCAAGTCGCCATCACCGGGATCTTTGCCTCTAAAAACTTGCGATATTCACTATTGTTCTTTTTATCATCGTACTTCTGGCGCATCACTGCCATATCGGTGGTATCTGCGTAGATATTGTCTCCTAACCAAAGAAATAGATCCGGTTGTTGACCAATTAGTTTAGCGAGCGCTTCAGGCATATCTCCTTTGGTTTTGAAACATGAGCCAAGTGCAACTCTATCTAATCGCTTACTTTGTAGGGGTTGAGTGTGAGCTAAAAGCGCTGGCGGCGCTTCTGGCTGGCATTCTTCCCAGCCGCCTTCTTCAACATAGCACCAAGGTGCGGTGTGATTTCGGGTTGTACAGCCATAAAATTTTTCACCCTGATACTCCGATGGCGTTTTACACGCTTTTCCGGTTATAGTTTTGAATTCCGGGATGGTTTCTGTTCTGACATGACCCCATGTTGCGCCTTCGATGCTTTGTTTTAAATAGCACCACTGCGAACCTGAATTATTTTTATCCGTCGTCCCTTGATACTGAGCGGCTAGATAGTTAAAAGTGGATTTACAAGACTCGTAGTGAACTTCAGGTTCTGCATTGGTGACGCTGCTCATGAGCATCAACACGACTGGCGTGAGAGTATAAGTTTTCATCGTTTCCTCGGTATTTGAATGTTGGCATCCTTGCTAGTTTTCCTTGCGGGAACGGAGTCTAATTCGAAAATGTTAAATTTTAGTTTAATATTTATTTCAAGTTCACATTTACTTCCACATTCATGAAATAATACGAAAGAGGCTCAATTAATGAGCCATAACTAGGCCTTATGGCAAGTGGTTAATAAGCCAATCAATAAATACTTGGATCCGAGCTCTTTTTGGTGAATAGGGATCAAATAACACATAGCGTTGCCATACCACAGGGTGAGGGATATCAAAAAGCTGCACAATAAGTCCAGCTTGTTGAAAGTCTAAAAATAGCTCTTTGGAGACGATTGCCACACCTTGGCCTTTAAGCGCTGCACTCAATGCCATGTCATTAGAAGAGACTCGAGTGTGTGGGCCTTTGGCACAAATACTTGAACCGCATATCCCTTGAGTCTCAAACCACTGCTCCCAGCTTACTTTGTCATCGTCGTGATGGATAAGGTTGCATCTTGCTAAATCACTCGGAGACTTAATTTGCAGCGCTTCTTTGTAGCTTGGTGAACAAACAGGGTAGTTGCTATCTTCCCCAAGATATAACTGCTCAAGTCCGGCTGGGCACGCTAACTCTCGCTTGGTAGAAAATCGGATCGCAATATCAATATGGTTTAAACGAATGTCTTCAAAGCGATTCGAGCCAAGCACACGAATTTGGATGTCGTCATGAGACTCGTAAAACGAACATAAGTTAGGCATTAGCCATAATGAGCAAAAAGACTGGGTTGACGTGATAGTTAAGCTACCAGCCAATTCTTGTGTTTGAATTTGATTTAATCCCCCAATAATGCGCTTAAACGCACTTTGAGTAGACATTAGCAACACTTCACCGGCTTCAGTCAAGTGCATATTACGGCCTTTTCTTACAAAAAGCTTAACTGCAAGTGCATTTTCCAGTTGCCGCATTTGTTGACTTACTGCCGCTTGCGTAATGTTCAATTCGAGTGCAGCTTGAGTGTAACTTTGGAGCCGAGCTGCACTCTCAAAACAGCGTAGTGCACTTAAGTGCCTTAACCTCTTATCCATAAGCTCAACTTATATTAATTGTAATTAACTATCGTTGGTATCCTGCCATATTTTGACCCAAGATACAGTCATAAATTACTTAACCTGAACTCAGGTTACTCACGACTACGACAGGAGCAACAATGAATTATTGCAAACCAAAGCCAAAGTCACGGTTATTACACTGGTTAAATATAATCGGGGCCTATCTGAAGTTAGAACACACAGTGAAACATAAGTAGTTTCAATATGTGGGAACATAATTAACCTGAGCTGCGGATAATTAATGCCTTTCTAGCAGCCAGTTTTAGCGCTAACTGCGTTGAATTCACTTCCAATAGCCAGCTATTGGTGCGTAAATTCGCCTTGCCTACAGGATGTAGGTACCTTAGCGAGAGCAGGACGCGGAAGCGGTGTTTTCCCTAAAACTCTCTGGCTAGACAAGGAAAAAACTAAGTTGTGCTTTAGCAACAATGAGTTGGAACATTCCTTATCCAAACCTCAGGTTAATTAAGTACGGTGGAGCCTGTTACAATTTTTGTTACACAAAAAGTCGACTAACCCACCGCTACAATTTATTGATATTACTTAATATTTTAAATATCAACCGGATAGTAAACCTTTACCCTCACTATTTTGCAACAAGTTTTGTTAAAATAAACGGAACACTGCGCTCATTATGTTTTGTTTACACCTAGTGACAACATACGGCACATTGATTACAACAATAACAAATATGGATAAAGGATTTTTATGCTATCTAAATCTCTGATATGCAGTGCTATTTTACTAGCTACTAGCGCTTCTGTTGATGCCCAATCTAATGCTGAACTTCATCGTTTAGCCACCGTAGCTAAACCGATAGAACAAGCTGTCACATTTAACTTAGATCCGTCTAAGGAGCGTTTTTCAGGACACACGACTATAAAACTTGAGGTGCTCAAAGCCACTCAGTTTATTGAGCTCAACGGATTAGACTATGCAATCAACACTGCTGAGTTAGTCGGAAAAGCGTCGTGTGAGCTCAGAGATAAAATGCTCGAAACCGGTAAAGTGAGATTGAGTTGTGAAAAAACACTGCAACCGGGTCGCTACACGCTTACTATTGACTATACCGCTCCTTACAATCGCAATAGCGTCGGTCTCTATAAAACCATAGACAATGGCGTGCCTTACTTATTTACTCAGTTTCAGATGAGTGATGCAAGAAGAGCAATACCAACGTTTGATGAACCTGAGTATAAAATTCCATTCCAACTCACTATTACCGCCCCTGACGATCAAAAAGTATTCGCCAACACGCTTGTTTTAGAGACCAAAAAGTCAAATGGCATGACCACCCACTACTTCGACAAGACACCGCCTCTTCCTTCTTATTTAGTTGCCTTGTCCGTTGGTCCATTCGAAGTACTTGATGTTAAAGGGATGTCGGTTCCAGGTAACATTATTACCCCACAAAAGAAATCAAATCTTGCCGCTTATTCCATCGAAAACACGCCAAAGATACTCAAAGCACTTGAAGACTATTTTGACTTACCCTATGTCTATAAAAAACTAGACCAAGTCGCAGTCCCTGAATTTCCGTTCGGAGCAATGGAGAATGCAGGCCTTGTGACTTACCGAGAAGATATATTACTTATCGATCCGCCAACGTCGACAAGACAAGCCCAAACTTCGCATGTGAACGTTATTGCTCATGAGCTCGCACACCAATGGTATGGTAATTTAGTTACGATGAAATGGTGGAATGATCTGTGGTTAAACGAAGCATTTGCCACTTGGATGGCTGCAAAGATCACATTACAGTTGTTTCCTGAGCTAGAGACCAATTTATCCTTATCTCAACACAGTGCCATGCCCTATGACGCTCAAGCAACTACCTCACCGATCCGCAAACCGGTTATTACAGAGTCTGATGTAACAGATGGCTTGGGACTTGCGTACAGCAAAGGTAGCGCGGTACTTTACATGGTTGAGCAGTGGCTTGGGGAAGCGGTATTCAAGCAAGGCATGCGCAATTATATCCGTAAATTTGCTTATAAAAATGCAGAAGCTAAAGATCTTTGGAATGAGCTGGGTAAAGTGTCTAATAAAGATGTTGCTACAGTGCTAAACTCATTTGTATCACAAGCTTCATTTCCACTTTTGACGATTAAGTTAGATGGTCAGAATGCCATCGTATCCCAACAACGTTTTGTAATAAAAGGGCAAGAAGCGGCAGCACAAACTTGGCATATACCCATCACGTTGCGCTATGGTAAAGGTGACAAAACGGCCACTAAGACAATACTTCTAGACGCTAAGACACAACAGATTAAATTAGACTTTGAGCCTGAGTGGATCTTACCAAACGACAATGCGACAGGTTATTACCGCTGGGATCTTTCTGAGTCTCAACTCGCAAGCCTAATATCACATGCCCCAAACAAGCTAAACGAGCGGGAGAGATTAGACTTACTAAGCAATGTTGACGCGCTGATGGAGTCTGGAAAAATAAACGCCAATGCGTTGATGTTAACACTCAGTGAGTTTATTAACGACACTCATCCCAAGGTAGCAAAGGCCGCTCTCACTCAATTACTATCACAACATAAACAGTATGAAGACGATTCAAATAAGTTACTTTGGAAGAAACTTTTTACGACTTATGTTGAGCCTGCGTTTTCTCGATATGGACTTGAGGCAAATGCAAATGAACCAGCTGCCACATCGGAAATACGTGCAGCATTGGTTAGAGCACTGGCTTTCGAGACAAAGCATCAAACCATTATTACGCATGCAAAAAAACAAGCGAGTTTATATTTAACGTCACCTGATAAAGTTGACCCCTACTTGGCAAGAAGTTTCCTGCAAATTGCCGCTTACTACGGTGATGCTGAGCTGTTGAAGTCGTACAAAAAAGTATTTGAAACTACTAATAACCCAACTCAACGTACTAATCTATTGCTTGCCATGGGTTATTTTGGTCCTCAAGAATTGCAACAACAAGTACTAGATTATGCCCTAAGCGAGCATGTAACTGCCTCCGACTTTAATTACATATTAAGCGGGAATGGTAAAGGCGATGAGCGAAAAGCGCTTTATCAAAAGTGGTTTTATAAGCACTTTGAGCGCGTAAAGGAACGTTTTCCTCCTTTTGCCAAGCCACAGCTACCTTTTTACCTATTTTCGTACTGTGACGCAGATGCACTAAAACAGGCGCAGCAGTTTTTTGGACCAATGCAAAACGAGATAGAAGGCCTAAGTAAATCACTTAAGCAACTGGAATTGGCAACAAATACCTGCATCATGCAAAAGCAAAGAGAGCTAGCTTCAGTTAACCAATTTTTGAATAACTTGTAAAAGACTCCAACCAGTTGTGGCGCTTTTGGCTTTTGCTGAGCGCCACTATTTTTTAGGATAAATATGTTACGTTCATTTTTATTATTGCTATGTCTGCCATTCGCCTTGGCCGCTGAAACCGTGATTGACTCCGCTCGTGATAGAGCAATTCCAGTAGAAACTCATTTGCCAACCGACATCAATCACTGTTCAGAAGCGGCACCTTGTCCTGTTGCACTGCTAAGCGCCGGCTATGGTGTCTCACATACTGACTATCAATTTTTGGTCAAGACGCTAAACCGAGCTGGATATTTGGTTATTACTGTAGGCCATGAGCTTGCAACTGATCCTCCTCTTTCCGTCGAGGGAAACTTATACGAAACACGCGCAGAAAACTGGCAACGGGGCGCTGATACGCTGGTGTTTATTCACGATTACTTTAAGCCGAAGTTCACCACCTTTGACTTTGAGCATATCCTCTTAATTGGCCATTCTAATGGCGGCGACATTTCAGCATGGTTAATCAATCACGGTGCTAAATTTGTAAACCAAATCATTACGCTAGATCATCGCAGAGTGCCATTACCGAGAAGCCTTGATGTAAAGGTATTGTCGATACGAGCAAGTGACTTTCCAGCAGACAAAGGGGTGTTGCCAAGTCGTACTGAAAAGCACAAATATCAGGATTGTGTTGTCACGATAGCGAGCGCAAAACACAACGACATGACTGACGAAGGTCCGAGCTGGCTAACAGACAAAATAGCACAAATTTTGGCTGATCATTTGGCTGGTAAACCTTGCTTAGAGAATGAAAAAGCAAACGACCAATAGTCTAGTCGCGAAATGCAGAAAGGGAAGCGGGTCAATCTCACCCCCCTTTCTGTTTATGTGTTCTGCTTGAGCTGAGCTTTATTTAATTTCAGCCACTGGTATTGATAGCGGTTTTACACACATAAAATATGCCCAAGCAATCAATATGATTTGCAGTGGTGCTCTAATTAGCAAATAAACTGGTCCCCACTGATGTCCCCCCAAGCCAACGCTGTTGAGCGCTGCATACACATTTGCAGGAAAAAACAGGATAAAAACGGCAATAGCCGCTTTTGCTGTAGGCAACTGATATTTAGGTATAAATAACAGAATCGCTACTGCGAGTTCGATGACACCAGTGAAGTACACCAAAGGAAGCCTATACGGCACCCAACTAGGTAACATTTCTACCATTCCCTGTGCTTTTACGATATGGCCAATAAAAAAGAACATGAATGCGATACCGAGACCCCAACAGGCAAGCGTTGTTGTCTCTACCTGTACGCCTCTTACCTTTGAATAGATAATACCGAGTAATAACGGGCTGCAAAGTAACAGTATAATGATGATTGGTGTAACCATGGTTTATGCCTTATCCCTAAACATTGTTAGCAGCTAAAAAGCCACCAAGTTTATCCAATCATGTCACGTGATGTTCCTAAAAACAATAAAGTTAGCAACCGTATGTGCTAGATTTTGCTGATCTTTAGCTCACCACTTTCATCAATTCCGCTTTAGTCTTGCCGATATCAAACTGCTCAACCATCTCTCGCAATTCATTGGCTTTACTCAACAATGACAGCCCCGATGCATTCGTCATCTCTACCAAGGTATTGTTTTGTTGCGTGATACCATCAATTTGTTTAATCGCTAGATTAATTTGCTCAATACCACTTGATTGCGTATTGCAAGCTTCAGCAATCGTCTGCACTTGCGATGCAAGTCCATACACACTTTCCACGATGGTTTTTAACGTCTCACCGGATTCTGACGCCAACTTAGACCCTTGCTTCACTTTGATGTTACTGCTTCCCAGCAACTCAGAAATGTCTTTTGAGGCGCTTGCACTGCGCAGCGCTAAATTTCTCACTTCTGAGGCGACGACCGCAAAACCTTTTCCTTTTTCTCCGGCTCTTGCAGCTTCAACAGAGGCGTTCAGCGCTAATAAGTTAGTTTGAAACGCAATAGAATCAATAACCTCAATGACGGTAAGTATTTCTTTGGCACTCTTACTAATTTCGGTCATTGCCTCAATCGTTGACTCAACTACCTTTCCACCTTGCTGTGCTTGCTGGTTAACTTCTATAGCCAACTGATTAGCCGATTGCGCATTACTGGCGTTTGAGTGCACGGTTTCGGTGATTTCACCGACTGATACTCGTGTTTCTTCAATAGATGCGGCTTGAGAAGAGGAACGTTCACTTAACTCTTCGATGCCTGTGGTGATCTGCTGTACCGAAACCGTGATGGATTCCGCCATGGCCAGCAGCTTTTGCATCATATTGGCTAAGTTGCCAACACTGGTATTCACCGATTGTTTCAGCAGCGCAAAATCACCCGCATAGCTTTTTTCAACTTGGCGAGTTAAATTGCCTTGAGACAGCCCATCCATCACATTCATGCACTCCTTAAGCGGCGCTTCTATCGAGTCCAGCGTTTCATTCATGGCTGTAATTATGCAGGCGTATGCGCCATGGTGATTGCTAGCGTCTGCTCTATGATGCAAGTCTCCTTCGCTGGCCGCATCAGCAAGCTTCTCGGCATCGGTTAGCATCAACTTTATCGCACCAACACAAGCAAAAAGGCTTTGATAGATGCTATTAAACTCTCCTTTATAACCATCATTCGTTAAGGCGGGTAATTCTCCTTTTGCGATACTTTCTAGATACCCACTAGTAAGGGCTACGGGTTTAGAGACCGCATCAAGCGTTTCATTAACACCACGAATGATTTTCCGAAATTCACCCTGATGTTTGGCTTCATCCGCGCGAGTAGAGAGCTCCCCTTCTCCTGCGGCGGCAACTAAACTGTAAGTATCCTCAATAAGTAACGATAGTGATGAGGTGGCGCGTTGTAAGGCCTTATGTATTTGCGCAAATTCGCCCTTAAACTCACCGCTAATCTGCTCGGGAATTTCTCCTTTTGAAAGCGAAGTTAGATATTGTTTTGTTTGGCTAATGGGTTGCTCAACAGCATCAAGTAGTTTGTTAAGTCCGCTGGCTATTAATTTCATGGAGCCAACGTATCCCTCAAGGTTTAGACGTTCACTTAGTTTGCCATCGGAAGCTGACTTAATGAGCTGTTCAACCTGTTGCTCTGCACGTCTTGTCTGACTTAAATCCTTAAATTCAAATACCGTACCTAGCACCCTACCATTTTGATCGGAAACCGGGTTAGCGGTTGCCTCGATGATTATGTCACCCACACGCCACTCCCACTCTAACTGGCGTACTAATTGACCGGCAGCCTGCTGCAGTGCTTTAGAGCTGTGAAGTAACGCTTCGGGAATTGGATGATTAACGACTTCAGCCGGCACGCTTAACGCGATGCGGTATCCATCAAATAAAGAATCACACTGCGCGTTCACATAGATCACTTGATTACTGTCATCACACAAAAGCACAGGTGCGGCCACGTTATTTAGCGCATAACGGATCCGTAAGTTTTCTCTTGCTTGTAGTTCTAGTTTTTGAGTCGCATCAAGTAAGCTAGTTTGCATTTGCCGTAAATTTGCCAGTAAGTTACCTATTTCATCGTTACTGTGTACAACAACTTTGTTGTCTAATCGACCACTCGCAATTGCCTTGGCCACATCAGATGCGCGGCGGATTGGACGAGTGATTAAATGCTGCATATACCAAGTCAGTAATCCTAAAGTCACAAGCGCAACAATGATGAGTCCTAGAGTACTGAAAAAGATAAGTTGGTTTTTTGTCGCGACAATTTCACTCGTTCTCGTGTCTACTAACGCGTTAATTTGCTCATTAATTTCAAGTAAGTAAACACTTGCTTGGCGGTCTATTCCACTCACTGAAGCATCAGCAAGGTTAATATCAAAGCCTGAACTTTTGAATAGCTCCACCGCTTCACGATATTTTTGTCCTAAGGTGAGGTGTTCTTTTTGATATTCACGCAACTTATTTTCTAGGGTAGTTGGTAACACATAGGCTGAAACAATTGAACTGAGTTGCTTTTGTACCTCAGCTTCTTTGGTTTCAAATCTTGACCAATATTTATTTAGCTGGGCAGGATCTCTTCCTCTAATGAGTACATTTTTCCACTCTTGTACTTGGGTTTTGAAATCATCGAGCACTATATTTATTTGCTCACGGGCAGCCAATTCATTGTCTATCATGCTGTCATACTGCTCCGCGACGCGTTTCATCACCAAAACAGTAATCATCGCACCGATGAGCATTACCACTAAACCCGCTGTTACCGCAGAAATAAGTTTTGCCTTAACACTTTTCATTCTGAGTATCCCTAATTATGAAAAGATTGTTACATAAAGATAGAACAGGAATAGTGGCGTCACAAATCAATGCACCATCAAGGGTGAAAAACCGTTATTGCACTTTGATTTACAATGTAAAACTTATGACATTCGTCATCATCACAGAGTCACAAATATCTGCTAGGATAGGTTCGCAAGAGAATAAAGGAATAATACCTGCAGAGCAGGTTTTTAGCGGAGTAAGTAGATGTCGGCGTTTTTTCGCTATCCGACGGCTTGGTTGGTAACAACCATTTTCACTTGGTTAGCCGTTGCAATACCAAGTTTGGTTTATGCTCAGCAGAAAGCACAATGGCTGCCTTGGGTACAGCATATCGGTGTTTTGATCCTCGTACTTTTATGTATCAATGAATCCGAAAAATACTATGGTTACAAGGCTAGATATTCAATGCTGTTTGTATTGGCGCTTTTGATCCAGTCAATTAACCTTACTTCCCCCGCCGCAATTCATCTTATTTACAACGTAAAACTCGTTGGGATCCTTGCTTTTTATGTTCCTTTAAGTTTTGCGCTTGGGTATATCCTAGTTACCTCCTGCTTATATGTTGCGTCGCAATACTTTTTTTGGGGACATGGCTTTGAATATCTCAACGCTGTGTTATTTGCTTGTTTTCAGTTATTTGCGTACGTGGTGTGTAAAAGAATGCAAAAAGAACAAGAAGCCAAAGAAGCGCTACAACTTGCCCACAGTCAGCTATCTGCAACGCAGTCCCTGCTAAGCCAAAGTATTGCTAAACAAGAACGCCTTCAGTTAGCACGAGAATTACATGACGATGTTGGACATCAAATAACCAGTCTGATTGTAAATTTAGATGTCGCAAGACGAACTGCGGCTGCACCATTAACCGAGCTATTAGATAGCTGCTATTTGCAAGCTAAAGACACCCTAAAATGTATTCGCGATTTAGTCAGCGACAAGCGTAGCAACGAGCATATCGATCTCCATGATGCATTGCTGAGGCTTACTGAATCTATCCCTCGTCTTAACATTGAACTCGACTATGAACATCACCCGTTACTCGAGAAATTAAGTTATGCCAATTGCATTTTAAAATGCTGCCAAGAGGCCATCACCAATACCTTGAAGCACGCCAAGGCGGATAAAATGCAAGTACGAGTGTATTGTCAACAAGGGTTAAAAGTACGAATAAGTGACAACGGCATTACCTTAAATAGTATTCGATTTGGAAATGGTCTGGCTGGTATGCAGGAACGGATCCAAGAACTCGGCGGCAGTCTTGATGTGTCAACTCATCAAGGCGTAACATTAACTATCCATTTTGGGACGACAAATGGCTAAAATATCAGTTTACCTAGTCGATGATCAGGCGCTTGTGCGCCAGGGTATGCAAGCACTTCTTTCGCTAAGTGGTGACATTATTTGTTCTGGAAGTTGTGGCAGCGGCAGTGAGTTCATCCAACAGGTTCAATTAAACCAAATTACAGCTGACATTGTACTTTTAGATATGCGAATGCCTGAGCTAGATGGTGTCGATGTGCTCACCGAGCTTTTGCCTTTGGCAATCAAGTTTAAAGTCATTATCCTCACTACCTTCAACGATACTGCAAAGCTAAAATTAGCCCTAGAGCTTGGTGCTAAAGGCTGTCTTCTTAAGGACGTGGACTTAGAAGAGTTAATTGATGCCGTTCGACAAGTCCATCAAGGTGAACTCATCATCCAAGAAGAACTGGCTGAGACCTTACTAAAACCTGACCCCACTTTAGATAAGCTCACCACACGAGAAAAGGATATTTTAAAACTAATCGCGAAAGGATATTCCAATAAGGAAATCGCCAATACGTTATATAAAGCGGAAGGTACGATCCGTAACTCAGTTTCTTGCCTGCTTGCAAAACTACAAGTACGAGACAGAACCCAAGCAACACTGAAAGCTAAAGCGCTCGGCTTCGGGGATTGATATTGCTACACTGCCATATCGCCATTTCCGGAGCCGTTTTTGAACAACCCAAATTTACCACTAGTTTATCACTCTAATTACTCATTCAATTTTGACCCAAAGCACCGCTTTGTGATGAGTAAATTTGCGCGTCTTTACCAAGAAGTAGATGCACTAGGGCTAATTCACAACAATGTTTATAGCCCAGAGTCAGGCAACCCATCGCCACTTGAAAGCGTGCACTGCGAGCAATATATTTGGGACTTATGGCGTAATCAACTCGACGCTAAATTGATGCGCCGTATAGGTCTACCTTGGTCAGAGCAGCTTATGGCGCGTACTTTTACTGCGCCTCTTGGAACGCTAAAAACTGCAGAACTTGCGCTTAAACATGGTATTGCATGCCATTTAGCCGGTGGCACGCACCACGCACACTATGATTTTGGCTCTGGTTTTTGTATGGTGAATGATCTTGCCTTTACAGCTACGCATTTGCTCGACAACAATCAGATCACCAATGCCTTAATTTTTGATTTGGATGTTCATCAAGGCGACGGTACCGCCGCTATGCTAAAGCACAACCCGTATGTTTATACCTGCTCAATCCACTGCGAGAAAAACTTCCCCTTTCGTAAACATGCTAGCGATTTAGATATTGGCTTAGAAATAGGGATCAGTGACACACACTACCTAGAAATTGTCGCACATACGCTTGAGTCATTATTGATTGATCTAAATCCAGATATTGTGCTGTACGACGCTGGTGTCGATGTTTGGCAAGGTGATAACTTAGGTAAATTGGATATCTCATGGCTTGGCATTGCGAAACGAGATGCATTGGTGCTGACATTATGTCAAAAGCATGGTGTCCCTGTCGCAACCGTGATTGGTGGCGGATACGATAAAGATCACCAAAGACTAGCAAAGCGCCACGCGATTGTGGTGCAGCAAGCTGCAAAGCTTTAATCTAACCAATCGATTATGCAACAAGCTTTTCGTACACTTCCAATAGATAAATAATTCATAAAACACCCAAAAACCTCATTTGAATTTCAAAAATAACTTATCTTTTTGGATAAAAGTAAAAAAAATGAGACAAAAAACAACAAAAGTTAACAACACTCCCAAAAAAAATACCTAACTTAATGTTTCTTATACTTATAATAAATTTTTTAATTTTACATTTGTAATGTTATACAAACCTTGTTACAAAATAAGTGCATCTATGCAAATATGTTAAGGAATAATAATGAAAATAAACTTAGTAACATTAGCCGTAGTTCTTGCGCTATCATCAATAAACCCTGCGTTCGCCGATAACTCGACAGGTTCAATATCGGGCATTGCCAGCCAAGGCTCTGTTGTAACAATCAAAAATACAGATACAGGCCTATCAAGAACTTTTTCAGTATCGACGAATGAGAAGTTTCACTTTAGACAATTACCTACAGGTAATTATACGGTCTCTAATGGTGAACAAAGCTTCGATATCGTTGTAACTGTCGGTGGCACGCGATCTATCGATTTTACAGACAAAGTTGAAGTCCTCAGTGTAGTCGGTTCCCGAGTTTCTCCTCTGGATTTGACTTCAGTGGAGTCAGCAACTGTATTTACAGCGGAAGATATAGATCGATTACCAATTACAAAAGACTTAACGAGTGTTGCATTACTTGCTCCAGGTACGACTAAAGGTGACTCAGGCTTTGGCAACCTAGCATCATTTGGTGGTGCCTCAGTTGCTGAAAATGGCTATTATATTAATGGCTTCGATGTTACAAATATTCGAAAATTCACTTCTTTTGCCAACCTTCCCTACGATGGTGTATCACAACAACAAGTTAAAACTGGTGGTTATGGGGCTGAGTATGGCCGTTCACTCGGCGGCGTAGTTAATATAGTAACAAAACGAGGGTCCAACGATTGGGAATTTGGAGGTTCAGCATATTGGACACCAAAAGGCCTACGTGAAGAACGTACCGATAACTTGAGCAAGCAAACCGACCCATCTCCAAGCGAAAAGTACCATGTCTACAATTCTGACAATACTTACGATTACTTGAAATATAACGTTTACGGTTCTGGCCCTATCATTGAAGACAAACTATTTTTCTTCGCAATGTACCAATGGCACGACGATGAATGGAATGATTTTAATGTCGACAGAAGTACACGTAATACCGATGAGTCGCCTCTAGGTTTGTTTAAGTTAGATTGGAATATTACTGACAGTCAGGTACTAGAATATACCTATATTCTTAATGATGATGAGTACACGATTCATCCATACACCAACCCTGAAGACGAATATTACACAGGTAAGCATGGCACACCAGCAGATCCATATTCAATAAGTGATAGTGGCGATATTCATATCCTTAGCTACACGGGATACATTACTGATAATCTAACTGTAAATGCACTTATTGGCCGTATGGAGTTTGACTCTAATGTGAGAAATCCGCTTGAAGGACCTGGAGCCGAATGCCCATTAGTTTACGATCGTCGCGAAACTCCAACATCTTCACAACGAATAGGTTGTTGGGGTAAAGATTCAAATCAATATTATCGCTACGACCCCGAAGGAAAAACAGAATCTGATACTCGCGATTCGATTCGATTAGGATTACGCTACGACATCGGCGCGCACAGTATCTCTTTTGGTTATGACAAAGAAGAATTTGAGTCAACCAAACTGGGACGAGAGTACTCTGGTGGTGATTACTGGCGCTGGCATAGAGGCACAGGAAGTGAAGTTAGAGGTGTCGTGGTGCCTGAAGGACAAGATTATATTCGCCACCGGACTCTCACCCAAGCTTCAGGCAAGTATCTCGTAGAGAATACGGCGTTTTATTTTACTGATGAATGGCAAGTTACAGATGATATCATCCTTCGATTAGGCATTCGTGCTGAAGGATTCGAAAACTTTAACTCAAAAGGTGAATCCTTTGTGAAAGGTGACACTAAATATGCTCCTCGACTGGGATTCTCTTGGGACGTATTCGGTGAAGGTGATAAAAAGCTATTTGCCACGGCGGGACGCTATTACATCCCTATCTCAGCCAATACTAACATCCGTGGTTCTGGTATAGAATTCTCCACGGAAGAGTACTTCCTTGTCGATAGTGCTGATGAAGATCCAACAACAAGTGCGCCGACCAAGTTAGGTGCTAAATTAGGTGAGACATCATATAACGGTGATGAGAATCCTCCTCATCCCGGCTCTATTGCCGCTATTAACCTTGAACCAATGCACCAAGACGAATTCATCTTAGGCTATCAGCAAGAGTTTGATATTTGGACAGTCGGCGTTAAAGCTATTTATCGTGAAATAAAAGATGGTATGGATGACTACTGTGGTCACCAAGCATTTATAAACTATGCAAACGATAATGGCTACGATAACTTCGACTACAGCAGCATGGCAAATTGCATGATGATGAACCCAGGTAATGACGTTGAAATTGCCATGGATCTTGAAAACAATGGAAACTATCAAGCAGTTTCAATTCCTGCCAGCTACTTTGACCTAGATAAATATAAACGTACCTATACCGCAGTAGAGTTTTTCTGGGAACGAGCATTTGAGGACAATTGGTATTTAAAGGGATCGTACAGTTATGCGAAGAGTAAAGGGAACGCGGAAGGCTATGTGAATTCAACACTAGAGCAGGATGATGCAGGAGCTACGCAGGACGTAGATCATGCGTTATTCCAAAAAGGGGCATATGGTTATTTACCGAACGACAGACGTCATACATTAAAACTGTTTGGTGGATATAACGTCACAGAAGAAATTGCAGTGTCTGCAAATATTTTAGTTCAGTCTGGTAGACCTGTAAGCTGCTATGGATATCTACCATTGGAGCAATACAAAGACGAACTAGGTGTTGATTATAGTGGGCTCGCAAGCTATAGCGCATCTTCGTTCTTTTGCCAAGGTAAGCTAGGTAGTCGCGGTAACGAAGGAAGAACACCTTGGGTTAAAACTGTTGACTTAGGTGTGACATACAGACCTGAGTGGGCAGAAAACCTAACGTTACGTGCAAATATTAAAAATGCATTTAACTCTCAAGAAATTACAGAGTATACAGAGACAAGTGAGATCGGTTCTGCATCGGCTCCTGAGGCAAACCCTAATTATTTGAATGCTTCAAACTATTTAACGCCTAGAAGAGTTGAATTATCTGTTAGTTATAAATTCTAAAAAAATAAAATCAAGCTCGATGCGTTGCTAATCCTAGCATCGAGCTTTTCCAACTAACTAAAGTTGGGTATGAGGTGCATATTATTATTCTGCACATCAGTCTAACTCTAAGCTGCTTCAATTACTTTCCAACTGTTTAGCGCCATATTCCTTTCTTTACACCACTATCACCGCAGAAAGGAAACCACAACAACTTATAAAAATAAAAAACAGTTTTATTACTAAAATTAAATTTATTGATAACATACCTACTTGACCAACCAATACCAACCTGCTTAATTAAGTGGTCTATTTTGAAGCAAGAAAATCTTGTCGATAACAAGGAAAATATTTTGCTATTTACTTGTTCTAAATGAGAAATTTTTAACATAGTCAGCGTCAGATTTACTCCTTCAAATTGAACATGTATTAAGTGAAATTGGTATAACTGTGCTTTAGACACAAAACTAGAGGTTGCTGCTTTCACTAAACATGCAAATGCGGTTGGTAACTTAGAGGCGTTAACACAAAAACACAGCGAACAAGCGGGTGCCACGGGAAATGGCTACTTTATTTTCAATCCAGCCTACTTAAGAACTGATCGTTACTTCAACTGTAGCGTGCCGCTAAATGCCAATATTGGCCAATTTACGCTAACCGTTCATGGAACAACTAAAGGATTAACTGGTACTAATGCCTTCTGTTCGATTTCAAGAATACGTAAAGTAAGTGATGGCGGTATCGATAAATGGTTCAAGTTTAAAACTGGTAAAGCTTTTTATTGGACAGATATATCTGATCCAAACGTAGCAGAAGAGCAATTTGTTAGCCATACCACCACTTTAGATAATAACTACGAAAGTGGCGCTGTTTTGGACCTCAAGTGCAGAACAACGTGGGATAAAGGCAGCGTGGCAGTTGGTCAAATTGAGCTTAGCTACTAATATTGAGTAGTGCCCTAACACTATGGGCAATCTTTCCCTGAGGATTGCCCATTATGGTCCAACAAATTCTTGATTATGCTTTACCAGTGCACGCCTAATTCGGTCTATGAGCTTCGGATCTGTATCCTTGCTAAATGCCATACATCCACGCTGCTGAATTGCCTTCGTCACTTCTAAAAGCGGTGTAACTTCATCATCGTTAAGCCCAGCGGCTTTAAGTTCCTCACTCATGATGTATTCCGTTGACATTACAATATCTATCCGCCCTTTGAAAAAGAGTTTGTAAAAGCTTTTGGAGTCGGCGGCGACCACCAAATGAGTTCCTTGAGTAAACCCGTGTTGAATCAAAAAATCATAATAGATATTGCCTTTTACTACTGCAGAAGTGTATTGCTTGGCATCTTCCAATGAAGCAACTTGAATATCCTTGCGCGTTTTAAGTTTGAAGAAATACACGCCCACAGGGCGGATCAAAGGGCATGCCCATTCGTAGTCAGCTTCACGCTCAGCGGTACGATAAATAGAGTAAATCATTGTATTTGGTCGCTCTTTGGCAATTTTCATTGCCCGTACCCAAGGGTAAACTTTTATCTCGTAGTCAATTTCAGCAGCTGCGAGCACTTCCCTTACCTTTTTTGTTGCTCTCCCAACAACCTCACCTTTGTCATTGGTGAAGTTGTACGGCTTCCACTCTTCGGTTACCACCAGTAGATCTTTTGCAGAGGCACTCAAACTCGTTAAAGAGAGTATAATCAGGCTATAAATCGCTAATTTCATTACATAAGCCAATATTTCTTCTCCGCTTTTTGCAATTCCACCTTAACTCATGCACCATATTAAAAATACAAAGTTTCAAGAACATCAATATGAAAAGCATAGTACTATTTATCCTTCTCGTCGCTTGTAGTTTTACGAGCATGGCGAATGAACAAGCAACGCAAAAAAAGCCAACAGAAAACCAACAACAACAGGCTTTGTCACAATTACAAGAGCCAATGTATAGGCCCTTAATTGAGCGCTACATTCTGGATGAATTAAGAGCAGTCAGAGAAGATCAAATGCGCTTAAGAGCTGATATAGAGAAGAAAATCAGCCACTCTCAGCTAGATACTGCAGATCGCGCAATTACCTACACCACGGATACCATCAATAATGTGCTCTTTTTGATCACAGCAGCTGCGTCTATTTTAGTTGTCGTTGGTTGGACTTCTTTTAGAGATATTAAGAGTAAAGTTGAAGATATCGTTAGTCTGCGCGTTGGCACGATCACCGACGAATATGAAAAGCGCCTTCAGGTTATTGAAGAGAAATTACGCGAACGTTCTGAGGAAATCCTCAATAACCAGAAGAAAATCTCTATAACGAATGAAGTACACTCTCTGTGGATGCGGGCAAATCTTGAGAGTGACATGAACTCTAAAATTGAAATTTACGATGAGATCCTAAATCGCAAACCGGAAGATGTCGAGGCGATTGCCTACAAAGCCGATGCTTTATTAGAGCTTGGCCAAACCAACACAGCAATTGCTTTGTGTAATCAAGCATTAGAAATTGACAGTGACTATGGTTATGCCTATTGGCAGCGCGCGTGTGCTTACTCCATGCTATATAAGCATGCAGATGCGATGGCCGACATCCGTATGGCTTTGGAATATGCGCCTAACTTAAAGAATGAGTTACAGCATGAGCCAGCGTTTGCGAGCCTTGCAGACAACCAGAGTTTTAACGAGCTGGTGAATAGTTAAGTTGTTTTAGCAGCTCGATTTGTAATTGCGTAATCACGTCGAGCTGCTTCTTAGAGATAATTAACGGATTTTCAATTTGATGGATTGCAGCCCCTTGCAAATTAAAGTTTTTTTTCAGCTCAACCATCATCGTGCTGTCATAGAAAAGTGCAGCCAAAGAGCCGTCTTCAAATGCTTGTGTTAAACCATACTCCAGACGTTTATGAAGTTTAATATCCTCTTTGCGGACATAGAAGTACACCATTGAAGGGTAGAGCAACAGGTTTTTCTCGCCATAAGTCACTTGCTTGTTATCGAACGCCTTAAGCTCAGGTACTAACTCAATGACACCTCGTGGAAAAATCTTACCAGCACTATTTGCAAGCACTCGATAACTTGACAACCCATCACC
Organism: Pseudoalteromonas sp. GCY; assembly: GCF_016695175.1. NCBI lineage: Bacteria > Pseudomonadati > Pseudomonadota > Gammaproteobacteria > Alteromonadales > Pseudoalteromonadaceae > Pseudoalteromonas > Pseudoalteromonas sp. GCY. Next base: position 861,054 of record NZ_CP068022.1, read on the forward strand.
ATATTTCTCCACCGTAAAGCCCGCTTTTTCAAAAATATGAACATCGGGCCAATCCTTCCCTAAGACGACGTTGAACTTTTGTAGCTCAGCTAATGATAAATGCACATTCAGCTTGCCGCTGTCGGCCACGTTCATTGCCAGTGCCCTTATACCAAAGCTGCCAAACGCGATGGGAATGGCCACCGGCTTTGCTTGAGTGTCTCTAGCTGCGGTAGAAACCGTCCAAAACACATCGACATTGTGCTTTAGCAATTCCTTAAATTGCCGTGACTGATTGATTGGTAAATCAATCGGCTCTATCCAATACTCGCCATAACGTTCGCGTGATTTATCTAATGCTAAACGTAAGACTGACAAAAAGTACTGGTTCTGCGGCGTGCCATTTTCCTTTGCGGCATCCACCACTCTGATGACCTTTGATTCTGCAGAAACAGTATAAACGGCTACCATAAGCAACAAGTACAGGACATAAAAAACACGAGCCCGCATAAGATTACCAATATTGCTCAACGGTGATCTGCCCAGGCTTGGCCCGTCTGTGGCGTTCATATCCCATAATCTGCAACTGAGCACTTAGCTCCTTTACCATTTCGGGGTTACCACAAAGCATAAAATGACTATTATTCGGAAACTGCTTATAGCCAAGGTGAGTTAATAATTGCTTGTTTTTTATCAATTCAGTGACTCGCCCTTGGCAACCGAGCTCAGGTTGTTCACGTGTTACGAGCGGCACATAAGTAAAGTCGTCTCTTTGTTGTTGCAATTGTTCAAGCTGTTCGCGGTAACACAAATCTGCATTTAGTCGCACACCATGAATAAGGATCACCTGTTTAACCTTTTGCCACACTTCGGCTTCTCTGAGCATAGACAAAAATGGGCCAATCGCTGTACCTGTACTTATCATCCAAAGCGTATCGCAAGGTGGTAGTTCATCTAGTATAAAAAAACCGTTTGCTTGGTAAGTTACATCGAGCTCATCACCGACTTGTAGCTGATGTAAAGGCACAGAAAGGTTACCGTCTGGTACTTCGACTAACAAGACTTCATGAATTGACTCTGATGGTGGGTTTACAAAGGAATATGCTCGCGCAATGCGCTTATCCCCTTGTTGCAAACTCAATTTAGTATATTGACCAGCCTTAAACGGTGCGATGTCTGCTTTAAATTTGATACTAAATAATGTTGGCGTCCAGTGTGTGATTTCGACGATTTCTCCTTTTACCCATTGCGACATTATTTCTCCAAAACTCACAAGCCGTATTTATTTAACGATAACATAACCATGGCAAAAAAATTGGCTTTGTCAAAGTTTCGGGCACCAAGTTTTACCCAATTCAACAGGAAGCGGATCTCTGACGATGATCTGTGAAGTGACTTTCGGCAGCGACAGATTAAACTTGTCGATATGCGCATTCACCATGGAGGCATATCCTGTATTCGCAGCGCCGAGCGAATAGGCTTTCATTGTTGTCGACACGGTTAAGGCTTGTTTGTTTTGCTCTAGCTGTTGTACCAGCTCTCGCAACCAACCAAGATAATGCTGATTATCTTCTATTAGGGAAGGTTCCGCTGTAATATCAGCAAGCGCCTTGTGGTAGTTGGAGAAGTCTGAGTTGAGTACATATATCCCAAGACTATTGATTAATACTCGCTTCACAGCCCTATAGTTTTCATCTTTTGCATAATGGGTCGCCGCATCAACGTAGTAGCTCAGCGCCTCATCGGCTTCACCCATTGCAAATGTTGCATTGCCAAGCGCAGTTAACAGCCCCGCTTGCATAAAGCTTGGTAACATTTCTTTATCTACGCTTTTTAAGAGATTGTAACCGATAGCGGGTTGATCTAGGCGCGTGTACGCAATCGCGATATTCACTTTAAGTGCAGACTTATGTTGGAAGCTAGCCGGAGCGTTCATTGCACATCGATAATGCCAGATAGCTTGTTCATTCTGGTTACGGCGACGATAGCCAACACCAATATTAGTCAGAATTTTTGCCTTATCTTCGTCCGCCAAAGTCTTGAAGGGTGGCGCTTTAAGACTATCTAGCGCCTTAATAAAAATGGCGTTATTGAATGTATTTGCACTTGCTCTAATCGCTAGATAGTGAAGTTGATATGAGTCTGTAATAGCAAGGCCCTGTTGAGCAATCGCGTTTTGGTATACCTTAAGTGCTTCGTCAGGCGCGTTTTTGACCAAAGACTCGAACGCATCTAAGTCCACTTCAACATTCGCCATCAGTGCTAAAAAGCCCAGAACAAGAATCGTCATCACCCAACACCAGTACTTTACTATTAGAAAAACTCTACCACCTTTATTCAGTTTAAACTAGTCGAGGGAATTTCGGATGGACAAAGATCAAAAAAAAAGCCGCTTCAAGCGGCTTTTTTGGGTGTGATTCGCGTTGTTTTAGGCGTGTCTCCAAAACTCTGCGATTACGTTACCAAGGAACTTTTTAAATTGTATTAAATTGATTCTAGTGCAATTTTAACCATTTCATTGAACGTGCTTTGACGCTCTTCTGGTGGCGTTGCTTCACCAGTAATAACATGGTCACTTACTGTGAATAGTGCCATCGCTTTTGCACCATATTCAGCCGCTACGCCGTATAAACCAGCTGTTTCCATATCAACAGCCATTACGCCTAGCTTGTCTAATTCTTTATAAAATTCACCATCGGCTTGATAGAAAGTATCTGTAGTGAAAACATTACCAACTTTTGCTTCAATACCTAAACGGCGAGCAGCGTTTACGCCATTTTCTAATAAACCAAAATCAGCAATTGCAGCGAAGTCATAACCACGTACACGAGCACGATTCACGTTTGAGTCTGTGCTTGCGCCTTGTGCAAAGATCACATCGCGGATCTTGATGTCTTGACTAATACCACCACATGTACCGATGCGGATCAGGTTCTTAACACCAAAGCTAACAATAAGCTCACGAGCATAGATTGACATAGATGGAATACCCATGCCTGAACCCATGATGCTAACTGGCTTACCATTGTAAGTACCAGTAAAACCAAACATGTTGCGAACGTCAGTTACCTGACGAGCATCTTCCAAAAAGTTTTCTGCAATGTATTTTGCTCTTAGTGGATCGCCCGGCATTAATACCGTTTCTGCAAAATCACCTGGCTTTGCGCTAATGTGTGGAGTGCTCATATTGTTTCCTTTAGTTAGGCTTTTATCTCGGCCTTAAAGCCTTCACCGTACTGCGTTGCATCTAAATCAAACCACTGGGCAAGCGTTTGACCTATGTCAGCAAAACTTTGTCTTTCTCCTAACGGAGTATTGTTCATACCCGGTGTATATGCCAATACAGGCACGTACTCTCGAGTATGATCTGTGCCTTCTGCGGTTGGGTCACAACCATGGTCGGCAGTCACTAAAAGCAAGTCATCAGCTTTTAGTTTGGCAATAATTTCCGGTAAAAATGCGTCAAACTCAGCAAGTGCTTCTGCATATCCCACTGCATTTCTGCGGTGACCAAACTTTTCGTCGAAGTCGACCAAGTTGGTGAAGATAAGACTATGGTCTGGCGCTGTGTCCATCACTTCGCTTGTCTTCGCTAGCAGATTCAAAAGACCCGGCGCTTTGTGCTTTTGCGTGATCCCTTGATGCGCATAGATATCTGCAATTTTACCAATACTAATTACTTCGCCACCGTCATTGGCTAGCTTATCTAGCACAGTCGGCGAAGGCGGTAATACCGAATAGTCTCGGCGGTTACCGGTACGAATAAAGTCGGCACTTGAAGTGCCTATAAATGGCCGCGCAATCACTCGTCCTATATTCATTTCATCAAGCAGTGCCCGTGCGATTTCACATACTTGATAAAGCTTGTCAAGTCCAAACGATTGCTCATGAGCGGCTATTTGAAAGACGCTATCAACTGAGGTGTAACAAATCGGCTTACCGCTTTGCACGTGTTCTTCGCCCAGCTGTTCTAAAATCGTTGTGCCCGATGCGTAACAGTTACCCAAAATGCCTGGGATGTCTGCACGTTTGCACAATTCATCTATAAATTCTTGTGGGAAACACGGGTTAGTATTTGGGAAGTAACCCCACTCAAACAATACTGGCACCCCTGCCATTTCCCAGTGGCCAGACGGCGTGTCTTTACCACTCGATAATTCTTTTGCATATCCCCAAGCAGCACTTGGCTCAATGGTTTGCGCCACGACGCAGGTTTCTTTACCTGCAGCTTCACATGCTGCGATCAGACCTAGCTTAGAAAGATTAGGTAAGTCTAACGCTTGTCCTTTTTCTTCTTTATATGCCTGTAGTAAATGAGCGAGAGTATTAGCGCCTACGTCACCAAACTTTTCTGCGTCCGGTGCTGCGCCAATGCCTAGGCTATCCGCCATTAAAATGATTGCTCTTGCCATAGATACCTCTCTATACCGCTTAGGCTATTATTTATTCTTAAATACATGGTTACCTTAAGCGTTGGTTACTTTATGTTTGGTTAAAAAAATCGTACAGGACATAAGTCCGCTGTCATAAAATAGTCACAAAATTCACGAAAATCTGCGATCTTGCTAATTTAGCTCTGTCGCCCTCAAGCGGACATAAGTCCTGTTTCGAGTCCACCAAACCCGTTAAATTTGCTCATTAAGCGAGGCAAAAGAGATTAATCGTGTCTTTTTTGCTATTGTGATCTTCCAACATAAACAACTGCTGGGTGTGAACTTTAGTGACACGAACTATTATAGCTATAGCTGGCGCATCTGCGTCTGGTAAGTCTCTTTTTAGTCAAACGATCTACAACGAACTAGTGAATGAGCTTGCCTCAGGCACTATCGCGGTAATCGAAGAGGACGCCTATTATAAAGATCAATCGTATTTACCTATAGAGCATCGTACTCAAACGAACTATGATCATCCTGATGCGTTTGAACACGAGTTGTTACGCGAGCATTTAACTAAGCTTCGCCTAGGTGAATCCGTAGAGGTTCCTACCTACGATTACGGACAGCATACACGTAGTGATAAAACCCGAATAGTAAACCCTGCTAAGATACTAATCGTCGAGGGGATATTACTACTAAGCGATCCTGCATTAAGTGAAGAGTTTGATATCAAGGTGTTCATTGATACACCTTTGGATATTTGTTTGCTGCGTCGCATGCAAAGAGATATAGAGCACAGAGGAAGAAGTCTGTCATCTGTGGTAGAACAATATCAGGCGACGGTAAGACCGATGTTTTATCAGTTTATCGAGCCATCCAAGCATAATGCCGACTTGGTTGTGACCCGTGGCGGTATGAATCGCGTTGCGATTGATATTATTAAAAGTAAAATAAAATATTTGCTACAAGAATAACGGGAAATTGGCATGACAACAATTATGAGCTTAGTGGGCATGATGATGCTCCTAGGCGTAGCATTTGCGTGTTCGACAAATCGCAGTGCTATTAATAAGCGTACCGTAGGCGTTGCATTTTTATTGCAAGTCCTTATTGGTGGCTTTGTACTCTTTATTGAAGCGGGTAAAAATGTATTAGCTTCAATGTCTAGCGCGGTTGCCAAAGTGATTAGCTATGCTAATGACGGTATCGGTTTCTTGTTCGGACCATTGGCCAAACAAGATTCGCTAGGGTTTATCTTTGCTATTCAGGTGTTACCAGTGATCGTGTTCTTCTCAGCGCTCGTTGCTGTGTTGTATCACCTTGGTATTATGAACTGGATAATCAAAATTTTGGGTGGTGGCTTGCAAAAGCTACTACAAACGTCACGACCAGAGTCGCTTTCAGCTACGGCAAATATTTTTGTCGGCCAAACTGAAGCGCCCTTGATCGTAAAACCGTTTATTCCAAAAATGACGCAATCAGAGTTGTTTGCAGTTATGGTGGGCGGTTTGGCGACGGTGGCAGGTTCCGTTATGGCGGGCTATGTTGCGATTGGTGTTGAGCTTAAATACCTCATTGCCGCGAGCTTTATGGCAGCACCGGGTGGTTTCTTAATGGCAAAAATGATTGTGCCAGAAACCGAGACACCACATGAAAACCTATCTGATGTAGATAGCGGTGATGATAAACCAGTAAACGTAATTGATGCGGCAGCTTCTGGTGCATCAAGCGGTATGCACTTGGCACTGAACGTCGGTGCGATGCTACTTGCGTTTGTGGCACTAATTGCGCTACTAAACGGTTTACTAGGCAGTATTGGTGGAATTTTTGATTACCCAACACTGACGCTACAAGAAATTTTAGGCTACGTCTTTGCCCCTGTCGCTTGGCTACTTGGGGTACCTTGGTCGGAAGCCGTGACGGCAGGTAGTTTTATCGGCCAAAAATTGGTAGTTAACGAGTTTGTTGCCTACCTAGATTATATGAATTATCGCGATACGTTGAGCACGCACACTCAAGCGATTGTCACATTTGCTTTATGTGGATTTGCTAACTTATCGTCGATTGCCATCTTACTAGGCGGACTTGGTGGTATGGCCCCAAGTCGTAGAAAGGATATCGCTCGCCTAGGGCTCAGAGCAGTGTTAGCAGGGTCTATGGCTAACCTCATGAGTGCAGCAATTGCAGGTTTCTTCCTCTCGCTAGCTTAGAAACTTATTGAGATAAGCCGCAGTTGCAAAACAATTGGTTGGTTGCTTTAAGGGGTTAAAGTGACCACACTAACTTGAACGATACTTCACCAAAGGGCCTTTTAGGCCCTTTTATCGTTTCTGAGAAACGCTTTTTTGACCGCCCTTCGTTAAGGGACCAGCACCTCTCACCTACAGCTCATTCATCGCTTTTGGCGGGAATATCTTTTCTTGTAGCCCAGTTACTAGGCTGACTCCAAGCAAGACTAAAATACTGCCAAGGATTGTGTTAGCACCGATTTGCTCTTGCAAAAAGAGATGTCCCCATAAAATCCCAAACACAGGAATTAAAAAGGTAACGGATAAAGCAGACGCAGCGCCGAGATCTTCGACTAACTTAAAATAGAGAATATAGGCAAAGCCCGTACATAATATGCCAAGTCCAACTACCGCACTTATCACTGTAGAGTCAGGCGTTTCTCTCATTGGCATAAACCAAATAAAAGGCAATACCAATAGCGCAGAGCCCCATAAGTTACCATGAGCATGATTGAATGCGCTTATTTTTGGTGCAGTTTTGGTGTAATGAGAGGCCACCGCATAGCTCAGAGTCGCACACAGGGTTGCAATAATAGGTAACCATGCACCTTCGTCCAATACGGTGCTATCCAACCCAACTAGCGTGATAACACCTGCAATCCCAAATCCACATCCTAGCCACACCGACTTTTGAGTCGGCACTTTTAGCCAAAACACACTGATTAACACACCCCAAAATGGTGCGGTTGAATTTAAAATTGAGAGCATGGAAGCGTCAAGCGTTTGCACAGCATAAGCGAATAACATAAAAGGTAACGCTGAGTTAAACAGTCCGAGGATTAAAAAGTGCTTTTTGTACTGCCAAAAATGTAAATTACGCTTTAATACTAAAGCAACCGCGGCGAGCGTTAACGCACCAAATAAGACTCGAAATTCAATGAGTACAGCAGGACCAAGGACACCGGCAGCCACTTTCATAAATAAAAATGAGCCACCCCAAATTGCGGCAAGTAACACTAAGCCAAGAAACCCTTTCACTCCATACTCCAAGGTTAATATTAATGGAGCTTTACCTTACGCCGATATATAAATACAGCACAAGCCATTTTTGGTACTGTCATTAGGATGTGTTTAACTTTCTTTGAGAAAGAGGGAAAGGCTAAGACTTAAGGTATAGAATGAAACTCGCTTTTTACGCAATGATAGTCACTTTGCTTATCCTCACCGGATGTAGCAAAAGGCAAACTCTAGAGCCAACAGAGCAAATACAATTGACTCAGTTGCCGGTTAGTCTCGCCCAACTTTCAAGTGACGCGGCGTTAACCTTACTACTCATTGACGATCATTTACTACAAGTATGGGATAACCAAAGCCAACAGCTCATTAAACAAATCGAAGGAAGTAAATACCAACTTACTTTTCGTGACGCTTTAATAGCGCCGAGCAAGCGAAGTATTTTGAGTATTTCGGACACCCAACTTAACATCTGGCAATTGCACTCAAACGAAGTTGTCAGTTATCCATTACCTGAATTTGACTCGTTCATTCGCGTTACCAAGGCCCTGTGGTCCAGTGACGAGCAGTTTATCGCCCTTGGCTACAATGACGGCGGCGTACTGCTTTTAAGTTTAGATGAGCAAACCATCACCAGAATAAAACTTCATGAAAGCAGCATTACACATTTGATTTTTAATCGTAACTTGACCTCGCTCTACTCGGCCTCTTTAGATGGTCACGCTAAAAGACTTGAGTTACAGAGTAAAAAAATCACCGTGGATTATGAGCTGCCTCATCGTATTACCAGTTTGGCATTATCACAAAATGAAAACTGGCTGTTCGTTTCAGACGCCCTGCAAGACCAAAAATTCATTGATACTCGTACAGGTGAGCCTATGTTGTCCCTATCCTACCCTCAGCGCTTCAAGTTTTTTCGTAGCGCGCAATTCGTAGCTGGCGACGAATTTCTACTAACAACCTCTTCCAAGGAGTATATTTCGCTATGGGAATTAGCGTCTGGAAAAGAGATTGTCAGTTGGCCAGTTGCACAACTGAATTTGGGCAGCACCGTTTATGATGTACACATCTCCGATAGCAATGTGCTCACAACGATAAGTTCAGACGGCGTATTGGAAAAGTGGGCATTAACACCTATTTTGTTTGATTATTAGAGACAAAAAAAGGTAGCATTCGTCGATAATAAAAACATAATAAATACACCTATGGATCACTCAAATTTTGACAATCAATCGCGCTGTTTGAACTGCCACACTCAGCTTGTTGGCGAGTACTGCTCAGGCTGCGGACAGAAAAAAGCCTCAAGACTGACCTTTAAACACTTAGGCATTTTGCTTCAAAGCGCACTGCTTGAACTCGAGTCCCCCTTTTTTAAATTGCTTTTAGGATTATTACTTCGACCCTTTAAGACCATTCTTGGATATTTGAATGGACAGAGAAGCCGTTTTGGTAATCCCTTCAAGTTTAGTTTTATTCTACTCACCGTGATCGTGCTTGCCTCGCATCTACTTGAAATCAGCTTCATATCCAGCAGTCAACTTTTGGAATCGAAAGATCAGCTCAAATGGCAATCTGAAATCGCACTATATGAAGCAACGCACATTTATCGCGTCTTTATTCTGGCATTCTTACTAGGATTAGCCTCTAAGCTAGTTTATCGTTCTGCGCCCTACACAGTACTGGAGTACGCTATAGGGCACCTACTCATTCTTACCCTAAGCATACTGATATTCTCAATTCCACTAATGCTTGGTATCTTCGGCGAGCAGCTTTACGCAATTTTTTCGCTCTTATTTTCTGGTTTGTACAGCATAATACTTAACTATAAAATGGCGGAACATGAGCTGGTAAAGTGGAAAAATTGGGGTAAGGCAGTCCTTGCCTATGCAATAGGCTCGACACTATTTTCTGGTATTCTCGGATTTTTATTTGGGGTATACGGTGGTTTTACTCACAAGATTTGATCTGCATGTGAATTATTTAGCTAGACAAGGCTGAGCTTGTCTAGCCGTTAATACTACTGCTTTAACTGTGCTTTTGCAGCCTCAACCTTTTCAAAATCAAGACCTAATTCGTTAACTGCTTCTTTGATCAATGCAGGATTTTGCATTACCAAACCCATCAACTGTTGAAGCTTTTCGGGTGGAATACCTAGTTGCTGAATAGTAGCCATCGCCATCATTGGATTTTCAGTCAACTGGGTAAATACCGCTTGGATCTGTTCATCCGAAATATTGTGCTCTTTAAGTAATGCAATGATTGGGTTCATCTTGTTTCCTAACTATTTTTTACTAATCGTGCGGCGTAAAAACCGTCAAACTCTGAATTTACTCCTGGAAGTAAACGTAGTGAGTCTTCTAACCGCCAATTGGGGTTATTTGCCAAAAAGCGTTCAACCTGCTGCTCATTTTCAGAAGGGAGAATTGAGCATGTTGCATACACCAGTTTGCCACCCACCTTACACATTTGACTGTAACGCGCTAGAATATCGGTTTGCAAAGCAATAAGTGTGTCTAAATTTTGCGAATTCAAGTGCCACTTTGTATCTGGATTACGCTTTAATACACCAAGGCCTGAGCACGGCACATCCAATAGCACGCGATCAAACTTCTCTTTTTGGCGTTTAATGGTTTTATTGTTTTGAATAACGCGCGTTTCAGCAACATGCACACCTGCACGTTTCGCTCGTTGTTTCAGCGTTTCGAGCTTATGTTCATGGATGTCCATAGACAACAAGCGACCTTTATTCTCCATCAGCGCCGCTATATGCAAACTCTTGCCACCAGCGCCTGCACAGGCATCAACCACTTTATGACCAGGCTGTATTTCTAAAAAAGGCACGATTTGCTGAGAACCTGCGTCTTGCATTTCAAACCAACCAGACTGAAATGCTTGAGAGCGGAACAGATGGCTATTGGACTCAACTTTTAGCGCGACATGAGAATCAAGCGCAACGTGTGAAACCTTGATCCCTTCTTTTGCTAAGGACTCTGTCACAGTCGCAATATCGCTTTTTAGGCTATTTACTCGCAAATATTGTTGAGCACTTTGATTTAGCGCGGATGCAACCGCTGGCCACTGCTCACCGAGTTGCTCATTTGCAACCTCGTTTAACCAATCAGGTAAAGATAAACGAACGGCTTGAGGCGCCTGCTCAATTAAGCTTTGTAGCTTTTCCAAATTATAACGCTCAGTATCCACCCACTCAGGAAGCGGCTGCGCTGTAACAACTTGGCAAGTTAACCAGTAGCCAAAGCCATCTAGCGGCATTTCTTCATGCTCAAGTAGGTAAGCCAGTAACCGTTTAAAGCGGAAGATATGGTAATAATTGCTCACCACATACTGCCTTTCATCAAGGTTCCACTGAGGGTTGTTCTGTAGTAATTGAGTTAATGCTTTATCGGCATGAAGAGAAGTATCTAGCACATGTTCAATGCACTCAGACAGAGTTTGGACTAACGAGCGAGTTACAGACACGATATGGTCTCGATTATTGCTAAAACACTATTTTAGCGCGCATACCATAGGGCATCAATTAGAGTTTATGATCTTTGCCATAGAATCTTAAAAGTTGTGGGACTAACATAACCAGCCCCACAGCTATTAGCTTATTTAACCTGAGGTTTGGATAAGAAATGAACTAACTCATTGTTTTTAAAATAATATTAAATTATTTCCTTGTCTAGCCAGAGAGTTTTAGGGGTAATTAGGCGAATTTACGCACCAATAGCTTGCTATTGGAAGTGAATTCAACGCAGTTAGCGCTAAAACTGGCTGCTAGAAAAGCATTAATTATCCGAAGCTCAGGTTATTTAGTTAACCGCTAACCAAGGACCCGAGCCATCGGCAGTTGGGATATTTCCTTTGGTCCACCACTTGGCTTCGTAGATCACACCATTGTAGCTCGCTCTATCACCTTTTAAGTAAACCTTGTCGGCATCCCAAGCGAGTACACCGTCAACAGGCGGTTCAGTCGGGTTGGTTGGTAAATCATCGACAACTCGTACTTCAGGCCAACTTGCGTGTGATTGATAAAAATTTGTCACACATTTTTCGTAGTCTCCTGGCACAAGCGCTGAATAAGCTGTTTGATACCCCACGAGTTTACACTCAAATGAATAACCTCCTGGGCGGTCTGCATAATAAGCCCAATCACCTTCCCAGTTGGTGTAAAGGACATCAGTAGCGCCGTCGAGGTTTAAGCTACCGTATGGTGTTTGCTGCCAACAGGTATTTTCTTCATCAGCTTCAATGGTGATGTTGTAATAATGCGAGAGTCCTTCCCAATAACGAATGCGGTTAACGGGCTGACCTTTGTCTTTATTTTGCGCGCCGCATTCAATACCACCATTAATAATATTAATCGTGGTACCAAAGCCATAACCAATCCCCGCCTCACTTTCACGCAATGATGGTGTCCAAGTTCTATCAATAACGTGTAACATTGCAGGTTTTGGTGCTTGCGGCGTTAAGAAAAACCAAATTGCAGACGCTAAATTTAGCCAAGAATCGGCTACTAGACCTGGGTTATTTAGTAGCACTGTTGCATCACCATTAAACATAACTTCACTAAATGCGCCATAGTTGAAGTGATATGAAAGCTGCTTAGCGCCTCGGCCAAAATACCCTTGCCCCGCTCCACATGGCCAGCGGCGGTTTTGCCAGTCATTTTGTCCACACCCTGTGGTATAACCAGCTTGCCCTTCTGACCAACCCATTTCACGCACATGAACCAATGCTTGTTGCCACTCTTCTAACCCGAGAGGGTTATCAGAAGTGTTGTCTTTGGCAATATGCCCCCCCGTTTCTTGGGCAAAATGCGCAAATGCAGTCACGATTGAGCGTTTACAGATTGCGTCGGCGTCTCGGCCATCTGTATAGTCGCCACAAAATGCGGGAAACTTGCCAATAGCACGCAAAAAACGAGTGTAGGTGTATTCAGGCGCCGCCATTTGCGTAAGAAATTGCCACTGGGTTTGACCAAATACCCGCTCAGCTCTTTTTACATTATCTGGATTACTGGCAAGCCCCGGCGCAATTGCCTCTACAACCGCATTATCTCTTGTTTCCAGTGCTTTAGACCAAATCGCATACATAGGGTTGTTGGTCTTCGCGCTCTGGGCATTATTCAATTCTATTCGAGAAACAATATAACCATTGGGGTTTTGTGGATCGGGTTGCGGACTCATGGCCATCACTTGACTTGCAGTTATGGCAAGCGAAACTGCGGTCGCTAATTTTAGACTGTTCATACTCTTCCTTTACATGTTGTTGTTAATAGTGGAACCCACCAATTCAACAATTATTAACAAAATGACATCGCTGTCAAATTTTGTTCACTTTTTTATTCTTACAACACATATAATAACGTTCACAAAAACCGATGAACCTTAGCGTTTTTGGTACATAATCCAACGTGGTATGCTAGTCAAAATGCCTCACAGTAAATAACAACAACAGAGAGCCTATGAAAATTATTCCTTTACAACCAGAACATTTCGAGCGCGTTATCGCACTTGGTAATCTCGTTCATGGTGATAATTATCTTGATAACGCGGGCATTGAACAAATGCGCCAAAAAGGCTGTAAAGACGGTATAAATGCTTCCTTTGTTGCCCTAAACGATGAAGATGAGTTGCTCGGCTTTAGAACATCATATAGTGCCGGACAATGGCCTATAGATAAGTGGAGCTCACCGTCTTTGTGGCCTGTTGATCAAAATAATATGGCATATTTTAAATGTATCGCGGTATCGCCGAACGCACAGGGCCAAGGTATTGGACCCCAATTACTAAAACATGCAATAACAGCATTAAAACAACAAGGCGCACGAGCCGGCGTTGCTCATCTTTGGAAACAAAGCCCAGGTAACGGTGCCGTTAAATACTTCACCAAAGCCGGTGGCAAACTGATTAAAATCCATGATGATAAGTGGCTAGATGACTGTATCTATCACGGCTATGTTTGTACTATCTGTGGTACTGAATGTCACTGCCAAGCAGCAGAAATGGTATTGGAGTTTTAAGATGTCAGGGTTTGACCCACTCACTCAGCCACATTGCCAAGGCCAAGCTTTTGCCAACAGCTACTGGGCTGCAACCTGCCCTTTAGGTACGCCCACTCCTTCGCTAGATAAACCATTACAAGTAGATATCGCAGTGATCGGTGGTGGCTTTACGGGCTTACTTACCGCCTACCATTTGGCAACCACTCATCATCAAAGCGTTGCCCTATTTGAAGCAAATCAAGTTGGCTTTGGCGCGAGCGCGAGAAATGCGGGGTTTGTGCTACCAAGTACAGGACGGCTTGGTTATGCACAACTGGCCACAAAGTATGGCTTGGATGTCAGTAAAGCCATATATCAAGAGTACAACAACGCCGTTGCTTTAGTGCGAGAACATATCGACACCAATCACATTGATTGTAATGTGCAGGCATCCGGGTATTTGAAAGTTGCACACAACCAGCAAGCATTTTCGTTACTAAAAGCACAGTCCGAATTTCTCACTGCAACCATGGGTAGCAAGAGCCATCAGTTACTGTCTCAGCAACAACTAACCGAAACCTATATGCACAACCAGCAAGGGTTTGGTGCATTGCGATTTGACAACGCGTTTGGTATTCACCCTTTGAAGCTGTTGCTAGGTTACAAGGCATTAGCTCAGCAAGCCGGTGTGCAACTTTATGAAAACAGTCTGGCCACCCACCATCAGAATCAAAGTGGCAACCACCAGCTCGAAGTGAATGGCCACAAAGTCTCAACAAATAAGGTAGTGATCGCAGCGAATGCCTATTCTCAGCGACAATTTTCGCCGTTAACTCAAGGCCGTTACCTGCCTATTTTAAGTAGTATTATCGTGACTGAACCACTCAGCGATGAGCAACTCGCTGCCAATGGCTTAATCACAGAGCAAGTCGTCATGGATACCAGACGGCTTAAATACTACTATCGTCGCCTTCCTGACAACCGTATTTTGTTTGGTGGGCGAGGTGCGGTGTTTGGCCATGATCAGGACAATGCAAAATATCAATACAACTTGCGCTCAGCACTTAACGATTGCTTTCCTAAACTCGATGTTAAAGTTGATTACTTTTGGAGTGGTTATATTGCCGCCGCGCTTGATGATCTTCCCCATATCTACAGCGAAAACAATACCGGGTATGTACTTGGATATTGCGGCTCAGGTGTAGCGTTTAGTGCTCAGGCAAGTATTCGCCTTGCTGAAAAATTAATGGGTCTTAAAGTCCCTGATTTACCCATCTATACTAAGCCACTACCCAAGTTTCCAATGCCACAATTAAGAAGAGTAGGCCAACTCGCGTATTACCAATATGCACAAATAATGGATAGGGTGACGTAATGCTTAACGCCACCATTCGTCCGGCTGCTCCTTCTGATGCAGTGACACTTGCCGCGATATCTATTCAAGTTTGGCTTGATACCTATGCGCAAAAAGGGATCCGCCATGAGTATGCTCAATTCGCACTGGAAACTTTTTCATCGGCTTACTTTTTAGAGCGCATTGAAAATCCTGAATTTAGTATTTGCGTTTCTGAGCAAAACGGCCACCTTTTAGGTTTCATTTTGACCAATCACAACTCAGATTATAATAACGAAAATTATGGTTACGAAATTGAAAAACTATATGTGTTAAGACATTTTCAGGGGAAAGGTGTAGGCTCTCAGCTAATGAACTATGCTTCTATAAAGCTCGGTCCTCGTTTTTGGCTCTATACATGGGTCGAGAATCAAGCAAACCTATTTTATGAGAAGTATGGGTTAACTAACGTTGGAAAATTCACGTTTACATTCTACGAATGGGAAATTGAAAATAACGTTTTTCGTTCATCTGACACTTTAAAACACTTGTCGAATGTCAGGCAAAGCTAACATCAAGGGGGAGTAGTTACAGCCGCCGGTTAGCGACTGTATCCCGCTAGCTTAAAAGCTATATCTTAAGTTTACACCAAAGTTATCGTATTCGTCTGCATTTCTGTAGCTAACATTAGCTGAGATGCTGTCGGTAAATTGGTAACTAAGCTTGGCTAAGTATACAAAGTTAGTTTCGCTTTCATCATCTTGAATACGTTCAAGACCAAGACCAACACGTGCACTCAGAGCTCCGAATGAATGCTCGTAGGCTGCTTCAATATGGTAATGATCGCTCGTGTCACTCTCTTTATCAGAGAAGCTTTCTTGATAACTGTAGCCATCGTTATAAGCAATATCTGCGATGCCTGAATAATCCAGTTCTAATTTGTATCTAGAATAGCCACCATATACATCGACAAAGCCAACATCTGTTACATCAAACTGATGACCAACTAAAAGGGTAAGATAGTTTAAATCTGTCTCAACTTCAACCGTTGTTTCTATATTTGCGTAATAATCGCTTTCGATTAAAGTACCTTTAAAGTCATCACTTAATGCAGCATAAGTACCTTGAAGATAAAAGCCGTCAAATGCCTTGTTTACCGTAACTGCGATACCCGTAGGCTTGAATTCATCAACGCCATCAAGCGTGATTTTTCCATAACCTAGTTCAACGAAGTTTGTTGAGTTTGCTAGGCTGGCTGTTGATGCAAATAATGCTGATGCTAATGCCACTTGCTTTAAAATTGAATTCACGATCCACTCCATCATTCTCGTATTTAATTCGTGGCGCATACTACGGCAATTACATATAAATACAATCAGAACCCAAAATAAATACAAAATGATTTTGTAACAAAGTTTGTTACTATTAATCAATGCGTTAACTTGCTCGAGTTCAACTCAGTGTCGTAAACCAAGCGGAAGAAAATTAGCTAGGCGCTTTGGAAGTGGATGCCATACCGTTCACAATAAGATTAACGGCATGACAAGAGCATTGTCGTCAGAAACTATACCTCAAATTCAGACTGAGAGTATTGTAGACCTCAGCATTTCTATAGCTCACGTTTGCGGAAATATTATTGGTAAAACGATATCCAACCTCAGCCAGATACACTAAATTATTCTCACTTACATCATCCTGGATCCGCTCAAAGCCAACACCTACCCTAAAATTAAGGTCTACATGTGTATAGTCATAAGCAGCTTCTAAATGATAATGATCACTTGACTCATTTGCCCCTTGATCAAGAAATAATATAAGCTCTTTATTGGTGTAACCATCATAGTGCGTCGTATTGACCAAGCCTGAATAAGCTATCTCTAATCTATGCCTAGAATAGCCGCCATAAATATCAATAAGGCTATGATCATTCAAATCAAACTGTTTACCGGCCAATAGGGTATAAGTTCTAGAGTCAACATCGAAATCTAAAGTGGCTAAAACGTCTTCTTCTGCACCATAAACTAATCCGGTAACCGCGACGTCATCAGCCATAAGAGCAGAAGAACCTTCTAGGTAAAGCCCGCCAAACTCTATATTTGCTGTAATGACAAAGCCTTTAGGCTCTATCTCACTGACGCTATCGAATGCTACCCGACCAAATCCAAGCTCCATGAAATTTGTTGAACTGGCGATGCTAGGTAGTGAAGCTAACATGGCGGTAAGACTTATTGCCATAATTGAAACTGAATTCACAATCGTATCCTTGCTGATAGTTCCATGGTTAAAACCCAATATAGATACAAATTATTTACATAGCAAATGCTTTACAATATAAGCCGCCTAAAAATGCCCCACCACTTCCCTCTTTCTAAGCTCAAAAGTATCAACCAAGCTATCTCAATTAACCAACAAAGATAAACTACCCTTAGTCATACTGCGCTTTAATTTTTAGGATTTCAGGCAGGTTTTCATCGAGCAATTCAACTAATTTTGGGTCAAAGTGCGTACCGCTTTCAGAATGAATGAAGGCCAATGCCTTTTCAATAGGCCAAGCCTCTTTGTATGGGCGCTTTGAAGTAAGTGCATCAAACACGTCTGCAAGTGCACAGATCCGTCCTTCAAGTGAGATTTCTTCCCCTTTTAATCCCTTTGGATAACCGCTTCCATCAAATTTCTCGTGGTGCTCCATTGCCATTAAATATGCAAGCTTGACGAGTTTTGAATCAGAGTCCGCGAGTATACTTGCACCCAGCTCAGCATGTTGTTTCATCACCTCATACTCTTCGGCATCTAAACGTCCGGGTTTCAGTAAAATGCTGTCGGCAATTCCGACCTTGCCAATATCGTGCATCGGGGCGGCGAGCATCAAATCTTCCGCATACGCTTCCGGTAAACCACAAGCTTTAGCAAGCACAAAGCAGTAGCGGCTCATTCTTGCAATATGTTGGCCTGTTTCATTGTCTTTGTATTCCGCCGCCTGACCGAGCCGTTGCATCAGTTCAACGTATGCACTTTTAAGCTCAGTGGCACTGACTAAAGACAAGTGCGTCTTCACTCGAGCTCTAGTTATTGCAGGGCTGATAGGCTTTGTAATGTAATCAACACCACCTAACTCAAAACCTCGAGCTTCGTCAAACTCTTCACTTAAGGCGGTCACAAAAATCACTGGGATCCTCGCCGTGGTAGGGTCTTCTTTTAATTTAGAGCAGACTTCAAAGCCTGTCATTTCCGGCATCATAACATCGAGTAAAATTAAGTTAGGTAGTTCCTTATCAACTAACTCCAACGCCAATTTTCCTGACTTTGCAAACTTCATACGATATTGATTGCCCAGCGTTTGCTTTAGAATTTGCAAATTTGTCGCTTCATCGTCAACAGCTAGGATCAGAGGCTTGTGGTCATTTATCATTACACATCAGTACTCATTAATTGTGCGAGAATTTCCTCCGCACGTTCAAATTCAAAATCATCCAATGCATGTTTCAACGCCTCTACCTGGCTTCGGTAAGTGAGGGGGGCACTCTCTAGCAAAGCGTCAAGCACATCATCCTCGACTTGTGCCTCATCTATCATCTCTTTTACTTGTGGCAAGTTTTGCTTAAACAAAAAAACGTCGCCCTCACTCAACGCGTTGGTCACGACTTCTTCATCACTCAGACCAACCACGTCGTCTAACTTTTCAATAATGAGCGCCATTTTGGCTCTCAAGCGCTCGTCAATTTCCTTTTTGCGCTCTATTTGCTCAAGCAAACCAAATAGCGTCTCCAAAGCCAAGTTTCCGGCAACGCCTTTGATAGTATGAATACTCTGTAGTACATCATTCGTAAACTGACCTTCGTGCGCAAAGAGCGCTATCACTTCTTCTCTTTTACCTTCCCAAAAACGCGCCAACTCTTTTAAAAACCGAGCCTCACTGCCCCACAAATTTATTGCTCTAGCTCTATTTATAAGCTGTTTGTTGGTGGTTTGCCTTACTCTAATCGCCGTATGAGCAATATTGATATTGAGCGTCTCAGCAATGGTGCGAGTTAAATCTTCTATCACCACCGGTTTTGAGGCAAATGCAGCCATACCAGCAGCTTTTGCAGCGGCTCTATCCTCGCCCAACACACTCGCGGTGAGTGCTATTACCGGTGTCTCTTGTTGCCTATTTTCTCGTTCATATGCTTTGATAGCGCGCGTCGCCTCAAGTCCATCACAACCCGGCATATGAATATCCATTAGAATAAGGTCGTATTGTTGCGCTTTTGCTTTTTCGATGGCCTCAAGCCCATCTCCTGCGACCTCTATACTATGACCTTGCTTTTCAAGTAATAAGCTCAACAATTCGGTATTTTGTTGAATATCATCAGCAACCAATATATTTAACGGGGGAAGTTCAACATGAACATCTTGCGCTATTGTGAATGCCGCTATTTTCTTAAGAGGCACTGTAAAGTAGAAAGTAGACCCTTTTCCAATCTCACTGTGAGCCCATATTTTTCCACCCATTAACTCGACTAGCTGGCGACTAATGGTCGTCCCAAGGCCTGTGCCACCAAAGCGGCGACTCATGCTCTCGTCGGCCTGCTCAAAGGGGTTGAAAATAGAATCTAGTCTATCGTTGGCAATCCCTATACCTGTGTCTGCAATTTTAAACAGTACATAATCGTCATGAGAGGATTCAACACAAAGCTCTACACTGCCCTGTGCAGTAAACTTAATGGCATTACCCAATAAATTAACCAATACCTGCCGTAAGCGGTCTGAAGCACCATGATAAGTTTGATGCAAACTGTGACTCATCGTGAGCTCTAGTTTTAAGCCCTTTTTCTTTGCTTGATACCAAAACGTCGATACCACGTTGTCGAGTAGCTCAGAAATACAGAAATCATTTTCAATCAGGTCGAGCTTGCCTTGGTCCAGCTTAGCAGAGTCTAAAATATCATTAAGTAAATGCAACAGCGCCTTTGCACTGGTAAGTATCGTATTTACATGCTTACTTTGATCAGGCTTCAGTTCAGACTCTCTCAATACTTCACTGAATCCTAAAATGGCGTTCATCGGCGTGCGAATTTCATGACTCATGTTCGCCAAAAACGCTTGCTTGGAAGCCGCTGCGCTTTCAGCGATGCTTTTCGCGGCACGTAGTTCGTCTTCCATGTTCTTGCGCTCACTAATATCAAGTAATACGCCCGCAATGCCCTCAACTTTACCCGCTTGATCGTATTCAAATGAACCTTTATCAAGCACCCACTTGGTATGGCCTGACTTGTGTAATATTCGATATTCCTGCGAGTAACTCGCTTTGCCGCATTGCAGTGCTTGTTCAACCACATCGTGCGTTAAGCTTTTATCGTCTTCAATAATCAAGCTGGCAAAATGAACTTGCCCAGAAATAAACTCCTCTGCTCGATAGCCTGTAAGCTGCTCGACAATGGGACTTACGAACGACATTGTCCATTCGCTATCAATCCGGCAGCGAAACGCCACGCCTGGCATGTTATTTAATAGTGTTCGATAACGCGTTTCCTGCTCAATCAGCGCTTTTTCCATTTGCTTTTGGGCTGTTAGGTCAGTGATAAAACCCACATAAAACGCACTTTGGTCTTTTAGCTCAACCTCTCCTATCCCCAATCGGATAGGCACCAAATGCCCTTGCTTGTGTCGCGCCTTGATTTCACGACCAACCCCTTTAAATTGCTCAAGGTAAGTACTGTCGAATGATACTTTCGTTTGCGCTTCTTTAGGTAAAAACACCGCAACATTGCGACCAAGCGTTTCTCGCTCAGACCATCCTAAAATTCGTTCAACTAACGGGTTACAGCTCTTAATGATACCGTGACTATTGATAGTGATGATCCCGTCAACGGCCGTTTCTAGGATCGCCGCAAGCCTAGATTCATTAGCGGCTTTGTCTGCAGCCACCGAACGGTACTTGCTCGCGGTATGAATAAGCGCAGATAAAGCGCTAATGATCATACTGACAGCAGCAATAAACAATGCGAGTGACTGTGTGTGCTGATCTTGCATTTCTTGGCTGATTATTGGTGAGTCAGATACAAATTTTGCCGCCTGCATACCTGTGTAGTGCATTCCCGATACCGATGCACCAAGCGCCAAAGCTCCTAACCATCTGACGATACTCGTATTGTTATCGCTGACATAATTGCGCAGCTTACTTCTCGCTTGAATTGCAATGAAAGCGAGTGACACTGCAACAATAATTGATAAACCAAAAAGTGTAGGGTCATAGCCCAACATAGGGCCAAGCTGCATGGCTTCCATACCGCTATAGTGCATGGTGCCAATACCGGCCCCCAAAATGACAGCGGCAAGCCCCTTAACTGCAAGTGTGACATTTGGTCGTGTTATCAAATCAAACGAAACCCAACAGCCTAAGAAAGCAGGGAAGATAGACGCCGCAGTAAGCCAAGGATCGTAATCCACTTCAACACAGAGCGAGAACGCTAACATGCCAATGAAGTGCATACTCCAAATACCACCAGCCATGGCCACAGCACCGCCAAATTTTGCGAGTCTATTTATACGGCTATTTTGATTTTGCTCAGCAAAGTCGATCTGGATAAGCGTAAAAAATGAGGCAATAACGGCCACAAGCACAGATAATGCCACAAGCGTAGCATCATAAGTTCCGTTGAGTAGCAACTCTGGTGCGGGATCGGTTACAAAAAACGTATTTAACATAGCAACACAGATAGTAAGATATTCTTAGAGTCTAGCTTTCTAGGACTGAGTTTGACAGAAAAAAGCGCTGTCAAAACAAGATTTCAGGATAAATTCATGTTTATTGTGGGCTAGTACTATCTCACTAGGAGATTTAAAGACAATATAGGTACAAGCTATCGGTATAGCCAATGCGGGCTATTCGTATCCGACTAGCTCAGCGTACCCTTCACCGGTATAGCCGCCGGACACTTTTACTCTTCCTTCCCAATACGGGATAGTCAGCTGGTTTCTCGCATCACGATTGGTACTTTCGATCAGAATAACAGGACCGTGCTTTAGCCGTAGTTGCCATTTAAATGGATAGCTTACTCCATCTACCGAAACCTGCTCCAAAACACTTAATTGAATATCCTTATGCGCTATTTCTGTCGCTCTACCCTCAGCTGTAATTTCAGTGCCTCGACAATCTTTGTAGACTTGTTTGCTATCACGAATGCAAAATACCATTAGTGCGCCATTCGACCTGTCTTGACCCCGAATGCTAAACCAGTCCCAGCCGCGTTGTGCTTTACTGATAAACGAGGAAGACCATTCTCTATCGAGCCACGCGTCACCGCTGACTTGATGTGTTTCACCTTGAAAATTAAGCTCACCCGTAACGCTTAAAAAAGGATAGCTATAGTACATGGAGGCATGGCCGTCGGACGTTTTTTCACTGTAGCCATTCTTTCCATGTAGTACTATCGGACTTTCTCTCAGTGTTAAATTAACACGACTGCTTTCTTCCTCAGCATGGAGCGTTAACGGAAAAAATGTTTCCGTCTCGCTGCGCAAATACCAATTATCTAGTTGCGTGATAAATGGGTCTGCTTGAATTTTTACTTGTCCTGCTCTGCCATAACGTTCGAAGGCTTGGTGCCTTGTATTATCTTGAATTGCAAAATGCGCAAAGTATAACTCACCATCCCACCATGGACTGGCATATTGACCGCTGACAACTGAGGTTCTAAATAACGTCCATTGAACACCAAACTCTTGTCCTGAAGCACTTTTTAAGTTTGCAGTAACATACCACCATTCAATGCCTTGGTCCGGATGACTGCCATGATCAAGTGGAAAACGTAATTGGTATGAAGGAGAAACGGGATCACCTAATTCAAGATTGAAAAAATCATTTTTTGAATTAGGGGCTTCTGATGATTCCGGTGTGCAGCCGACTCCTACGATTAACAGTAATAAAACGATAAAATAATTAGTCTTCATACAACAGATCCGCAGTATCGTAACGACTCAGTTTGAGTAGAGGTAGTACACTAACCAGCAAAGCTAAACCAAAAATTAGGGTGATAAAAACTGCGATCTCAAGATAAGGTAATAGAAAAGGGATCGTCCAACCGAAGCCAATTGGCATCACAAATTTAAGCAAGATCCACCCGAGCATTCCCCCAAGTATCGTCGCCTGCACTAAACTCACCAGCAGAATAACACCGCTTTGCCCTAATTTAATGGCAAACGCTTGCCAAGTTGTAACGCCTAATGTTTTTAAGATGGCCAATGGTTGAATTTGCTTAGCGCCGAGAGTCAGTAATGATACCCATAGCCCAAATAACGCGATAGCAACTATCATTAAATTTAACGCGTGTGTTGCGTAAAACGTATGTTCAAACAAACGCGTAGCGTATTGTTTAAAGCGCTGATTTTGAACCACTTGAGAGTCGTTTAAATGGAATTGCTGTATGACCTTTTGCTTAAATAAAGCGGTATCAATATCTGGCTTTAGAACAATTGAAAAACCATATTCTTCATAGTTAAGCCCTGCGTTTTCAATTGCGTCACTAACGGCAACGAACACCACACGCTGTTCACCATAATCGTAATAAAAACCCGTTATCTCACAGTTAATATGCTTTTTGCCTTGCTGCAACCGAATACGCTGACCCAACTTTACGCCATACAATAATTTGCTTGGCTCATTAGCAAGGCACCCACTCACGTTCTTATTCGCATCATAGTAAAGCACCTTGTTATTAGGTGGCGATCCCGAAAGCAACATCAGATTGTAGTGATGTTCGCCAGAGCGACCGAAGCTTATCAAGCTCGCTGATTGAGTACCTTGTTGATGTGAGCTCAGGCCATAACTTATCTCTGCACGCCAAAATACACCGACCTTTTCAATATCCTGTTGGCTTAAGAGCCATTGATATTGCACATCAGAGACTTCACTAGGCCTCACATATAGATCTGCGCTAAGGCGACCATCTAAATGGATCTGCAAAGCTGAACTAAAGCTGCTCACCATAATTTGTAACCCTACGGAAGTGCCAACCGCAAGCAATACGGCATAAACACTGATTGCAAGAACTCTGATCTGCTCGCCACTGTCTGCTTTCATCCATTTAACTAGTGGATGTTGAGTTGGAATACCTTTAAACGCGGCTCGTAGTACCATTGGTGTTATCATAAAAGAGAGTAACAGAAGGCAAACGCATAACCCAAGTGCATGAAATGGCGCTTCGCTACCAAGATAAAAATACCCAGCGGCCACAGCCAGTAGACTTCCACTCACTATTTTACTCTGCCAAGATTTATAAAAAGTAAGAGGCTTTACTTGGCAATATGCCACACTTGCGAGTACCAAAAGGTTTAACACAAATGCTTGCAGCACGACTAACCAACTGAAATTAACCGGTAAACGCCTATCTAACGCGAACAAGCTTTCTAACGCCATAGAGATCTCGCTCACCAATAAGTTCGCCCCCAAGAAAGCCACACCTGCGCCCACCAGTGCGGCAATCAAGCTTAAGACGAGCACCTCAATGACTACCGCTGCGACTACATTTGCTTGAACACATCCGAGTAGTGTGAGTTGCTGATGTAGTTTTTTTCTCGCGTGCAGACAAAGCTTTATGGCGTTAAAACTTAAAAAAGCGCCAACCACGTAGCCCAGGAATGCAAGTGCTTGCAGGTTGAAGAAAAACGCCTTCGACAACGAGTCGAATGACTGAGCTTGTGCACTTTGCAACTGTGCTTCATCACGTAAAATCTGCCTAACTTTTGCCTCATCCAATACTGCATTTGAGATCTCTATATAACTCATCCGACCTAATGAATTCAGTAAATGGTCAACTAATGCAATATCGGCTAATGCGGTATCACCAGTCAGTTCCGATAAAACAATGAAGTGTACATCCGTATCAAGAAGCTTGATCACTTCATGCCTTCTGAGCGACAACTGTTGAGCCATCGTGTCAGATACGTAAATTGTGTTAAATCCAAATTGTAATGATGCAGTTTGGTTGCCTGACTTGTCTCCCTGTAATTGCGCTTTAGGCACAGACAGCCATTGCAAAGTATTAACCCCTTTGATGCGGAGCCTGTTCCCGCTCGGCAGGGTCAGCACGCCTTCCAAAACTGGCTCAGCAGATACGACTCCTGCGTTTCGAAGCGCCGTCCATACATCGCCAGTCAACATCTCGCGACCTACGCTTGGCCGAACAAAATGACTAATTGGATTGTTAATAAGTGCGCTGGTTTGCTGATAGCGATCTGTTGCTTCTTGATTTAGTCCTCGAATTGAGCCAAGCAAAGCACTACCCAAAGATAAGCCAAAAACGAATAGTAAAAACAACCAAAGATGCCTTTTGTAGAACTGGATAAAAACCGTGAGTACCAGCCTAATTTCTGATAACGCGCTCAGCCGTTCCATCGTTTTAGCCATAAGCACGGTTATTTTGAATGGTGATTTTTCTATCTAGGCTGTCAGCAAGGTGTTGGCTGTGCGTAACCATAAGCAAGTTAACGCCTTGCTCTTCGCACAGCTCACGCAGAAGTGATACCACTTCTTCGCTTTTCGCAGCATCTAAGTTTCCCGTCGGCTCATCGGCCAGCAATAACTTAGGCTTGTTGATCATGGCACGTGCGATACCAACTCGCTGCTGCTCGCCACCTGACAATTGCTGAGGCAAGGCTGTTAATTTATGTAAAATCCCCAAGCGCTCTGCCAGCGCATTAACATCGTTTGGTTTGGGGTTCAATTGATTGAGCTGTGCTTGAAAGACAATATTGTCGTAGACGGATAGAGGTGCAAGCAATTGATAGTGTTGAAATATCATCCCTAACTCGCGGCGATATAGCGCCTGTTCGGTATCATTAAACTGAGTAATATCCCGGCCATCAATAATAATACTGCCGCTATCGGGCCTTAATAAACCACCAATCAGATGGATAAGTGTGGTTTTACCCGATCCGCTATCACCAACAATCGCGACCTGTTCCTTAGCAGCAATACTGAGACCAAGCTTATCTAATACAGCTCGATTCACTTCACCATCACGACGCGTAAAGACCAAATTTTGAACTTCTACCACTGTTTGCACATTCCTTTACTACTGTGTGGACGCTACTCAACGCATCTGTCTCATTGATTAGCCAAAACCTTTTATTTCTGGTGTTAGCTTAGCTAGCTGTTATTACCATGGAATAGCATCGCCGCCGTAATCATAAAAACCTCCACTTTGTGCATCCACAAAATGTGATAACACGGAATAGATCCCATTTGCAGACTCGTCTGGGGTAATTAACGCGTTAGGGCCACCCATTTCCGTTTGGACCCAGCCTGGGTGAATAGCGACGGTGCGGATCCCTTCACCCAGTAAATCATTTGATAAGCTTTTTACCACTGAATTTAATGCAGCCTTAGAGCTGCGATAGATATAGCCGCCGCCTTTGGTATTCATGGTGTGACTGCCTACCTTAGAGGAAATGGCCGCAAAAATTTTTTCATTGCCGTTACAAAGATGGGTGTAAAATAGCTCTGCGAGTCGCATGGTGGAGAATACATTAACCTCCATCACTTCTCGCCACGCTTCTATATCTGTTTCACCAAATGCATAGTCTTTCGGCCCATAAATACCCGCATTGTTGATAACGATATCGATAGCTACGGGAGCCAGTTTCTCACTTAATTCTTCCATCTGGTCGTAATTGGTCACATCTAAGGCAAACACTTGGAGTTCAGGAAAAGTTGGCGCGAGAGAATTCAGCTCTGAAGCAATAAGCGGGTCTCGACAAGTTGCTAATACGTGCCAACCAGCCTGCAGATAGGTTTTAGTTAACGCAAGTCCAATACCGCGGTTTGCACCAGTGATCAGTATTTTTTTCACAGTTGAAGCTCCTAAGCCGTTATGACAAAAGCCAATGGTGTTAATTCACTATACTGATGATAGGTTGAATAATCCACTTTTTGGACGCGTGACTAGCGTCTTGAGTCACAACGCATAAATCATGAATTTAATTCAACTTTAATCAATCTCGCTCATTAAGCCAATTCAGTGCATCTTCTTTATCATCAAAATATTTCACTTTACCAGTAACAAACCAGTTACCTATTGTTGCAGCAAGTCGATGCCAATTTTTGCCGCCATATATTGCTACTTTGGCAAATTCAGTGCTATGCTCAAAGGCGAGTCGGAAGTCATCCCACATGGCCCTTGGTTCCCAGCCTTCAAAATCAGTCGCATCAAGAAATGCATAGATTTTAGGCGTTGTTACGGCTTTTAGTGCACTCTCGATTATTGGTGTAATAACAACATAATCTTCATGAGTGAGTTTACCTGTAGGCTTAAGTGTGAGATAAATATCATCTCCAAAGCGCTCAGTGCCTATTGATATACCATGGAATGAATTCTTCATTTTCACTTCCTTTATATTTATCTTATAGATAAAAAGCATAATTAAGTCTCAGCTTTTTTGCCAATATCCAAACTTTTTTCATTATTGTCAGCTTCCGTTCAGATTTCTAATACTACCATGCGCGCCGTTGAGTCGATGTAGCTCAATATATGGAAATTAAAGGGATGACTATGAATAAACTACTATCTATCGCAGCTGTTTCACTACTTGTTTCAGCAGCAGCTCAGGCTAACACTGGTAACGTACAAAAAGAGTGGTTCAACGCCGCTAGTTACACAGATTATGACTATGATGGCTCTGACAACCGCGCACTGATGCTTTCTTCTCGCTATTTCTTCGCACCTCAAGAATCAGTAGGCGTATGGGATGACTTTGGCTACCTTGATACGGACAGCAATGTAGGCGTAAGTTACTTTAACGATGACTTCTCGAATGCTTTCGCAGCACATGGTGAAGGCTTTATCACTAAAGAATGGTTTGTAACTGCTAGCATCTCAGATCTTGGCGAAGTTGACGACCATTACTCTTTCGGTTTTGGTTACCTTTACAATGACAACCTAAAGCTAAGCGTTCGCCAAGAAGAGTTTGAAAACGGTGATACCACTTGGTTCAAAGCTGAGTACAATCACGAACTAAATTCTACAGATTACATCGGTTTCACAGTTGAAACTGAAGACGAGTTTGATTACCTAAACCTAAGTGCACGTTACTTCATGCACGTTGGTGGTGACAGCTACTTCACAATCGACGTAGAGCACAACCGCATCGATACTGATGGTTTTGACGACAACGTAACAAACGTGCTTGCAAACTACTACTTCACTCGCAACTTTGCGCTTGGTCTAGGTTCATATGATTCAGACTTAGCGGTAGAAGCTAAATACTTCTTCAACGACACTTACTACCTTAAAGGCAGTGTCGTTGACACAGACGGCGGTGAAACAAGCAACCTAACTTTTGTTGCTCAGTTCTAAATCAACACATGATTGAGGTACATCTGTACCTCCCCCAACTACTCAACACCTCTTCGCGACCACACTCCGCGTTGGGGTGTTTTTTCACATTTTGAAACAAGCTACTCATCTAAATTGGGTGCATTTCACTTATCAATCGTTATTATGTATCAAAATAATAACGGAAATGCCTATATTATGATGAAGATAAAAACACTCGTGCTCGCCATTGCTGCGGCAGCCGCGCCTTTTGTTTCAGCGTATCAGACCGAAGATACCCGCCTACTCCGCTTTCCAGATATTCACAAAGATAAAGTCACTTTTGTATATGCTGGCGACATTTATATTGCTAATACCAACACAGGTAAAAGCCAACGTCTGACTGACCACATCGGTTTTGAAACCTTCCCTAAGTTCTCCCCTGATGGCAGCAAAATCGCTTTTGCCGCTGAGTATAATGGCAGCCGCCAAATCTATGTGATCAATGCTGATGGTTCAGGATTAAAACAACTCACTTATTATAACGATGTTGGGCAAATGCCACCTCGTGGTGGTTTCGACTATCGTGTGATGGATTGGACACCTGACGGTAAACATATCGTTTTTAGAGCAAATCGAACACCATGGGGCAAACGTATGGGTCGCCCTTATATGGTACCGGTAGAGGGTGGACTTGAGCAGCCAATGGCCATCCCAGAAACTGGCGGTGGTATGCTTTCCCCTGATGGTAGCAAGTATGTTTACACGCCAATCGACAGAGAGTTTAGAACCTGGAAGCGCTCTCGTGGTGGTCGTGCACAGGATGTCTGGATTTACGACCTAGAAAACAATACATCCAAACAACTCACCACCGACAAAGCCACTGATCAGCAACCAACTTGGGTGAACGACAGTATTTACTTTGTGTCTGATCGTGACTACACGCTCAACCTTTATAAATATCGCGATGGTAAGTCACCAATTAAAATGACTAACCATAAAGACTTTGACGTGCTGTGGCCATCAGCCGGACCAGATGCCATTGTCTACGAGAATGGCGGTTACTTATATCGCTTTGACGAAGCGACAAAGACAACTAAAAAGCTAAAAATCGATGTCGCTGGTGTGCGTCAATATGCCATGCCATATAGTAAAAACGTTAGCGACTTTATCGATTCTATGGATATATCACACGATGGTAAGCGCGCATTGTTTACTGCCCGTGGTGAGCTATTCTCAGTCCCAGTAAAACAGGGCCCAACTCGCAACCTTTCTTACACGCCAGAAGGCCGTGAAATTGAAGCTAGCTGGTCACCGAATGGCCGTTATATTGCCTACATGAGCGATAAAACAGGTGAATATGAGATCTATCTCAAAGATAGAGCAAATAACAACAAAACCATTCAGTTAACCGACAATGGTACCATCTGGCGCTTCACGCCAATTTGGTCGGCTGATAACAGCAAACTGCTCTTTGCGGATAAAAACCACACGCTATGGTGGGTCGATGCGAAATCTGGCGATATGCATAAAATTGACACCGCCAAATACGACGAAGATGGTCTAACCGAGTATACTTGGTCACCAAACAGTGAAGATATTGTTTTTGTTAAAAACAACGAGAACCGCTACGCCTCACTTTGGCACTATAATATCAAGGATAAAAAGGTCACTCGACTGACTGACAACATGACCAGTGAGCGTAACCCGACTTTTTCACCTGACGGCAACTACATTTATTTCACTTCTGAGCGCGACTATAACCTTACCTTTAGCAGCTATGAATTTGATTATATGTTTAATAATGCCACGCGCATTTATAGCGTTGCGGTGAATAGTCAGATCAAACCACTTAATGCCTTTGAAAGTGATGAGTTAAGCATTCAATCAGACGAAGAAACGAAAAAGGACAGCGACAAACAAGAAAATCACATTGAGGCCAACGGCTTTATGTCACGGGTTGTATCACTCTCAGCCCCAGCTGGTAACTATAATTCACTCACAGGTGTTGAAGGGGGCGTACTGACCTTAACTGGCGGTGCGTTAAAGTTACTCGGCACCGAGCCGGATAGCAAACTAGAAACCGTCGCCGACGGCGTAAGCAGCTATAAAGTTGCCGCTGGTGGTAAGCACCTGATCGCTCGCGCTGGTAACAACTTCAGTGTAATTGCACCAAAGCCAAAGCAAGATTTAAAAGCCAGTCAGCTTGATTTATCTAAGATGACACTGAAAATCGACCCGCAAGTTGAGTGGCAACAAATGTATGTAGAAGGCTGGCGCACCTTACGCGATTGGTTCTACGACGAGCATCACCATGGTCAAGATTGGGATGCTATCTTGGAGAAGTATCAACCACTTGCCAGCGCCGTCGCACACCGTAGCGATTTAGACTATGTACTTAGCGAAATTGCGGGTGAAATCAACGCAGGTCACATTTACGTACAATCTGGTGACGCCCCGACAGCTGAGCGCAAAAAGCATGGTTTACTTGGCGCAGAAATAAGCGCTCATCAGTCTGGCTACGTAAAAATTGAGCGTATCTACAAAGGTGAGAACTGGCATGAAGACTACCGTTCACCACTCGATGAAACTGGCGTGAATGCCAATGCGGGTGATTACATCATCTCGGTAAATGGCCGCTCGGTAAAAGACGTGGTTAACTTCTACGAGCTACTTGAAAACACCCAAGGCGAGCAAGTTGAGTTGGTATTGAGTAAATCACCAAATTCTGATGATAGCTGGAAAACCACGGTAAAACCTGTCGCCAGCGAGCAAGGCTTACGTTACATGGCATGGGTTCAATCACGTGCAGACTACGTGGACAAACTATCAAATGGTAAGATTGGCTACGTTCACCTACCAAATACTCATTATGATGGTAACCGTTCATTATTTAAGAACTTTATGCCACAAACGAGCAAAGATGCGCTGATCATTGACGACCGTTATAACGGTGGCGGCTTTATCCCTGAGCACATGATCACTTGGCTTGCTCGTAAGCCACTGAACTATTGGAAACGCCGTGGTGTTGAGCCAACAAAAACACCTTCGTTTGCACACGATGGTCCAAAAGCCATGCTTATCAATGGTTATTCAAGTTCGGGCGGTGATGCCTTACCTTACTACTTCCGTCAGGCGGGTCTTGGCAAACTGATTGGTACTCGCACTTGGGGTGGTCTAATTGGTATCTCAGGTAACCCGAGCCTAGTTGACGGTGGTCAGGTGATCGCTGCAACCTTCCGAATTCTAGATAACGAAGGCAATTGGATCATCGAAAATGAAGGCGTCAGCCCTGATATCGAAGTGATCGATAGACCTGAGCTTGTTCATGCAGGTAAAGATCCTTCTGTCGAACGTGCGGTGAAGGAGCTATTGCAAGAGTTAAAAGATAGCCCGAAGAAAACACTGACAGTGCCTCCTGCACCATCTAAGTTCTGATTATTGTAAAAATATAAAAGGCTGGACTATCAGCCTTTTATATTTTCGAATAACCTCGATATCTGTCTTTGTGCGATTGTTCTCCTAGAAATTGCACAAGATGCGAGTAAATAGTGTTGATAACCAAACATAAAAAACTGTTTTGCACAGCGGATTTTCAATACATACTTACTTTATTCTGGCAATAAATCATCCTTTCCTTAGTTAATTACCAGCAGCTAACTATAATGAACCAATGACATCCGGGCACTTTTAAAAAATCTATTTAAATAACTTTAAATTGAATATGACTCCATCACCTTCTAGATTAGACCTTACGATAGGAATTTAATATATTAAACCATTTTTATGAAGGAAAAATTAATTACTTCTTACTTAAAAATGGCGTGATATCAATAAAGTTAATTTGATTATATTTTCCTGAAATATGCAATACTGGAAAACACACCAATGAAAACTCAACAACGTTAACTACCCACGAATTCAAGTCCGAAGTGTACCACTCGCTAAATTAGGCTGCTTTTAAATCCGTTAAAATAACACCTGAAACCATCAAGAAAAGCCAAATCGCATAAGATGTTAGCCTAGATTTATCCACCGCAAACCCGGTTTCAAGAGAGTTAGTTTCCCATTCATATCGAAAGCCCTAGTCTGCTCTTCTTTCACTATTTTACAATCAGTACTGACACCGTTAATTCCGATACTAAAATCAATATAAACCCTAATTCATCCACCCATAAAATTCGACTTATTCAATTAAAACAAGAGATAACAAATGAAAAATTTATTAAAATTCACGTTCCTATACACCAAAAAACCTCAATATTGCATAACCCGATGATTAAAAACAAAAAACACCTTTAATTAAACTAACTTTCTTTACGTAATTCATCGAATATAATCAGAAGTATGTAATCTTAAATACTTCCTGGGCCTTACATACTTACATGAGGGATCCCGTCGATAGTTTTGCTAAGAGCACTATCATAACTCGATTAAGGACTTATAACGCCATAATTCATTTCAGGCTCCATATCTACTTGTTTCCCATAAAGTAAGAAAAACTGGGGCCTCAGCAGCATTTTGTAAGACCGAAACTTACCTTTTTCTGTAGCAGAACCCATCAGTTAAGTTCTTTTTTCACCTCAGCTTCACTATGAGTAGTGTACTTTTGATCTGAATTAGAGACTGAACCTGTGCCTACAGAGTTATTTAAAAATTCAATAACGGCACCTGTAGTTTCTGGAGTTGGCATTGATGCAAGAATGTAATGGTTATAACCTGATAAAACTAAGTTATCCGCTTTATCACCTTCAAAAACTACAAGGCTAGAGTCGGGTAAAACTTTGTCGTTTTCAGCCTGAATAATTAGCATTTTACTTTGCGCACCTATACTATTTAGTGCACCATAAAAGTAATCATTAATTTTATTTTCACTAATATACTCGTCAATAACATTTTTAATGATGCTATTTGGAAGAAGCTCAACATAGGAGGAGGCTTCACTTGCAGCAAGATTCAAATCTTCTCGACTTAGTAATGGCACCACACCAATTAATGAATTTACTCTATATTTATTAGCAATATCTAAAACAGGTAAAAAACCCATTGAAAATCCAACAATATTGACTTTATCATAACCATTCGTTATTTCTGGATAATAGTCAGCCAATTTACTTCCAAACGTAAAACTATCTTCCTTTACCCCATAAAGATCCATCACAACAACATCAGAACCCATTGACGAGAACCAAACTGCATAAGATATTAAAAAAGATTTATCTATAGCAAAGCCTGGGATCAATATTGTGAGTTGTTGACTCAAATCTAATGGACGATCCTCACTATTTCGGACAACACTATACTCATGATCTAAATCTCCAGCCTTAAAAGATAGGCTAAAATCTCCTTTCACAGAACGATCAGCTGGATAAAAATCATATATCAAAGAGCTTGACTCGCTCTTAAGTACCTTCTCTAACCGTACCACCCCCAAATAATCATAATCATAGTTAATTACAAATTTAGCTCTATTATTCAAAGAGCTGTGCATTATACTTCTACCTATTGAAGTGCAACTAGAAACCATTGAAACAAGAAAAATACAGATAAAAATTGATCTAATAAAATCCATAAACTAACACCCTCCTTGAAGTACTAACTTTCATATTAAAAAGGATATTTTATGAATTGTAAAATTAGATGTTCATTAATTGCTACGGCTTTAATTATTTCATTATCAGGTTGTGAAACACACGGCGGGATCCACGGCGGGATCACACTTTGTAAAAAGGCTTTAACACTCGGTCTTTTTCTGATCTAATAACGCCCACATTATCACTATCTACTTGTTAATTATGTCGTTATTTAGCCACCTTGAACTTGTTGAAGATAAGCGTTCTTCTATCAATCAACATCATGATCTTGCTGATGTTTTGTTTCTTATCATCTCGGCGGTTTTATCTGGTTGTGAAGGCTGGAAAGATATTGAGGTGTTCGGGCACAGTAAACTGCCTTGGCTCAGGCAGTTCAGAGCATTTAAGCACGGTATTCCAACGCGACATAGCATTGCACGAATTCTTAAAACAGTAGAAACTGACTCTCTGGTTTTGGCCTTGTTCAGTTGGGTCAACGAACAGCGCTCTCAGTCTGGTAAGCCAATCATTGCGTTTGATGGTAAAACTCTGCGCGGTGCCAGTAAAAAGCGTGAGGATAACTTACACTTGGTGTCCGCTTTTGATTGTGAGTCTGGTTTAACTTTGTATCAGCGAACGGTAGAAAATAAGTCCAATGAGATACCGGCAGTTAGGGCCTTATTAGATGTGCTCGATATTTCAGATTCTATCGTCACACTAGACGCACTACATTGTCAGAAAGCGACACTTTCAGCATTGATTTCAAGAGGGGCTGACTATCTGGTTCAGGTCAAAGCAAATCAGAAAACACTCTATAAAGCAGTCACTTCATGTTTTGAAACAGCCTTTGAAGAAGAAAAGAATTTGCCTGAAGATGTACAAGTCAGCAATGGTCATGGACGTCAGGAAACACGCATCACTTATGTTCTGAAGGCCGACAATCTGCCTGAAGAGATAAGAGAAAAATGGCCTGGGCTTACTTCGCTGGTCGCGGTTGAAAAACACAAAAAATCCGAGTCGATAACAAAAATAGACACGCACTTTTATGTCACTTCAGTTGAGCCTGATGCACAGATGTTACAAAAAGCTATCCGCCACCATTGGCACATCGAGAACCAGCAGCATTGGGTGTTGGATGTCGTGTTTAAGGAAGATGCTTGCCAGATCAGTGAGCCGATTTCCGCGGAAAACATGGCGCTGTTCAGACGGGTCGTTCGCAATCTGGTAAAACAGCACACAGGCCGTAAAGATTCGATACGTGGTAAGTGTGTTCGGGCCAGCTTTGACGATGAATTCAGGGCAGAGCTTATCTTCGGTTAATGGTCGTTAACGAAGTATGCTCTCACCCTGCATTAACTCATAAGTGGTTCGATGTGTATAAATTAGGTGGCAGTTACAAGCTGCGATCACCATCAGCATTTTCAAATTGGGCTAAGCCATATGAATCCCAATCTGATGGCTTTAACATAAACTTTAACCCCTCACCAAGAACAATTACGTCACCAAGCCGTTTTTCAGTATCTGGCAAGTATCAGAGCGTCTCTTTGTTTGAATCTGCTCATATCGCTTTTGAAGGATGTGAAGGATCACCAGAGTATCCGGTACCCAATCCAGGTGACTACTGCGAAAGATAAGTGAAAGTTGAGCGGCAAACTTTTCATTTGTCGCTCATATTTGGCTTCCCCTTCCCTGTAATTTAGTGTAATCGCCTTATCAACAATTTACAGCTACTTTCTATTTTACGGCCTTGGGTCTATTTACCTTTTGTCGTCAGCAAACCATATCGTACACCACATACCGTCACAAAGGAGCAAACCATGAATGTGCAGAACAAAACAGGCCCATCGGTAGAATTAGATAAAGAGATTGATGCCAACATCCTCTTAAGCAGTGCACAAAAACAACAAATTAAAGCGCGCAGTAGCGAGTATAAGGCTGCTGATTTATCTTGTCTGAAAGCAATTGCACAAGCTGCGATTAACGTGGAGTTATTCACAATCCCACTTTATATGACAGGTCTCTACTCGATTCAAGGCACACACCAGATTGCGGACTCTTCAAATCTCTACCCCGGCCGTTACTGGCCTGGGCTTGGTCCGACTGCAGGATACATTCCTTCAGAACGATTATCTCCTTACGACTACGATTTAAAAGACAGGTTTATTGGTAGTGATTCTGAACTTAATGTCAATGAGCAGGTGTTTAACGGCGTTTATAGTGTATTTATTGAAGAGATGCTGCATCTGCAACTCGCTTCTAATATGGCGAGTAAATTAGGGCTCACACCGAGCTTTACCAGTCAGGCGTTAATTGACGAAAAATTCGGTTGGAAGTGCTACAACAACCAAAGCGGAATTCCACATATTTTGGACTTTGCAGACTGTACTACAGACTTATCTAAGCTAAGCCCAGAAGTTCAAGCTTATTTCGAACAAATTTTTCCCGATAAAACATTACAAGACCTATGCGTTAACGCAACAGAGCTGAATAAAGAACAGACATTACTCTTTATGCTAATAGAAGAGACTGAAGAAAACGCAAAAAAAATTATTCAGCCGCAGTTTTTAGAGCCAGACGCAAAAACAAAACAGCCGAAATATTTTGAACAAGCCCCATACGACTGGTGGAAACCGGATTACACCGAAAGTGATTTGCCGCTATTCGGCTCAATTGGACACATGTACTTGAGTTATTGGGACTATATTCAAATTGAGTACGATGATAACACGAGCCTACTCGATTATGCGCTCTCAAAGGCTGAAGCAAACGACGCTAGAGCACAGAGAAACTACTTTAATGAACGTCCCGGTGATGCTTCATATCAAGCCCAATTTCCTGAAATAAAGGGCTCTCTTGACACAAATAATGAACACAATTTGCTAAAAGAAGCACTCATGAATAATGTGAATGCAATCACAGATCAAGGTGAAGGTGACGGCGTTGCAAAAATGATATGTTTACGCTGGGCAGAAGAATCTTGGGCCCAAAATGTCTTGGGTAAATTACAAAGTGCGGCCAAGCCTGCTCACCCAAGCACTGTAGATGCACGTTTTCAACCAAATGAAAAAGCCATAGAGCACGACTATCCGAGCACAGATGACAAACCATTATCCGGTTCAGCCTGTGCCCGAATAGCCAATAAATATAAAGACCACTTTCAAATTTTCACCGATACTATGAAGCTCATTGTTAGTTATGAAAAACCAACAACGGCTCATAAAGAACGCTACCTGACTTGGCCAACTTGGTTTGCTGAGGGGAATAGTTGGACTGAGGCATTATTGGATCCCAACGGCGGTGATGAAGCACACGTAAGTAACCCGCAACTTCCGCCAGTAGATAGCGTAGTGCACGCACTCAACAATCTTAGGGAAACAGGCAAAAAAACGCAGGAAACAAACAAGCTATTTAGTCAATCTGCGGTAGGCACAATTAAAGGTCTAACTACAGCACTTGATCGTTATTGGTCGGGTAAAACCAGTGAATTTCCGGGCCCTGCAATGGGTGGCTCAGGCGATAGGATTTCGATTTGCTGGGCAACCACGGGAATTGCGCCAGATTTAGTAACGGGTATCGCCCCGCAAAATCCGAACATCCTTTATCACGCCTGCCAAGGAATGAGCTATACCAACATAGGTTCGAATGACTTACCACCTCCTGAGGTCTATCACAGTTGTAAAGGCAGTAATGATTGTAAAGCACAGGGTGGCTGTGGTTTTGTTCATAGCACAACGCCCGGCGGTAGCTGTGGTGGTAGCGTATCAACAGGGCCAAAAAGTGCCCCTGCTGATAATAAGTGTAATAACTTGGGTGGGTGTGCAGTGCCTATCTCAGCCTCTCAACTCTTCCCTGAACTTTCTGGTGAAGACCAAGAATACGATATGCAACTATTTAAGTTTAACTTAAAAGATAACAGCTTCTCTGCTATCGATTATACTTATCCGAAAGGCCAACAAACTCCAACAGGCGAACCTACAGAACACGTGCTAATGCCTTATAAAAAAGGGGATGCCGTATACGATATTGCTTGGCAAGCATACTGCAATGCCAATGGTTTATTGAACGAAGATGGCGAACCTAAAGAGAAGCCAAAACCTTCAGATATTCGTCTAGCTCTTCCTCCATCAACTTGATAGGAAAGATAGCATGACAAATCCAACTCGGACGCAGCAGCTTGCTGCGTCCGCTATCGAAAAACTAACCGACTTGGGGTTTGGTGTTGGCCTGAGAAGCCAGCACTATCCCTTTATTATGTCCCATTTAGAGCGCGGTACATCACTTGGCGTCGATTGGTTTGAAATCATCAGTGAAAACTATATAGATAATCACGGCTATGGCCGGCATGTGCTCGCTCAGTTGAAGGAGCAATACCCGTTAGTGATGCATGGTGTGTCAATGAATATTGGTAGCAGCGACCCACTTAACTTTGAATATTTAGGCAAGCTCAAGGAGTTAAGTGAATTCGTTAAGCCACAGCTTATTTCCGATCATTTGTGTTGGACAGGCCTTGCTGGTTTGAATAGTCACGATCTCCTACCTATGCCATTAACCGGCGAAAGCCTCCAGCACGTTATCAACCGTGTTGATCAAGTACAGGATTTTTTAGAACGGCCTTTAGTGCTTGAGAACCCATCAACATATCTTGAATTTCAACATTCAACCCTCACTGAAAGCGAGTTTTTCAGTGAGTTAGTCACCGCAACAGGCTGCGGTATGCTGTTGGATGTAAACAATGTTTTTGTTAGTAGCTTTAATCATGGTTTTGACGCAGAAGCGTTTATTCGTCAACTCCCCCATGAGCACATCGTTCAAATCCATCTGGCCGGTCCTAGCGACTGCGGTGATTGTTTGATAGACACCCATGACCAACCGGTGCCCGCCAAGGTTTGGCAGCTTTACCAACTGGCGCAGCACTTAACGGGTGGCGTGTCTACCCTACTAGAATGGGATGCCAATATTCCCAGCTTTCCTGAGCTCGTTGATGAGTTAAACAAAGCAAAACTGGTACTGACAGGGCATATTCCAAAGCAAGATACAGTTACTAACACCAACGCGCTGTCAACTCCAATAGTCAAAGAGCGAGCAGAATTAACATAATGAAAACGCCAGACTTAACGCAAACTCAGCAGTGGCTTAGCACCGTTTTAATGGTACGAGGCGACCTACCACAAAAACTCAATACCGCTGCAAATCCGCATGGTTTAACGCTGCATGACTGTGTAAAAAGTAGTAAAACACTGGGAGCCATGAGAAGAGTAGACATCTATGCTGCGGGCTATGTGATGCGTTTAGTCGAATGTCTTCGGGGAGAGTTTGCACTACTTCTCCGGTTTATGGGCGACGAAGTATTCGACACCTTCGCCAAAGCCTTTATCGTCACCTTACCCTCAGAGTCTTGGACACTACATCAACTAGGCTCGCGCTTTGCTGATTTTTTAGCACACACTAAACCTAGCGGTGATTTTAATGCCCACCAGCAAGCTATGTTTAGCTTGCCTTCAGAGCTGGCTATGTTTGAAAGAGCAAAGGCGCTTGCACTGTTAAAACCTGGACCAGAAACCGAGCAATCAACCGCACTAATAAACGAGATTGAGCTCCTTTGCGGTATCGCAGAAAATTTTGTCATGTCGGTGCCAGAATCCGTACAACTTATTCAAACCGATTACCCTTTACTGCCGCTTATAACCCAACTTGAGCAAGCAAAGCCGTACACCTTGCCAACGCCTGAGCAAACGCATATTGCAATATCGCGCCAACAATATCGCATCAAAATGAATGTATTAAATGACTGGCAAGCGGATTTATTACTACACTTGAGAGAAAAGCCGCTGCGCTACCAAGAAGCAATAACCTACTGTGCTAAGCGCATGAATATGGAGACTCAAGTATTGAGATCGCAGTTAGCGGTTTGGCTGCCAAGCGCGATTAATAGGGGGCTGTTTATAGTGCAAAACGAACCAGTACCCTGCTGATCCAATTTTCTAATAAGGGTTCGGTTGCTAAAGTTAAATAACTCTTGATGGGTTATTTTTATAGGCAATACAAGATAGACTAGCTGTATCGACTGCTGTTCCCAAATAATAATGATAACAATCAATAACCGCAAGCTAGACTTAGCCACGGGTGAACTTATCTACCTTGATGAGACAATCAAATTAGAGGCGAAGGTGCTGGCAGTATTTGAAATACTGTATCAGCATCGCGGAACGCTTGTTACGCAAGAACACCTACTTAATTCTGTATGGCAAAATACCGTCGTCGCCCCAAATGCCCTTCAACGATGTATCGCTCAGCTTAGAAAACTACTTGGGGATAGTGATAAACGTATTATCCAGACTTTTCATAAAAAGGGCTATCGTTTACAAGTTGGGGATCAGCATACTAATTTAAGCCAAAAGCTGAGAGCCTATATTCTCTATTTCGCAGCTTTCATCACCCTCTCCGGTATGTTGTTTATCTATTCAACTATGCCAAAAGCTAATTTCCAACTTTCAGAGGTTACACCTGTAAGTTACGGATTGGAGTTGGAAAGCACTGCGACACTCACCTCAGGTAGAAGGTTGTTATATGTGGCCAGAACGCCGCAAGCAGCGGAACTAAAAGTAAAGGATTTGGATTTCCAAACAACCAAGTTAGTTACCCGTGCATTGGATTTTGTTGGCAAACCTCAGCTTAACAAAGATGGTAAAAAAGCAGTACTCATTGAAACACGCAAAACAAAATCACAAGCTAAGTGTCATCAAGTTATCGTCGTGTTACCAAAGTTTGCTGCCAGAAAAGTGATCTCTCCTTGCTTAAATAACGAAGTGCAGCAAGCCTACTGGGTTGGTCATCAAGTGTTACTTATCGCCAATAACGAGTATGCCCTTTTTACTCCGCACTCAGACTCAGTAACATTTACTTCTTTACCTATAGCAGCAACAATTTTAGCGTCCTCGTTTAATGAGGATCAACTTACCTTACTCACCCAAGATCCAGATGAGGAGGCTTATCTCTCTAGTTATATGATTAGCAAAGAAAACGAGCTTTCTCTTCTTCAACAAGAAAAATTATCTGGTGTAGAATTGGATCGTTCGCTGGTGCTAGTAGATGGGCCAGATACAACACATATACTTTCAACCGCATCTGCGCTCTACATTTACCAAAACCTCCAGCTTGTACAAACCATTCCTGCAATCGGCTCAGAATCGTTTTACATCACTGAATACCTTAAAGATAACAATTATTTAGCGACACTAGTCAGAGAACAAAAGCAGATTAATATTCAGGACAGCCATTCAACAAGCCGACTTACAATCAGCCACTACGACGAACTATCAGGGCAATTCCAACCAAGTGGAAATGCCATTGCATTTCTCTCCAATCGTACAGGTACCAATGAAGTGTGGTTAAAGCAAGAACAGCAAGAGATCCCGCTCACCCATAACAAACATATCTCGTCTTTTGTCTGGGCAGCCGATGGTAAACAATTGTGGGCAGCATCAAAACAAAGTTTACTGAAAATCAATTTAGTCACTGGCGTTGAAGTTTTCCCTGCTTTATTTGAAAAGCAAATTATAATGCAATCAATTGAAATAAAAGGAAATAACCACCTTCTCATCAATGATCTTGGCGATGAACAGCTAGTACTTTTCGACCCTGTAACCAACCATAAACAGACACTTTATCAGGGGCAGGTTCACTGGGCACAAATACAG
Source organism: Pseudoalteromonas sp. GCY (assembly GCF_016695175.1). Lineage (NCBI taxonomy): Bacteria > Pseudomonadati > Pseudomonadota > Gammaproteobacteria > Alteromonadales > Pseudoalteromonadaceae > Pseudoalteromonas > Pseudoalteromonas sp. GCY. The sequence goes on from NZ_CP068022.1 coordinate 902,532, forward strand.
CAAAACGGTACTGTCTACATAGCCACACCAGATGAGCCAAACTTAAAAGTACTCGTCAACAGTTCGCTTAAACCACAGCCGATAACAAACAAAATCACCTTGCATTGGCGTTTTTACCTACGTGGGAATGAGCTGATTATTCCTGACAAACAGGCGACCATCTGGCGCTATAACATCAACACGCAAGCGTTGGATATATTGGGCAAGTCCGACGAGCAGACTCGCTTGCTCACAGATATTCAATTACATCCTTTTAAGGTTTTAGCTGACTCACCAAAAACACTTAGCGCAAACCAAGTTAAAGTAAAAATAGCAGAACCAGAAAACCACTAATATAAAGGTAGCTCACACATGTTCGCCACCTCTATATCACTCTTAATAATGCTAAAGCCGAGACAATACTTGTTCAATATACTGCTTAGCTTCTTCATTTCTTTGCTCTGTTGCTAGCAGCAAGGCGCGCTTTAGCTGAAGTGTTGCTTGTGTTGTATCACCCGCATTCAAAAGAGTCTGCCCATAACGTAAATTGTAAATAACAGAGTTAGGAATAGTCGCAAGTAGTTCATCGAACACTATTTTTCCAAGCCTTGTATTGCCTTGCGCGAATAAATATTGCCCTAGAGCAAGCTGGTTGGCCTTAATATCAATCGAGTATCCATAGCGCTGTTCTAGTTTTTGGTGATATTCTCGCAACCCATTTAGGCCTGACTTGTCAAATTGAGCATAATCTTGAAGCTTTATTGCACCAAAAATATATTGTAATCCATGTCTTAGCCCCAATTGTGCGCCTACATGATAATGATGTTGACTTAAGTCTTCTAACATCAGGTGTTGGTGTCGTTTTGAAACGGCGAGCGCAGCAAAAAACGGCCTATTTTCGTCAAAGCTGCCAAGACTGATATATAGGTTATTGATGAGTTTTCCCTTGGCGATGTTGCCACTAATATCTTCTTTTAGTTGCTTGGGGAGTTGACTCCAAATTGGCGCAGACAATATCGCGCCTTGGAAATACCCGGGCATTTCTCCTAATAAATTCAAAGCAATCGCCGCTCTGCTTGAGTACCCTTCAATGACTTTAAACGGCGAAAGATTAAATTGCCGTATCAGTGTTGGTTCAACTTCACTTGCTAACACGCGAGCTAGCAAGGCAAAATACGCTTGGTCAGATAACTTGTCAGCCACAGCAAAATTCAATTTGGGCACTCGCACAATCACAAGTTGCGGGATAGGTGAAAAACTAGTGTGACTCAACCAATCCACTTCAGCTTTCAGTAAATCAAAACGGCTTTCTCCCGCAGTTGTATAAAGCGTTGAGTATGGCTCTTTTCGGTCAACATCAAAATCAAAAGGCAGATATATTTGCACATCAACAGGCCCTCCCACTAACTTTGAACTCACAGTGATATGCTGTAATTTTGAGGCTATCTGAGCGTGAGTAACTAACGCAAACAACGCGCAATTTAACCACATCAAACTTTTTAAAAGTATTTTCATGCTTTTCTCCATTTTTGGGTAAGCTTATGAAATAAAAACTTTTAAAACTTGATGCATTGCTTATTTTTAATTGATCAATTGCTGATGTGGATCAATCCGAGTTTGTCAGAGGCTAAATATCAGGTGCTAACATGGTTACCTAGGTCGCGACGTTTAGCACAATGCCACTAATTGTAAAAAGTGATGGTAAGGCTTATTAATTACGCGTATATACGTTAAGCAACGGAAACTTGTTCTCACCGAAAGCCAGTGTGAGTGAAAGCGTTTCACCGCCATCAAAACTTTCAGAAAGCTTCATCGGTGCGATCCTTTGACCGTTCGCTGTTAGTGCCAGCAGATGTTTTTGTGTTAACGTGCGGCGGCCACTCGATTGATTTTTAATCGTGATCATTGCCCAGCGTTCACCACCTTCATTACTCATCAGTACCGCGTTAAGTACCTTGAAGTCACTGATCTCTGGGTAAATATTGGCATCGTTTGGAAACGCTAATTCCATATTGTTAGGCACTACACTATCAATTGTTAACGCTTCTTCAGCTGCCTGTGTATTCACAGCCAACATAAGTAACCAAAAACCACTTATTATCCTTTTAATCATTTAATTTTCCTTCTATTTTCCTTTGACTAATTCAGTATGCCGCCAATCTTTGGGCACAACAATACTTGCGCAGCGCCAAGGCTACACTACAAAACAAAAATGCCAGACTACACACTGTGCGATCTGGCATTTTCTTAACTACTCATTGCTGATAGCAGTGACATCAATTATAAAGTTTCTTCTAACCACTTGAAGAATTCACGCTGCCAGACTATCCCGTTTTGCGGTGTCAGTACCCAGTGGTTTTCTTCAGGGAAATAAAGGAAACGGCTCTTTAAGCCACGTAGTTTAGCGGCTTGGAAAGCTTGCATCCCTTGGCTCAGCGGTACACGGTAGTCTTTACCACCATGGATCACGAACATAGGCGCATCCCACTTATCCACATAGCTGATTGGGTTAAACTGATTGTATGCCTTGCTGATTGCCGCATTGTTTTGCTCCCAGTACGCGCCACCCAATTCGTTGTTCACAAAGAACATTTCTTCGGTCGTACCGTACATACTGCGCAAATCAAAAATGCCACAGTGCGCGATAAAGGTTTTGAAACGACCATCGTGATTGCCAGCTAAGTAAAACGCAGAGTAACCACCAAAGCTCGCACCAACTGCCGCGATACGTTTGTTGTCAACGTATGACTCTTTCGCAACATCGTCGATTGCGTCAAGGTAATCTTGCATTACCTTGCCACCCCAATCTTGGCTGATGTCTTTGTTCCATTTCACGCCGTGTCCAGGCATACCACGACGGTTTGGCGCAACCACAATGTAGCCTTGTGATGCCATCACTTGGAAGTTCCAGCGGAAGGAATAGAACTGTGATAACGGCGACTGTGGGCCACCTTGAAGGTATAACAGCGTTGGATATTGCTTACGCTTATCAAAATTCGGTGGGTAGATAACCCAAGTTAGCATGTCTTCGCCGTCTTTTGTCTTCACCATTCGTTTTTCAACATTCGGTAAATCCAAATCAGCATAAAGCGCCTCGTTCACATTTGTCAGCGCAACGAGCTTTTTGCTATTTAGATCAAAGCGGAAGATCTCTTTTGCTTGATTCATGCTATTGCGAGTAACAACTAACTGATCGTCTAGGGCAGCGACAATGCCATTTACATCAAACATGCCCTTAGTTAGCTGCTTAATTTTTGGATTAGCTTTGGTTTTGGTGTTCACCGCTACTTGAAATAGCTGGATTGTTCCGTCAACTGGTGCAATAAAATAAATATGCTTACCATCATGACTCCACTCAAAACTGCTTACCGTGCCGTCCCAATGCGCAGTTAGGTTGACTTCTCTGTCACCCAACTTAACGATGATGTCATTTTTATCCGCCTCGTTACCCGCTTCATCCATACGTAAGAAAGCCAGCAGCCCTGTCGATGAAAACTCTGGGCTTTTATCATACCCCAAGTTTTGCTCGGTTAGATTGGTGGTTTTCTTGCTCGCTAAGTTATAACGATAAATATCCGTGTTGGTGCTGCTCGCATATTCTGCACCAGTCAGCTTTTTACTGACGTAGTAGATATTCTCACCCTTTGGACCCCAAACATAATCGCTTGAACCACCAAATGGTGACGTCGGACTATCAAAAGGCATCCCTTTCATGATGTCGACTTTTTCTTCTGTGATTAGATCCTGATAGAACACATGTTTAACACTGCCGTCTTTCCAAGTATCCCAATGGCGGTAATTTAAATCATCAAATACATAAGCATCTGCTTGCGTAAGCGCTTTGTGTCTATCCGTGGCTAACACAGCTTCAACATTGACGGTGTCATGAAATAGTTTTTTGCTGCCATCTGGTGAAATGTTGTCGTCTGACAATATTCCTTGATACGCGCTTAAAAGCTGAGACGTCCCACCCTTTAACGGCACTTGATAAACTTTGCTATCAAAGTCATTGTTTTCAACGCTTGGCGTTGTAACTCGATAAATTACATGGGTGTTGTCTTTAGATAACCCAAGCGCACTTACGCGCTTTACTTGCCAAAGCTTGTCAGGGGTCATTACCTCTTTGGCAACTAACCCAAAACTTGGTGCTAATCCTAAGCTAGCACATAAAAGAATTCGCAACATCGCGAAATGCCTCCAATAATTAAATCCCACCTAGACTACATAAAGCGGGAAGAACTTAAAAGCATTCACGATAAGATACTTTCGTCTCTAGCGCAGGTAACCTAAAAGCAGCAGAAGTTGCTCAAAATAAATTTACGTTGTGCTGTAAGTTGGCAATTCGGTATTTTCTCGGTGTTTGATTGAATAATTTCTTAAACGCTTGTACAAATGCAGAGTCAGAAGCGTACCCCAACTCAATGGCAATTTCCTGTATGCTCTTTTGCGACCCTAACAATTGCAAAGATAAAACTAACCTCACATTTTGTCTCCACCGTGAAAATGATTGAGAAAACTCTCTTGAGCACAATCGCGATAAAGTGCGCTCAGAAGCGCCCACTTTTGTTGCCCATTCCTTTAAAGTAAATGGTAAATCCGGTTGCTCTTTAAGCTGTAAGAAAATGGATAAAAGGCGTTTATCGGTAGGTATGAGTAGGGGTATTTCATAATGGTTTGCGATCGTGATTTGATCCCGCAATACCGTTAACAAATGTGTGATATTGGATTGTGCTTGAGTGAGCGTCTCATTTTCAAATAGCAACAAAATAAGCGCTTTAATAAATGGCGTTACCAGACAGGATTTTGGTTTGTCTCCATACTGAACATATTTGTCGGGATTAAGGTAAATCGCCAAAAACTGTGTATCTGTAATCGCTATGGATTTATGCACTGTATTTGCGGGTATATAAAGCATACCGTTGTGAGGAACGATCCCGCTTTTATCGCCGATACTCGATTGTAATAGCCCCAGCAAAGGAAACACAATTTGATGCCACGAATGTGAATGGAAGTCATCAATATAGCCAGAAGCCATATTAATCGTTTTAGTTACGATTTGTTTATCAGGAGAACCTTTGATGAGGTCATTAGCTTGCATCTTGGCGACTTATCAATATTAAACGTCTGTTAGTATAAATTACGCCATCCAAATTTAATATACCATCTACAGCCTATCGTTAATTAAAAGGCACAAAGATGCATATTCACTTTATCGTTCATGAACATTTTGAAGCGCCCGGCGCCTATGAATCTTGGGCAAATAAACGCGGTCATACCGTTACCTATTCGCGAGTTTATCAAGGCGAATCTCTCCCAAAAAATATCGAAGGCTTAGATTTTTTGATTGTAATGGGAGGACCTCAAGATCCGTCAACAACTATTGAGCAATGCCCACACTTCGATACAAAAGGTGAGCAAAAAGTCATCTTGAACTCGATTACCGCTGGAAAAGTTGTGCTTGGTATATGCCTAGGGTCGCAACTAATTGGTGAAGCGTTAGGTGCCGCATTTGAGCCTAGCCCTGAACGTGAAATAGGAAAATATCCGATAACCTTGACGGAAGCCGGGATGACACACCCACTATTTAGTCATTTTGGAAAAGTGTTGGATGTCGGTCACTGGCATAATGATATGCCGGGGCTCACCAATGGCTCACAAGTGATTGCATATAGCGAAGGGTGCCCAAGGCAAATTGTCGCCTATCAAGACCTAGTATACGGTTTTCAGTGCCATATGGAATTTACCAAAGATATCGTCGCATTACTAATTGAAAATGACGACCTCAATGACGCTTTACAGTATCGATTTGTAGATGAGCCAGAGGTTTTACTGAATCATAACTATGACGAAATGAACCAAAAACTGCACGACTTTTTAGATAAGTTAGAAAGCTTTTATAAATCACAGTCCTGAGCGTTAATCATATTATTTAACCTGCCTAATTGCTCAGACTAGCGGCCTCTGTACGTCTAAAAAATATAATTGCTTATTAAGGCAAATTTAGGTGTAATGAATAAATAATAAGCGCTGAGCAATGCAGCAGGGAAAGCTTACACAACACTAGCCAAACTGATTACACTAACTAGGAAAGTGAGAGCCTCCAAAAAGCCTATTTTTTCTAAGTAAGCCATAGCATAAACGACACCAGCTCTGACACACCGAGCAGGTGACGGCTCAGTCCGACCAGCGATTATGCAACACAAACTGCGTGTCGCATAAATACTAAATTGTAATGTTTCTAGGAGAGTTTTGTGAGCTATGTAAAAGGAAAAAGTAAACATGAGATTCTTGAAGATCTCATTGGAACTGCTCAACCAAACAGTGCTGTCCATGAACAACAGAAAGCTGCGATTACTGTCAGGTGTACCGAAGATATAGAATCATCAATTAAATCATTAGAAAGTCAGCTGGCTAAAAATGCAACATCATCTGATAAAGTTGGTAATAGACTTTTCTGGCTAAATGTGGTTTTAACAATTGCTACTCTAGTTGGAGCACTTGCTACAGTCGTTATCGCCGTAAAAACCATACAAGCCATTTAACTGAGATAAAAAACTTGCGGGCTTTTCGCTCTGCTCACTTTTAGACCACGATTATTTACCCGTTAATCTGGCGTTATAGCTCAAATGAACATTAGTGATAGGGATAATTATGCCCACAAAGCCTAAAGGTAAGTGTTCTTTCTGCAAAGAACGTGTTATGCCTAACGTCATAGAAGAAAACACACTACGAAGAGATAAATGCAAATGTCCTTCTTGTTCCAAAGACGTATACATATGTCGTTATTCTGGTTGTGATAATTATGTTACGGGTGGCGAATATTATGATGACGAATTTTGTGTGTTTTGCACTGAAGATTTTGCTAAATCAGGGGCTCTCTTGCGAAAGGTGCTGCAGCTCTAGCTATTGGATTAGTAGTTAAAGATAAGATGAAATATAAATGAGCTATAGCAAGCAAATTAATCAGGACAAAAAAGTTGCAAGCTTGCCGCTCCGTGTCAGTTTAGCCTATTATTTGGGAGCTAGCACACAAGCGTATATATTTGAATTTTGAGGTATAAAGTGGAAGAAAGTAGCAACATTTTAGACTTTATATCAGGTTTAGGAGCAGTGGGCTCCGTTTTAGGTGCAGGCATCGCTTGGCTTCAGTATCGAAAAGCTAGAAATAGTGCTGATGAAGCATCTAAAATCGAGATCCGCCTCATGGATGTTATGAGGCAAAAAGACTTGGTAAAAGAAGTAGAGAAGATCAAAGCCCTAGTTAAAAAGCTAGGGCGGTATGTTAGGCGCGGTCAGAATATCAGTCGACAAGGGCTTTCGATCGAAGACGATCTTGCAGAAGTTACCGATTTTAGAAATGACTTTAAGGGGTCATTTAAGCATTCTGAAAAGTTTAAAATAGAACTTGATGAAATATTCAATTTGCTTACAAAAATAGACTTTAAGAACGCTGAAGAGAGAGAAAGAATTGAGGCAATTAGTAGCCTAATTGAACACCTAAATACCATAGCAGTAACTATTGACCACGAGGCGAACAAAAATGACTAATGACCTACAACTACTGGCCCTCTACGAAAATAGAAAACTAATGATTACCATGAACTATCGCATTCATGGTGACGTTTGTGGATTTAGTCCATCCTATGTTTATGCGATAGCAAATGATTTGTACCCATTTTTTCAATCAGTACATATACCAGAAGAAAATCTGATAGACCCTTACTATGACTGCTACCGAATTTCAGAAAATGATATTAGTGAAGTCCTTAACTACATAGATGAAGAGTGGCTTGAAGACCGTTTATATAACTTTTATGAGCTAGAAACCCACTTTGATGGGCGAGGTGAGAGAGGAAAATTGATTACAATTTTACGTTATGCGTACTTGGATGAGCGGTTTGATGAAGTTCTTTGGTCAAAAATGATGGAGTGGGCACCTTCAGAAGCAAAATCTATTGTGCGTGATTTGGCTGAGTGGGAAATTTAGGTCACCAGCTGGACACCTATCACTATTTGCATTAATGCTGAAAAATTTAGCTTAAGAAGTATCAAAACACTTAAATCACTGAGTAGTAATACAAATCAATGATACCCACTCATATTTGTATCTATACTGGAAAAGTGAGGTTAAAAAGCATAATAAATCAAACACATAAATAAAAGACCCCCACAATAATTTACATCTATATTATGGTGGGTGTCTTCCATTCGCTTACCAGCTCTGCCAACCAAAGGTTTTCATTTTAAAAACAAAAACTTAAACAGTATTTTGATATTTAAAAATACTTTACCCATCGCGCTGATGTTTTCCGTTTATAACCTGCAAACCATTTACATAATGGGTATAAAAGCACGCTTAAAAACATTGCGAATAGCCATATCTGCCAAACATAATAAAAGCCAAAATATGCTGTTTGACTGCTACCATAGTGCTGATTCGCACCAAATAGCCATTGTGCCAATATACTAAGAACAAGTAGCGCGTATAGGTGCGTAATGTAGAAAAACATCGGCGCTGACCCTAATACTCGAACCGGCTCTAATACTCTGAGCGCATTAGTCTCTAAAAACGCTAATACGAATGCACCAACTCCCAAGGTAAGTAAAATAAAATCGAGAGACGGCGGATATTTAGTAAAGTTAAAAAAGTCCATTGTGGTGAGAAGTGTTGTTGCCTGTTGAGACCAATCAAGTGTTTCTCCGTATAGATTTAATCCTCTTAAAACCAGTAACCCGACTAATAGCGCTGCTCCGCTTTGCAATAAAATGGTTTTACGTGCTTGCGATGACACTGAGCCTGAAAATAAAGGCCCTACCGCATAGCCACACAAGATAACGCCAATCCAAGGTAAAACCGGATAAGACGCTTTTACGTTAACTACAGCATCTGCTACTAAATAACCTCGGTCATGCAGAATAGTCCAAACGGTATAACCTATTTCATTCGGTGCAAACTCGATGGGCGACAATAAATTATGACCAGCCACAATACTTACACCCAATATTACTATCACGCTGCGAGGTAAAGCGACCATCAGTGCCAATAACACCATACTGACGCCAATTGCCCAAATAACTTGCAAGTACAGTGTTTGATACGCGCCAAACCAAGAAAAATTAACCAGTGTCATTTCAAGTAAAATTAAAAATAGGCCACGCTTTAAAAGAAATGACTGGGCCGATCGCTTCGCACCGTTCGCGGGGTTTTCATACAACCAAGCCGATAAACCTGTCAAAAAGACAAAAATAGGCGCACAAAAATGGGCACTTAAACGGGTAAAATACAACTCTGGACTCGTGGTATGAATGTCCATTGGATCAAGAACTGGTACATGCAAGAAAAACCGCTCTCTCACATGGTCAACCAACATAAATAACATCACGATGCCACGCAGTATATCGATAGAAGACAACCGTGTTTTACTGTTTTGAAGATTATTCATTACACTCTTTCTCGTGTTAAAAACGAAAAAACAGTCCAAGTAAAATGACTCAGACTGTTACTCTCTCGACAAGCAGAAGACTTAAAATATGCTAAGACTTTACGCTCGTATTAGGGATCAAAACTGATACTTCACACTTGCGCTGTATGTTGTAGGTGATCCCGGCATGGTCCATAGTTTGTGATAGGAGTTTTCAAAATAAGTCTTATCAAACAGGTTGTTGATGTCTAGTTTCACACTTACCTTGTCATTTAATTCGACCGAGGCCGATAAATTAACTAGCGTATAGGATGGCAAAATGAAGTTTGCGTCTGTTGTTTCGCCTAGACGATCACCCACATAATTCACAGTTGCCCCAAGATAGGATTCTTTTCCTAAAAAAGTGGTGTAATGCTTTAGTGAAACATGACCAATATGATCTGCAATATTGATCAAGCGTGAGCCTTTGGGAATAGGCACGCCCCAGTCTGCATTAATCAAATCATTTGCGGTTTTTGCGTCGGTATAAGCATAAGCAAGCGCGAGCACAGTCTCGTCGGTTAATTCAGTCGTTAATTGAAATTCAATACCTTGGCTTTCTACTTCGCCCAAGGTTGCTGATAAGCCGGTGTCAGGTTCAGCGGTAAGCATATTGGTTTTTTGCGCATCAAAAAGTGCAATGCTACCCGAGAAACGATCCGCAACACCTTGCCATTTAGCGCCAATCTCAAATGATTTAGTTTCCTCTGGTTCAAACGCATTACGATCAGAATCTAAACCTGGGTTTGGCCTAAACCCTTCTGCGTAACTTGCGTACAGATTAACTTTGTCATTCGCGTTATAAATAAAACCCAAGCGTGGCGTAAACTCGGTTTGCTCTTGGCTTTGCGCTTCATCACTACGAAGGTTAAGAATGTCTTGCTCAAATTTATCAACACGGACACCCACTAATACTTTCGATTTTTCGGTCAGTTCGATCAAGTTTTGAGCATAAATACCAAGACCTTTTTGGTTTTCTTCGGTCAACGTTTTTAATACAGGTTCTGGTTGTGTTTGCGTGTAGTCTGGGTTATTTGGGTTAATGCTATAGGTGGTATCGCCCGACCCCCATGCCGTACGCCATACTTTATAATCAGTATCAATGTCAAAATTATAGTGATCAACGCCCACTAGAATGTTGTGCTTTACACTACCTAATTCAATTTCACCACTGAGTTCAATACGCGCAGAAACATCCAAAGCCTGGTAGTCTCGAGCACGTCTTTGACGAGAAAGTAGGCTCGCGTCTGTGTATATCAGCTGTCGACCATCTGATAATTCGGTATCTGAAGATACACCTTCAAATGAAGAATCTCGATAAGCAAACCCGGTGAGTATGTGCCAATCATCGCTTACCTTATGATTTAACACTAACTGATGACCTAAGGCTTCAACTTGGTGCGCACCATCACGAATATCACCGTAAAAAGCGTCCGTGTTAACGTCATCAAAGTCATAATTTAGAATATACACACCTCTATCCAACGGCTTTTTCTGATCGAGTACTTCCATTTCATAGCTCAGACTCGTGTCATCAGAAATATTCCACAGTATCGACGGCGATAAGTGCAAGCTATTGATTGAAACATGGCTCCTATGTGTGTCTGAATCTTCATATGCGCCATTTAGTCGATAAGCAGTTTCTTTGGTAGCTGAGTTTGTGTAATCAAATTCAAACTGTTTTTTACTGTAATTACCAAACGTTGCTTGAATATAACCTTGCTCTTCGAACTGAGGCTTTTTGGTAATGATATTGATAGTGCCACCGGGCTCCCCTTGCCCATATAACGCAGAGCCTGGACCTTTCATGACTTCAATGCTTTCGATATTGGCTGTACTTCTATTGCCGTTGTAGCCTCGAGAATTAAAACCATTGACAAGATAACCTGATGGATTATTTTCATCACCCGAGAAACCACGGATAGCAAAGCTATCAAACATGCCTCCAGAGTTATTTTGCCTAACAACACTCGGTGTGAGTTCTAACGCTTCCATAAAGCGAGTAATACTTTCGCTTTCAAGCAGTTCTGAACTAATGGTATCGACTGCTTGAGGCGTTTGAACTAAAGGTACATTACCACGATAGGGCTGCCGAAACTGTTTAACCTCTATACGTTCGATTTCCCCGTTTGGGCTATGATTTGAAGCTGATTCTTGCGCAGAGGTGCCATTAGCCACCAAAATGAGTGAGAGAAGTAATTTTTTGTTCACTGGTATCTCTATTTTCTGGAATTTATATTTTGATACAATATAACATACCACCACATGTTATTGTTATTTAATAAATTGTCAATTGACGCTTTTTTTGTGTATTTGGTCGAAAGCTCTCACTTGCTTGAGCGCGCAGCACTGACACTTGGTAGTATTTTCCTCATGCTATTTGTGCTGTTACAAGGCGGGAATGTTTACGGTAAAACGGTGGCATGGTGACACTTTAGCTCAGTGATACCGAAAGCAAGGTCAGTATTTAATGTGACGAAGTGCCCACCATCACTTCACTTTATTCTCATCACATTCGCTGCAATGAATTTAAGCTTAGCTATGCTAGAAAGGCTACGCAAAAACGTAACCCGTACACCAAGAGAATAGGCTCGGTTCCCAGCACACCTTTATTTTCTGCATTTGTACGCGCTACTTTTACGTTACACACTAGCCAAATTATTAGGCACAAATCATGGGGAATATTTAAGCGTTGACCACTTTGATTGGGGTATTGTATTGGCCTACAAAATGAATTAACCACTATAAACATGCTAATCCATCACCTTGGTTGCAGTATTTGTAAAAAGCGACCGATAACAGTTAAAAATAGCTGGAAATATAGTATTGCCGCCTCACATCCATGCTAATACTATATTTCCATTATTACCGCACACCTTGCTACAACAGACCCGAAATAGAATTTACTAAACCTTGGACTAGCTTAGGTCGAGCCTCAACGAATTCTAGATTTACTTTATTCGCTGTAGAAACGATCCGTGTTTGATACTTTTTACGGTCGGTCACCTCGTTTGAAGTCACCGATTTATAACCTGAGTTACCTTGCTTTAGTTTAGCTCTATTACCTTCTTGTACTTCGACACCCGATTTCGCGCGCTCAGAAACCTGTAAGTCAGTAACAATATTAAAATAAACGTCTTCCACCATTGCATCAGCAACAAAGCCCGCAGCTGCGCCAAGCAAGCCAGCAGCAGCTTGTCCTCGACCACTACCAAACTGAACACCAACAATAGCACCCGCTACAGCCCCACCATAGCCTTGGGCTAAAATTCCTCGATTTTCATCAGCGGTTGTTCTGCCTGCTTTGAGAATATTCGCTTGGATCCAAAAGTGCGCTGCATCTGGGTCATTAACAACCTTGTAGCCTTTTGACAGTAATGCAGTTTGTATCTCGTTAGCGATGACCAAATCCTGCTTATCCGATGTGTTTCTGAGTTGCAAAAACACTGTGCGCTTGTCCTGACTGACTGGATCTAGAAATATAGAGTCGCTCATTTTAGTTTCAACTCTTAAATCTCGCTTTTTCACCGCAGTGTGCATCGCATTACACCCAGCCAGCTGCACTAACAGAAAGAGCAAACAAAGCAGTAAAGGCAAATTCCAAACGCCTGATATAGATTTTCCTGTAGATTGTTGTGATATAGTGCCGTGTTCCATGTCCATAACCCTTTTAATTTTATTAACACCTAGTTAATTTATTCAATGAACCGATACTGAACAAGGTGGAAATTTCGACCCTGTCTCATGCTGTTTTTTTCACGCATTCTTATTTTTTCAAAGCAACTTGCTCTCGCTCAAATACATAAGGATGGTTATGGATCTGCATAAATACATTCCTCTACGCACAACCCTAATTACGTTGTTAACAGGCGCTTTAGTCGCATGTGGTGGGGACTCAGATAACGATATAAATAAACCAACGAACAGCCTACCGATTGCTCAAGCAGGAGAAAATCAAACGGTCGATGAAAAGGCAACCGTCACATTACATGGTAGTGGCACAGATAACGATGGGGTGATTAAAAGCTACCAGTGGCAGCAACTTTCAGGCCCCCCAGTTTTGCTATCGGACCAAAGCAACGCAATTTCCTCATTTGTGGCTCCAGATGTCACAGAAAACGAGGAGTTAAGCTTCGAATTAACAGTTATTGATGATGAAGGAGGAAGTGCTACTGATCAGGTAGTTGTCACCGTAAACAACCTGAACAACATAACGATTCAATTGCAAGTACCTCAGAGCATCGCGAAAGGATCGTGGGCACAATTAAAAGCAGATATATCGAGTGCCGTTGAAATTGACAGCATCGTATGGGAAGAATCAACAGATATAGAGCTTAACATTGATAACGATAAACCTGATTTTGCTTCACTAAAAATCCCTGAAGACTACACTGGAGATAACCTTGAGCTTACGGTCACTGTCTCAGATAAATCAGGCTACTCTACCTCTGCAAGCGCCAATGTAGAAGTTGCTGAAGCAATAGATTTTGTTGACTACACAGGTGACCATGATGAGCAACCGCTTGAAGATGCTGAAGTCATCGCTACATTAGACCCGAGCAGCGAATTGAAGCCGGCAACAAGAGCCGTTGACGGTTACACAACCTTCATCGTTGATGGCCAATCGGGAGTAGAAATTACCCCAGAGATGGGTAGGCTCACACTCACCGCAGGTGCGTTAAGCGACATACAAGTCGGTGATATTATAGTCGGTGTCACCACTGATGGCGACACCGGTTTTATGCGTGAGGTTCTTGATATTAATGGTAATATTTTAACTACCTCGCAAGCACCATTACACAAAGCTTTTCCAGATGCAGACGTTAAACTAGACCTTGTTATCACGAACCAAGCAGCGACACTTAATCAGTCGATTTCAACTGCTAATAATACGGTACAGTCGAGTGTAGATGTTCCTATCTTAACGTTCTCAAGAACACTGCAACAAAAACTAAGCCCTGAAGTCACGTCTGTTGTAGAACTAAAGATGAACTCAAGCGCTCAGATAGGAATAGAGTTTTCAATTATTCGTGGTGAGGTAACTCACTTTTCTACAATTGCTCAAGCAGATTACCTCACTAATACTTATCTAAAAGCGAACTACAGTTACAAAGGAGGCCTGAACAAAAGCAAGGTATTCAATCCCATTATTAACAAAAATGTTAAGCTATTCGTGGGGCCTATTCCTTTATTTTTAAACGTCAAATTACACCCACAACTTGGCGCTAATGTTATTGTTGCTGGTAAAGCAAATTTAAAGATGGGTATTAGTGCATCAGGAAACTATAGAACCGGATTCAAATATCAAAACGAAAAACTGAGCCCAGTTCACAGCTTTGTGCCTGTCATATCTCAAATTGGACCTGAATACCAACTATCAGGTGAAACATCAGCAAAAGTAAAAGCAGAGCTACAGTTTATGCTTTCTGCTTACGAGTTGTCTGTACCATTACCATTTGGGAATAAGATAGAGTTAGATGGCCCTGGAGCAGGGTTAGCAATGGGCCCATATGCAAAATATGCTGCTAAAGCAAACTACAAAAGCGCAGATCATGAGCCAAATTGTAAACTTGAACTCTCAGTAGGATTAGGAGTTAATGCCAACCTAGATTACGGCTTTGTAGGCGATATTCTTGGGCTGACAAGTAAAGCTAAGAAGAAAAAGATTCCTCTTTATGATTTGGAGCAACCAATTTGGGGCTCTGAAGTATGCCCATTTGAGACTCAATTCAATACGCTTACAGGTGCTATCTCCGACGTTGACGGTAGCCCCATATCAGACGCTGATGTGTCACTCACAAACGTAAGCACTGGGCTTTCTCAACAATTATCATCCGATACCAGTGGCGCCTTTAGTTCTCCACCACTCGCAGTTGGTGATTATCATGTGATCGCTTCTAAATCGGGTTTTCAACCAGAGCGCATTACAATCACTGTTACCGAGGACACCAACCAACCAGTTCAATTAATTCTGCTCAGTGGTGAGCCCGTAGATGGTAGCAACCCAATTGACGACAACCTAGGCAACCCGCGCAAGCAGGCTCGTGTCACAGGAGACCCAAACTTACGTACGTTTGACGGCTTAAACTATGGATTTAATGGCGTTGGTGAGTATATCTTAGCCAAGTCCAATATCGACACTTTTGAGATTCAGGGCCGTTATGTCGCAGTCCCTGGCAATCAACACGTGTCTTTCAATGCCGCTGTCGCCGCAAATGTCGCAGGAACAAGAGTCACCTTTTACCCCAATGATGAAGGCCTTGCCGTGCTTATTGATGGTCAATTACAAACATTGAATAACGGTGCTAGTGAGCTTTCTAATCAAGCAAGTATCTTTAAACAAAATAATCGTCATTACGAAATAACTTGGCCAGACACCTCATTACTAAAAGTGTATCGGCGGGTGAGTTTGTCGAGACAGAAGTGCTTTTACCAAACTCTCGTGCAGGCAGCGTTAATGGGTTACTTGGATACTTTGATGGCAACGTCGACAATGACTTAACGGATGCTAACGGCAATCAAATTGAAGACAAAGGTAACTTCAATCAACTTTATGATATTTACGGCAATAGTTGGCGTGTAACATCCGAATCCTCTTTGTTCGACTACTTCAATGATGAGACCCCTGAAAACTTCGTTGACCTTAACTTTCCACGAACATTGTTAACTCAAGCGAGGTTAGAGGCACAAATTGGTAGTGCGGAATATCAACGGGTTAAAGAATTGTGCCAAAAGTATGTAAGCATAAAAAGCAGGCTTGAAGCATGTATCATAGATGTTGCTTTAACAGGAAACGAAAGCGATTTAAGCGCTTATCGCGCAATTTCGGAGCCAACATCTGAGTTAACATTAAAAGTTCCACCACAAATCACAATATTGTCTCCAAACCTGGCGCAATTTTGAGTAGTAACATCTTAATAGAAGGCAAGATTGAAACAGTTCAATCAAGTATCGCCAAATTATTTATTTCTATAAATGGAGAAGCTAAAAGAGACATTAGCTTTGCGCTTAATAGTGGCAGTTTCGCACTCACTCAACCAGCGGAGTCTTTTGTTCAAGGTGAAAACAACATTATACTCTATGCGACAGATAGTCAGGGGAGCCGAGCAAATTCAATTATTGGTTTTACGTTTGACAGTAACGTCGCACCTGCAGCTGGTGGAGATTTAATCGTATTCAATGATGTCAATATTCTAGATGATGAGCGGATTTACAAAGCTGATAACACGCAATTTGCGAAAAACCTAGCCAGTTTTTCAGGAAACAGCCTCCGTGCCCAAGGTTCTAAAATAGTCCTAGATCGATCTCATGATTCTCGCTGCAGTTGGTCATGCCAATCTATTAATTACCTGTACAGTACTTGGGAAGATTTAGGCTTTGAAGTTATTACATATCAGTCTCTAGAAGATTGGGATCTTGATGACCCACAAATAAAACTTATCGTACTCTGGACTCCACTTAACTCATATTCTCCGGATGAAGTCAGTCGCTTAAAAACAATTTGCTGCACAGGGGGGAAGAATTGTATTTGTCGGTGAGCACGAGCTGTTCTATGGGCTAAAAGGCATTGAAGTTGAAAACAACTTCCTTATCAGTATGGGGGCATTTATGCGTAACATTGGAAAGATGTATACGGCGGCGACCATTATTTTGATGTCAGTGAAGATAACCAACATCAAACAGTTCAGAATGTAGAAACTTTAGTGTTCAACAGAGTATCACTACTCTCTCTCGGTCCAAACGACTACCCCTTGGTGAAAAGTGCCGATGGTTAGACGTAATCGCAGGAGTTGCACGTATTGATATCAATAATCAACCCAATGAACGCCAACAATATTACTTATGCTACACCAGAGTAATAAGCCCAAAAACCCGCCATCACCTATCGTAAGTGATCGCTCAACAAACTAAAAATAAAGCAGGCCCACTCATGCACAATTTGATGAGTGGGCCATAAAATCTAGCCCTAGTCGATTTAATTAGAGACCACAGCTAGACCACCTGACGTTAATAAACCAGATTAACAGGGCTAAATTAAACCTGGCTGTTGTATGTGTGTCAAAAAGCGGACGCTTGGTACTAACTCGCATTTGCCCCATTGTGTGCTAGTACACTTTTTCTTTGCACTTTATGAATGCTTTTTCTAATCGTTGTGGTGTCTTGTGATGTGAGAGTTTACAAGAATATCGACGTGAGCTTAGCCCTCAGTCCTCCATGAATTGTTAGATAGTGTTTCTAGTCACCATTCACTAACCTATTGACTAATATCGACTAAAATATGAGTTGTTGTTACACTGGAATAAACTTAGATAGCTCACTGGAGAACACATGAAAGATTATATGAATCAACTCGATCAAGAGACTAGGAAAGTAGATTTTGATTCATTTGATATATCTGTTAAAGAGTTGATTTCTATGGCGAATGAATCAATTATCAACATTGCTCCTGAGTACCAAAGGCAATTTCGTTGGCCTGAAGATAACCAGTCTAAACTTGTAGAATCTGTTTTATTGGGAATACCTATTCCTAACTTGTTCATGGCTGCAAATAGAGATGGATCTTGGGAGTTAATAGATGGCGTACAAAGGCTTAACTCATTGATTCATTTTTGTGGGACCCCAGAGCAAATAGAACGTTTTGGACTGGATAAGCCTCTTAAACTTAAGGGGCTAGATATCCTGTCTGAGTTCAATGGAGCAACGTTTAATGATCTGCCTCATTCACTTCGTTTGAAGTTCAGTTTACGTCCGCTTAAGGTAACAACACTAAGCGATAAAAGTGATCTAAAAGTACGATTCGACCTCTTTGAGAGATTGAATACTGGTGGAATCAAATTAACTCCTCAAGAAATTCGAGCTTGTGTATTTAGAGGGCAATTTAATGATTTTATCATTGAACTTGCAAAAAATGATGACTTCAACAAAGTTGTTAATGTGTCATCAACTAAAGCGAAAGACGGTACCAGAGAAGAGCTTGTTTTGAAGTTTTTGGCCTACAAAACAAAACGTGATGATTTCAAACACAGTGTAGAGATATTTCTAAATGACTTTATGGCCGATGCATCGATACATTTTAACTATAAGAAGTATAGAGAGCTGTTTGAAAAAACATTTGAATCACTAAGAGCTGTCTTACCTAATGGAATTAAACGCGGCAATAAAGGAAGTACACCACAAGTGCTTTTTGAAGCCATTGCTATTGGAGCTGCCGATGCAATTGAAGAAGGAGTTGATATTAGCGGATCAAATGTAGCCAATTGGATTGATGATGAAGAGTTACGCCGCTTGACAACAGGAGCCACAAACTCAGGGCCTCGCTTACGCGAAAGAGTCGAGTATTGTCGAGTTAGGTTTGTAGATAATGTTTAATGATATTGATGCTGGTGTTATGAATCGCTTGAGGCAACTAGATTCAATACTAGAGTATTTGTCAGATGAGGCACTGACTGAAGAAACTAAAAATTCAGACTTCTATCGTGCTCAGAAAGGCTTGGTGTTTGTTGCAATGTATGCAGCACTTGAGTTCGCAATTACACAATCAGTCACACGAGCATTAGAAGTTATTGGGCAAGAAGAAGCTCCAGCTAATCATTTTAAAAGTGCGGTATTGTGCTCGCTGTTTGATTCTCATTTTAAAGCTCTTCGAGAGTGCGGAGCCTCCAAAGTGTGGGAAAATCGTCATAAACTTGTTCTCGCAGTAACAAGTGATACTGAAGTGACTAATGTTGACAGTTCTGTTTTTCCATCAGGTGGCTCAATGAATATTTCTATTAAACAGCTAGAGAACGTGTGGAATTTTTTTGATTTAGAACGCTCACCACTGCCAGAAGGTGTGCAGCACTTTGTCTTAACCGAAGTCAAGGATCACCGTAACGCGATAGCTCATGGTAGAGAGACCGCAATTACTATAGGGCGAAGGTTTAACGTTACGCAGTTAGATAATAAAGCACGCAGTATAAAGCTTTTATGTCTTCACATTACTTCTTCGTTTGCCTCCTATTGTGCTGAAAAACGATATTTTGTTGCGGATACTGTGGCATAAAAAGCAACTGCTTTGCCATACCAGTAGTTATTCATGGATTGCTAATGCTCGATTTTTCGAAATTCATTTCTTTCCAAATCCTAATCAGTAATACATCCACTATCCTCATAGTGACTTTTAAATAGGAGGTCACTATGAAACCAGAACTAAACCACAATGCTACTGGTGTGAAACGTCCTTCAAGCTTGAAGAGATTTGGCGTATTCGCACTCTAATTGAAATTCAAAACAACTTGATGCAATTAGCTTTACTGAATTTGGCTATAGATAGCAAGCTAAGATCATGTGACTTACTCTCTTTAAAAGTTCGAGACGTTGCTACTCTTGATCAAGTATTTGAAAGGGTTCAATTAACGCAGAAGAAAACAGGGATCGAAGTTCAATTTGAGATAACTCCGAGAACACAACAAAGTATTATCCATTGGGTTCAAGAAGTTAAGTTGCAACCCAGTGTAGTGGTCAACTAATTTTGGCCACAGTTTTAGAATCTTGGTATCTAACCTCAGATTCATTTGGCGCTAAACCAGCATTATAATGATGAGGCCTAACGTTGTTATAATATCCGTTGATATAATCACTCACACCATATTTAGCATCTTTAAAGTTTTCGTATCCAACCTTTGGCATCCACTCCGTTTTAAAGCTTCTAAAAAATCGCTCCATTGGCGCATTATCCCAACAATTTCCGCGCCTGCTCATACTTTGTGTAATTTTATAGCGCCATAAACGTTGGCGGTACTTCAAGCTTGTATAATGGCTTCCTTGGTCTGAGTGAAACATCAATCCACTTGGTTTACCTCTGCTTTCATACGCGAGTTCAAGCGCTTTTAGCGTTAAGTTAGTATCTGGCGACAACGACATTGCCCAACCAACGACTTTACGTGCAAATAAATCAACAACGACCGCTAAATAGGCCCAGCGATTGCCTGTCCAAATATACGTCACATCACCGCACCACACCGTATTCGGCTCAACAACATCAAACTGCCTATCTAGCAAATTTGGGATTTCAAGATGCTCATTACCACCCCTTTTATATTGATGTTGTGGTACTTGGCAGCTCTCTAGTTTTAGTTTAACCATTAGCTTAGCGGCGCGATAACGGCTTAATTCAAAATCGTTATTCGTTGCGATTGCTGCGATTGTCCGTGCCCCAGCTGAACCGCCGCTCATTGCATGTATGGCTTTAACTTCAGCTTCTAGCCTTATTTGCTCTGGTGTTGGCGTTGTATCCCGTATGGCCCAATATTTATAGCTGCTGCGATGCACATTGAATACGCTACACAACACGCTAATTGGGTAACGCTCTCGTTGATTTAATTTCTCAATTAACGAGAATTGTTCAGGGAGTCTGACATCAAGAGAGCGGTAGCCTTTTTTAATATATCCTTTTCTAATTCAATACGTTGGATTTGCTTTTTAAGTTCGCGGATTTCAATTTGTTCGGGTGTCATTGGTGAAGCTAATGGGGACTGGCCATTCCGTTCTTGCTTTAATTGAGTTACCCACTTACTTACAGTTGATTTACCAACCCCCATAGCTTTGGCTGCATCTTCTTGCGTGTAGCCTTGATCAACTACAAGCTGAGCTGTTTCTAATTTGATTGCAGCAGAATACGTTGCGCGTTTTAATTTCGTCATTTTTTCACCCAAATTTGTATGCAAATAGCATAACATTTCTTTCTTAATGGGTGGCCAAATTAACTATGCCACTACACAGTGATTATTTGTTTCGGAGTATACGTCGCTCTAATCAACCAATAAGCTATTCATATTACAGTTCTATCATCAGGAGCTGGGCTGAGCAATTAGGACTTGATTCTGGCCTTTATGGAACTCACTCAATGCGAAGAACCAAAGCGACTTTGGTTTATGCTCGAAGCAAAAATATACGTGCCGTTCAGTTACTACTTGGTCATACAAAAATTGATAACACCATCAGATATTTGGGTATAGAGATTGAAGACGCCATTAAAAATCGAGAGAAACCTATTGTTGATTTAACGCAGGCAGTATTCTTATGCTGCCTTTGCCCCAAAACGAGCTAATGTAAATGCTCTAAAGACGGCTTTGAGCGTTCAAGAATAGTTCTTAATGAATACCTTCAAGTAAGTATAGAGTCTAAAATGTAATTTAAAATAAGGAGAGCGAGTTTTCATTTTCAATCTCTCGCATAGTCAAGAAAACGACCCAATCACTCGTTTTTATCCTGAGGTAAAAGCGAGAACTCCTAAATTTTAATTAAACTGGCGATTAGTTAACAAGTTTGTTAAAAATAATCTAATAAGAAATACGAGCTAAGCTGTGATAGAAAAACGCGCGATTAGCTCGCTATAAACATGTTGAACTAAGCCGCTACGCGGAGATCCTACTCTCACCAACTGAGCCACACTTACCTTGGGGTTATCCCATAACTTGGAGGTAAGTCATGAACCCACTCATAGAACAAGTTAAAACAGAAATAGCCTACCGAGGGTATTCGCAACGTACATGTAAAAGTTACTGTGAGCATCTACTTAAACTGAGTCACTATTTCAAGAAACCACTCGATTCCATTACCGATGACGAACTGAATATCTTTTTTAATGATCCGGCTATTCGTAAGCTCTCTAGAGCAAGCCAAAAAGTACAAATAAATAGTATTTGGTTTTTGTTTAAGCATATTTTACATCGACCGCTGAACCTAGATATCGCATTACCAAAAGCAAAGACTCGCGCACCAACCTATTTATCTCGAGATGATATTCGGCGGCTGATAGAAAACTGTATGGATATGCGATTAAAAACGTTAATTGTGGTTTGCTATGGCTGTGGTTTACGTATTGGTGAGCTTTTACATATTAAAGTGCAAGACATTGATGGACAGCGAAAAACCATTTTGATTGAACAAGGTAAAGGAGATAAGTCACGCTATGTAGTGGCCTCCGATAGTGTACTCAACCAATTACGCAGTTACTGGAAAATGTATCACCCAAGGGAGTGGATGTTTTACTCACGATGATTAATGGATAAACCCATGTCAGCATCAAGCTTCAGGAGACCATTACGTGAACATGCACAACATTGTGGTTTAGTGCGCTGTAATCCACATGCACTACGCCATGCTTATGCAACACATCAACTTGAATCAGGCATGCCGTTGCATCAACTTCAACATCAGCTTGGACACAGTGATATTAAAACCACGCAAAGCTACTTACATTGGTTACCCGAATTGGGGCATGGCGGTGTTGATTTACTCGCAAGTTGGGTTAAACCATGAGCACTTTACATCTCGCTGATATTTTAAATTCAAGCCTTGGGCATTATCGGCAACACCATACAATGAGCTATCAGCAGCTACGCGTCTGCCAGCATCTTCAATCATGCAGAACGGGTCAGCTCGGTTATCAAACGTGGCAGTGCGATAACTGCGGTGAGTCACAGCAGATTGGGTGTAGCTGCCGAGACCGCCATTGTCCACGGTGTCAAGGAATGGCAACGGCAAGGTGGATACAAAAGCAGCAAGAGAACTTATTGCCATGCCGCTATTTCCACCTTGTCTTTACGCTTCCTCATGAACTTAATATAATTGCTCACTATAATCCAAGTACCTTATACCAGTGTTTATTCAAGGCAGCATGGCAAACCCTGAGTAAATTTGCCAACCGAAAAGGGCATGGCCAATTAGGAATGACTAGCGTCTTGCATACTTGGGGGCAAAATTTAAGTCAGCACATTCACTTACACTGTTTAATCCCAGCAGGTACGCTCAATAAGATTCAATGGAATGAGACAGAAAAAGGCTATTTATATCCCGTTAAAGCGTTATCAACGGTCTTTAGAGGAAAAATGCTAGCGGCGCTTAGTGATTTTAATACTTCACTCGTGAAGATAAACACGCCAACAAAGTGGTGCGTGTATAGCAAGGCCTGTTTAGCTTACAGTGAAAAGCTAGTAAGTTACCTAGCAAGGTATACCCGAAAAGGCGTAATGTCTGAATCACGTTTAGTGACAGCGAATGCACAGTCGGTGAGCTTCAAATACCGAGATTACGCAGATGATAATCGTGATAAAGTGATGACACTGAGTAATGATGAATTCTTACGGCGTTATTTGCAGCATGTACTACCGAAAGGATTTATGCGTATTCGGCATTACGGTTTTTTAGCCAATGCATGTCGCAAGCGAAAGTTAGCATTAATAAAGTCACAAGAATCACACACAGGTAAAGTGGAGAAGGCAAAGACAGAAAACGTGACACTGATACCGCGTTGGCCTTGTCAGCATTGTAAGGCAGGTATCTTGCGGCTAATTGGCGTATTCAAGTTAGATGCAACACCGACCAAAGTAGAACGAACGAGTTAGCAGCTCGATAGCTGCTCAAAATCAATTAGTTAACCTGCTTAATTGCTCAGGCTAGCGGCCTTTGTACGCGTAAAAAATATAATTGCTTATTAAGGCAGATTTAGGTGTAATGAAGACATAATAAGCGCTGAGCGATGCAGGGAAAGCTTACATAACACTAGCTAAACTGATTACACTAGCTAGGAAAGTGAGAGCCTCTAAAAAGCAAATTCCTATAGCATAAACAACACCAACTCTGTCACACCGAGCAGGTAGCAGCTCAGTCCAACAAGCGATTATGCAACACAAACTGCGTGTCGCATAAATACTAAAATGTTAGGCTACAAGGAGAAGTAATGAAAAATGCTGCAATTGGTAAATTTCTTTTAGTCTCAAGTTTGATTCTTTTTATATCAAGCTGCGCTTCTCCCGAGCTTCGCTTTGTCTACAAAAATGTGGAAGGGAAAACTGTTAAGAATATTTCAGAAAAATACCTCGTCGATAACAATTTTACCGTTCAGACGTCTGAGGTCAAAAATTACAAAGTATTTGGTAAATCGGAAGTAAGGAAAACGACTAACTTTTTCGGATCTGAAATCTTGGAATGGGAGGAGATAACTATCATTGCACAGGAACTTCCATTTCAAACTCCCGAAGTAAAACTACTTGTCCAAATTCAAGTATGGCGACAGCCACCTATAGGAAATAAAGAACTAGTGGAATCAATTTCTAATAGCAGGCGTCTTGAAGGTGAGCAAGCTCTAGCGGAACTCGACTCTTTGATACGTCAAGCAATTAATGAGATAAAAAATAATGAATGATGTGCGAAAACTAATAACGTTAGTTGTACTTGGAATTTGGGCGATAACTTTAGTTATTGTATTAATTCTAATTGTAACTCAACAAGTTGGATTAGAGGGAGGTTTGCAACTTCTTGCCCAGTTCAGTGGCGTAACTTCCGGTTTTGTAGGAATCATAATTGGCTACTATTTCACAAAAGATAAGTAGCCTAACAAGCCAATTAAGCACGGGATTGCTAAAGCTTGGCTTAGTTCAGCTCCTCTACACAGTTTAGCCAAGCATTATCAGCCCCTTATTGGGGCGTTACGAATGACAGTAGTTGGCACACAACTGCCCTTCGTCTCAACACGTTTTTGTCCAAAAATAAGTTAGCATTAATATCCACTCCTCGCTCAGAGGAGCCTGCCATATTGAAGACAAACTCGTCCGTTAGTACGATAAGTCAGATATGAAATACTAGCGTTAAATCAACTAAAGTAGTGCCCTAGCGAATAGAGCAATTTGTCTTTTGGCACATTTCCATGCTTTTTTCTAAACTTATCAATTACTTTTGCAGCGTAGCGATAGGTTATTCCAATATGATCTTCAATTTGCTTCATCGGTTTCCCCGAAACCAAGTATCGCATCACTTGACGCTCTGTATCGCTCATTTTTATATAATTGTCGTATAACTCGGCAACTAAGTTTGGATCTGAGAAGATTTTGCTGTTCAACGCCGAGCAAAATAATCCGATTTGTTCTTCATTTTCCTGTACCAGATGATTAAAGTCTTTATCACTTAAATTGCTATACAAAGTAACACAAGCGTAGCCTCTGTGGTCGCACATGAGAGGGACGACAAAACCGTTATTGAGACCAAATTCGTTTTTTGCATGGGTCAAGGTAGCAACTTGTAACTCTGTGGGGTTGAAACCATGTAGGTCCCGCCACCAGTTTATTGGATCTCGATGACCGGCAAGTATTTTAGCTACGAAGATATCTGTCTCAGGCTTAAAAATTTCATTTTCCTGATAGTACTTTAAATAATCGAGAGGGGCGTTTTCGGTGGCTAGTATGATAGGCATTTGGTTCAAGTGTTTAACAAATTCATGGCTTGGCAAAAAACCATAAATTGCGCTATCAAATCCGATATGTGATATGGCACGATAAAAACTTGCAGTGTATTCTGCTTGATTCGAAGCATTCAACAAATCGACTAGATCTTGATAGCGCATTTTTATTTTCCTACTTTTTAGCTACGATTAAATTCATTGCACCATGAAAGTGAGTGCAGTCTCGGTTTGTTACAGACAGTCCAGCTTGTTCTAGCCAACCTTCAATTTTATCTAAAGTATAAAACGAATGTTGGTATTGTGTGACAAATTGTAAATTCAATCTCTTAAAGTCTGCAACAGCAGGATTGCCACTAAATTGCGATTCATACAGCTCAATCATCATTTCCATGTGAGATTTTGTCATGTTTTCATTGGGGTTTGCGATAATTAACAGGCCACCCGGAGCAAGTAAGTTATAGCAGTGTTTAAAAACTAAAGAAGGATTATCCATCGCATAAACACTGTTTATTAATGTAATCACGTCGTATTGATGTGTATTTACAAATTCTTCGAGTTGCACATGAAATGCTTGAAACCGCTGTGGTTCTTTAAGTCTCTGCAGATTGGCGTTGGCTTTTTGCACCATATCAAGAGATGTATCGACGCCGTGATAAGTAGAAACCTCACCATTAACAAAAGCGGCTAAGTTTCCATTTCCACATCCAGCATCCAGTACAACTCCTGACAACAGCGGAGCAATTGTATTATAAAGTTCAACCTGTGGTGGAGTAATAATAGAGTCAAATGCACTACTATATTCATCCCAATGAGATTTATTCATAATTTCCCTTTTAATTATACTATCACTCTTATTAAAGCAAGATGATAAGTTTCGATTTAGGAAGCGAAGGCCCCTTTGCTTTATTTCTTTCGTTTCAACAACTAGAGCAGATATTTTTCTATCAACCCCAATATCATAGTTGCAATCACTTTTAATCAGTATAGCGTTAAATAACTTTTTATAAAAATCAACATTCCCTCTCAGGATAAAAAACAACCGCTCATAACCCATCTGTTGTGCTTTATCTAATAACAGGCCATAAACGACTCTGGTAATTGCGACATCTTTACTCGATATACTAAGCTGGCCTACAACTGCATCCTTTTTAGGGTCAAAGTCATCGCTTAATGATGCCCTTACTTCTTTCCAAACATCTTCATCTTCATACGCACTGCTCAGTCCAAAAGTAGCTATTGGATTATGTGGAACTTGGCTTATATCACTAAGTAGGTATAGAGAAATACCTTTACCTAAGATTTTATCTTTAGTAACTCTGATAGCTGGAAAGTTTTCCACATAGTTTTCTTTCAACGTTTTAACTGCGACATCAATATTATTTAAATTACACGCTTCTATTTTAAAAGACATAGTAAATTCCTCTCATTCTGTTTTTAAAGGAGAGGTAAAATCTGTCTGCAGCCAGAGTTCACCTTACATCAGGCGTTTGCTTGTTTGCCCGATAGACATAAGGTTAAGGCGATAATGGCAGATGCCAGAGGCCGATATTTGGAAAATTCACAAACCAATAAGCTATTTAATATCAATTAGTTAATGGATTAGGAAAGAAATAGGAAATAGATTGGAAGTAAAGAAAGATGCTACTTGTAGCACTTGATATAAAAGGATCTCAAATTAGCTCTGTATTTTTACAAACGTCAGTTACAGACAACCCTCTGCCAGCTCTTTAGTCAGCAATCGTTTTGTTTGAAAGTTTTACAGGTAAATATTGTAGTTCGATGTAATGGTTGAACTTAAACACCGTAAACCAAAGACTCGCAGTATTTGAGGGTGCTTCAATGAGCTATTGCTAACTCATCGAATAATGAACAAAAGTTCTCTCGATTTTCACTTCTGTTGATGGGGAGTATGCAGCAGCGCTGAGTGCGCTGCCCATTGGCTTAGTTGAAAGTTAGCCCAATAAATAAGCAACTCAGATTAGATAACACTACCATTGTTATTTGCTTTCACTTCAAGCTTTACTACCTCACCTAACTCCTCGAGCCACTTAGGCGAGTTAGAAACTCTGGAACTCAAGTAGTCAAGTAACTGAGCTTTCATCACAGTTGTTGCTTCATATTGAGTATGAAACTGTTGTTTTTTCAGCGCTTCAAGGTGGGAATCCAATGCATTTCTCAAAACATTAGGGTCCAAATCTAAAGCGTCATTAAAAAGAACAATGTATTTTTCTCTCGCTCTTTGAATATTATCTTGAGTATTACGGTAATTCTTGACCAAGTTCGCCTTTGGATTTTCTTTGGTTGACAGATAGTTACCAAGGATCTCAAGCTGTTTCAAATCATTCGAAAGGTCCGCTGCAAGAGCTGAAAGGTTACTTACCAAAAGGCTGCTTTTTTCCACTAAGTCTTTGTTTACTCCAGCTTCGACAATCATCACGATATGTGACGGCTGCCCTTTCACATTTTTCAGCTTAATGTAAAACATTTCATTGTTTTCATAGACATCGGAGTCAGGAATAATAGGAATATTTATTGATTTTTGCACTTCACCAGGCTGGAACTGTAAAGCAATATCAAGGGCTCGATAGTCCTCAGCTGCTTTTGCAGTACCATCTTCTGTTATCAACTCTATCTGTTGTACTAAATCAATGCCTGTTGTTCGATGAAGAGTAACTTCCACAACGGCATTAGACTCTTGAACTTCAGTCTTCACACCAGAAAAAGTAATATTTTCATATTCTTTAGGAAAAAAATATGGATAAGATAGCGCTGCCAATGTTGATAAACAAAGTACCCAACTAAAGGAAGTGACAAACGAAAAATGCCAACGCGCAAACAGTAATGGCTGAGCACAAACACTACACTTGTTGGCATATGATTTAGTAAATAACTTATGCGCCCGAGCATTGCTGCAGTGTTCTATATTGTTGCAATAATATTGTGCTTTTATTGGTTTAATCGACATCTACATTACTCAAAGTATCATATCTATTTCTTGTGCTAGTGATTCAAGCTCACTCTCTAGCTGGTTTAGCATTTGCTGTTGTCGTGATTCGCTTGCCGCTTCCTGAAATTGTCTCAATACCTCCTCTCGACTCAGGCCGAGCCATGGGTAACGTGTTTTCAGCTGGCTAATTTTTGTCTGATTAATATGCTCAAGACCTTTGTATGTTTCTATCTTATCCAGCAACGCATCATGGCTTGCAATTAAAGCGTTTAACTTCTCACTTTGTATTACTATCAACTGTGTTAGTTGTACCTTGTCACTTTCAAGCTCTTGATTTTCTTCCTCAATCGCATTCATTTGAGCTTCGATATCCACTACTCTTCGGTTTAGCTGTGCCTGTCGTTGCTTTGCTTTTTCTTCGCTCCATCCATACAACCCACCAGTTGTCGGATCACCTGTCGTCTTACAACCTGATAGCAAAGACAAAAACAAGCAATATATAACCCGCTTCAGCATTAATATAATTTCCGTCTATCTAATGAAGCTAGCTGGGCTTGCATGACTTCTAGCTCGTTCTTTTCAGCAAGAAGTTGTTGAATAACCGTTTCACTATGTGAGGCTAATTGCACAGAAACGGTTTCTCTTTCTTGTGCCAGCACGTCCTTTTGGTACTGAATTTCTTCAGTCAATATCTCGACTAACTTAGCTGACTTGGAAACCGCTTTAGACAGACTATCTTTTTGCGTTTCTAAGCTACTATACTCAGCACTGCGTTTTTGAGACTCTGCCTCAATGCTTTCTAACTGCGCGGTATAACCTTCTATTTCCAAATGAATTTTTTCTCTTTCATTTTTTGCTGCGATAAGTTTCTCTTGTGCCCCTTTAATCACATCTTGCATATATAACTCAGTATTAGCGTAATCCTGCTTCTTCTTAACCACACTCTTGGCATAAAGATCACCGGCAACAGCACCAATCAATGCACCAATCATAGCGGCTTGCTTATTGTCACCTAACACCAAACCAAGCGCACCACCAATGAGTGCACCTGTCGATGCTCCCTCAGCTCGAGTTTTAGTGTCGTCAGTCATTGCACACCCGGATAGCAAAGCTGTCATGATTGAAGCAGCAACAAGGTTTTTTCTACTTTTCATCGTTCGTTTCCCACTGGTTATTGGATTTAGTAAGTACATCAGCTAATTCTTCGATATCGCTCGAGGCATGGCTGTTAGGGGCTGGCAGTAGCTCTTCTATGGTCGACTCTTTAGTATTTAAATGACGGTAATCATTTTCGATACGCTCTTTTTCGTCTAGTAAGTCCTCAAAATCATCGCTGTCGCGCAGGAAACTCAATCTTCTTTCTGTAACTTCGTCCGCAAGCTTTTGCTTTTCGTCTTTGCTTTGTTTTAAATCAACTAAACGCTGCTCTAAACGCATACTATCGACATCGGCAATTGATTTGAGCTTACGATCTCGACTATCAAGCTGCGCTTGGATCAGGCTTTCGTCTTTAATTTCTAGTCTTTCAATCAGTAGATCCATTCCTCGGCTGCGCCTCAACAGAGCCGATACCTCACAGAGCAATTCATCTTGTAACTTTGCGTTATACTCGCGTTTATTCACCCAAAGCGTAATGGAAGGGATAAGTAATGTTGATGCCTTGAAAAGCCTAATAACTTCCTGTTTTATATCTTCTAGTTCATTCTCAATCGCCAATTTTTTACAGACTCTATCGTCATTCCCTTTAAGGGCGGTGTTGGTATGACGCTCAGGAGAATCAATTCGGTAACCAAAATCCCATTTTTCAAACGTTTCCCAACTATGTTCACCACCGGCGTCACTGACGACTAGACCGAGCACTTCAAATGCACCACTGAATGAATACTCGGCACCAATCCCGTCTTGTCCACCAAAAAAATGCTTAAATTGGATTGGTATTTTTTTACCTCTTAGCTCTTCAAGCCTCATGGCATCTTCAGATTCAACTGCCATAAGTGACTTAATACTTACCACCAAGCCATGTTGTTCACTTAATAGTTTGCCAATTTCATCTTCAAGTTGAGGCCGGATTAATTCTTCAAACTGACTTAATGCTTTGTAATGATTAAACTTGTCATTCAACATCACTTCTTTGCAAATGTCGTGTACTAATACTTTTATTCTGTCGAGAATTTGCGCTTGCGTTATTGCTAACAAATCAATCTGATTGTCGTTTTCACTACTTGCAAATAAGTGACGGTATTTCTCAAACTCTCCTTCTTTCGCCTTAACTTCCATGCGAATATTTAACCGTACACGGCTACCAAACATCCCCGTTTTAAATGCGCCATCTTCTTTATCAAACGTGAGCATCAACCCATTTAATAACCTCAGCGGAGCAATGTTTGGTAATGTATGAAATGAATTAAGTTCATAACCAATCGCAGTAGCTTGTTGCTTAACACTATTTTTAACCTGATCGGAGATAGAGACGTCTTGACTCGTTGCCGTTTTGAAGTTGCTCAGCAGATCCATTTCAGATTTGCCCAAAATATGCTGACGGATTGCTCTCTCAATACCCGCCTTCATGTGTGCTACCACCCCCTCGATATCGCTAATTTCAGACTTGCGATAGGCTTGATAGTTATTCAATGTCATTTGACATTCGGACGTTACTTCTAAGCCCGTTTCTTTTATCTTGGTACTATATTTAAATTCGGCATATCGCTCTGGTGCATTACGCAACGTAAAGCCAATATTAAAATCCATTCCTTTTAATTCTTGCTGCATTTGCTCGCACACCGAAGTGTTTAATTCACTGCTTTCTCCACGCTGTAGCTCTTGCTGATAAAACTCATCCAATAAGTTGCTATTTTGTGAGTCCAAGCATTTCTTATACATTTTCGACATGCAGTGATGCAGGTGCTTATCTATTAAATTAAATAATCCTTTTTCCGGCGTGCCCGACATACTCAAGATTTCGACTAACTTATGTGCTTCAGTTTGATCTGTAATTTTAAGCTGAAAGGTAGCGTAAAACTCTAGTGCAATCTCACTTGCACCTTCATGCCATTCAAATGGAATTTTGCTAATGACGATTGGTTTTGTATGAGATTTAACAAAGAAATATTCATAATGTTTCTTATTAAATAAATCAGATAGCAAACCTTGCTTGGTTACGATTTGGTTGGTTTTCTTATTCCAAGTGACAACAAATCCTTCTCCATGAACTCTCGGATTGTGAAAGTTAGTATCGACTTTTCTGATTAAGTTGCTCAAATTAGAGATGCTTTCATGCATGGTAGGATTCTCTTCTAGGTTTTTTAAATTGTTTAATAGCTTCGCTTAACACGCCTTTTTTTAGCTTTAGTAGCATCCTCAACTCTTTATCTGATCTACAATTTCTGTACTGCTCTACCGCCTTATCTCGCTGAATTCTTAAATCTGCTTTAATTTGCTCGTACTGTTTTCTGGTGCAAGCAATGGCAAACAATTGATTCAATCGTTTGAATTTTTCATTTAACTCCGTAAGCATCATGTCGTAATGCTCATATTCGCTTTCATCGGTGATATATTGCGCTTGGAGCAGCGTTTGCTTTATATAAATTGATGTGGTTAAAAATGCTGTGATGTTTCTCTTCTTTAGACTTTCGCTCAAACTTGGCATCGCGAGCAATTGGTAAATTAACTCTTCCGCCCCCTCTTCAAACATTAACGTAATCAAGTAGGAGGTAGCCTTATCATCAACTTGGTTATTTCCCTCTAACACACGATGCATAAGACTAAAAACAAAAAGTCTCACAATCATTAAAGTTAAAACACACTTCTCACTATCGGAAGGTATACTTTTTAGTATTTTTAATAAGTGAAAGGAGTCGCTATATAAATACCCTGAAAAATAGTAGCGAAGCAGCGCAAAGCTAGGACATTTCTTACTCTTATCCAACCCAAGCTCATAGCTTTTAGAAAATATATACTCTAATGACAAAACTTCAGACTCACTTTCAAATTCAATTGAATAGGCTAGAGTATTAAACAAAAAATAGAGGTGATTTTTGAAATCACACACCATCTCTTTAAGCTTATTTTCATAGGTTGATTTAAATACTGGCACCCAGTTGTCAATATGAATTTCTAAGTCTGAAATAGATATTAAATCTTTCTCTTTCTTTTCCACTTGCCCTAGTAGTTGATAAATAAATTCATCGATGGCTATTTTGAATCTATCTTGATAAGAGAGCGCCCTAACAAATGAGATAAAATGAATTATTTTTGAATTTGGACACTGACGATAACGTTCAAATAATTTTAATAGGTAGTCACTGTCAATAGTAATTACCCCGACTTCAGAAAGCTTTAAGTAGAAGTAGGCGAGGTCTGAAAAAAGTGCATCTATGTCAATGAGTTTATTTGTTATATCCTGATCAAAAATGACTTCCTCAATAATTGGCGAGAGTACAGCTAGTTGGAATGGATTGTTTGTAAGCAACTTTTCTCGATATACGCTTGCCTGCTTAATCGAACTTAGCCTGATACAACAAATACCTAAGCCCGACGGTGATGTGAGCTCAAGCCCAGCTAATTTTAAAAACGCATCAGGATCTTGCTGCCAACGAGCATAAGCATGAGTTAACGCTTCGACTCCTTCTCCTATTTCTTTAGCTTGTTTTAATTTATGGTCAAATGCCTTAGCAATTGCATTTTGAAACAACACCAGTGGCATATTGTTAAACCAACAAGTTAGTGTAATAACTAAACAGTCCAACCAGTCGTCGTTATCTAGTGCTGCCACAGGTAATGGGTCATGTGTAAAGTGAACTGCAGGCTGCCAATAACCAAGCATAGAACTTACAGAGTTGAAACGCAGGTATTCCTGGATCCTTCTAGGACAGTCACTATCGCCTTTACTATCCAATACCATAAGCAGCGTTGCCTTACGTGCTTTTAGTTTAGACGTCAGTGCATTTAGATTTTCACGGGTTTCGATAAAGCGCTCGAAACTTTCTAGGTCTTCTATTGGTTGCCTAATAACATAAGCGTGTTGACTTTCTACGTAAGGAAATCTTGCTTCTAAATACTCAGTCATTCGACATGAATTGTGACGTATGTAGTAAGATGATATGTCGGTGTGCTGTAAAGCAGCAGCGATAGCCTCTGAGAGATAAAAGGCATTCTCGTTATTTTTTTCAATAATCAGCCAGTTGTGACAAACGAGGAAGTTGTTAAGTTCGGCTAACTTGATGTCATCTAAAATGACCTCATTACTCGCAATTTTTGGAAACGTTCTTAACTGAAGTGCTTCATACTTCAGTGGTTTCTTATCAGCGTTTGAAAAATAGTTATTGACCTGAACATCTCTGTTCCCTTGGATCACAGCTTCTTCAAACGTACTACTGTCAAATTGGCTCAGTTGCTGAGGAATATCATTCTCATATGCATTGGTTTCGATGTCAATGCTTGAACCAGCTTCTGCTTCCTTTGGATCAGCACTCATATAAAATCACTTTTAATTTTTTAAAAATGGGAGCAATTAGGCCTTAAGAGCTTCAAATAGCGAGCACTTCGCTATAGAGATACAAGCTTCTTAACTAGCTTAGATTTACAGGGTCAAACCACCCCTTACGGAATTTAAGGTTACCTTTAGTCTTTAGCACCAAAGTTAAGCGTAATGTCCCTATTACCAGTGATAACATTTGGGCCATTCTCCCCGCCGTTAAAGGTGCACCCTTGAAACTGAGTATTGCTTTGCTGGCCATTTTGATTTGTAGGGTCTGAGTGGTGGTTGTTTTGTTGATTTTCTATTCGCTTTTGGTGGTATTCCAGCGCTTCTTCAGGCTCAATATTAAGCGCAGTCAATAGATTCTTTAGCTTACTTACCGTCGATGACGAGAGTGGCGCTAAACTGGCTAAGTAGCCTTCCGTCTTATAATTTCGAAGACTTCTATCACTCATGTAAGCACTGTCTGTAACTTGCTGTTCGGACAGTCCTTTCTGATTAATCTTCTCAACAATCAGCTGCCTTAAAGACTCTAATTGCACCTCATCCGCAAAGTTATAAACTTGTTCCATTTCGCGCTCCTTACCCTTAGGCATACCAAAAAATCTCACTTACGGGTCTAAAAACCACATTTAGATTACATTTCTATACAATTAGGGAACAATTTTCAAATATAATTTCACTTTGTTACTTAAATATAAATGATGAAGTAACCATCATTAGGTTACCTGCATCATTGTGAATTTTACGCAACCTTTTTCAACAAAATAAAAAACCATTTAAAATCATTACAATAGAAATTAAAACCATGTTAAGCAACATCAAACACTCTCATCTAGCAAGCAAGAATTAGCACTGTTTACTAGTTCAAACAGGTGCGTCAAGGTAGAAATAACCACCCTTAACGGAGTTTTTAAAAGACAATAAAGTTAAGAAAAATTAACAAAAGGAGTTAAATATGAAATTTCTACCAATACTGAGTGTTATCGCTTTATCTAGTTACTCACTCAAATCAGAAGCTAACTTCACACTACCTACTCATGACGCTATGACTAGCGCCCCTGTTAATGCCGTCAATTATCAAACCTTTAGTAATACTGATGGCATTATTGGGTCAGGTGTTGATGTGTATAAAATCAGTTATAGCGGCGGGGCCGACGATTACGTGATAATTGTTAACTTAGATAGAGGCGGACACCCACTAATAATTAGCTCTGAAAAACATTCTGTGACCAACTCCTGGATGATGGGAGGAAATTCAAACCAAGATAGTACCCCATATTATTACTTCAAAGCAGCCAGCGGATACGGATTTCATAATGCTTTAAAAGCGTTAGACACTGATCTGGCTCAATCATATGTCGGTTTCACTAACTTAAGTTACTTTGGCCCTGTTAGTTCAAACATAGGTGAAAAGAGAGGGATATTATTTCCTAGCCGCTCGCATTCAATTTGGATGGAAGGAGGAGAATTAAAACATTCCTTTTATCATGAAGATTCTGGGTATTACGAAGATAGTATTGACCAAACTTGGGGCTACGCTCTTGATAATTTAGCTAAGCTTGAAATCGGTGGCGGTAAAGCATTTGTAGGGCGTGTTGATGAATTTGATGATGTCACTTCCTTCCAACCCAATGATTCAAGAGATTATTTTGCAGCATTAACTGACTTTGATAATGCAACATATCGGCGCAGTAATTTAGTATCTTACGCATATGCCTTTACTACTAATCATTTAAGTTCCATAAAAGGATACAACTGCAGCTTTGGAGGTGGTTATCCAAGAGGATTTGTCGGCACAGTTGATGCTGATAACAACCCAAGAAACAAGCATGAAAAGCTAGTCATTCTGGTAAGCCAGTGTCAAAATTATGGATACGCGAAGGATGTGCTAGAGATGTATGGACTCAATATGTCTAACGTGATGACTCTAGACAGTGGAGGTTCTTTAAAGTTGTATCTAAATGATTCGAATAGTAAAAAAATAGATTATGGCCGTACAATTCCTAATATACTTGCATTTTTTGAGGATTAACAAAGTAACCACTCAATTGCTACTGTAAATAGAAAAAATCGCTCACTACTCAAGTAGTTTTCGTGGATTTATTCAGATTCTACCGATGACTACTTGTTCCTGCTTACTTTTACTCACAGCCTTCCCCAAAGCGCAAGAGAAAATATGCATCCTCGATGTGCTAGCCCAAAAGGCTTTCCATTTGTACTGCTCACAGCCCTTTAAACCATAGAGAAAGCATGGATTGATATTAATTCGAGTTACCCAGCTCAATTAATCTCCACTAAGCTAAAACTGAATGAAGCATACGGTACAGCAACTGTAACTCCACCCAATTTAGTACAGCTATTTCGTAGAATTTTATGCAGCCTCAAGGTAACCAACCGGTGTCATATCACCTAGTGAATCATGAGGTCGCTCATAATTATAAATATCTAACCACTCATCAGTGATTTCACGTACTTCTTGCAGTGACTCAAACAAGTATAAATCTAGCACTTCTTCACGGTAACTCCGATTAAACCTTTCCACAAAACCATTTTGGTAAGGACTGCCTGGCTCTATAAATTCCAACTTGATGTCATTTTTCATTGCCCAATCTTCGAGTGCCGTTGAAGTAAATTCTGGACCATTATCCACTCTAATCTGCTTTGGTTTTCCTCGCCAAGCAATAATTTGTTGTAGCGTTCTAATAACTCGTTCAGAAGTTAAGCTTGTATCGACCTCAATCGCCAGTGCTTGTCGGTTGAAATCATCCAGCACATTCAGTGTTCTAAAACGATGTCCATAGCTTAATGCGTCACTCATAAAGTCCATTGACCACGATTCATTATATTGTGTCGGTGCACTTAATGGTTCAGGTGTTCTTGTTGGAACACGGCGCTTCCCCTTACGTCTCAAGTTTAGTTTTAGCATGTTGTAAACGCGTTCAACACGCTTTTTATTCCACGGCTTACCTTTATTGCGAAGCCTTTTGAATAGCTTAGGCAGCCCCCACCTAGGATGGCGCTCTACCAGCGCAAGTAATGCGTCGATAACTTCATCATCTGACGGCCGTTTATGTTTGTAATAAAAAACTGAGCGGCTTAGCCCTGCCACTTCACAAGCAAATGCGACGCTGACGTTAAATTGAGCTCTTAAATGCTCTACCCAAGCTCTGCGCCTACTTGTTTTTACAGCTTTTTTGCGATGATATCCTCAAGCATCGAGTGCTTTAGGCTAAGCGTTGCAAACATATCTTTTAGCTTACGGTTTTCTTCTTCAAGCTCTTTAAGTCGCTTAACGTCTGAAGCTTCCATCCCGCCATATTTTGAGCGCCATTTATAAAACGTACTTTGGCCGATACCATGTTTGCGGCAGATTTCTGGAACAGGAATACCCGCCTCAGCTTCTTTGATCATGCTGACAATTTGGGTTTCGGTGAACTTGCTTTTTCTCATCGTAAATTTTCCTATTTTAGTTAATGGAAAATTCTACTTATAAACTGTTTCATTTTTTGGGGGAGTTACACAACCATTCGTTCAAACAGACCTTTCACATTAAAACTCACCATAAATTCAGTTTTCATTCCGTTTAGATTCCTTTCATTTCCTTCAAAATCAATAAATTAAATGCAAATCTATAAACACCAAAACAAACCAGATGAGGTGAATATGAAAAAGCTTATTGAAATTTTTATGAAAACAAATCAAGAAAGACAAATAGGAGAATCAAAAATGACTAAAACTACATTGTTAAGAAATGGTTTCTGCCAATATTCTTTGCCAAATTTCAACGTTGGTTCACTACAAGATATTGAGTTGTTACTGAAACAGGTGGAGCCTGAATTAGGCTTAGACACTTATATTCCATCCGGCCAAAATGCAAGAGGTATCGTGCGTTATACCGTCAAGGACGCTAACACATACCTTATCACTCCTGAGGATAGACAAGGAGGTCAATATTATGTTTATGGCTTATCTCAACAACTAAACCCGGACGCAGGGGGTAAACAAAGGTGGTTCAAAGCAATAACACATTGCACTGACGGTACATTGATTTGCAACCACCCAGTGATCACAGCGCTGACTGAATTTTTGATCCAACATTCAATTTCGGCACCGTCGTACCATGTTGAGCATCAGTTTATTGGCTATTATCCGACACCTTACGCGAATTGCTTGGTAACCCCAAATACGCTTCATTTCGACGGGTTAAGTCATCAAACAATTACCTCAATCCTTACGCTGGCCAGAGAGAATGTATCAGGCGGGGAGTTTGTGATAGCTGACGGTGTCGCGGTAAACACCCCTATAGATAATGTTAGTACCCAAGATCTTCGGCTCTTTACTGAATTACCTGTGGGGTCAGGAGTGATTATGGACGAGTGTCAACGTGGTACTTCCCGCCCACTTTGCCATAGTGCAATGGCGACAAGAATGGAGAATGCGCAACAAAATACCGTCTCTAAACGAATAATCTTAGTCTCAGAAGTCACGCCTATTTGGCACTAGAAATTCAAAGGGCTCTTTTATAGAGCCCTTTTCTACAGCTTAGATATCACGCCGCAACCATTCCTCTGTGGATCAATCGCTCACAGAGGGCTTGCCATTCGCTGGTTTGCTTTTTGCCTTCAATTCTGCGGCCAAATAGCGTTAATACCGTTTCGCGATTGGCATCAAAAAACTCAATAGAGGTGACCACTGTATTGCCGTTATCCGTAGGTTTTCTGACCACGAACGCGCGGGTCAAATCGTCAACTTTTATATGCAGGTTAAACTCAGGATCTAAGACGTTAAACCAAGGGCCAACTTGCTTGAGGTTTTCAACCTTCCCAGAGAAGATCTGTACCGCACCTGGGTTGCCAACGAATACCATAATCTCTTGCTTAAACGTTTTTGCTTGTTGAAAAATATCTGCAAGGTCAAGGCTCTGTAGCTCGAAGCTCCATGGTGAGCCGACGAGTTCAAGAGCCTGCAAGCGTTCAAGGTTATATGTCTCTAAAAGCTTTGGAAAATGATGCACATCCTCAAGCTCACTCCACTGACTCCTAAAGCTATCTAGTTGCTCAGCGCTCGGCTGAGTAATTGTAGGCTCCACAAGTTCAAATGGCTTCACGCTAAATGGGCGCTGTGATGT
The DNA here is from genome assembly GCF_016695175.1 of Pseudoalteromonas sp. GCY. Taxonomy (NCBI): domain Bacteria; kingdom Pseudomonadati; phylum Pseudomonadota; class Gammaproteobacteria; order Alteromonadales; family Pseudoalteromonadaceae; genus Pseudoalteromonas; species Pseudoalteromonas sp. GCY. The sequence goes on from NZ_CP068022.1 coordinate 941,745, forward strand.
TAGTTGGTAGCGCGCTTTTATATTCACCAATTCGTTAAAGTCCGACTCAGCCGTGGTATAAACCTTATGTACCGCACGGCCGTTTTCATCAAAAAATTGAAAGCTCGTGTGACTTTCGGTTTCAACTAAAAATACGCTTTGCCAACGATACAAAAATAGCCGTAGGTCGATACCGCCGGGATTGATTGCAATACCACTTAGTTTGCCATTATTGTCTGAAACATAGAGCTTTTCGTATAACCCTTTAATTTCATTTACCACGCTGCCGTTACGCGTCAGCGCCATCACTTTACCCAGTTTTTTCAGGCTCTTAAGGATATCGGCAAGTTGCGTTTCGTCTAAGCGCGTTACTGTGGCAGTCACCGCTTCTTCAAGTTGGGCATTCAATAATTCGGCTTCACTCACGCCTAGTTGCATCGCAGCGTCAACGGGCCGCAGTCTTGGCTCGCCTGCTAACAAGGTTTTATAGTCTTGAATTAATTGCTTCATAGTCTCTCCTTAAAAACGCCAGCTGATCTGGGTTTTAATGTTGCGGCCAAAACCGTAATCGCCTATTCCACCACCAGTACCAGCCATCAGTTTGTATTCTTTGTTAAAGACATTATCGACAGCAACTCTTAGATTAAACGCAGCATTAATATCCCAACTCGCGTATAAATCGGTCAGAGTGTAGCTTTTTTGTGTTTGCGTTGAGTATTGTCTTGTTGCGCGGTTCATCACCTGCACATCACGATCGCCACGCCTGACTATTTGCGCACCAACTTGAACGGCTTTATCAAATAACGAGGCACCTAAATCCAAAGCCATTTTGTCTGCAGGCAAATACCATAAAGGCTTGTTGTCTTGATCTTTGCCGTCTATGTCACTGTAAGAAAAGTTGCTGTAAAAGCGTGGTGTTGCAAAGTTTACTTCCAGCTCAATGCCTTCTCTATCATTGCTAGCACGATTAGCATAACGCGGCGCAGGTACGGGGTTGGTCAAATTACTGGTGACCGACGTGATTTCATCGTCTACCGAGATATCAAAATAGATAAAACGCGCAGTTAATGTGTCATTGTCGGTGAGTATGTTATTTGCCTGATAGGTCACGCCAACTTCGGTGTTGTTGCTATATTCTACGTCTAACGCTAATCCCGGTTGTCTGCCACCGTATTGATCGTATAACTCGTCAATGAGTGGTGCACGGAAACCTTCTTGGCGGTTTGCAAACACCGCCCACTGTTGCGTTAGTTGATAGTTTACGCTCAAGGCACCCGCCCAATCACTGTGTGTCACTTTACTATCTAATGCTGCAAACGTCTGTTGGAATTTAGCCGTTGGTGAGGTGCTATAGCGTTCATAGCGAAGCCCTGCGATCACAGTAAGTTGCTGCCAAGTAAATTCATCTTGGATATACACACCGGAGCGCTTTTGTGTACCACCCGGCTGGGATGTCATCTCAGCGGTGGTTGGAGTCGAGCCGTATTGCTCGCAGGCATAGGTCTCGTAGTTGAGTTTTATGCACGGTAATGCGGTCTTTTCACCAATACGCTCTTTGTCGGTATATTGCACACCGTAGGTCAAAGTATGTGAGTCCAATACGCTGGTATTCATTACATCCAGTGTCGTAATGTTGTACTCATAGTTTGATTCAATACCGATGTAGTCCTCAAGCATACCGACACCATCGGATTCAGTGACTTGACTGCTGGTATAACCGGCCTTAGCGCTTAGGTTCAGGTAGGGATTATTCGCAGGGTTGAGTTCATAACTCAGATTAGCAACTGACTGCTCTACCTCACGGTACACCGTCCCCCATGCGCCCGGATCTGTTGTATTAAACTCGGTTCGCTGATTATCTGTGGTCTCGGTGTAGCTTGCCCCCACAATAGCATCATCACTTAAGAAATATTCCCCTTTTAACAGAATAGAGCTGTTTTCGATTGCCGAGTTATCCAAGGTTTCATCGTTAGACAGCTCCCAATCATCGCTGTCGCGCTTTACCACACCTGCAAGCAAGTCGAGCGAATCATTCGGCCTTGCAAAAGCGATCACTGACGCATTTTTTTGAGCGTTGTTGCTGTCATAACCAAGTTTAATTTTAGCACCAGCGACTTCACCATCCTGTAAAAAATCAGCGGCGTCTTTTAGCTCAAACTGAACAACACCACCGAGCGCACCACCGCCATGAAGCACGGTACTGGTGCCTCGTTTAATGCTTATTGAGCGATATAATTCCGGATCAGTGAACAGGCTACCCATGCGATATTTTTCAAAGGTTTGCAGCATGCCATCAATCGTCACCATCACGTCTTCCGCGTCACTAAAGCCACGAATATTGAACTTATGTCCTGTCGATCTTGGTCCACCATTGGCGGAAACATTAGGAATGGTATCTAAGGCCTCAAATACACTGCTATCTAATTTGCGCTCAATTTGCTCCGACGAAATGACATTCACCGCTTGTGATGATTGCAATGCGGTTTTTGCGGTACGCGTTGCCGTCACGGTCACTGCATCTAGGTCGGTTTTTACAACCGTCGACTGAGATACCTCGTTATTGGAAGAAGAGGCGGCTTGTACCCAGGTGGCAGAAGTGGCAAGCGCGATAAAAAGGGTTAATTTAGATAAACGCATAAGAATACTCCGAGTGTCGTTATTTTTTACACGCACTTCAACTTTGCCCCTGTTCTTCCTTAGTCCTGTATTATTTAAACAGGCTCTCCAAGATGAAATGCGATTGTCGCGGCGCAATATAACACACACCAATCTAAATAGTAATTATTTTTATTCGCTTTTAACTATTAGATTCGCTACCTGAATATTGAGTGTACTAAGCTGTGCAAAAAGTGATACCAGTGCTTCGCTGGGGACTTGTTTATCTACGGCGATATAAATCACGTCTGACTTGTCTAAATGACCAAGCGCTTGTATCAGCGTGTTTTCCGCGCTAAACGGCTGCTCGTCCAAGGCATAGCCAATTTGGCCATGATTGAACATGACACTCACAACCTTCGGTGCTTTTTCCAGCACAACCTCGCCATTTTTTCCTGCTGTTGGTAAGCTCACCTCCAAGACGTTGAGTTTTACGGCCACACTGAGCAGCAAAAATACAAGGACGATAAAAAGTACATCGAGTAACGCGGTTAAATCAGCGCCTAGGTGATGAGGTTTAGGTGTAGGCAGCTCAAGCATTATCCGCCTCCACTAAGGTAAATTGGGTATTCATATAAAGCACAAGCTCGCTTTGAAAACGCTCAACCATCGCTTGCAAAACGCCATAAATAAGTAAACATGGCATGGCTATCGCCAGTCCCGCCATGGTTGAATACATGGCTTCCCATAATCCATCCGCTAATAACGCGGGTGTCACAGTTTGCTGAGTTTCGGCGATGGTTTTAAACATCAATACCAGCCCCCAGACTGTGCCAAAGAGTCCCATTAAAGGGCTTAACGTGCCGATAATACTTAAGATCACTAACCGCTTACGCCACTCAAAAACATACCCTTGTAACCGTAAAGCGCCGACTGCTTTGCTATGAAAAAAGTGGGGTTTACGCTTGATTTCAAGAACGGTAAACCAAGCGTGGCTAAGCACCCAAAGACGCTCTATGATCACCGCAAGCGCAGTAATCGACATACATAAAAATGGCCATTGCATAGGGCCGAGTTGGGAAAACCAAGACTGCATCGTAGTAATACTCTCTAAGAAAGGGAAAATTTAATGGGTACGGTAAACAAGGCTTTTACAGCATTACCGTCACGAAAAACGGGATGAAACTGCCATTGCTCAACGTTCTTGCGAGCAGCCATGTCCAAAGATTGATGACCGCTACTTTTAACCAAAGTTAAGTTCACGATTTCACCTTTTTGATCCAGCTCAATTTCAAAAATAGTCACGCCTTCAAGCCCTCTTCGCTTGGCACGTAGTGGGTAGCTAAGCGCAGGTCTTGGTGCTTTGAATAAAGGTAAAGCATCTAATTTAACAAAAGAGTCATCGGTACTATTTGCTTCACTGAGATGCCTCGCTGAGGCCATTTGTGTCGCTTCTTGCTGCGACGTATTTTCTCGTGTTGAGGTAGGCTCTGCTGCTTCGATAGTTTTTTTATTCTCAGTCACTATGGCTTTATTAAGCTTTTTAGGTTGCGTCCGTTCATTGGCCTGTTGCTTGGGTTTGGATACAGGCTTGGCTTCCTGCTCTTGCTTTTGTGGTTTTTTAAGTAAGTGCGTGGTGCCATTAAAATCAGATGGCGCTTGCTCTGCTACCACTTTTGGAGCTGGCTCTTGGGAGGGTTGTGCCGCAAACGAAATCATGAGTGGTTTGGTGACTTTACTCACTTCATTTGCAGCAACGCCTGAGTGCCACACCAGCGCAGAGCTTGCAGGAAATAACCACCACAAGCCATGCAGCAAAGCGGAGACAGTGATGCAGATAATTAATTTCATATTGATAAAGACAAATGATAACTGTTACTATTCGCAATAAATACTAACAAGTTTGGATTGGTAATGAAAGCTCAAATTACGACACTGCTAACTTCTAGTTTGCTACTACTCACTTCTCTTCTACAACCTACCTATGCGGATCAAGGTGCCAAAAACATTGTGGTTTCTGGAGGCTCTATCACAGAAATTATTTATGCACTTGGCGAGGAAAATCGTATTGTTGGCGTGGACAGTACTAGCGTATTTCCGGTTGCTGCGAGCCATAAACCACAAATCGGTTACGTAAGAAAAATCAACGTTGAAGGGATCCTTTCCCTTAACCCAGATTTATTACTCGGTGAAGCAGATACAGGCCCAGACAAGGTATTAACACAGCTTCAAGACACCGGATTACCCACTTATATTTTCAGCGATAACGATAATCTTGCTGGCGTCGAAGAAAAAATAACAACAATCGCCGAGTTACTGGCAGTTAAAGAAAAAGGCCAAGCGCTAGTCGAATATATTCAAGCCGACAGAAAGGCCTTAACTCATGTCCTAAAACAAGTGAACAACAAACCTAAGGTATTATTTGTTTTGAGCCTGCGTAGTGGCCAACCAATTGTTGCGGGTGCTGGAAATTCTGCAGATGAGGTTATCAACGCAGCTGGCGGCGTTAATGTTGCAGCACAGCATTTTGACGGTTGGAAGCCGCTCGCAACCGAAGCGGCCATCGCCATGAATCCAGATGTGATCATTAGTATGGGCCGCCATGGCGAGCAAAAAGCAACGGATTTAAGCCAAGTTCCCCACTTTAAGTTCTCAAACGCCGTCAAAAACAACCGAGTTATACTTATCGATGGGACGTATTTACTTGGTATGGGCCCACGTACTCCACAAGCCGTAGTTGAGCTCGCAACCTTACTCCACCCAGACGCCACGCTGCCCAACGGTTATCGATTTAGAGCAGCACAGTCTGCATCAGAAAATGAGTCTCTGTAATGCTAGCACTCGAGCAATCTTTAATTCCCGCAGAAGTTGCCAGAAAATGGATGTTGTTGGGACTGATTATCGGCTGTATCGTGGTGAGCTTTATTGGCCTTACCAGCGGCGGAGTGAGCATTAGCTACAGTCGTCTGATGGATATTCTCTTTGCTGGTCAATCAAGTAACTTAGAACATGCGGTGATCTGGCAAATTAGATTACCTAGATTAGTGCTCGCAATTGTGGTGGGTGCAGGACTCGGTGCATGCGGCGCCGCAATGCAAGCAATCTTTAGAAACCCGCTGGCAGATCCAGGGTTAATTGGGATCTCTAGTGGTGCCGCACTTGGCGCAATTAGTACCATCGTATTAGGCTCTACGTTACTCAGTGGATTTGCTGATTATTATGGAATTTACGCCGTTCCAATCGGTGCTTTTCTGGGCTGTCTTGGTGTGTGTAGTTTAATCTACCGTTTATCCAGCCAAGGCAATCGCTTCACGATTGTCAGTTTGTTGTTAGCGGGTATTGCAGTAAACGCCATTGTTGGTGCGGTCATCGGAATACTGACGTTGATCAGCTCAGATCAACAATTACGTGATCTAACCTTTTGGAGCATGGGATCACTTGCAGGCAATAGTTTCACAACTATCATCCCATCGCTGTGTTTAATGTTGGCATGCTGCTTTGGTTTTAGCCGCTTAGCTCAACCGCTCAACCTCTATTTACTTGGCGAGCAACAAGCTAGACACCTCGGGGTCGATGTCGTGCGCCTAAAAAAGAAAGTGTTTGCTTATACCGCATTGTGCACCGGTGCGGCGGTTGCGCTAACTGGTATTATTGGTTTCGTTGGCTTTATTGTTCCTCACATAGTGCGCTTATTAATCGGCCCAGATCACCGCTATTTGTTACCTGCTTCGATGTTGGGTGGGGCAATTTTACTGTGTCTAGCGGACTTGCTCGCTCGCACACTCATTCTCCCATCAGAATTACCGATAGGCCTTATCACCAGCGCTTTAGGTGGCCCTTTTTTCCTGATCATGCTGGTGAAAACGTATCGTATAAAGGAGCTTTAGCATGCTAGAAGCGAATAACGCCAGTGTCCAAGTGGGACAAAAGTTGCTGCTCAAAGACATTGATTTTTCAATCAACCTGGGGGAATTTGCCGTTGTTCTTGGCCCCAACGGTGCAGGCAAGTCTACCCTACTCAAAGCGCTGTGCGGCGATATCTCGCTAACACAGGGCGATGTCATCTATCATCAACAACGGGTGCAAGACTTAAGTGCCTTGGCACTCTCTCATATCCGCGCCGTACTCACGCAGCAATATGATTGTGAGTTCCCATTTAGCGTGCAAGAGATAGTGGATATGTCGCATTATGTACATCAACGTGAGTGTACACCAGACTCGCTTCGCGAATATTCACAGCAAGCGATGCAAACTTTATCAGTCGAGCATTTAGCAAAGCGCTGCTTTACTCAGCTATCAGGGGGAGAAAAGCAAAGGGTTCAGTTTGCGCGGGTACTTTGCCAGCTGCTACCCACTTTACATGCGAACAAACCCTGCTACCTTATGATTGACGAGCCTACCGCAAGCCTAGATTTATATCATCAGTATCAAGTCATGAAGCTAGCTCAGCAAATAGCTAAGCAGGGGGCGGGCGTAGTCGCAGTGGTACATGACTTAGCCCTCGCTGCAAGCTTTGCCGATAAGGTATATCTGCTACAACAGGGCGAATTAGTTGCCACCGGTTCCCCAGAGGAAGTACTCAGTAACGCTCAATTAATGAGTACCTATGGAATTGATGCAGAGATCACACTTTCAGATATGTTTTTACCAACCCTTGGTGTTGCAAAGGCATTTGGACTTGCGGCAGAAAAATAACCCGCACTTAAACAGTGCTGGCATACACCAGCCTGCAAAGCCAACTCGCTTAACTCAGCTCCCAACTTTGAGGCTAAAATTAAGCAAGTTGCTAGTTACCTCCTAAATTGATGCGCCTTTTACGGGGCGCAAACACAAAATGGCAAGACTAAACAAAATAATAGCAAGCAGCGCCATCGCAGCCACACCAAGGCTGTAAGCAAAACCCGCGACGGCAGACCAAATCGCCACACCAATGTGCATCATGCTCATGGCCAGTGAGATAAGTACACCACGATGTGCAGGCGAAAGCTCTGAAATATATGCCTGTAATGCTGGAGCACCAATGCCGCCAGCCAATGCCCAAAGTGTCATCAAAAAGTATAACGGTATGAGAGAGATACCTTGATACCAATAAAGACCGCTACTGGCGATGAGGCAGACCACCAGTGACGCACGCATTACCTGCCGCCCACTTTCAAAATGGGTTGCGAGTTTTGGCATCATCAGATTTCCAGCAACACTCACTAAGCCTAATAAGGCATACAGTACACCAATAAACCACACTGACAGTGCTTGTGTATCTCTTAAGTGCTGACCAATCAAATTGAACAAGCCAATACCACCACCTAAACCAATACACATGGTAAGTAACGCGCCAACAACACCTGGTATTTGCCATAGCTTGACTGATATCTTGGTGCCTTCTACAGCTTTGTCATTTGGGATCGCACGGCGGTTTACAGTCAGTAATAACGCAACAACCCAAGTGGCGATCCCGAGTGCAATAAAAGCGGCTCGCCACGACATTAAATGCGTTAAAAACGCGCCAAACGCAGGGCTTGAGATCATGCCAAGAGTTAAACCAGCTTGCACCCAACCGATCCGCTTTAGCGCATCTCCACCAGAGCTTGCCGCGATGGCAAACGCAATCGGTAGCATGCCAGCACTGGCAATACCTGTGATCACTCGAGCAACCAAACCCAACTCAAATGAAGTGACAAGCCCTGTCGCGATAGAGGCACCACCAAAAACCACGATTGCAGGCAAGATGATAGCGCGGCGCCCTACTTTATCCGAGAGCGCCCCAAATAGCGGAGCCACAATCGCAAGGGCGACGCTGTAAGTGGTAATAAACAGTGTAACTCGCTCAGGTTTTACACCTAATTCGAGTCCAATAGGCTCAAGAATAGGCCCAAGCATCAGCTCATCGGCGCCGACTAAAAACGCAATAAAGGCGAGTGATAAAGTCAATAACATCTCATTACCCCTTTTTTGCGCAGCAAACGTTTACCTTGCAGGTATTCAGCAAAGCAAAAGAAATAAAGCTAAAATTAAGCTTATCTTTGTACAAGTCACTACCTGACGTCATCAGGTCATTTAAAAGCAAATTCATTAAATTACATCCATAAAAAACGGGAGATCGGCTGTGATACCGACCTCCCGTTTCAAAAAATTTTGAAAATGTGTGCCACTGAATTTCGGGCACAAAAAAGCCGGCGATGAAGTATCATCGCCGGCTTCGTCTTTCCAATCATCAGATACACTGCCGCTGTCCACCTTTATTCAGGTAGTCGCCAATGCCTCTGATGAAGATTCAGAAAGTAAGCTCCGAGCAACACTTCATCGTGTTAATGCGCGGAGCAAAGCCTTCGAACAAAATTCTTAAATAGGATGTAAAACATCGTGGAAAGATCCAAATTAAAACCGCGCGCCAATTTATACGATGTCGATTAAGTAGTCAATAATCCAAACCAAGATACATCAACACAACGGCATACTATCCCTTATCCCTAAGCGCAAAACGGTAAACACCTGCGATCAGCAAACAAATGGTTATCGGCAACCACAGCGCCTGAAAATAAAACTTGCTGTATAGCAAAGCACCCAACACGCCACCTGCCACAAACCCTGAGATGATCAACACAAACAGTTTTGCTTTTCTGGTATCCAGTGGCTCGCCTCTAAACAGTGCCCCAATCATCAGTCCTAAGTCGGTGAATATTCCTGTTACATGGGTTGTCCTCACCACAGCCCCACTGTAAGTAGTGGCTAATGCGTTTTGCAGTCCACAAGCCGCGGAGGCAAAAAAGTGACCATAAAATGAGCCTTGCATCAGTAACACTAGAGACACGGTAAGCAAAATAGCTTCGATTACCAACGCGGTATCGTAATGTTTGCCAAGCCTTAACGTGGTGCCATGCAGCAAAAACCCCGCAAGTGCAGAGCCAAGCAAGAACGCGATTAACACACCAAATAAGTGCAGGGTTTCTTTAAGGTTACCACCCAAAAAACTGGTTCCGAGCATAGTCGCAGTGCCAGATAAATGAGAAACAGATTGGTGCTCGAAGCTAAGTAGGCCAATTGCATTCACAAACCCAGCGACGAGCGCCAATATAAAAGCGCCAATCTCAACCCATTTTGGTAACTTAGAGATCATCTCTTTGCCATGGGGTGATGAGGGTTTAGCTGCAATAAGTCCCAACGGTTGCCATAGAGATCTTCAAATACAGCAACCGTGCCATAATCTTGCTCTTGTGGCTCGCGAATAAACTGAATATCAATAGACTTCATGCGCTCATAATCACGCCAGAAATCATCGGTATTTAAAAATAAAAATACCCGCCCACCAGCTTGATCACCAATAAACTTCTGCTGCTCTGGCGTAGAAGCTCTGGCAAGTAGTAACGCAGTACCATGAGAATTAGGCGGTGCCACCACCACCCAGCGTTTATCTTGCTCGGGTTGATAGGTGTCTTCTATTAATTCAAAACCTAGTTTATTGACATAGAAGTCGATGGCTTCATCGTAGTCTTTGACGACGAGCGCAATATTGACAATATTTTGTTTCACGATGAGGGCAACCCATAGCCTCTTGCCATAAGTGCAGCAAGTAGCGGTAAAACTAAAAGTAACAGCATTTCTAGCCTTTTAATGACGATGATGCGCTGGGGCACAGACAAATTAGCTTCTGTTGTATTACGGTGCTTCAATAAAAACACAGTCGGGATGATAGATAGCAAAGCAACTAACAAAAATAGTCCCACTTTGGCATGGAAAATCGGGTTTTTAGTGTAGAACTCACTGGGCTTGCCAACTGCAAACCATAGCGTTAATCCTGCGCCAAGGGTTACAAGCGCACTGACACCATACAAGCCATCTATTACTGCTAACCGCTTAATGCTCTGACTACTCATTGATTTGGAGAGTAGCACGTTTTCAATCGCGAGCGTCGATGCCAAAAATATAATACCGAGAAAGTGAATATATCTAACGACTATCTCTTCCATGCTGTGCTCCAATTGCTATTTTAGCGTTGATAAAGCGTGTTGTTTTCTTCTAAAAAGTTCACCAAAGGCAAAAACAGAGGCTGTGGCAATTCATCAAGCGAAAACCACTGCCATTGTTTGCATTTATTTGGCTCTTTAACTTCTGCATTATGAGTATCGCACCTTGCCATGACAAACAGAGTGACATAATGTTTATGCTCATCGGCAAAATAATCATTAGTAAAACCCAGCTTTTCAACGTTAACAACATCTAGCCCCGTTTCTTCATGCACCTCTCTTATTGCGCATGCCTCAATGTCCTCTCCATACTCTAAATGACCACCCGGCGTTGCCCAAGTATGTGCGCCATGAGCACCGATGCGTTCACCAAGTAAAATTTTATTGTCGTGCATTACGACCACGCCAACCCCGACGCGTACAACTTGATCCATCATTTTTCCTTACCATTATCTATTGACTACTAGGTAATCATAACTTAAAGAATCAATGTAGTTCAGCTTACAAAGTTACAACACAATGACAAACAACTTAGTTACATAAAAACACAAAACTCAAAAGTTTGACATCATTGCAAAAACATGAAAATGTGGTTCGACCCAATAGGATATAGTGGGTAAATGAATTTATAATAACATACTGATAACTAAGGAATAAGTAATGAAATTAAAAATAAAAAAGTCAAGTTTGAAATCGCTTTCATCTCAGTCGCTTCAGCTTAACCTTGCTCAAACACCAAACATCGCAGGAGGGAAGCAAGAGTACCAAGATCGTCCTCAAGCTACCAGAACACGTATAGATTGCGCATCTGTTGCGGTTCACCTTCCTTGTGTGATTATGTAAAGTACGATTTTTGTACTTTTGTATAGAGACTGACAAGGCCACTACCGTGGCCTATCTATAATCATTCTTAAAATCAGTGGTGTAACCTAAGCTGCTTGCTTAGGACCTACTAAAGCTATGTTAAGCTCGCCAAGATCTCAAGCGCATGTTTTCTATCGCTTAACTCGTATAAATCATTGGTAAAAATAAACTCATCGACTGCTAACTCACGTTTAATCATGTTGAGTTTATGATGGACAGTCGCGGGCCCTCCAACCACAGATAGGCCTAAAAAGCTCTCTACTTGCATTTGCTCTTGGGCATTCCACAGCCCCTCCATCGAGTCAACGGGGGGTTTCAACCATAACGCCTGACCTCGCATCAACGCTAAGATACGTTGCTTTGACGTGGTAGCTAAATACTGCGCTTGCTCGTCGGTATCTGCTGCAACTACGGGTAAACCAAGCATTACATAAGGTTTATCTAATACCTCTGATGGTTGAAAATCGCGGCGATAAAGCGCGATAGCATCATGCACGAATCGTGGCGCAAAATGACCCGCAAACGCATATGGTAGACCACGCTTTGCAGCGAGCTGGGCACTATAAAGACTCGAACCAAGCAACCAAATCGGTACCTTGGTATTTTCGCCCGGAATGGCTCGTACTGAAGCTCTGCCATCATAAGGACCGAGCAAGGCTTGTAATTCAGCGACTTCGTCGTCAAATTGTTCTGCACGTCTGTCATCGCGACGCAGTGCTCTGCTGGTAGTAGGATCGCTGCCAGGCGCGCGCCCTAATCCCAAATCAATGCGTCCAGGATAGAGGCTTTCTAAGGTGCCAAACTGCTCAGCGATGACTAACGGTGGATGGTTTGGCAACATCACGCCACCCGCCCCTACCCGAATATTGTGAGTGTGTCCGGCAATATGCCCTATCAATACGGAGGTTGCTGCGCAGACAATGCCACGCATATTATGATGCTCAGCCATCCAAAAGCGTTTAAAGCCAAGTTCATCCGCTTTTTGCGCATAAGCCACGCTGTTAGCGAGGGTTTGTGAAACGGTATCTTGCTCTTTCATCGGGCTTAATTCGAGCAAAGAAAATGGCATGTTAGCAAGTGAAGTCATAACAATCCTTAACGGTTTGAGTTACACCATAGAGTAAAGGTTGCAGCGTCCATTTCAATCCGAAATTCCGCACTACATTGTTGCTGATTTTCGACTATCGCTGTGTTGCAGATAAAAAGCCTGCTTCATCTGTGATTTGATGACTAGGCAATTAGGCTAACCCTATATTTGAAAAGGCTGAAGGTAAAATTCTTTAGTTTCGTGGTGCGTAAGCGCAACATAGTAATCACATAATAATCCACATAAAATCCGCTTTTGCCTGCTAGACTCATAAAAAACTGACTTGGAGCAACATCTTATGAGAGCAGCTATCCTGTTTATTTTATTTACTTTTAGTAGCCAGTTATTGGCAGAGACGGACACAACTAAAATCAATAAACTGTTCGACAGCTACATGAGTAAATACAACCATTATCTGCAAACTGGTGATTTACCAACCAGCCCTCAACTGTACACAGATACGCTTATGTTAATGTCATCAAGTTCAAAGCCAAGCGTGATCACACAAACGCAAATGAATAAACAGGTGCAAGTATTCTTAACACGCCTGAAAGAAGAAGGTGTCAGTCACGTAAAATGGAGCAAAGTCAGTATTCATTTTCTTGATAAAAATATTGCGTTGGTGAGCAACATCGCTGAACGATATACCCAATCAGGCGCACTTTTTAATAAAGTAGGCGCAAGCTATTATGTCTATTTAGTTGATGGTGAATGGAAAATATCTGCGTTCGCTGTACATGATGCGAAAAACACTTTACTTTAATTGCATCTAAACTTTGGTGTTGTAGGCATGGAAAACTGGGACGACTTTCAATTACTACTTGCATTAAAGCGTACCAATACACTCAGAGGTGCGGCCAAAGTTCTAGGCGTAAACCACACGACGGTATCTCGCAGGCTACATGCTTTAAATCAACGCTTTAGTCTTGATATATGCATGCTTTCGCAAGGCAAAGTCACGTTTTCTGAATTGGGGCTGCAGCTGCTCAGTGCCGCTGAAAACATGGAAGCCTGCCTTGCCCCTCACTTAAGCCAAATTAAAACTTCAGTTAAGCAGTTAAAGCAACAAATAAACTTATCTACCCCCCCAGCTATTTTGCAGTTTGTCTTGTTAGACGAATTGCATAAATTTCAGCAAAACAATCCTTTTCTCACGCTGTCGATTAATACTACCTATGCACTTTCCGATCTAGAGAAATCAGAAGCCGATGTCGTGATCCGAGCTTCTCACGTTCCGGATGAGCACTTAGTTGGTCACCGGCTATTTCCAATTTCACTTGGCTACTTCATGCATAAAGACTATCTCGATAAACGCACGAGTGAAAGCGTTTCTTGGATAACCGCCAGCGTAACAGAAAGACCGATGTGGCTACTTGATACACCCTATCCAAACGCCCCAATTTCTCTATCAATTGAAGATTTAGTGCTGCGTCATCAGGCTGCATCCGAAGGGCTCGGTATGATCAGAGGGGCGCACTATATTGCAAAGCATTTCCCTAATTTAATTGAATTTGCATCAGCGAGTGAACACTATGCAGATTTATGGATCTTAACCCATCCAACAAAAAAATCCTTACCCAACGTCAAGCGGCTTATCAGCTTTTTACTTAAGGCTATGCGCAGTAAACAAATACTGATCGACTGCGCAAAATAACATTCGCCATGTTAGTTTAGAGCCTGTCCACTTTAATCAGTTAACCATTTATACATAACATAGCTATCTACCAAACCCAGACGAGGATGTTTGTATGCCTTGGGAATGGTGCCCACAATGGTAAAACCAAGCTTTTGCCAAAGTTTAATAGCCACTTCATTAGTCGATACCACACTATTAAATTGCATGGCTTCGAACCCCAGCGCTAACGCTTGCTGCTGGGAATGTTCACACATCAGCCGTGCAATTCCTCTACCACGAGCCAAACTCGACACCATGTAACCACAGTTACATATGTGGCTACTAGGACCCATCGCATTTTTTCGCAAATAATAGGTGCCAAGTACTTGCCCATTTTCAACATATGCAAAAGCTTTGAGCGGCGTTTCACACCAAAGTAAAAATGCCTGCTCCATACTCATGTTTGAGTCAAATGCATACGTTTCTTGCGCTTGGATCACTTCTGAAAATGTTGGCCAAAATGACTCAAAATCTTCCCGAGTTATCTCTCTTATCATCTCTTTACCCGTGCATTCGACTTGTGGATCACGATTGAATATACCCACTCAATTGAACTTGCGCCAGTTTTGAATTAAGTCCTCGGGGTAGGTATGTTTCCATGAAAGTCGAGATAAAACTGTTTTAAGTTGGTAGGGAGCAGCGGCCATCCTAAATCTATACCTCGTTGTGTTGCACGCCAAAAAAGATGCTCCACGTAATACGCACTAATAAAATTGCGCAGTGGTAGACTTGCGTCAGTTAGCTTGTTGTTTATATAGTCTAGATGTGCCGCTGCGGCCTCTAACTCACCGTTGTTAAAGGCGTAAGTAGTCAGGTTTGCAAACGCTTCCATGCGAAAGCTTGTTGCCCACTTTTCATGCTCAGCCATCAAAGGAACAACTTCAGGGAATAAGAGTTGGATCTCTTTGATAAGCCTTTTAATTTCAATTTTTGCCAAAGGTTGATAGCGCTTGATAAAACAAAACTCGAAATTTACCCAAAAAAAGAACTCATTACCAGCGCTAGCTTTTTAATTCACCGCCATATTCACAGCCATCACTAACAGCAGCACCGCAAATACTTTTTTAATCGTGGCAACAGGCAAGTGATGCGTGGCTTTAGCCCCCATTGGAGCGGTAAACCAAGACGTGCACACAATCCCTAACAGGGCTGGCAAATACACAAATCCGGCGAAACCATCCGAAAGTGCAAAGTGCGCACTGCCCGAGCTAATGTAGCCAACGGAACCAAAAAGCGCGATAACAATGCCACATGCAGAAGCGCATCCTATGGCCTTTTTCATATCAAGAGAGAAAAACGTCAACAGCGGTACCAAAAGCGCTCCACCGCCAATGCCTATCATGGCGGATAAACCACCAGTGATCGTCGTTAATACCGTGAGTATGCCTTTATTCGGCAACTGCCTTTGGGTTGTGCTCTCATTTTTGCTGCTATAAAACATTTTAATTGCTATCAATACCACGCTTACTGCAAATACGATGCGCACTGCGTTTTCGGGTAATAGCGCTGCCAAAAAACCACTGATAAGCGCGCCTAGTGCAACGCCCGTCATTATCCACGGCGCTAAATCCCACGGTACATTGCCATTTTTATGATGCGCGATTGCCGATGAGGTAGAAGTAAATAAAATGGATGCCAGCGATGTCGCTACGGCGGCTATGACCACTTGCTCCGGTGGTAACACGTTAAAGTACAGTAAAATACTGCTAAGCACCGGAACAATAACCAGCCCACCGCCAATACCTAACAACCCGGCTAAAAAACCGACAACACTACCGAGTAGTGCACAATACACAAACAACAATATCAACTCACTCATTCCACTTATCTCTTCTTTTAATTGAGGCGCTATCACCTAAGTGAGCAATATGGGCGTTGCTTTCAGCCTTTGTGCCACCTAAGCGCTGGCGAGTATAACAACATA
The DNA here is from genome assembly GCF_016695175.1 of Pseudoalteromonas sp. GCY. Lineage (NCBI taxonomy): Bacteria > Pseudomonadati > Pseudomonadota > Gammaproteobacteria > Alteromonadales > Pseudoalteromonadaceae > Pseudoalteromonas > Pseudoalteromonas sp. GCY. The sequence continues at coordinate 957,830 of NZ_CP068022.1, forward strand.
ACGCTTTGCCATTGGTGATTTTGACTTAGATAAGCCTTGAATATTCCTCACGTTTTACTTGAAACAAATGCAACTTAGATATTTAGCAGTCTAGACTTTCAGATTTCCAAAGTATTTCACTCTGCAATTGCTCATATTTTCTTCATATACGACTCAACAAGCGGCATCTATTTTTGTAACTCATGAATCAGACTCATGTTTTATGTGAAATAAAACCGTTTTTCTTCATCTTGTGATCCACGTATAAATCTCACATCACTTAATGTTCGGCACTCTCACTGCGTCCCCGTGGATATCTGTTTACCGCAGTGAAACGTAATTGCCGAGCGCGTCAGCATTAGAATTGGATACCTGAAGAACATGAATAACGAGTTTACTTTCACTATTAAGAGCATTCGTCTTGACGAGAATTACCATCCGTCAAACAGCACGCGGATCACCACTAACTTTGCTAACTTAGCAAGAGGCGAAAGCCGCCAGCAAAACTTACGCAATGCCCTAAAGATGATTGATAATCGCTTTAACGCATTAGCTAACTGGGATAACCCTAAAGGCGATCGTTATTCTGTTGAGCTTGAGATAGTCTCAGTTGATATGGATATTGCGGGCAGTGGGCAAACTTTCCCGTCAATTGAGGTGTTAAAAACCAATATTGTTGACCATAAAACCAATGAGCGCATTGAGGGAATTGTTGGTAACAACTTCTCATCTTACGTACGTGACTACGACTTTAGCGTGCTATTGCTTGATCATAATAAAGATCAACCTACATTCAGCATCCCAGCTAACTTTGGCGACTTACACGGTAAGCTATTTAAATACTTTGTCGATTCAGAAGCTTATAAGAGTCACTTTAGTAAGCCACCGGTGATTTGCCTAAGTGTATCGGATAACAAAACCTATCACCGCACTGAAAATCAGCACCCTGTGCTTGGCTTTGAATATCAGCCAAATGAGTCATCATTAACTGAGCAATATTTTAAAAAGATGGGCTTACAGGTGCGCTACTTTATGCCACCAAATAGCGTTGCACCTTTGGCTTTTTACTTCTTTGGTGACTTACTGAATGACTACACCAATCTGGAGTTGATCAGCACCATCAGCACTATGGAAACATTCCAAAAGATCTACCGCCCAGAGATTTACAACGCCAATGCGGTTGCAGGCAAGTGCTATCAGCCAAACTTGAAAAACCTAGATCACTCATTAACGCAGATTGTTTATGACCGCGAAGAGCGCAGCCAGTTGGCGATTGCACAAGGTCGATTTGCCGAAGAGCATTTTATCAAGCCTTACCAAGCCGTGCTTGAACAGTGGTCTGCAAATTACGCTTTATAATCAACGGGAATATGGAACAGCATTTATTATGAAAACACTATTACCAACGTCTACTGCTGGCAGTTTACCTAAGCCCGCTTGGCTTGCTCAACCAGAAACCCTGTGGTCACCTTGGAAACTAGAAGGCGACGAGCTTATTGATGGCAAAAACGATGCGCTACGTATTGCTTTGCAAGAGCAACAACTTGCAGGGATTGATATCGTGAGTGACGGCGAGCAAACCCGTCAACACTTTGTAACCACTTTTATTGAACACCTAAGCGGTGTGGATTTTGAGAAGCGTCAAACCGTAAAAATTCGCGACCGCTATGATGCCAGTGTTCCGACTGTGGTTGGCCCAGTGTCTCGCCAAAAGCCGGTTTTTGTTGAAGATGCCAAATTTTTACGCAGCCAAACAGGCAAACCTATCAAATGGGCATTGCCAGGTCCCATGACGATGATAGATACGCTGTATGATGACCACTACAAAAGCCGTGAAAAGCTAGCATGGGAATTTGCTAAAATCCTTAACCAAGAAGCCAAAGAGCTTGAAGCTGCTGGAGTCGATATCATTCAATTCGACGAGCCGGCGTTTAATGTATTCTTTGATGAGGTCAACGACTGGGGCATTGCGGCGCTTGAACGTGCTATTGAAGGACTCAAATGCGAAACCGCTGTGCATATCTGTTACGGCTACGGCATTAAAGCCAACACCGATTGGAAAAAGACCTTAGGATCAGAATGGCGTCAATATGAAGAGGCGTTTCCTAAGCTACAAAAATCCAATATCGATATCATCTCTTTAGAGTGCCATAACTCTCACGTGCCAATCGACTTGTTAGCGTTGATCCGTGGTAAAAAAGTGATGGTTGGTGCGATTGATGTTGCAACCAACACCATCGAAACGCCAGAAGAAGTTGCCAACACGCTACGCAAAGCGCTTGAGTTTGTTGACGCCGACAAACTCTACCCATGCACTAACTGCGGTATGGCGCCACTTTCTCGTGAAGTAGCAAGAGGTAAGCTCGCTGCATTGAGCGCAGGGGCTGAACTCGTGCGCCAAGAGCTATTAGCCAAAAAATCAGCTTAATCAAGCTAGGTTAATAATAACGCTAGCAGCTAAATAAAACTTAAATTATGTGTCGCCTTCAAGGAATGATAGTGGCACAGCTTGAGCGGTTTTCCATTATTGGTGAACACTCATTTTTTCAGATAATTTACAGACACTCACTTCAAACATCCGCTACTTTCATCCGATTTCACACAAAAAACAGCCACTCACTCCCATTCTATTTGACACATCGAGTTTTTATTTCGTTCTATCGCGTATTAGGTGACATTGAATTGCACCTGAATAACTATGTAACCCTAAATAAAAATTATATAGAGGGTGGCTATATGCCTTTTGGATTGAAACGGACGCTCATTTGCACTTTACTGGCTTGCGCTGCATTACCAACAGTCGCACAGACTGAGGTGGGATTACAGGCTAAAGATATTTTTGAGTTGGAATATGCAAACGACCCGCAAATATCACCAGATGGTACTCAAGTGGTATATGTGCGTAACAGCAATGATGTGATGAAGGATGCTAAGCGACAAAACCTGTGGTTGGTCGATACAAAATCGGGCGCACAATCGCCACTCTTTTCTGATGAAAACAATTACAGTCAACCTCGTTGGTCGCCAGATGGTAGCAAAATCGCCTTTGTGAGCAATGTATCTGGCAGTACACAAATTCATGTGCATTATCTTGCTCAAAACCGTACCGCACTACTTACACAGTTGCAATCTGGGATCAGTGGCTTAACTTGGTCACCAGATAGCAAATGGCTGGCTTTTAGCCAAAAAGTTGCCGAAAAGCCTGCCGTCATTGCCAAAATGCCAGAAAAACCAAAAGGCGCGAAGTGGTCCGACTCTGCCATTGTTATCGACAAAGCCTACTATCAAGCTGATGGCAGTGGCCTTATCAAACCCGGCTATCGCCAGATCTTCGTGTTACCGAGTGAAGGCGGCACGCCACGCCAATTAACCTCTGGTAATTATCACCATAGTGGGAAACTCGCGTGGCGAGCAGATGCTAAGGCCATTGTATTTTCAGCAAACCGCATCGCTGACTGGGAATACAAGCGCCTAGAAGGCGACTTATTCGAAGTTGATTTTAACCGTAATATCACCCAGCTTACGTCAGCTCCTGGTCGTGAGTACGCGCCTAGTTTTTCCGAAAATGGTAAACAGCTTGCTTATCTTAGTGCGTCGAACGCGCTAAACCCTTACCGTAATAGCAAACTGAATATTATGGATTGGCAGGACAAAACCTCCCACATGATTGCCAAAGACTTCGACCGCTCAATCCAAGATCCAACTTGGATTGGCAGTGATAGACTAGCGATGACTTACGATGACCACGGCAAGCGAAAGCTCGCGAGCATCACCACAAAAGGCAAAATTACCGACATCACAGATACGCTCTCAGGCACAACCCTTGGTCGCCCTTATCTAAGCGGTGAATTTAGTGCTAACTTTGATGGAGAAATTGCCTTTACGCAAGGTTCGAGTGAGCGCCCTGCAGACATCGCTATTACAACAAGAAAAGGCAAAGTAACGCAATTAACCCGCCTTAACGAAGACCTACTTGCACATAAAACCCTTGGTAAAGTGCATGAGGTCACGTATAGCTCATCGTTCGACGGTGAGAAAATTCAGGGCTGGTATATTACGCCACCAAATTTTGACCCGAAAAAACAATATCCATTACTACTAGAAATTCACGGTGGCCCACACTTAGCCTACGGCCCCCATTTCTCAGCAGAATTACAGCGTTATGCCGCTGAAGGTTATGTGGTATTTTACGACAATCACAGAGGCAGCAGCTCTTACGGCGAGCGCTTTGCGATGTTGCTCAAGTACAAATACAGCTCGAAAGAAGACTTTGCCGATCATAACTCAGGGGTAGACGCTATGCTTGAGAAAGGCTTTATCGACAAAGATAATCTGTTTATTGCTGGCGGCTCTGCAGGTGGTATCGCAACAGCCTACGCGATTGGCTTAACTAACCGTTTTAACGCTGCTGTTGTCGTAAAGCCTGTGATCAACTGGCTGAGTAAAGTGCTTACCGCTGACAGTGGCCTTGGTCAAATTCCAACGCAATTCCCGGGTATGCCATGGGAGCATATGGAACACTATTGGCAGCGCTCACCGCTTTCGCTCGTTGGCAACGTAACCACACCAACCATGCTAATGACGGGTGAAGAAGACTTGCGTACGCCAATGGCCGAAACCGAACAGTTCTACCAAGCGCTTAAGCTACGTAAAATTGACTCTGTACTGGTAAAAATTCCAGGTGCGCCACATGGAATTGCAGGCCGTCCTTCTCGGATGATCAGCAAAATCGAGCACACGCTCGCTTGGTTTGAAAAGTACAAGAAGTAAACGTAATTTACTTATTTCGATAATCTAGCTTGAGGTCTATAGACACATTACTCATGTATCCTGTAGACCTCACACTCTGGAAATGACACTATTTTAGAGAGACATAAAAGCACTTAGTCTCATTTTGTATGCTTGCTTCGAATAAAACTAACGTGGTGGGTGTTTGTTATTTGTTACCAGTACCGTCGCAATAGAGTTAAAAAATAGGCGCGTCTCACGAGTGTCATATGACTCTCACTCTTTGAACCACTATTGCTTCTAGGCCAGAAACTTACTCAATCCCTGTGGTGCCTCTCCCTGTTGTGGCTCTACAAGTTTAAATACGCTTTCCATGACTTATATCCACATGCATTTTCCTTTTATTAAGATAAGCTATGTAGTGGTCAACTAATTCCCTTCTTTTGCTTTTAGTTTCAATACTGCCTCTTTAAGCTCTGGGTAGTCGGTTTTATCGAGTAGTACTTCTATCTCATTAAATTGGTTTTTGATTGCGGTAAAACGAGGATCGCTAATATCAACGCTTTCTTTCATTGAGTGTTGTATGTGCTCTGGCTGGATCTGCCAAAAGCCACTCTGGTACTCTAGCTTTTGAAGCAGCGAGACAAAGGCCTCTTGCAATGCTGGAGACTTTACTTTTCGTTTAATAAGCAAACTCTCCATTGCACACCAGTAGCACATTGTGACGTAGCTTAGCACCCACCTGTTTGTTGGCCTCTCCCACTCCATAGCCATTTGTGCTGTAGCGTTGATAGTAAAATTCATATGGTCAGGATAACGCAAAAAGGAATAGTGCCATTTATCCATTGTTGATTTGTCAAACTTACCTGCTCGATAGAGATATAGCCAACCGCCAAAGCCAAGTGCGAGTAACAAACTGAGAGCAAAATAGTTTGCCACTCTATCAATTTTTTCTTTGATCTCTTTGGCTCTAGCGATTTCTTCTGGTGTGGTTGGTTCTTTAATGTTGTCCCAGTCTGGCTCTTGGTAGCGCCCAAATGCGTAAGTAAAAAGAGGTGCAATAAAACAGACTATCAAAAGGATGCGCTTAAACATGTAAAATCCTTGTTATCATTTAGGTTGCAATTCTAATTTGCTAGCCTGTGTGTTGCAACGGTTATTCAGTGATTTCAGGCTCTGGGAGCTGTATTTCAGCTACTGGAATGCTCCATACGTCGTTTGCTACTTCTTCAAATCCTGACGTCTCGCAAAAGGCTTTGGAGTTTTCATTTACAGACTCCAGCGCGATATGCTCTATGCCGTATTGAGTGCTGTGTTCTTTTAAGAACTTGAGCAAATCTGTACCGTGACCTTTGCGTGATTGGTAAAAGCCAATTCGAGCAAGTACCAGAGTGTTAGGTAAGTAAGGTTTGTAATTAGGCTTATATCTTATGTATAGATCTACTTTTTTGTTCCATGCATGGATTCTATTGTCGAGTACACAGACTTCACTTACTCTACGTTTGTAGTTAAAACGGGCTTTTAGGTAGTTGTCGAGTTGCTCGTTAAACTCGTGGATCTCTTTTTTCATGGTTTTCTACTCAATTAATATTAAAAATAATGACAAAAGCAATCCAATAGACTTGCTATTGAATCTAAATACAATACTATTTTGTTCGAAAAGCAATCAATATAAGGATAGTTAAATGAGTAGATACAATAGTAGTTCTGATACAGCAGGTGCCTTTACCTTTATTATTTTGGCGATAGGTGGCTTTCTCACTTGGGAGTTTTCACAACTTACCAATTTGCCTTGGGATGTTGGTGCAAAAGTTTCTGGCTTTTGTTTGTTTAGTCTTGTGCTGGCTGGTGCTGCGCGTTATTTATTTGGACAATCAAACAGCGCTATTACTATATGGCCACTATTTGCCGTTGGAGTTTATTGGTCTTTTTTTCCAGCATTTAATTACTGGGGAGGGCTGACTGAGGACTCTGTTTTAAGATACGTAACTGAAGACCCATGGTACACATTATGGTATGTAAAAGCACTAATCTCTGTTGCTATTGTAGTTGGTGGTTATTGGCTAGATAGCAAATTGAACGAGTGGTTTTAGTTTAGTTGGGCGGTTCACGTTTAACCGCCCTCAAATTCTATATTCAGTGACACAATTCCCCTTCTTACCCCCACACTTTAAAAATAACGCCTCAGATGCTCTCTAACAGGCGCTAACTCATTTGCAGTAGACTGATTCGTCTCAAAGTGGTTTAAACGTGTTTTAAACATGGTTGCGGTTGAATGTGTTGGGTTGGTGATTGGGTGGTAAAAAGCGCGGTAAGAGTTACCACGCTTTTTACTTAAGCTAGATCATGCGCCTTATTGAGTGCTCAAGTTCGAACCCAATCTGCCGCACAGAGCAGTGCAATCCATTTTTCAATTCCTCTTCGTCATTTGTGATCAACCCGATACCTTTATGATTGAGTAAATCATAAAGGTGTTTGGGCATATCTATATCTAGATGGGCACCTCCTGCTTTGTTTGAGGTAAACAGCACTATATCTTTCCGTGTAAGTTCTTGCCCTCCACACGATAGTACTACCTGCTTACTCCACCAATCAAAGAACTCGATATATGGACGATGATTTTTCTCTATTGCACCTGCGAGATGTGGTGTAAATCTGACTTTTGGACCTGCAAAGCTTATGGATAATAAGCCAACCTTTGGTGCGAGTTCATTCTTTGGATAGTGTGTAGAGGTGTCGAGAAATTTAAAGCCTGACTTGAGCTTTAAATGGTTTAGTATCGATGTGCTTACTTTAGTATCATGCACAAGAACTCTGATGATTTGGGCGATACGTATGGCTTCATCAATATCGCCATTATCAAATTCGGTGAATGATCTATTCATAAATTTTAACTGCCGATTTAGATCCGCTAAAACTTCTTCTTTATTGAGTTTGACTTTGGTCATATTGCTTTCCCTAAACACTGTTATGTACATTACAACTTAAATCAATCCAATTAGTTATGCCACAAAATTACTGGCGGCTTACTAGTAACATGTCTTAGAGACGAGTTAAGTAAATTGGGTATTGCAAATTGATAAACTGCTGCATGGTAATCTCTTCAACATGTGGGCTAGATAGCAGATAATGACCGACACCTACGGCAAACTTGAACCGTTTTTTCTATATCTTTGAGGTGGATTTCTAATCTTCTTTAGTCTGCTATTGCCCTTTATTTTTTAGCACGCTTGCAGCCGATACCGGACCTTATTGCTCGTTCCAACATTATTCGTTAATTGTAATATGCCTTTTGTTATCCCGGTTGGCAGATAACGGCTGACATCACCCACGGTAAACTTGAACCGTTTTTTGCTGTATCTTGAGGTAGATGTCTTGTCATAATCCGGATTTTCCAAGGGCGCTTGTACATCGCTAACTGCGCTATCACGCAACAGCTGTGGGCTGTTATCACCCCACGCTTTCGCGTTAAAAAATATGCCGATCGCGACAGTTAACATCAAGGCTTTTAGAACAAGTGTAATATCAAAAAACTTCGTTTTCATATTAGCTTCACGTCCCTTTGTTTGTAATGCGTATCAGTGGGGCTCAAAAGGGTATACAGGAGCCCCATCGTCAAAAACTAGGTTTCTTTGAGCATTTGGAACTTCAATATCGACTAAGAGTTAGCGGTATTATCAGTTTTACCTTCGCGCTCCACCGTGCCAATCATACTCACCACTTTCTTAGATACTGCTTCAAGCTGCCTAGAAGTAGTTGCACCAAAAATGCCTTCGATAAACTCAGATCGAGTATCTAGTATCGACTCACCAACCACCTCGTTAGTGTCAGTGTTTATTAGCTTTACATTGAGCTTCAGCTCGGCATCACCCGCCATTACACCTACCATAAAGCGGCCAAATCCCGACACATAACGAAAGTGCTCGATGGTGATCTCGACTGATAAAGGTGCTTGAGCTGCACTTCCAGACTCAACAATACTGCCATTAAAGTCTTTGGCTATTAGCGCTTTTAGCTCATTAATGCTGTTAGAAAGTGACTTACTTTTAGAAACTGAGTGCGATGAAGTAATATCCAAAAATACACTTTGTGGCGTGTTCCCTACAGCTCTATTCGCTGTTTTACTAGTCTCTTGAATGTGGGCGGCGCAGCCACTGAAAATAAGCACGGAGATTATTACGGCAAATATTTTAAAATGTTTCATTAGGGGTAAATTTCCGACCTTCAATATATATTCGGTTAACGACATTCTAACCTTTGTTGGCAGCCATGGTATCAAATATTTTCCAGTAATGGGTAAGCAGTTGAGTCACCCTTGTTCTTTGGCTTTGCATCGATTGTGATTTATTTGATAGGTTTAATGGCCTGAATTCGGGTTAACTAAGTTTCCTTGTGAAGAGTATTTAGCAAACTCTGTAGTGGATACATCCGCAATTTCGTTCAAGTTTTTTATTGATCGCTTGAATATATTGACTTGGTAGTTTTGCAAACGTGCTCAAAAAAAGGAGGGAGTGTGAGTAAAAATAATCACTTTATATATACCCATAGTGCTCAGCAGGATGATGTGTCCATGCTGAGCGCAACCATGAGTGATTTCACCTACACCAAACATGCTCATGAAGAGTACTCGATCGGGCTCACTCTAAAAGGCAGACAAGACTTTTTCTGTCGCAGTGCTTTTTATAAAAGTCAGCCTGGCTGCGTAATGCTTTTCAATCCCGAAGATATTCATGACGGTCATTCTGGGGGCGAACACAGCTTAGAATATGTGATGCTTTACGTGCACCCAAGAGAATTGCAACCACTGTTTCGCTCTCTTGGTTATAAACAAGAAACAGTACTAAGACTTAACGACACCTTGTTCAATGACCCACTGTTGCGCTATCAAGTTCTTACTATATCTCAGCAACTTTTGGGACGATCCTACTCCAAAATTGAGCACGAAGCCGCTTTGTTTCAGTTGGCTCAATCATTGGTTCGTTTGCATGGCTGTTTAGAGTTACCACTTCGTAAAACAAGGGCCGAAATTTTAGTACTAAGAGCTAAAGACTATATATTGGCTAATCTTGCCAACGATATTTCGGTTGATGACATCGCTGAGGTCGCCAATATGTCTAAATATCACTTTATTCGAGCTTTTCGAGAACACTTTTGCATAACTCCACACCAGTATGTTTTGAATTGTCGTATCAACTATGCTCGCAAACAGCTACTTGTAGGCCGTAGCGCCACCACCGCAGCGGTAGAGTCCGGCTTTGCTGATGCCAGTCACTTAAATCGTAACTTTAAACGCGTATTTGGCATGACACCAAAACAATTTCAGTTGCAGTTGGGCCGTTAGATTAGCTCGTCGACTGCTTATATCGGAGTAGTAAATCATGTCAGAAATTTTCGCCTATGCTATCGGGGTAATGTATACCCCTGGGCCTATCAACTTGCTTGGTCTACATAGTGGTCTAAACAAACAGACACGTGTTCATCTCGGTTTTTTCGCCGGCGTTGGAATGGCAATGTTCATCTTGTTCGTTATCTTAGGGATTGTCGGGCTCAAGTTTATCAATCCACAGCTACTGCCTTTTATCAGCTTGGCAGGGTGCCTTTATATTCTATATATTACTTGGAAAGTGGTACATGCTAACGTCGAGCTCTCTGATAAGCAAAGTGCGGCCAAATCGTTGAGCTTTCGAGACGGACTTTTCATGCAGCTACTCAACCCCAAAGCGCTAATCGCGACGTTGCCGGTTTCTACCATTCAGTTTCCAAGCGTTGGCATTACCGGCAGCGCCGTTGTCATATGGTCAATGCTCCTTGCTGTACTTGCATTCGGAGCCCCCACTAGCTATTCGATAGTGGGTTCAATGATGGGTAAACAGATCTCCGATCCCAAGTATTTTAAAGCTTTTAACTTAGTAATGGCTGCGCTATTAGTCTACGTGTCTTTAAGCATTGGCTATGACCATGTCATAGTGCCTTGGATAGTGAAATAACAAATGAGTAGGTAGTAAGGATAATGGCTGACACCCACAACAAACTCAACAAACTTGAACCATTTTTTGCTGTATCTTTGAGGTGGGTGTCTTGTCATTTTGGTGGTTTTGTCATTCTTGGTGTTCAATAACATGCCTAAAAGAGACTTTTATAGGGTTAAAAAAGGAGTATACCCAAAGCCCTAGAGTTATAGCTACCCATGACATACATGATAAAATAGCACCGAATATTGGTCCCATTAATACACCATAAAAAACACCCTCAATACCTGTTTTATATTCACCAAACCACTCTATTGTATTAAAACCAAATAATGCTGCGATCCCAAAGCTTGTGGTTAAAGTGCTCATACTCACGGTAAAGCCAATGAATAAAATTTTTAATAGAGATATTTTTGAGATCCTTTTTGCGACTACTTCCATTCGTTTCTTTCTCCTAGATTGTATAGAAATAATGACTTCCACATGCGGCTAGTCATTTCATTTTTTAACACACAGCCCTAACTGTAATTTCAATTTGCGCGCCACCTTTACTCAACTCCCACCACGCTCTACGCTAAAACCGACTTTTGCGCCGCCGTTTGGGTTATTGCCCAGTTTAAGTTGTCCACCGTGCTTTTCTATGATGATGCGAGAGAGCATGAGGCCTATGCCGTTGCCATCGGCTTTGGTGGTGTAAAATGCTTCAGCGGCTTCGTTTAGGTTGGAAAAACCGGGGCCAGTGTCTGTAACCGAAAACACTAATTTGTCAGCATCGGGGGTGATATTGAGTGTGACTTCTGGCGAAGGCGTATGCGCTTCTTGGGCATTATTAATAAGGTGACAAAGCACCTGTTTGATTTGGCTCGTATCAAAAAAACCGAGCAGATCGGCTGTGCTTTCTACCTTTAGTTGAGGGTAGATACTTTGTAGCTGAGCGCAAAACTCACTAAGCGCGACAATTTGCTTATGTGCAGGAGGCAGTTTGGCAAGGGAGGCATAGTTACCCATAAAAGATTTAAGATAATTGGTGCGCTCGTTGATGAGTGACAGTCCACTATTAAACCTTTCTATATCTAATTCACCGTTTAAGCGCTTGGTAAGGCTGCGCGCTACCGTGCCGATCGGCGCTAAAGTGTTATTGATCTCGTGACTTAAAATACGAACAAAACGCTGTAAGGCGTCTTTTTCTTGTTGATATAAAATGCTATCTAGCTGTTTTAAAACCAGTAAAGTGTGAGGTTTATTGGCAATGTAGCAGCTGTCGTGTTCAAGCAAAAAAGCATGCTCGGTACCGTCAAGCATCACCGAAACCTTTCCTTGTTTTTGCTGAGCTTGTAATGACTGAAACCAGCGCCAAGCATCGTCTTTATAGCTGTCAAAAAAGGTGCGCACTGCGTAGCTGTTGGCAAATGCAATGCTTTGGCTGTCAAACACAATAAGTGCACAGTCAAGCTTTTCAATAATTTGCTTTAGCAGGTCACTTTGCTCCGCCAGCGCACGCTGATCGGCTTGCATGGTTTGCGCAAGCGCATTTAAGTGCTCCACCGTTGAACGTAATTGTGCGTCTTTGCCGTGTACCGCTCTTAGGGCATAATCGCCTTGGCGAAGTGATATCAACAAGGTATCAATGAGATTAATGGTGTTTTGTCTAGTCGAACCATATTTATAAGCGAGCAAAGCAAAACATAGTGCAAATACTAAGTCTATCAACATAATAAGTGTTGCAGGGTAGTCGTGCGCAAGGAGTAAAACGTTAGTAATTACAAGTAGTAATGCACTTAACAGCCAATGTCCAAATCGATAAAACAAGTTTGCTTATCTCCTACTCATATTTGTCCATTTTGCGATACCACGCACTGCGCGATAGTCCCAAGCTCTTCGCCGCTTTTGATACGTTACCACCGTGAAATTCCAGTCTTTTAAAGAGTGCTTGCTCAATAATTTCATCCAGCGTTAAATCATGATTTTCTGGTGCGCTCGCAGTAGCAGTATTCATCGATTGCAACGCTGAGTGCGGTGTAAGGTTGAGCGCCAAATCACTAGCAAATACTTGAGCATTTGAACAAGTAAACACCGCGCGCTCCATCATATGCTTAAGCTCTCTCACATTACCTGGAAAATCGTATACAGTCAGTGCTTTAGCAGCACAGGGCATAATGCTCGGTGGTGGTTTTTTATAATCATGACTAAAGCGCATTAAAAAGCGCTCTGCTAATGGCAAGATATCCTCTGGACACGCTCTTAATGGCGGTATTTCTACTTCTACAGTATTTAATCGATAATATAAGTCTTGGCGGAACTGATTATTGGCAATCGCTTCATTGAGTTGGCAGTTAGTAGCAGAAATAATCCTCGCAGTATTGTCCAAGACTTTGTGACTGCCAACCGCCGCGTACTTTCGCTCTTCTAGCACTTGAAGCAACTTTGCTTGAGATTGCAGAGATAAATTGGCAATTTCATCTAAAAACAACGAGCCATTACTGGCGAGTGTAAATGCACCCACTCGATCTGCTTTCGCATCAGTAAATGCCCCCTTTTTATGGCCAAATAACTCAGAGTTAAATAGCTCGTCGCTCACCGCCCCCATATTAATTGAGATAAAGCTGCCACCAGCACGACTTGAATGCTCGTGTACATACTGCGCGTAATAGCTCTTTCCTGTGCCATTTTCACCGGTCAGCAAGATGTTCATATCGCTTTGTGCCAACTGGGTGAGCTGTGTCAGCACACGCTGCTTTTTCTCACTTTGCGTAATAAAGTTAATCGTTTGTTGGGGCTTTTTAAGGCGTTCGTTTTCAGCAGATAGCCGCGCTAAATGTTGTCTGTCTGCTCGCTTCTCGATTTGTACTTTGATGCTATGAGCAAGGCGCTCATCATCCCATGGCTTTTCAATGAAATCGGCCGCTCCTTGCTTTAGGGCAGCAACGGCAAGGTCTAACGTCGCCCAACCAGTCATCACCACAATGGGTAAAAGCGGATCGATTTGAATGAGCTTAGCAATCGCCATCAGCCCTTCTTTGCCACTGGTGGTGTCTTGGGTGAAGTTCATATCCAATAGCACCAAGTCCACTTCCTGTGTACTGACATAATCAAATGCCGCCTCCGGCGTCACCACACCATGGCAAGCGTAGCCCTCATCCTCAAGTAAAAACTTCAGACTCGCTTGAATATCAAGCGAGTCGTCTACTATTAGCACCTTTTTCAAATTATTATTCCATTCTTAAGCTAACCGCAGGTTGGACTTTTATGCTGCGTTTCACTGGGATATAAAGCGCAAGACATACCGCAGCAAATACCAGTAGTAAAGTGATACTACCCGCACCAAACATAACACTAAACGGCACAATACCGCGGAAAAAGTCTACAGCAAGATAACACAAGATATAGAAAATTAATGCAGAAATAGTCAGCCCAGTAACGGTATGGGTTAGATTTTTCTTGATAAATAACAACATGATCTGGCGATCTTTGGAGCCAAGCGCACGGCGAATGCCTATTTCATAGCTAGATTTGTTGATATTACTCAGGCCCATGGCATAAATACCAATTAAAGAAAGCGTCAAGGCAAATCCACCCACAATCAAAAACACATAAATGATACTGGTGAAAGCCCCTATCATAGAGCGATGGTTGTCGTAGTGATCAAAAATATAGCTGGTTTCGAGCTTGCTTGAGAGCCTACCTAACACGCGATAGAAGGCTTCGTAACTTTGACTTGGCGGCAACTCAGTAATGAACTTAACCGCCATTGCATTTTCCTTTGGCACATATTGACGAAAACTAAAATAGACTTCATGACGACGATCGCTGGCAACAACGCTCATCTCATCCACTGCAATACCAACTATTTTAGCGCTTGGCCATTTTGCATCACGTAACATCAGTGAGCGCCCTAATACATCCTCACTGCCAAACAGAGCGTGTGCGAGAGACTGGCTAATGATCACTACGGGCGCCGCTTCTGTGTTGTCTTGTGCCGTGAAGTTCCTACCGCTTTGCAGTTCGCGCTTAAAAAGATGAGATACAGCTTCAATATTTATGATTTTATCGGTATAAACTTCGCCCTCGTTTGTTAGCACATCAAGCTCCATCTCACGTTGATACACGCGCCCTTCTTTAAAGGCAGGGTCCAGTGTCATTCCCACGACCAATGCGCTTGCCATTTCGACCGCTTTATCACTCGAAAACTCGCTTTCAGTTTGAAATTGCAGCTCAGTTGAGTACACCCCTTTGAGGGTCTCTCCGTCAATATTTCCCGCCATAGAATACATCACATAGCCTATGGTGCTCGACGCCATCAGCATAAAGCTCACTAAGGTCACCTGCAAAGACAGTAGGCGTTTTGACATCAATCCCGCTTGTTTTCCGGTTGCACCTCGTGTGCCGTCTCGCAGTACATCATTGATGTTAAAGTTAGCTGTTTTCACCGCAGGTAACAGCACTGCAATAGCAAATACCAAGCTTATCAGCAGTAGTGACACCAAGATGGTGATTGTATTTAGCTGCCAATACCACCAGTACGGCATTTTGCCACCAAACATCATATTCATAAAAAAGTTCAGCGCTCGCAAACCAAGATCCGTTAGCAATAGCGCCACGACCCAACTGCTAACGCAGTAAACCAAACCCTCACAAGCATGCTGCTGAACAACCCTTAATTTTTTCGCACCAATCGCGGCGCGAATAGCCGACTCTTTTTGTCTCTCGATGATTTTGGCAAAGAGTAAGTTACCAATGTTGATTGAGGAAATAAGCAAAATGAGTACGATACCGGCCATAAACAGAGTAAATATAAATACCGCTTCACCGTCGGTGTTGTATTCCACCAAGGTCATAGACTCAACACGAACTGTTTTATCCACCTCAAGCGCTGACTGACTAACGCGTTGCTTTGCATAATCAGTGAAGAATAAACTTAAACGCTGCTCAAGCTTTGCCTCTGTCGTCTCATTTGGCATCTTATAAATAATATCGATGGCATCAGCAGGTGCTGTGTTATTGCCTTTAAGTGGCAGCCAAAGTTTAGAAAATATCGGGAAGTTATTGTGTTTGGGCATCACACCGATTATCTCGTAAGGCTTTTGGTCAACGACAATTGTGCGCCCTATGACATCTTTACTACCTTGAAATAGATGCAGCCAGAGATAGTCTGAAATCACGACCACATTTTGGGCAGCTCCCACAAAGTCCTCAGCAGTATAAAATCGCCCAAGCGCAGGTTTAATATCCAGAAACTGAAAAAAGCGCTCACCAACATAGGAGCCTCGATAATGATTGCCCCGCTCAGCATCACTTACCCAAACACTTGCTGGCGCAATATAAAGCCACTCCTCAAGTTGTTTAACTTCATCAAGTTCTCGTAGTTGTGGCAGCATGCTGTATTCAAACCGGTTTTGCATGCTGATAGGGTTACGAACCTTAAAGATCCTGATCTCTGGGCTGTCATTACCCACTTGGCTATGTGAAAATGCCACCGTATAAATATAGTTAAAACCAATCAAAGATATGGTCAAACTGCCAACCATTATAAACATCATCAATAGCGTAAAACGCATTGATTTTGCGATGTTTCTCAGTGCATAACGAAAGTCTAAAAGTAATCCCATACTAAGCTCCAACGACTTTGCTTGCGCGCTCAAGCTGCTTTTTGTCTCTTAAAATTGTGCCATCTAGCATAGAGATAACACGGCTAGCGTAAGTCGTAGATTCGATATCATGCGTTACCATACAAATCGTTTTGCCAGCAGCATGAAGCTCGCTTAATAACCCTAGCACTTGCTGAGCATTATTTGAGTCCAAGTTACCGGTCGGCTCATCGGCGAGGATGAGGTCTGGGGAGTTAATCAAGGCTCTTGCAACTGCAGCGCGCTGCTGCTGACCGCCTGAAAGCTGAGAAGGAAAATGATTGATGCGATTTTCTAACCCCACCATCGCCAGCGCGTCTTTGGCTTTTTGCTCCATTTCTTTTTGGCTAATGCCGCCAATATAAGTCAGCGGTAACATGACATTTTCAAGCACGTTTAAATCACTGATAAGGTTAAAGGCCTGAAAAATAAAACCGATATGATTAGCACGAATATGAGCACGCTCGTCCGAGCTTAAATTAAATGCTTGGTTACCACTAATAAAGTATTCGCCGTTACTTGGCTCATCAATCAAGCCCAAAATTGATAGTAACGTGGACTTGCCGCACCCTGAAGGTCCAGTGATAGCCACAAACTCGCCGGGCTCTACTACGAGATTAATGCCGTCTAGCGCTTGAGTTGCAATTTCGTCCGTCTGAAACCGCTTTTCGATATTATTAAGTTGAATGACTGAGTTCATAATGATGTCCTGTTAACGCACTAGCACTTGGCTATCTTGAGTATACTTTTCCATATCGGAAATAATGATAGTTTGATTTTTATTAAGTCCTTCAAGCACTTCGATGTAGTTTACCGAACGCTGACCAAATTTAACCGTTTTTTTGGTGGCGAGATGTTCATCAACAACAAACACGCTCGCTTGATTATTTGCAACAGCATTGGCTGGCATTGCGACGAATACCGCGTCGGGCTTATGGCTCGTTACAATAACCCCTTCAATGTTGAGTTTATCTCTGGCTTCTCTTGGCAAAGTGCCTTCAATGCTCAGCTCTACTTCGACTTGGCTATTGGTGACTTTTGGGGAAACGCGTTTTACGATGGCGTTAAAACGCGAAGTGTAAGTATCGATTGTCGCCGACTGCCCAACTTGTACATGCGGCGCATCTAGTTCTGCGATGTTTATCTTAGCAACCAGCAAACGCGGATCTGCCACTTCTGCAACCGAGCTGGTATTAGACAATTGCATGCCCACTTCAATCAGCACATCCTGAATTTGTCCAGTAATTGGCGAGCGCACATCAAGCGCTGCGATATTCTCTTCAAGTAGCTTAATTTCGGATCGCAGGCTTGCTTGCTCAGCTAGGTGCGCTTTGGCTTTAGCCTGTTGCACTTCTTGCTGAGTGACAACCCTAGCTTGCTGTAACTCCACTTGCTTTTGACTACGCTGCATTGCAAACTCGCTGCGTTGATGATCAAGCATAGAGATAGTGCTATTGCCCTTTTCTATTAAGGTTTTTTGCGCCTGCCACTGAATTTTGTCGGCTTTATACGCCAACAAAGCATCATAATGTGCGGTGTGGGCCTCCTGCACTTTGGCCTTTAATTCTGCAAGTTCGGCCTCATGTTGTGCTGAAATTTTGGTAAGTTGGCTATGTTTTTGAATGAGCGCTTCGCGCAGTGATGGGTTTTCAAGCCGAGCAAGTAGCGTACCTTGAGTGACCATTTCACCCGGTTTAACAAACACTTCAACTACTTTTCCGCCACTACTACTGGTAACCAAATGGCGTTTTTCCAATGCAAGACTGCCAAGTCCCTTAACACTCAGTTCAAACTCGCCCTGTTGAACTTTAGCAACGATTAACTCTTCTTGGAAAACCACGTTTGATGCACTTTGGGTATATGCTTTGGCAAAAAACACCAAACCGACCACAAGTAGCACAATAACAAGCAATGCGAGCTTCTTAAACGGCATGCGCTTTGTTTTCGCCAGTTTTATATCCATACTCTGTACTCCACTTTGAGAATACAGATGACGAATCAAATTTCAGGCCAAATATTTTTTATATTAAAATCAATAAAATAAAATAAAACCAAGTTCGTCTTCGATAAAATATGTGTCGAAATCGAGACACTGTTCACCTTAATAACTGTGTCGAAAGCGAAACAAAAGCTATGTGATTTCTACTTTGTTATGATTGAGACGTCAATTCCTATTATATTTCTGAGCATGTTGCTGTTTGCGCCTCGTGCAATGCGCTAAGACTTTGAGCTTTTCATCTTCGCTGTAACTTGTCCAGCTGGTGATTTCGTCCAACGTTCTAAAGCAGCCTAAGCACACATCTTTATCATCCAAACAACACTTTCTGATGCAAGGGGACTGGATTAAATTACAACTAGAGTGTGACATCGCTGCTCCTTTCAATAGATTTACTCAAAATAGCTTGCCGGAAAACAAGACTCTCTCTTTTTGCCTTTAAAATGATGGCAGACCTCTCCCGTTTCGGTATTAACTAAAAAGGAATGGTCAATATCCTTAAAGTAAAACCAAATGAACTCCATGTCATCTTCTAAGAAGTGCTGTTCAAAAGTGGGCTCATCAAAATGCGCCGCTAGCGCATCAATATCTGTTATTTCATCGTAGCTAACGGCATAGACAGCTAAGCTCGTGAACGTGGCTATAACAAAAAATACCTTAACTAGACCAATGTACATCTTAATACCTTTAGTCATTTTATTGGACGAAATACACCATGCTAGTCAATCAATATACGAACTGGGTGGGGCTATCCCCACCACATACGCACGACCTGTTGCGCGTCGTTTAACTCAATATTGAGTCGCTGAGGTTGATGATCTTGGGTAAGCATATCTCCAGATTGGTACACCCTAATTACTTTACCAACAATTGTTTGTAGGGATTTTGAATAATCGATATCTTGCACCATTTTACCCTCATTTATGCTGGGAGTTTAAAGCCAACGACGCACTCTACCTCGATAGCGTAAATAGGCATCGCCAAAAGTTTGTTCCATCATCTTTTCTTCAAACCGAATGTACCATCTGTCGGCGATAAGTAAAAAAGCAATCACACAGTCTGTTAGCGCTTGCGTTGAAAATGGACTCGGCTAATCTTCAAGGTAACAAGATAAACAAGAAAATGCCCCGCCTTTTTGTAGCAGAGATTTATTCCGTTCATTATCCTTTTCATCTAGGTAGAAATAGTGTCCATATCCATCTAATAAGAAATAAACACTCGAGATTTTCTCACCTTGTTCGAATAGCATCGTATCGGCTGTGATATGACCGATTTTTATATACGGAGCCATAAGTAGCCAATCCTCAAGTGAGAAGTCAAC
This sequence comes from Pseudoalteromonas sp. GCY, assembly GCF_016695175.1. NCBI lineage: Bacteria > Pseudomonadati > Pseudomonadota > Gammaproteobacteria > Alteromonadales > Pseudoalteromonadaceae > Pseudoalteromonas > Pseudoalteromonas sp. GCY. Next base: position 977,447 of record NZ_CP068022.1, read on the forward strand.
TAGCCACCCGTATACAGCTAACCATTGTTGATAATTTTCTTTACTTGATTTAGACATTAGTGTAAGTGCTTTTCAAATAGTAACAGGATTCTATTGTCGTAAGGTATCGTATCGAACTGCTGATATCCAAGCTTTTGGTATATGTGCTGCGCTCGCGTATTATCTGCAAAAACATCTAGCCAAATACGTGTTATACGCAACTCTTCTAACACGTATTTTTCCATCTGTTTTATCGCTTCTTGCCCTATTCCCAATCCCTTTTTAGCAACCACATACGGCGAAATTCAACACTTTTCAGTTCTGACTCAACGGCTAAAATAATAAAGCCAACTATTTCAATACCTAAATAGATAGTTAAGTAGCGTAAATTGGTATCAGCGAACTGAGATTGGTGTGTCGAAAGCGGGCTGCTTATTATAAATTGGCTATTATCTGCTGCACTTTCTATAGTAACAAACCTGCTAAGGTGTACGCCTTCGCTTGGTGTGAGTCTAAGCATATGGTTCCTTACATTTAACATTTGACGCTCCCTATCTTAGGCCAATTAATTTGATTCTCAAATCACAAAGCGATATGCAGAGTGATTAATGCAGTATTTACAACAACAAAGATTCGAGGCGAACGTTATACTTACTGCAATCAAATCGAGAAGTAAAATAATAGCCGATTGGTTTCGATGCGCACTAACGAACCTATATAACGTATACCGAAGATATGAAATATGGCTCTTCAAGGACTAGTATCGACTATGAAACAGTATTTGTTTGCACGATACTTTGGCGGCATAAAAAGGCTAATGTGAACAAAACACATCCAAACCAACCAAAACGATTTGTTTTAATCAACATTTCATTATCAGCAAGAATGAACAGCTATATCACTGAAACCTATTAAAAAATGCAATAACAGTTAACCGTTACTTAAAAACAACCACAAATTAAATTCCGTTTTTCGTAACAAAAAGTTGAAATGCCACCCAAAAAGGAACTATATTTGTTCAAATCCTGAAACAGGATGTAAATAAAACAATTAAAAACCATAACAAGTATGATGGGGAAATCCGATGTCAACTCTAAATAAGTCAGCACTCACCATCGCTGTAGTGACTGCTTTATCGTCTTCTACAGTTGCTGCTGCGACGTACAATCAATATAACTTTGAAAATAAACCATCTCTAAAAAGTCAATATCCAGAATTAAAGGATAAGCAGACAAGGAAATCTACACAGAACGTTGTAACATGGTTAGTTAAATTACACACACCTTCTATTGCAGAACAAAGCCTTGCTGGTATTAACTTCAAAAATGCAACATCAAGTATTCAGCAAGCTCAACAAAGCGTAGAAGCCGCAATCGCTAACACTAGCCCAACACTGCAAGTTGTCGCTAAAACGTCTAAGCTATCTAATGCAATTATCGTCAATGGCGAAGAAGCTGAAGTTAACAAACTACTACACAATCCATTGGTACATTCTGTGTTACCTGTATTTGATTATAAATTGAATGTGGCTGACAGTGCCGACTACATAAAGGCAACTCCTTTAGTTTCTACTGGTGAAGTTACAGGTGAAGGAGTTCGTGTTGCGGTACTTGATACGGGTATTGATTACACCCATCAAGCGTTTGGTGGCGCTGGCACAGTTGAAGCATATGAAGCGGCTGCAAGCAACCCTGCAGATACGCCGGCTTGGCCACAAGGCTTAGTATTAGGTGGATATGACTTTATCAACAACGATCCAGATCCAATTGATGCAGGTACTAACCACGGTACACACGTTTCTCATTCAGTAACAGGTATCGCACCAAACGTTGAATTATTTGTTTACTCCGTCTGTGCAGAAACTTGCCCTGGCTTGGCTCAACTTTTAGCGTTGGAATCTGCAATGGATCCCAATGGGGACGGTGATATTTCTGACAGAGTAGATGTTGTTAACATGTCACTAGGCGGAGACTTCGGCGATAATCGTGCAGGTGCGGTTCAAGAACTTATCGATAAAGCCGTGATGCTAGGTACTAACGTTGTTATCTCAGCAGGTAATGATGGCCCTACACCATTTATCGTTGGTGGTCCTAGTACAACAGATAATGCACTTTCTGTCGGTGCAATGGAGCACTCTGTCATTAAAGGTCAGCACATTTTAGCAACCTTGATGGGTGAAACCACTGAAGCAGGTGCGGCAGGTTTTAACCCTGAGGGCTTTGAAGAGTTTGAATTTAGTAGTGACACAACCCCGCTAGCATTTGTTGAGACTGAAAAGAACGACCGAGGAGATGCAACATCTATTGCTTGTGATCCTTTTGCTGACGACGTCGACTTTACGGGCAAAGCGGTCCTTGTAGACCGAGGCGGCTGTAACTTCACTCAAAAAGTGCTAAACGCCCAAGCGAAAGGCGCGAAGTTGGTGATGATCGCCAATAATGTCGAAGGTGGTGGTCCAACTGAACCGGGTGGCAGTGCTCCAGGTATTGAGATCCCGACAATTGGTTTGAGCTACAGTCAGGGTAAAGCACTTAAACAACAGTTACTAGCTGGAAACAATGTTGCCTATAATGTAAGTGCCACAATCATTCTAAAAGAAGGCATGATCGCGTCATTCACCTCTCGCGGCCCGTCTATCAGCGGAAGATTAAAACCTGAAATCACAGCACCGGGTGTTAGCATTATGACTGCACATCCAGGCCTTGGTGATGGACTTACTCCAGCAAGCGGAACTTCATTCTCTGGCCCTATTACAGCTGGTGCCATGAGTATGCTTAAAGAGGCACTGCCTAACCGTAATGGCTTTGAGCTAAAAGCAACATTAATGAATGCGGCTAACCTAGATGTTACCATGGAACCTCGCTCGCAAAACCCAAATGCAGCGCTTGCACCAATCAGCTTTATTGGTTCAGGTCTTGTAGATGTTGAAAAAGCGGCAAACCTTCCGGTTGCAGCATGGGCTGAAGATACGATGCAAGCGGCGCTATCATTTGGCTTGGTTTCACTATCTGAAACTTCATCTATCACCAAGCAGGTAGTCGTTAAAAATTTCTCGAATCAAGAACAGACCTATACATTGGCATATGAGCAGCGATTTGCTGACGACGCAGAGCGTGGTGCACTTAGTATGACCTTTCCTGAGTCGATCACCGTTCCTGCAGGACAAACCATTTCGTTTGACGTTACGGCAACTATAGATCCAACTAAACTGCCTGAGTGGACATTAACTTCTGCCAATATGGCATTCTTGGATGCAACACGCGACCTTACAACGTTAGAGCTTGATGGTGCATTGAACTTTATGTCTGGCGACGAAAAAGCGCTACACTTGGTTTATCATGTGCTACCAAAAGCTGCCGCTAACGCTAAAGTCATGCCTGTCGTTGATGACCAAGGTGCTAGACACGTATTAACCAATACAGGGGCTGCGACACTAGAGCCATTTTTTGCTCCAACTGTTGCAAAAGATGAAGTAGATGATAGCGAACGTTTAGATATAATTGGTGCTTCTGTAGAAACAACTTCAGTTCCAACTAGCGTTTGTGATACCGGTTACATGCTATTCACTACCATGGTCACTAATCAACCTATTATCCACACCTATCAAGGTGGATTTATGGCTGATTTCGATTTGCCAGCAGAAGGAGGGACATCGCCAGATGGCACTTATGATGTAACTGTTCAAAACGGCAAGCAAGAATGGTTTGGCGATTTCCTATCTGGTAGCGCTATCTCATTTACTCATGGTTATGGTTCAGGAAGCGGTTTTATTACTAATATTAATTTTGCATCAGGTAATAATTTCGTCACCATGAGCAGTTGTGCCGACGCATTTGGACTTACAGCAGAGCAGGTCGCAACTGGAGTGGAAGCCAAAATTCGCTTCCGCACGGAAGAAGAGACTTGGACGCCGATCCCATCAAATTCTCTAGACGAAATGTTCGCTGATAGTTTTATGATCAAAGCACCAGCAATGGAAGTAGCTACAACTGAAGCGGAAGGTTTAGCTATGCTCGTTGATAATGCTGGTAATGAAGTAACAGAGCTTGCTCCTGGTGAGTCAGCAAATCTAACTTTCTCCGACAATGATTTCATGATCCTATCAAGTAACGGGGCGGTGCCAGTTATTGTTTCTCCGTCAGAAGAGTCAACAAAAGCGCCAATCATTACCGCTGATCAGTCATTCTCAGTCGAGGAAAATACGGCGGTAGATACCGTTATTGGCCAGTTAGAGGTTGAATATGCATCTGACTTTGCGAACCCGGTTTCTGAGTTTATTGTTATTGCTTCTACTTCTTCAGCGATCACTGTTAATTCATCAGGACAGGTCATTGTCGCCAACAGCGAGCAACTGGACTTCGATGCTGGATTAGAAATCGTAGAGCTTGAAGTCGTGGCGACTGATACCGGAGGCAATGTGTCTGAACCTGCGAAAATTATGGTCGAGGTAACAAACTTAATGGATGAAGAGTCAGAACAGCCGACTCCAGATCCAACACCTACGCCTACACCATCAAAATCCTCAAGTGGTTCACTATTTTGGTTACTACTAGCTGCACCACTTGCGCTGCTACGTAGAAGAAAATAACACCCTATTTTTTGTAATTAAGTAATGAAATGGCGAGCATTGTGCTCGCCATTTTTGTTTGCTCTCACTGTATTAATTGTTTCGGATCAAATTGCTCCTAGTTATAGCTGCTAAGCTACTATTAACTCAATCAAGGAGCAAAAAGATGAAAGCAGCGTTAGTGCACCAATTTAAGCAACCGTTAGACATTCAAGAAATTGATAAACCGGAACTCACTCAAGGGTCGGTAATCGTTGAAATAGCAGCCTGTGGTGTTTGTCACACCGATTTACACGCTTGTCATGGTGATTGGCCTGTTAAACCTAAATTGCCACTAATCCCCGGTCACGAAGGTGTTGGTACAGTTATAGCAAAAGCTGACGATGTTAAACATCTGGCCGTTGGAGATAGAGTTGGTGTACCTTGGCTACATAGCGCCTGTGGTCATTGTGAACACTGTCTAAAAGGCAACGAAAACTTATGTCCAGAGCAGTTAAATAGTGGCTATTCCGTCGACGGCGGTTACGCGCAGTACTGTAAAGCCGATGCTAACTACGTGGTAAAAATCCCTGAAGGCTTGTCATTTGTCGATTCCGCACCTCTATTCTGTGCGGGCGTCACCACCTACAAAGCACTAAAAGTATCAAAAGCCAAACCCGGTGAATGGGTTGCCATTATTGGTGTAGGTGGCCTTGGTCACTTAGCAGTTCAATACGCCAAAGCAATGGGCCTGAACGTGGTTGCGGTTGACACTGGCGAATCAAAGTTAGCGCTGGCAAAAGATCTTGGCGCCGATTTATGTATCGACTTTAAGCACAGCGATCCCGCAGAGTTGATGCAAAATAAGCTAGGGGGCGTCCAAGCGGTAGTTTGTACCGCGGTCTCGAAGCCTGCCTTTACGACATCGTTTAACAGCGTGAAGCGGGGTGGTACTTGCGTGCTCGTTGGCTTACCACCTGAAGAAATGCCTATTCCTATATTTGATACCGTTCTTAAAGGTATTAGTGTTGTTGGCAGCATAGTTGGTACTCGTCAAGATCTCACTGAATGCTTGCAGTTTGCCGCTGAGGGCAAGGTAAAGGCCATTATTGAAACCAAACCACTTGAGCAAATCAACGATATATTTGACGATATGCTCAATAGCGACATTAACGGCAGGATCGTACTTACCTTCGACTAGACCCATCAAGCAGCCAAATACTTGATAGCCATTTGGCTGCTTTCTCACTTCGGCAAAGTTACAAAAGCCTAAAACGACCAACCAGAGCGTGGGATGATAACGGCTAAAGAACAAATTGTTATTCCGGACTCAGCTTAACTATACTTTGTGTATTCGAGTTCTAACAACGTTGAATACATGGCAGCCAGTCAAAGCAACATGCTTCATCCTAGTCAGTCATTTAGCTTTAAGTACTTCTACCATATATCAGCGCTCTCCATGCTGCTTTTTTTTCTTTCTGTGGTGTTCACATTTTTGGCATTCGTCAATAAAGAAGCGCAAGAGCAAGAAATAGAAAGAAATTTTAATCTTGTTCGTTTATCCCAAGAGTTAAGACTCAGCTCAGATCAACTCACCATGATGGCTCGGGCTTATGCCGCCACGGGCAACCCTAAGTTTAAGCAATTTTTTGATGAGATCTTAACGATCCGTAATGGCACTTCCCCCCGCCCTAAGCATTTGCACCGCGTCTATTGGGACATGTTGCTGGTCAAAGAGGGTCAAGCACCATTTGAAAAAGAAGCACCAAAAGCGCTGCTGACATTATTATTAGAAAACGGGGTTTCTACGGATGAATTAACTATGTTGCGAAATGCAGAGGATAAAAGTGAAGCACTCGTGTCACTTGAGCGTGAAGCCTTTGAACTAGTAGCAGCAGGGAAAAATCAACAGGCCCTCAAGATTTTGTACAGCGAGGCTTACCTCCAAAGTAAAGTACAAATAATGACGCACATCAATGCCTTTTTAGAACGCAGAGAGCAGGATTTCAGCTCACTCCTTGCAAGCAGCAATAAAAAGGTAAAGTCCTATTATGGCGCCGCGTTTGTTTGTTTTATCTTGCTATTACTTAGTCTCATCGCGTTGTACAACTCTCGTTCGGCCATCCGTAAAAGTATTATTGATTATCTAAATACGGAGGTAAAAAGCCAAACTGAAGAGTTAATAGAAAAAAATAAAGCACTTAATCACGCGATCAGTGAACTCAGTGAGACTCAAAAGCGCCTGATAAACGCTGAAAAGTCAGCAACGCTGGTGCGATTGATCCCAGGACTTGCCCATGAGATTAACACGCCAATTGGCATCGCGATGACCGCTTCCAGTAACCAACTATTACTTGTCGAAGGAGTAAGACAAAGGGTAAATAAAAATGAAATCGCCAAGTCTGCTTTATTGCATTCGATAGAAAATATTGAAAGCTGTGCCAAGCTCGTCGTCAATAGTACCGAGCGGATCACCGGTATTATCGACAAGCTCAAAATTATCACCAATACTGGATTTGAGGGAGAAGTAAAGCCTGTTTACTTACAACCGCTTATCGCACATTGTGTGAGTGAGCTTGCCAATCAACACCCACATATTGATATTACCTTAGATATTCCCGAAGCATTTGCTATCACCGCCCCCGAAAGGTTGTTACAGCAGATCTTCCTTCCGGTGATCGAAAATGCGTTTTACCACGCCTTTGCTGATAACTCAGTGCAAAGCCCCTGCGTGATTATATCGGCTCAAGCCTCAAAACTTGGATATACGATTAAAGTCACGGACAATGGCGGCGGTATTCCACATGAAATCAAAGATAAAGTATTTGATCCTTTTGTCGTCGGTAATCGCACACAAAAAGGCTTGGGTTTAGGGCTAAGTGTTGCGCTCGCTATCGTCACTCAGTATTTTAATGGTGTAATTGAGTGTGAAACGGAATCTAATTCCGGAACATGCATCATTATCAAGTTGCCGAGCTAGTCGCGCTAACGGACCCAACCGATACTTTGGTTTACTTTCCATAAATGCACACTTTAAGCTTCATTATTATTGCGGCAATGCTTTGTAAATAGAATACAGAGGAACAACACACTGCCACTCGTCCTGAGAAATAGAGTACACAGCAAGGTTGAAGCACCCGTTCCGATAAACACCTTCACGACGTAATATGCCATCAAAGTGCGCACCAAGCTGCTCAACCAACCGGCGTACTAAATCATTACGCTCGTCGACTCTAAATTCAACCAAAGCGAAGCCTAGAGTATTCAAATACTCTGTTACGAATAAACAAAACACCTTGTCGAACAGAGTATCGTGGATAAGCCAACTCTCTTCTACCAGCACTTTTTTGGCCGCTGAATCATCGACTGTAATTAAGATCATGCCAAGCATTTCGCGCGTTTGAGTTTGCCGCACACAAATACAGTGCTTTGATTTATCTTCAGCTGCTTGTAAAAAAGGTACTAGCACTCTTTGTTGTCGCAACTGTAATAATTCTTGAGCCTCATACTCATCACCATACCTGAGCGAAAACAGACGCTCCAACCGTTGATATTCACCCGCTCTTAACGTTCTCAAAGCAAATGCCGAGCCCGAAAACTCAACACGGATGTCACTTATGGGGACGTTGTTTTCACCTGGTGGGACGATCATTGGCTTTTCTGAGTCACGGATGCATAACCCAGACTATTACATCTATTCAAGTCTAAAAGCTATGCCTGTGAATTCCCATCAACCTCAAACAACAAATAAGCCGTAAAGAACAAGCACAACCAAAGTCAACGCAAAGCCAACTCGGATCCGCTTGAGTACTGCCTCATCATTCAGTGTTTTAAAAATCACACCACCTAATACCAGCCACATTGTGTCGACCACTATCGCCACCACGTAGCACACGCTAGCGGCAAGCAAGGTAGCAACTAGGTTTGAGCCTGCAGGCACCGAAGCAGTCGCAAAAATAGCGATGCAAGCCGCGTAGGCTTTGGGGTTAAGGAGGTTAAGAATAAACCCATCTTTAAAGCTAGGTAGCTGTGCGCCAGTATTACCAAGCGCCGAGTTGTTTGCTGCAATTTTATAGGCGACGTAAATTAAGTAGCCGGCTGCAAGCCACTTTAGCACGAGCGTCACCTGAGGCTGACTTACCAGCAATCCAGCCACTCCCGTAGCCGCACAGATCACTGCTACTAACAACCCCGCCAAAATACCAGCTAAGAACGGGAAACCTTTTTTCACTCCTTGGCTGGCGCCAGCTGCCGCAAGTGCAAGCGGCGCAGGTCCGGGAGAGCCAAGTAACACCGCGGTTGTAACCGCTACCGAAAGTAAAGCTTCAAACATCATATCGTCCTTATGACGAGTCCGCATGCTGGAAACCAAAGATGAAGCCGAATGACAGGTACACCTTAACGACCAAGCAACAACTCGGGAGTTTTATTATCTTGAAAATAAGGCTCCTGGGGTTAGAGCCTTTGATTTAGTATCGAGCTACGCCTCAGGGACGCGAACAAAGCCTTCCATTAACACGCGAGCGCTACGGCTCATAATGGCTTTTTTAGCTTGCCAGCGACCCGACTCTTGTAGTGCTTCAGCGCCAACCTTTAAGGTGCCTGACGGATGTCCAAAGGTCACAGAGTTAAGATCACCACCACCAGCGGCTTCGTTAACTAGGGTGCCAGGAATTGCCGCCGCGGTTGCTATCGCCACAGCAGCGGTTCCCATCATCGCATGGTGCAACTTACCCATAGATAACGCACGAACGTTTAAGTCGATGGTATTGGCTTCCACTGCTTTACCGCTCGACGCAGCATAAGATTTAGCTGGTGCAACAAAAGCAATTTTTGGGGTATGTTGGCGAACTTTCGCTTCGTCAATATGACCTATTAAACCCATTTTAACTGCGCCATAAGCACGGATCTTTTCAAATCGCTCTAGTGCAGCTGAGTCTCCATTAATCGCTTCTTGTAACTCTGTACCTTTATAACCTAAATCGGAAGCACGGAAGAAAAGCGTTGGGATCCCGGCACTTATCATGGTCACTTCAAAAGTGCCTTCATCAGGCACTGTTAACGTATCGACGAGATTGCCCGATGGAAACATATCAACATCCGGGTCGCTTGGATCCATAAACTCAACAACCACTTCCGCCGCTGGAAAGGTTACACCATCCAGTTCAAAATCGCCCGTCTCTTGCACTTCTCCATTGCTGATTGGAATATGCGCCACTATGGTTTTGCTAATATTCGCCTGCCAGATTTTAACGACGGCGACGCCGTTCTCTGGCACTTTATCGGCGTCGACTAAGCCATTACTAATCGCAAACGCCCCCACTGCGGCTGTTAAATTGCCGCAATTTCCGCTCCAATCGATAAAAGGTTTGTCGATAGCAACCTGACCAAAAAGATAATTCACGTCGTGGTCGGCTTTGTCGCTTTTACTTAAAATCACCGTTTTGCTGGTACTGGAAGTTGCGCCACCCATGCCATCGGTATGTTTACCATAGGGATCTGGACTGCCAATCACACGTAACAGCAAGTTATCTCGCGCTTCACCCGGTTGCTGAGCATACTCGGGTAAATCCGTTAAATTGAAGAACACCCCTTTAGAGGTGCCGCCACGCATATAAGTAGCGGGAATTTTAATTTGAGGCTTAAACTGGCTCATGGTTATACGCCTTCCGCTTCGAGGAAGTCTTGAGCAAAGCGTTGTAACACGCCGCCAGCAGAGTAAATAGAGACTTCTTCAAAGGTATCTAATCGACAAGTCACAGGCACCTCTACACGCTCACCACTTTGACGGTTAATCACGAGAGTTAATGTAGCACCTGGTGCAGGTTCACCCTCAACGTCATAGGTTTCTGTACCATCGAGTTCAAGCGTTTTACGGGTAGTGCCCGCTTTAAACTCAAGCGGTAGTACACCCATACCAATTAAGTTGGTACGGTGAATACGCTCAAATCCTTCTGCTGCGATAACTTCTACCCCAGCTAAACGCACACCTTTTGCAGCCCAGTCACGAGACGAACCTTGGCCGTAATCTGCACCAGCGACGATGATCAGTGGCTGTTTACGCTCCATGTAGGTTTCGATTGCTTCCCACATTCTGGTGACTTTGCCCTCAGGTTCAACACGCGCCAGTGAACCTTGTACCACTTCACCGTTTTCAACCACCATTTCGTTTAACAGTTTAGGGTTGGCGAATGTCGCACGTTGCGCCGTTAAGTGATCACCTCGGTGTGTGGCGTATGAGTTAAAATCTTCCTCTGGTAAGCCCATCTTGGCTAGATATTCACCCGCCGCACTGCTTGCCAAAATCGCATTCGATGGCGACAAATGGTCAGTCGTGATGTTGTCACCTAAAATCGCTAATGGACGCATGCCTTTCATAGTACGCTCGCTCGCGAGTGCCCCTTCCCAATAAGGAGGGCGACGAATATAGGTACTCGTTGGACGCCACTGATAAAGTGGGTCGTTGTCTTCACCATAGTCTACCGTGAGGTCAAACATTGGCTCATAAACAGCGCGGAACTGCTCTGGTTTTACGCTTTCTTTAATCACCGCATCGATTTCTTCATCGCTTGGCCAGATATCTTTAAGCGTGACCGGATTGCCCTCTTGGTCGCGACCTAAAACACCATTTTCAATATCAAAGCGCACGGTGCCAGCAATTGCATAGGCCACAACTAGTGGCGGTGAAGCTAAGAAGGCTTGTTTTGCGTAAGGGTGAATTCGACCGTCAAAGTTACGGTTACCCGATAACACTGCCGTTGAGTATAAATCGCGGTCAATCACTTCTTGTTGAATTTTCGGGTCAAGTGCGCCACTCATGCCGTTACAGGTCGTACAAGCGAAAGCGACAATACCAAAGCCAAGTTGCTCAAGTTCAGATAACAGATTTGCTTCTTCCATATAGGAGCGTACCGTTTTTGAACCTGGTGCAAATGACGTTTTCACCCAAGGTTTACGGGCAAGGCCTAATTTGTTGGCATTACGCGCCAGCAGACCTGCGGCAACCACGTTACGTGGGTTACTGGTATTGGTACAGCTAGTGATCGCAGCGATGATCACGGCACCATCTGGCATCAAGCCCTCTTTTGGCGCTTCAATCTCTTTGACGATACCTTGATTAGCAAGGTCGTTGGTTGCAACACGGCGATGCGGATTTGAAGGACCCGCAATATTACGCGTCACCGTTGACAAATCGAACTTAAGTACACGCTCGTACTGCACGTTTTCTAGGGAATCAGCCCAAAGCCCTGTTAGCTTAGCGTATTTTTCCACCAACTTGATTTGCTCGTCATCACGGCCTGTGAGCTTCAAATAATCAATGGTTTGCTCATCGATGTAAAACATGGCCGCTGTTGCGCCATACTCTGGCGTCATGTTTGAAATTGTCGCACGGTCACCTAAATTAAGGTCTTGCGTACCTTCACCAAAAAACTCTAAGTAGCTAGAAACCACACGCTCTTTACGCAAAAACTCAGTGATCGCCAAGACGATATCCGTTGCGGTGATCCCCGGTTGGCGTTTGCCAACGATTTCAACCCCGACAATATCCGGCAGTCGCATGTAGGATGCACGACCGAGCATCACGCTTTCCGCCTCAAGGCCACCTACACCAACAGCAATAACACCGAGTGCATCAACGTGTGGCGTGTGGCTGTCGGTACCAACAAGCGTATCAGGAAACGCAACGCCGTCGCGCGCTTGAATAACCGGCGACATTTTTTCCAAATTGATTTGGTGCAAAATACCGTTGCCAGGCGGGATCACATCGACGTTTTTAAATGCCGTTTTGGTCCAGTTGATAAAGTGAAAACGGTCGTCATTTCGACGATCTTCAATCGCGCGGTTTTTCTCAAAAGCATCTTCTTCATAACCGGCGTGCTCTACAGCTAAGCTGTGATCTACAATCAGCTGAGTCGGTACGACTGGGTTGACTTTAGCCGGATCGCCGCCTTTTTCAGCGATAGCATCACGCAAACCCGCAAGGTCGACTAGCGCGGTTTGTCCCAAAATATCGTGACACACAACGCGTGAAGGAAACCACGGAAAGTCCAAATCGCGACGACGCTCGATGATCTGTTCAAGATAATCATTCAGTTTTTCAGGCTCAGCGCGGCGAACTAAGTTTTCAGCAAGGACGCGCGAGGTGTAAGGTAAAGTCTCGTAGCTACCTGGTTTGATGGCTTCTACCGCTTCTTTTGTATCGTAATAGCAAAGCTCAGAATCAGGTAAACGTTTACGGAATTGAGTATTCATAACAACTTCCAACAATCTGTGACGGAGAACAGGCGGCCATGGCGACCGCCAGAATAGATTCGAACAGTGTTCGATTAACGCTCAGAAATGGCAGGAACTGGACGTAGCTCCTCGCCGGTGTATTCCGCCGATGGACGAATGATACGGTTATCTGCGCGCTGCTCCATAACGTGTGCAGCCCAACCAGTTAAGCGTGACATAACAAAGATTGGTGTGAACAATTTAGTCGGGATCTTCATGAAGTTATAGGCTGATGCATGGAAGAAATCGGCATTACAGAATAGTTTTTTCTCGCGCCACATGACTTCTTCACAGCGTACAGACACAGGGTAAAGTACTGTGTCACCGACATCTGCCGCTAGTTTTTCAGACCAACGTTTGATGATTTCGTTACGAGGGTCACATTCTGAATAGATAGCGTGGCCAAAGCCCATGATCTTCTCTTTACGCTCAAGCATACCCATCATTTCTTGCTCTGCGTGATCCGCAGATTCAAAGCGCTCAATCATTTCCATTGCCGCTTCGTTAGCACCACCGTGAAGAGGACCTCGTAGAGAGCCAATTGCACCGGTAATACAAGAATGCATATCAGAAAGCGTTGAGGCACAAACACGAGCAGTAAAGGTCGACGCGTTAAATTCGTGCTCTGCATAAAGGATAAGTGATACGTGCATCACACGTTCATGGAGTTCACTTGGTTTTTCGCCGTGCAATAAGTGTAAGAAATGTGCACCGATTGAATCGTCATCCGTCTCCACATCGATACGAACGCCATCATGGCTAAAGCGATACCAGTAACAAATAATGCTTGGAAAGCTTGCTAGCATGCGATCAGTTACTTTACCTTGCTCATCAAAGCTTGCTTCACCTTCAAGATTGCCAAGCATTGAACAACCCGTACGTAATACGTCCATTGGATGTGCGTCAGCAGGAATACGTTCTAATACTTCTTTTAACGCCTGCGGCAAACCGCGCATTGCTTTTAGCTCGCTTTTATAAGCGTCTAGTTCAGTTTGATTTGGTAAGTTACCTTTAAGGATAAGGTGAGCAACCTCCTCAAACTGACAATTTTCAGCTAGATCCTTTACATCGTAACCACGATAAGTCAAACCTGAGCCCGACTTACCTACCGTTGATAGTGCTGTTTTTCCTGCTACTTGACCACGAAGACCCGCGCCACTTAGTACTTTAGCCATATTATTATCTCCTGAATTTTTTACCTGCTGGGTATTGATATTTTGTGCTGCTGAGCAACCCTGAACAGCTTTAATTTTTTACTTATTTTTACCTTCGGCAAATAATGCATCAAGCTTTTGCTCATAACCGTGATAGCCAAGGTAATCATACAAATCCATACGGGTTTGCATGGTATCGAGTACCGCTTTCTGGTCTCCATTTTCTAAAATAGATTGATACACCAGCTCTGCCGCTTTGTTCATCGCTCTGAACGCACTCAATGGGTAAAGCACCATATCTACGCCCCACTCACCCAGCTCAGCTTTGTTCCAAAGTTCTGTCTTACCAAACTCAGTGATATTCGCGAGGATGGGCACATCAAGTGCTTCGCTGAATGCGCGATAGTGTTCTTCAGTTTGTACCGCTTCTGCAAAAATGCCATCAGCGCCTGCCGCAACATAGGCTTTTGCACGCTCAATTGCCGCTTCTAACCCTTCTTGCGCAAACGAATCCGTTCTCGCCATAATGAAAAAGTCAGGATCAGTGCGCGCATCGACTGCCGCTTTAATGCGGTCAACCATTTCTTCGGTCGACACGATTTCTTTATTTGGACGGTGACCACAACGCTTTTGCGCTACTTGATCTTCCATATGTACCGCGGCTGCACCTGCTTTTTCCATATCTCGGATGGTTTTTGCAATATTGAATGCGCCGCCCCATCCAGTATCAATGTCGACCATTAAAGGTAGATCACAAGCCGAGGTAATGCGACTTACATCTGCAATTACATCATTTAGAGATGTCATTCCTAAGTCAGGTAAACCATAAGATGCATTAGCAACGCCACCACCAGAAAGATAGATAGCTTGATGACCGATTTTCTTTGCCATCATCGCGCTATATGCGTTGATAGTGCCGACGATTTGAAGCGGTTTATTGGCTTTTAGTGCTTCACGAAATTTTTTTCCTGCGCTCATGATGATGCTCTCTCTTAAAAGTGTGATTGATTGCTTGCTAACTTGGTTGCGATATTATTTTTAGAATATTGAATATGTCGACGCATCAGTATTTCTGCCAGTTCTGGGTCGCGGTTGCTGATCGCACGAACGATATGTTTATGCTCGTCAAATGCCGTGGTGACGCGGGGACCGGCCATCCCTAACTGCACACGATACATACGTACCAAGTGGTACAGTCCATTGACTAGCATTGAGATAAGGCTCGCATTTTTACTACCAAGAATAATGCGGTAATGAAAGTCGAGATCGCCCGCTTCTTGATAATAAGAATGTTGGTTTTTGACTTCATCGAATTGACTCGACAACAAACCTTCTAAGTCTTGGATTTCAGCTTCAGTCATGTGCTGTGCAGCAAGTCTTGCCGCCATACCTTCTAGTGCTTCACGGATCTGATAAAGCTCCATCAGCCCTTCCGGTGTGAGGGTAACAACGCGTGCTCCTACATTGGCTTTACGCTCAACTAAGTGACATGACTCCAAGCGATTGATAGCCTCGCGGACAACCGCTCTGCTGACTTCATACTTTGTCGACAATTCCATTTCGCTGAGCTTAGAACCTGCAGCTATTTCACCTTCTACAATTTCCTTTCGCATGCGAAAGAATGCTTTATCAGAAGAAGTAACCGCTTGCTCGTCAAAAAAGCTCATCATTAGTTAGTCAGTCTTAGTAATTTAAGTTGTAGACAATATAGTGCTGGTTGACGTGAACGTCAACCAGCCCCGCCACAAATTGTCGACAATTTTCAATATAAGCAGTATTCACCATATTTATAGTTTGTCGCGAATAATCAGTCTGATGTATTTATCTCGACACGGGATCAGGTCAGGATTAATTGCATCGCTTAAAAATCATGCATATTATGAAGATACCTTTACTTTAGCCTGAAGATTGCGATGCGGTGTTTTCAAATGGTAATGCTTACCCTTATACTAATAACCGGCTTAGCGCAGGCGAAAACCTATACCGTACTGGTCTATCACGGTGCCAATCCTCCTTACTATTTTGAAGAACAGGGAAAACCCAAAGGTATTTTTGTCGACATTTTTCAAGAGTTGGCAAAACTGACTTCACACCAATTTGAGTTTACGCCGCTCTCTGTCGCCAGAGGACAGCGCTATTTCGACCAAGGTAAAATAGATATTGAACCGGGGATAAACAAAGTTTGGCGGGCTGAAGCGGACGTTCCTGGAATTTACAGCATCGACTACGCCTTCTCAACAGAAGTACTGCTTGGTTATCAATCTCGCTGTGTGGGCAAGCATAGGCCCGAGCAGTTTTATGGCGCATTAATCGGCAAAGTAAGAGGATATCGTTACGATAACTTTGAAGCGCACTTAGGTGAAGACAAGATCGTAGTTTATGAAAATGTATCGGAAAAAGAACTGTTAGCACAGCTTGAACATGAGCGTTTAGACTACATCATGATTGGCTCGGTGACAGCAGACTACTATATTTCACAACAACCAAAGTATCGCAAATTTCAGTCTTGCTATGAAATAAGCCGATTACCTGTACATATGCGCTTGCAGCCTCATCTAACTGAGTTACAAACGGAAATAAATATCGCCTTGCGACGAATGGTTAATGACGGAAAAATAAAATCCATCTATGCTAAGTATAGATTAACGCATTAACGTGTGGAGTTGTTTGGTAATGACGATTACTGTTGTTGGACGTCTAATACTGTTTATTTTGCTGATTAGCCCGTTGCCATTATGGGCGAAATTACAGGTTGTTACGGAACTTTCTCCACCCAATCAAACCATAGAAAACCACCAAGTTGCGGGCTCAAGTACCAATCTGGTCAAAGCGATTTTAAAAGCTGCTGAACTCGAGGGACAATTTTCTATTTACCCTTGGGCTAGAGCTTTTAAATTAGCGCAGCATGACAAACATACCTTAATTTATAGCATCGCAAAGACCCCCGCGAGAGAAGACAGTTTTCATTGGATTGGCCCTGTTGCTGTATTTCATTTAGGGTTTGTTACCAATCGCTATCGTGAGGACATAAAAATCCAATCACTTGAGGATGCCAAACAATACAAAATAGCAGTTCAGCGTGGTGATATCGCCGAAGGCACACTTAAAGCACTCGGGTTTAACTTTGTTCAAACCAGCGACATCGAAAAGTCATATGAATTACTCGTCGCAAATCGCGTTGATTTGGTGATTGATGACCCGCGTTATATCAAAACCATGGCCATGGAGCTTAATCTTCCAGCCGACCACTTTGCCTTTTTATACGATGTGGAAGCACTCTCGGTACAAGGTTACCTTGCAACGAATAATCAGTTACCAGCCGATATTGTCGAACGATTACGTATTGCGTTTGCGAAAGTAAGTAAAACAGAAGCTTACCGTAAGGTATTGGAGCTCTAGCTAAACCCAATTGCTTTAATTCAAAATACTCTCACGTATCTTGGTTTGTATGGGTAGCACTTAACCGTGCTGCTTTTCATAAAAACCAATACCAAGCAAGTAGCTCATCTCAATAAAAAGAGATAACATTTCAGCCTAAACCTGCCGATTACAGTAACGATTAGAAAGGAAAAACAGTGATTGAACGAATTGACACCAAACAACGAATGAGCCGTATTGTAAAACACAATGGTACCATTTATTTATGTGGCCAAGTGTGTAAAGACGCCGAGCAAGGAATTAAGGAACAAACTGAAACCATGCTTGAGAAAGTTGATGAGCTACTTATTCAAGCAGGCAGCGACCGCAAACACATTCTCTCTGCGACAATTTATATTAAAGACATGAAGTATTTTGCAGAAATGAACGAGGTTTGGGATGCATGGGTGCCTGAAGGTTATGCACCAGCTCGCGCTTGTGTAGAAGCGAGCATGGCTCGTGATGCATTGCTTGTTGAGATTTCGGTCGTAGCTGCGGAAATCTAGTCTATTAAGGACATAAATCTGATTTAGACAAGGCTTGCCGTTAATCTGTCAGATTTGATTTTTAGATGTTAATCAAATTTGACAGACGTATTTGTAGCTGCAGCGTATGATGGTAGACATACCAACGCTGCATTAAATGGTGAGCAACGTAGACCAAAGAATTAGTATAAGAATTAGTATAAGAATTAGTATGACATATATGTCACCGTTGTTCACACACACACGGTTAAAGATAACCGTCAATTTCCCTTGGTAATTAGCGATTACGACAAAGTCGCGTGGTAATTAAAGTACGACAAAATCGCTTGGTGTTAACATTGAATCTTGTACTAGCTCAGACTTGACCTGACAGTTACCAGTTTTTCAATCTGGTGACTATCAGCCTAGATTTGGGCTAAATTTTTTCAACTTATTCACTTAAGTATTTGCTTTCTTAACAAATTTCGCCGTAACCATCATTTCACCAACGCCATCAACCTTGCAGTCAAGTTCGTGGTCTTTTTTATCTAGCACGCGTCTTACCAAAGCCTTAGTACCAATCTTAATGACTTGTGAGCTGCCTTTAATCTTAAGATCTTTAATCACAGTGACTTTATCGCCATCCGCTAATAATGTGCCATTGGCATCTTTTACTTGAATGTCGTCCTCGGTAGCAGTCACGTTTGGATCCCATTCGTAAGCACATTCAGGGCATACTAGATGACTTTGATCTTGATAAACATATTCAGAATTGCACTTGGGGCAAGAAGGTAAAGACATATACTGTCCATTCGCTAATTCAATTTAAAGCACATAGTAATATCAACGTTCTGAATTTAATAGGGATAATGTCAACTCTTTCGATCCGAGACTTTAGGGTGAGCTTTTGGCACTCAATTTGCAAACTAATAATCGTATTTAACCAAATGCATGGAAGGAATTCTCAATGATTATTAATCAATCTAGTAATGTCAGTGCCGTATACTCTCAACTTGCACAACAGCAGTCCACGTCTCGACAAGATGAGAAACAGGAAGTAGTAGCCACAGATACTGTAGCAATCAGTGAGGCTGGCAAACAAGCGCACCAGAACTGGCAAAATATTGCCTCTAAATATGATGTAAATAATATTTCAGCTCAAGAAACTCGCGCTATGTCTAAAGATTTGTTTGAAGGGGGGTTTATCAGTACTGGTCAAATGATGGCGATCGGTGCACCAACTTCCATGGTGGAAAATCCATCTCAAAAATACAATCTACTTAATGACATGAAGCATACTTTTAGTTTATCAAACTCGCTTTCAGCTCCAACCAAAGAGGCTAGGGCCAACTATTTAAATTCGATATCGATTTTGGAAAGGCTCAACAGTGAAAGAAAGGGACTAAATGGCTAAAATATTCTAGAAAGGTGCATTTAGTATTATTCAAATGCACCTTAGCGTTTAGTTCAAACCAAACTAATTAATATAAAGCGAGTCGCTTGACGTACCAAATGGCGAAGCTGTTGAATTTGACGAAACTTTAACTTGACCAGATTCTTGACCTGAGAAGTCCCAACCGTACAACCAACCCGTGACAGTTTCCCCAACCGAACAACGGTGTAAATCGTTGCCACACCGAACTTCACTCAATCCAGTTGATTTAGAGATCCCATTCATCACAGCATTATTCGGATTACCATAACCAAACTGCCAAGCGTAGATAAATAGATAGCTGCCGCCGTGGTTGGTTCCTGTAGAAAGTTGACTTTGTGAAATAGTCTGATCGCCACCTAATTGCGAACGTACGATACCCAGCTCAAAATACGTGATCCCTTGAGCCGGAGCCATTGGCGTGATCTCAGCACTGCTCGTTGAAAACTCATCTCTAGCGACAGGTGCATGCATGGCAAGTGGGGTTTGTTCAAAGTCTAACGAATAGTAAGTAGTCGGATTTTTCATCACACCTTGCTCAATATCTCCAGCAACAGCAGAAAATGCGGAGGTGAGAGCCAACATTAGTAGCATTGAATAGCTTTTTTTCTTCATCTTAATTGTCCTTTTAAACACTGTTTAAGTTATCGATGCCAGTTATGTCAATTCGTTTTAGCTTATTCACATTAGCAAGCTATGGATGACGCTTTCAAAATTAAAACAAGCTCTTAGGTTAATCTTGAAATGTATATGGCTTAGCAAAAATTAAAGCATTATCTACTTAAAGATAGATAACTTCATTACGAGGATTGATATAAACCGCCGCTGGCAGTTACAAACAATAACACGAAAATAACACCAAACAACAAAACAAACCAATATATTTACATATTTATGTTTATAACAGGATCTGGATCAAGTGATAAAAAGCCAAGCACGTACGACATCAGTAATGCCAATGCGTTATAAAGTCGAGAAGAAATAAGTAATAGTCAAAACTGAAGCAATTACATTTATCGACTGAGCGGGAAGGTTTCTTGATATTCAGGCACAAAAAAAGCAAGCCTTAGCTTGCTTTTTCTTCATCAATTAAGCGATTAAAGCTTAACGATGTTCTCAGCTTGAGGACCTTTCTGGCCGTCAGTTACTGTGAATTCTACTCTCTCGCCTTCAGCAAGTGTACGGAAACCGTCACCTTTGATTGCGCTGAAGTGTGCGAACACGTCAGGGCCATTTTCTTGAGCGATGAAACCAAAACCTTTAGACTCGTTAAACCACTTAACGGTACCTGTAAGAGTGCTAGACATAATACTAATCCTGATATAAAAACAAAAACCAATGCTGCGCATTGATGAGCTATGCCCATGTGGGCGCATAGACCTAAATTTGTAGAGTGGATAAAACTTCAGGACGGTACTACTACAAGCAAACACTTATACAACAACGTAATGGAGATTTTAAAACACTGACTCAAATTCTGTCTATGAACATCATATAGGGATTCCGCCCTAAGTCAATGTATTTTTAATCATCAATATGACTTGCTAATGACAAATATCAATATTTTTTTGACCGCTTTTTCAACACCCTATTTTTAAAAATATTATTCCGCTAACCCCCCGTAAACAATAGAGATTGCAATAAAATATTCATAAAACTAAAGAGGCTTTTTTGACTCTAATTCCCGAATTAATTGCACCACTTGCTCCACGACCACTTGCGGGGCATTCATAGGTACAGTATGGTCACTTCCTTTGGCAATAATTAGCTCAGAATCACAATGTGATGCCAACGCTTCTTGTCCTTCTCGCCATGCTTTAACATCACGCTGAGTTGGATCAAATGGTCTTTGGGCAACGATGACACGACACGGAATATGATCAGGAGCTTGATGCGCCCGAACACTCGCAACGGTTTCACTTAGCGCTTGAGTTTCACGACGTAGTGCTTCACCGAAGGTATTTTCTGGCAGTGTACTTAAGGGCTTAAGTAGCTTATCCTGCCCTAGGGCGTGGGTTTTATCGATGAAGTAAACAGTCACAGGGTCAACATACAACAAGGCTGCAACTTGCTCAGGATAATAGGTGATGTAGTTTTGCATTACATAGTATGCGTATGAATGACCGACATAGATAAACGGCGGCCGAATATCAAGCGTTTTCAGCACTTCACGAAGATTACGATTATCCGTATCAACACTATAGGCTCTGCGGCTAAGCTCGCTTTTACCATAACCTTCGCGATTATAGGCCACCAACGCATTGGGTACTTGCTGTGCGAGACCCATCATTACTGGTGTCCAATAAATTGCAGGCGCTGCAGAACCGCTTTCAAAAACAATGGCAGGTTCATTGCCTGCAACATGATAAACCTGCAAAGATACTTTGTTCGCAACCACGATATGCTCTTGAATATCGCGTTCAAGCGCAACTTGTGCATAGGCACTATTAACAAACAAAAAACCCAATAAAGTTAGCGTGCGATACATATCGTTTCCTTGATATCTATAGTTCGACTCTAAAGTTAGCAGCTAGATGCACCATAAGCCAATGACATTTTTGCTGCATCTCCCCCTCTTTTAAACAAAGTAAAAGCAACACTTAAAACTCAAATTCCAATGCGAGTCTAAAGCTATGATCTTTGCCGGATTGGCTGATCTCCGAAATAAAACCCGCTTCCCATTTCAGCTGTTTTTGACCTTCGAATCGATGTAGTCCGATAAACCCTGGACCAACACCAAAGAAGTCTTCTCCGACATAGACTTCAATTGCTGGCTGAAAAGCACTATACAAGCGGTAGCGCAGTTGCGCTCTAAACTCAGATTCCCACTCATCCTCAATGTCCTTGCCCCACTCCCTCACCAAAAATGCATTCATGGTGAGGCTCGTGCGACCAAATTCCTTCTCAAATAAAAACCCAGCGGTAGCTTCATAGGCATCGAACTTATGGCGTTTTTCAAGCTCAAACAACATGCCAATATCCGCCCAGTAGCGCCCTTGCTCTACAAATTGCCACCGCGACTCTAACTCGTAAGCAGCCAAGTCAAAGTTGCCCTCATCGTCGCGCTCACCTATCGCGTAACCTTCGATGGTCATCGTCTCGGTGAGGCTCCAACCAAGCCCTAAGCGCTGTGCCAACACATTCCCTTGCTCGGTTTGGCGAGATAGTAGTCGCCACTCCAACTCACGTTCAAGCGGCATCACATAAGGATGATAAACTTTGTCCACCACCATACCATCCGCTTTTGCGCTAAACGCCACAACCCCAAAAACACTCACCAGCAGCGCGAGTAAAACATTATTTCGCATGCGCTGTTCTCCAATATGTACATCCCAAGAACGTAATCAACGCGCCTCCAAACCCTGCAAGCGTCGCAGCATTTGGTGTTGCTTCATACCCCACTAATACTCTCAGCACTCGACCAATAACACTGTGTTCGTCCACAATTTGTCGCAAGTCTATTTCAAGTCTAGCGGCACTAATTAAGTCCACTTGAAGCGCTAAGTCCAATGCAATCGACACCTTACTCGCACCGTGTAAAGCCAGTAACAACAGCAACAACCAAGGTAAGTGCTTACTCTTCAGCCAATCTAGGAAAAAGAAGAGTAGAATAGAAAAGCTCAAACAGATCCCTACACCGAGCGAGGTGCCAATGGCGAGGGTTTGACCATCCGCAGGCTTTGAATAAGAGAACGCAAAGCTTGCCAAATGGTGCAAATACAGTACCACGGCTAAGCCAAAAGCCGATGCAGCAAGTGCCGTATGTCCGGTGCGTTTTGTTGCAATCATTAAGCAAAATAAACTGAGCAACAGACCTATTTGCAATAACTCAAACCCGCGATAATCAAAACTCGAGGCTATTTCTCCACCCAAAAACCATATGCCAAAGCAGCCGACTAGCCCCGCACTTAACGCGATGAGTGTCGTTTTAAGCGGTAAAGCTGCATTGGTACATTGTGCTAATAGTACCCAAAGTACAGTTACTGGTAATAATTGGTTCACGCTCACCACCACCGCATTAAGAAGCATTGTTTGGCTCCTTCACGATAACGATACCTTGTGCTGTATTTGGTGAAAATTCACCAAAAAAACTATATTCACCGGGTGCTAACGGACCGATATAAATCACACTTTTACGGTTTGGAAAGAGCACTTTTTCACGATTAAGATCAAAACTGTCAAACTCTTCAACCTGAGGGTCTTGATTCTCGATGATGAGCTTTACTTTGCGATTTGCAGGCACCTCAACTTGTGCAGGTGTAAATAAATGATTTTTAAGAATAATGGTAAAACTTTCTTCCGCCCACAAGGCGAAACTACAGGTCGCCAAAGGCAAACCAAGCGCGAAAGACAGCGAAGAGACCTTAGTCCTTAGCATCCTGCCCCCTCGGTAAATTTACACAAACTCTAAGCCCGCCTAAATGACTACGAGCAAAAGAGATATCTGCATGATAAATTGCAATTATATGATTGACTATCGCCATTCCTAAACCAGCCCCTTTTTCCCCTGAAGGGTGTTTATCTCCACCAACGCGATAAAACCTGTCAAAAATCCGCTCTATTTCCGCATCCGACATACCACAACCCGAATCATCGATTTGCCATACAACCCGCTGCGCATGCTGCTGAATTTTTACTTCTATGTCACCTTCAATTGGCGTGTATTTAATCGCATTACCAATTAGATTAGAAAATAATGTGGTTAATGTGAACTCACAGCCCTCTAAGGTCGCTTCTGATGCATCTAAGCTGATATTTTGTGATTTTTGTTCAATTCTCGGGTAACAGTTAGCAATCAAGTGTTGAGTTAATGCCACTAAGTCTTGCTGCGCAAATTGTTTATGCCACAGTTCTGGTTCTGTACGTGCTAAAGTCAGCATTTGCTCAACCACATGGTTTAGCTGCTCAAGCCCTTTTGACATAGCAATGGCACTGGGATGCTTAGTGTCGTGCGTTAAATTATGCAGATGGATTTTTAAGCTTGCGATCGGCGTTTTTAACTCATGAGCGGCATCGGAAGCAAAATAACGCTCTTTAAGATACGCGACCTCAACTTTTTGAAAGAGGTCATTTAGCGTCGCGATAACGATTGCCACTTCCGCTTTGTCGCTTTGCACTTCCAGCTGCGTAAAGTCTTTGGGGTTACGTCGTCTAAGCTCTTTAGAAAGATCTCGTAAAGGCTTTAACGCCGTATAAATAATCCATGCAATAAACACCGCAAGAAACGGCATGATCACCACCAGCGGCGTCATTGCGGAGACAATCATGCCTTCAGCAAGGGCAAAACGCTTTTGTACCGGCTCTGCTACCAGTATTTGCCTGTCACCAAACGCTTCACTGAAGGTTCTGAGTCTAGTCGCCCCCACATTTTGGGTGCTAAATCCAGCATGATAATTAAGCTTATTTTTGTACTTAGCAAGTAGCTCACTGCCTGCGACAACTTGATTGCGCTCAAGGACTAAAAAGTAAAATGCGCTATTACCCGCACCACTGGGCAAGGTAGTCGCGGTGACTTGAGCATTAACGAGTATAGCGATGGACTCTAAATGGCTGTCTAATTGTGCTTGTGCCATCGCCATGCTGGAGTGATAACCCCGTAGCAGCGCCATGGATGCACTCAGCACCAAAGCTGACACTAAAATTAGGGTCAACTTTCTCGTTATTGAAGCACCTCCAAGCGAGCTTTTCGTGCCCACTAAGCCCCCTTGCCAACAACATAGCCAATGCCACGCAGCGTTTTAATAAATCCGTCGGGCATTTTCTTGCGTAGGTGGTGAATATGCACCTCAATAGCATTAGAACCCAAAGCTTCTCCCCAATCATAGAGCTTAGATTCTAACTGAGTTTTTGAAAGCACACGGCCGCTGTTTTCCATCAGCGCCTTGAGTAGCATATATTCTTTACGAGGTAATTCTTGAGCGCTACCACTTACAAGCACCTCGTGACTGGCGAGATCTAACACCACGTCATTACAACTCAACGTGCTGCTCACTTGTTTAGTGAAGCGTCGACCAATCACCCGTAAACGCGCAAATAGTTCTTTAGGCTCAAACGGCTTAGCCAAATAGTCATCAGCCCCTAAATCCAGCCCTGCAATTTTATCATCAAGACTATTTCTTGCCGTTAGAATGAGCGCAGCGGTTTGCGATTTGGTTTTCTTTAGCGCCTTGAGTACCGCCAAACCGTCTCCATCGGGTAGACCTAGGTCAAGCACCACCAGCTCAAATTCGCCAGATTCAACAAAACTGATTGCTTGTCTTTGCGTCGGCGCATGCTCGATGGCGTACCCTTCTTTTTTAAGTGATGCGATGAGCCCCTGTGCCAGTAGCTCATCGTCCTCTACAAGTAATAGCCTCATTTATTCCTTCTTTTTAGCTTTTTTTCGACTTTCGCCAATAGCTGTGCCACTTCTTCTTGACGGTATTCATCCGCTTTTTCTCTACCCGGACGACTTGGCGCATTCTGCGCTTTTTTTAAGTGTGCAAGCGCGGCACTATAATCACGTTCGTCATATAAAAACTGTGCATAGAAATAGTTTACATCAATTCCTGCCGGATTAAGCGCTAATGATTCTTGGAACAGCTTTTTCGCCTTTTTATCGCTGCCAAACCCAATTGGCCAGCCTGGGACCTGAGCATAGAGCGTCCCTAAACTCGTTAATGCAGAACCAGACAGTGCGTTTTTATCAAGTTCAATGGCTTTTTCGAATGAGGCTTTCGCATCTTTGGCAAGACCAAGCGCCCCCAAGCCACCTTTCGCTCCAGCAAAGCTCGACTGCACAATACCACGCCAGATGTAAGCTTCTGCGCGATCTGGATATTGTTCAACAAATGCCACGCACTGCTTAACCAATTCTTCAAATGCTTTTTCTTGGGCATCGCCCTCGGTTTCATAATTTACCGTTGCCCATTTAGTTTGGACTTGGCTAAGATCATCGTCAAATGCTGCCCAAGCACCTTGACTGAATACCAGTAATGTTGCTGAAGCTAACAAGGTTTTTAGTGCGTTCATCGTAATGACTCCTTAGTGGAAAAAATGGTTTGGATGGTTTTTACTTTTTTGATTAATGCGTTATCAACAAACTCTGGCATCAAGCCATTGAGTCTCGCAAAAAACCGTTCAGGAAAACCAATGGCAGCGCGTTTGGTGTTGCTATGGAGCAATTTCATAAAGGCTTGTGCAACGACTTCTGGCGAGTCCATCTGATTGCCTAGTGCATGGTTTACGGCCGTCGCGCGGTCGTCATTCATTTCAGTTGTGGTTGCGCGCGGCGCAAGATATTTAACCGCCACTTGGTCATCGAGTTCCCGCGTCAGTGCCTCTGTAAAACCACGCAGACCGAACTTGCTAGCGCAATAGCTGCTTTGATATGGAAAGCCGATAGAACCAAACGCTGAACCTACGTTAACTATGGTGCCATGACTGGAGATCAGCTGTGGTAAACACGCTTGGCTAACTAGCATGGGCGCCAATAAATTCGTCTCCATCTGCTTTTTTAAGTCAGTAGGTAAAATTTCAGCAAACCCAGCCATGGTATTAATGCCCGCGTTGTTGACGAGTAAGTCAACCCCACCCATAGTCGCTGCTTTTCTCGCGATTTGTGTCGCTGCATCCTCAGCTGTGATGTCTAAAGCAAGATAATCGTGTTCTCCCGATAACCCCGCTATCACCTGCTTTAATTTTTCGCTGTCCCGACCAATCAGCAAACAATGCCAATTATGCATGGCCAACTGTTTACTAATGGCCCGACCGATCCCCCGAGATCCCCCAGTGATAACGGCAAGTTTTGTTGCTTTCATCAGCCTACCTCCGCAAATTCAACACCTGCAGGCACCGCTTCAATGTTGCGGAATATGTCGCCGTACAAGCGATAAAACTGTTTAGCGCTGTGAATAATGATCGCTTGCTCTTTTTCACAGCTGATCTTGTTCATCAGCCCTGCAAAAAAGTCAATATGCTCAACATCTAACGCGCCATGAGATGTTAAATAGGAAAATGCGCTACGAGGCAGACCAAGTTTATTCGCAATTTGACGAGCTGCATCATCGGCAAGTGCGATGGAAGTGCCCTCAAGCACATTAACCATGCCAAAAAAGCTCAATGGGTGTTTACGAGCGATACTGTCGTAGGCGTAAGACACCATCATTTCAGTTGCGAAGCTTGGCATACTATGACGTATTACTTCTTTATCCACACCACAGGCGGCAATATCATTAAGGATCCACTCTTGGTGTCCCATTTCTTCTTCGATGTAATGCCCTATTGCTTCTCGCAACCATTCTTTACTGTCATCTAGCCTTGCGCCACACGCCATAAGGAGTGGTACTGTGTGCTTTACGTGGTGAAATGCCTGTTGCAAAAATGAAACGTATTGGCCTTTGGTGATCTGACCATGAAAAACATCATGAATAATTGGTGCGCTTAGTAGATATTGGCGCGCTTGTTCCGTTTCTAATTGTAAGGTTTGGTAAAAATTGCTCATCGTTGTTTTCCTTTTAAACCGAAGCCGCAGGCTCTGCCGCTTCGTATTGATTCTGGGAGTAAAGCGCTGAAATTTGCTGCGCGAAATTAGCTAAAATCACGTCGCGTTTAGGTCTACCGTTCGCGGTAAGCATGCCGTTACCTACCGAAAAGGCTTCATCTACGCGCACATAACGTTTTATTTTTGCGTAATCAGGGAGTTGCTGGTTGGCAAGCTCAATGGCGTTGTCAATCACAGCTGCTGTTAGTTGTGTCGGGGTGTAAATAAGCGCCGTTAAAAATGGCTTGCCATCACCCACCACAACGCATTGCAGTAAAGGTACATAGGCAAGCAAAACGGACTCCGGCCACTCAGGAGAAATATTGCGTCCAAAGCTGTTGATCAGAAGATTTTTTAGCCGGCCTTCGATGACAAAATGCTGCTCACGCTTGGACACTCTGTCGCCGGTTTTTAACCACGCATCTTGGGCTATCGCTTCGCCGCCTAAGTAACCTAAAAAGTTATTACCTTTGATCTCTAACTCATCTGCCACAATACGTGCCTGAATATGGGGCAGTAACTTACCAACGCTGCCATCTTGCTCACCCGTATTCAGTGCAACAACAGACCCCGACTCGGAAAGCCCATACCCTTGAAACACAGGTAAGCCCAGCTGTTTAGCTTGCTGTAGCAGTTCAGTGTCAACTTTCGCGCCACCGACCGCAATAAAACGTAAACTTGCAGGGGGTTGCCATCCTTGCTGCGTGGCACTTAGCAGGCAACGCAGTAGCTCAGGCACTAAAATTAAGCTATTTGGTTGTACTTCACTTATCTTTTGCAGTAACTTTTGTGGATATAGCAACTGGCTGCCCGAAAAGCCTAGAGACGCAAGTTCGGTTACCTCAACCATGCCACCACTCAGTAGCGGCGCATACACACCCGCGATGTTTTCTAGCAACACAGGTAGCGGTAATAAACACAAGTGCTTAGGGCGATTAAGTGCGATGGTTTCGCATAAACTGCTCGCCACGACAAGCTGGTTTTCAACCGACAGACATACACCTTTTGGTGCGCCTGTTGAACCTGACGTATAGGTGATCTTTTGCGTTTTAGGAAAATAGGTTCCTGTGCTTTCGCACCTAGTTTGATACACATAGATTGCTTGACCATAGACATCTAACACCGAAAATTCAGCGCTATTTTCAAGCTTGGTATCGCTGATAAACCAGTTTGCTTTTGATTGCTCAAGGGTGTGTTCAACTTGCGCTGTGGTAAAGAAATGAGGTACAGGAATAGACACTTTATTCGCTTGTAATAGTGCAAAATCTACCAATAGCCAAGCGATAGAGTTGTCTAGAGAAACCGCAACACTCTCGCCATTCATCACAATAAAGCGCTCTGCCAATGCTTGCGTGTAAGATTTTACCTCAGCAAAAGTGAGACGAGTTTGCCCTTGTTGTAAAATCACATCACTGTCTTGATGTGGCAGTTTTTTTAAGAAATCACACATATAAAAATGCCTCTTTTAAGCTCGCAATTTCCACCTCGAGTCCTTGTAGTAAGTGTTGATACATTTCAGTGTTTGTGATCACTTGCAGGGCTTGATGTAAATCCACCGAACAAACCATGGGAGCACATTGGTAATAGCTGCCATAATCTTTGGCTGAGGCGATAGTGCCATGTGCCAAAGAAATCTTGTTAACCTCGACTTGGCATAACTTCATCAATGCGCGTACTTGTTTGGTCGCCGTAAACACCAAGTAGCGGATGTCACTCTCAAGCAGTGCTTGAGTCAGTACAATAAAGTGGCTTAACGTTGCCATTCGGCCTGTTGAGAACAAATTGCCAAGTTCTGCGATATGACTACGCTCTGAAACCGTTGAGAAGCACTGCTCTACCGGACGATTAAGATACTGCTCCACAAATAAAGTGTCTTTGGCTGCAAATCTAAGGCCTAAAAAACAATCGCTTTGGCGGTAGTTTAAATGACTTAAAAGGGGATAATACTCATGAATATCAGCGCCAAAAGCATGGGCAAAACCACTGTGGATAGCGTGCTCCAATTCACCGCGCGCGCCGCAAGTTTTGTTTGCCCATCTAAGACGACTTTGGGAGTTTACTGCTTGTAGTGCTTCGCCCATCGTTTTCACACCTTTCCCGTTCTGATGTAAAAACTTTAAAAGGCGAAAATTAAGAAAACCTTAAGTTTGAAAAAAGTAGGAAAAAAATTTTGCGGTCTGTACAAATCAACTCATGAGCTTGACTGCAAAATTTTAATACCCTTGCTTTCGGCTATTTACGAATATTACAACGAGCGAAAGGTGAGCTTTGGTCAGCTGTTTGTTGCTATGCTGTTCAATGGTCTTGGCTTTACTAGCCGTACGTAGCACATGTAAAGCGAATATTTTGAAAGCAGGCTGTTACCTGATAGGCGATACTGCGTTGTATGTGCAAGAAACCATCGCCCATTTAAATGAATTAGCCCAGCTCTTTATCATCTGGGTTCCACAAACACTCCAGGAAGCTAAAACACTAATCGCTCAGGTGCCCTAACTCTCCCATGTCTTTCTAGAGTTTTTGTGCGTTAGATCGACTTTCACTGTCTCAAATAACGTGTATTGATTGGCTTTGAGTGTCAATAGATAGTCGCATTCTTTATCTACTATGGTGCGCGCAATTGCTGTTTAGCAACCCATGATTTCAATAGAAATCAGTGCACCGCTGATATCAGGTTTATCCGACAGTGCGTGTATAGCAGTAATTTCGTTCGACTTTGCAATTTTTTAATCAAATTGCAATGCTTTGGTTGTGTGACTCAAAAAAGTTGCAACTTGAGCGTAGTAAAATCATTGAGATCTTAAATTAATTCAAAGCATTTAATTGTTTCCAGGTGAACTATTTACGTAGCGCTCTGCGCAATGTTTTACCCACGGTAGATTTTGGTAATTTTTCCATAATCGTTACCTTTTTTGGTACTTTATAGTTTGTTAATTTCTCGCGACAAAAAAGTATAATGTCTTTCTCTTCAACAGTTGACTTTAATGTAACATAAGCGTGTACTGATTCACCCGTTTTCTCATCAGCTTTACCAACTACAGCTGCTTCTAATACTGCTGGGTGAGACACCAATATTTCTTCTATTTCGTTGGGGTAAACGTTGAAACCAGAAACGATTATCATGTCCTTTAATCGGTCAACAATTTTAATATGACCATTCGATAATCTCAGACCAATATCACCTGTTTTAAAAAAGCCTTCAGCCGTCATTACCTCAGCGGTTTGCTCCGGCATATTCCAATACCCTTTCATCACCTGTTCACCTCGCACAACTATTTGGCCACATTTGCCGTCGGGTACTGGAACATCATTTTCATCCCAGAACTCAACATCAGTACCTATAACAGGAAAACCAACCGTGCCAATTTCTTCGCTACCAGGCGTACTTAATGTCACCACGGGCGAAGTCTCAGATAAGCCAAATCCTTCAGCAATATTACAGCCCGTAACGTCTCGCCAAATTGAAGCGGCAGTGCTCGTTAATGCTGTACCGCCAGAAAGAGTTAACCTTAGCTTACTAAAATCCAACTGACGAAATTTTGATTGATTGCATAAACCAACAAATAAAGTATTGATACCAGAGAATCCAGTAATAGAAAATGGTTCTATCGCGTCAATAAATGCATCATAATCACGCGGATTTGGTATAAGTACGTTCAAGTTACCTTTAGAGAAAATCAGCAACATATTTACCATAAGCGCGTATATATGATACAAAGGAAGTGGACAAACAAAAACCTCTTGCCCTTCTTTTAAATACTCACCAAGGCGTTCGGATGCTTGAAAAGTATTTGCAATTAAGTTGCGATGCGTTAGCTGTGCTCCTTTTGATACCCCTGTGGTACCTCCGGTATATTGTAATATAGCTACATCATCAAGCATTGCATTAGGGCTAAGTAACGGTAAAGCTTCGCCCTTTTTAATCGCGTAGTTAAAGCTAACCACCTTATCATTAGATATTTCACTTCCACCACTTATCAAATCAAAGACGTCAGTAACAATTACGTATTCGATAAGTGTTTCAGCGTATATTTCTGCTAACGTCGGATATAAATCCGTCAATATAACAATCGCTTTAGCACCTGAATCATTAAATTGATGCTTCATTTCTCTAGGTGTATAAAAGGGATTAGTATTAACAACAATAAGTCCAGCTTTAAATGCAGCATAGGTCGCAATAGGATACTGAATTAAATTAGGTAACTGAATAGCAATACGATCTCCGGCCTGTAAACCTAGTGATTGATAGTATGCGGCTAGAGCAGTTGACTTTTTATCAATGTATTCAAACGTTACGGTTTGACCCAAACAACTGAATGACGGCAGTTTAGCGAAACGTTCCATTGCATCACAGATAAACTGATTGAGATTTTTATATTTACTAATACTGGAAAGCATTTAATTACCTCTACATTTTCTCTTGATACAGCCTCCTTAATAACTTTTTATAAAAAGAAATTAAGGAAGCAGAAAAAAGATGACTACTTTTATTCATTATAATTAGCAAGACCGCTAGGTTTAATATATTTTACTTTCTCATCATTGCGCTTTGCGGCTTCAATTATCACCCTTTCTATCCAGCCTGCATCCATGATATTTATAAAGTTTCCATCTTCGTCAAAATTAATATTTGCACCTTGTATGAACATAACCGTATCAGTCACATCCTCATTAGATTCTGGTGTATGAAACTGGTGTATTGAACCACCAGGTTCATATAAATAACTGCCCGCAGTTTGAGGCTGATCAGGATATTCGAGATAATGCCAGCTGCCACTCATAGTGTACAAATGCACAACACCCGTGTGAAAGTGTTTGGGTAATGTGACACCCGGTTCAAATAAGACCCTTAATACCCAGACCCCATTCTCAGTATCCAGAAATAATGGTGACACATGCACACCTGGCAATGCATCTCTTACAAATCCTTCATCAATAGTATTTACTGTTAATAATGATACTTGATGATTAATTACAGTAGGTAGTTGCATAACTCTCTCCTAATTAATTACAACTCTTTTTTGAGTAATACTGCTTTATTTCTTCCATAGCTTTATCAAGCGTTATGGTAGGCTTATAGCCTAATTTTTGCTTGGCCTTCTTATTAACAAAAATGCTTTCGACACCCAATAAGCGATAAGCCAAGTGGGTCACCAAAGGGGCATTCTTTTGATTAACTAGATGTCCGACCCCTTCCAATATCGGTGCTAATATTTTCGCTAGCCAATTCGGAATTCCCTTTGCTTTTGGCAGTTCCAGTGCTTCTGATAACGCGGCTAAATAGCTTTGCCAAGTAACGCCTGGCTCATCAGCAATGATAAAAATCTCTCCACTGGCTATGTCTGCCTTTTCCGCTGCAAGAATAAGCGCTTGAACAACGTGTTGGACATGAACTAAACCTGCATCCCATTTTCCATCTCCCATTAACACGGGCTTTTGCTTGTTCATTAAATCAATAAAACGTGTTACCCATACGCTGCCTATCCCATAGACATTGGCAGGGCGAATAATGACGGCATTTAGCCCGCTTTGCTTGACTGCATCTAGCGTTACTTGCTCTTGGAGCTGTTTAACATATTCATAATTTGATGCCGGTTTACCGCATGGAGTACTTTCGTCTAAAAAGCCACTTCCCATAGCACTACCAAATGCCGCAACACTGGTAGTAACGACAAAACGAGCACTGTTTTTAACTGCCAGTTTGATCGCCTGCTCTGTGCCATTGACGGTAATGTCAACATGCTCTTGCTTCCCTCCCCAATCACTAACAATCGCGGCTAAGTGAAAAATAGTATCAAACGAGCCTATTTCATCACCAAGCTCAACCAATTCCCTTACGTCACCAGTAATAATCCGTACTTTACTGTTCCATTCTGTCGGTACAGACTCACCCGGCAACATTAATGCCGTGATCACCAAGTCCCTTTTTAATAGTTCAGCAACCAAATGACGACCGATAAAGCCACCTGCACCTGTAATAAATATCTTTCGCATCTTGTTTCCCTATTTTCCAACTTGCATTAATGTTCCATTGCGCCATGGTTCAATGATTATTTTAATGTGATCATTTGGCTTCAATAATGTGTCAATCGCTTCAGTAACACCGTCAATACCGACTTTACCGGTGCACATTTTTTGCCAATCAACTTTACCATCTGCAATGTGCTGTAAAGATTCAGAAAATTCTTCGGGGTTATAGTAATAAGAACATTTAATATCCATTTCTTTTACCGTTGCATAGCCGAAGTTGACTTGCGTGTCCGCGGTGTGAATGCCCGTAATTACAAGAGTTGCTCTCATTGGCGCACGCACAATAAAGCTATTTATTAACTGATGAACACCAATACACTCAAAGATCACAACACGATTTTCGCCGGCAAGTTTTGCGGCAAAAGTAACCTCGTCTGTTTGAATCGGATCCACGGTGTGAGTGGCTCCAAACTGCTGCGCCACTTTCCTTTTATTCTCTTTGGGATCTGATGCAATAATATGCTTTACCCCGCGAATTCTTAATGCGGCGATAGCAGCCAAACCAATAGAGCCACAACCAGCAACCAACGCAACGTCCTCGGTTTTAATCTCTGAACGATTCACTGCGTGCAGCCCTACCGCCAAAGGTTCAGTAAGCGCAGCCGCTTCCGAAGAGACTGTTTCCGGTATCGGAAGCAACAATGCTTCATCAACGATAAAATACTCAGAATAAGCGCCATATACACCCGGGGTAACACCGACTCCAACCCCTCCTTGGGTCATTAGTAAAGGCACACATGTGACTCGAGTACCTATTGCAATATTGCCTTTAGTATTCGCACCGAAAGATACCACTTCAGCCGCAAATTCATGACCTAACATAATATCTGTACTTGCACCTGCAACATCGGACATGACTCCCAGCTTTTTGTATATGTCGAATACTTCATCTCCATGACGTGTGATATGTAAGTCTGAACCACAAATACCACACGCCAGACTCTTCACCAGCACCTGTCCCGATTTTGGTATTGGTATATCTATTTCATTGAGAATGATTGCACCCTCACGCATACAAATGGATTTCATTGAAGTCATCGTCTACTTCTCCTTATTCAATGGCGTATACCAAATAGGCGAGCTATAAGCGCGTTCTTGTATTGTTGCAGGGTAATGTTCGGGGTGTTTAACGTTTAAAGCGACTGCGTCATATAAGGTATGCCTAGGTGTTGGAATTTCTAACACCCGTACGTAGTAAAACGCATGTTGCTCTGATTTGAATTCGGGATCTTGCCAAACACTCGCTAAACGAGGCTCGCCGCTTCGATTGTCATAAGTGAGGTTGGTGAGATTTACCGTGTTCTCTATTTTAGGTACATTGCCGCTGGCGTTTCTTTTGCGATCGCCCGACCAAACGACATCAAAGATCTTTTCGTGGCTATGTCCTTGAGGATCAACCCAACCTTTTATCACTTGTACACGATCAAGTGTTGCCCCTTTTGGGTCTTTAACGGCCTCAATTAAAAACCTTGGTGCCTGTCCCTCTGGCGCTACCGGTAAGTCGCTGCCCATGGGCTCACCTTTGGCATAACCAATTCTCGCTAAATTGGGGTGACTTGCATCTTGTTCGGTGAATTGATAACCGGCAAACACACGTAACTTAATGCGTGGGCCTGTGGTTGCGTATACTTCCTTACGCTTAAATGCAGCAATGATACTTTCACGGGTATTTTCTTCAGCCCATACACCTGCGATACCCGCAGCACTCATATCCATACCTGTTGAATGAGGTGGGATAATAATCTTAGAAGGATCTAACGTATTGACAGGGGTAGAATCTATCGCCATTTTTCCCCAAAAGTTATCTTCTTCTACTGTAGAAAGCGCAGTGTGTGAATCAGACGCTCCTATCATACCGACTTTATATGGGTTAGCGCCGAGTTCTTCTTGCAGCTCAATACCACGGCGCAGCGCAGAACGAACATAATTAGCTTTTGTATCTTCTTCTTTTACCAGTAGGCCTGATTCCTTCACTCCTACTTGCATCGCTTGTTCATACTTTTCATACCCTGAAAACTCATCATTTGGTGACAAACTTGGATGCGTTTCCGAGTCTCCTTTAATTTGCGTAACTTCTACGATCGGCTCCCAGCGCATACGGGTTTTGGCATAGCTTTTGTCAATTGGCCTACCGTTACTGTCTGTTATCGGAAACATTAACCCCTTACTGATATTTGAGTTATGTGGAATAGCCACAAAATCAACACCTGTTCGTGCCGATGTTTGCTCTAACCATTGCCAAAGATCTTCTGGTTTGTCGCTGTCAAATAAGGTGTAAGGTAAAAATGTTTTTGCCGAACTTTTATCCGCATCAGAAATTACGACTCGGTGCAAATTGGCACCATCTGTTATTGAGCTCCACTCCCAACCAACAAAGGTGGTGAAGTTACCCGGTTGATAATGACGCTCAGCCGCGTCAACAATTTCACTCCATACGCTCGCTCGTACATCCTCTTGCTGCAATTCTGGCGAGGGTTTGCGCTTATTGGCATGCTCACCCAAAGCTTCAAAATATACTTGTCGCCCTTTGCCACTATTCGCTAACTGGTTCCAACGTCGACCTATTTCCGTTTGCATCAATAACGGATCGCCCGCAAACACTTTTTGAATGATCCCCAAATATTCACCGTGATCAGACACAACTAGAAAGTCGAGAGGGGTATTTGTCCGCACTTTAACCCCAGAGTAAGGGTGCACCACAGGTAAACCTTTAGCGAAGCGATAAGCTGTGTCCGGCGTGGCATCTTTATTACCCATTAAATAGGCATCAATAGAATATGAGGTATGTAAATGTGTATCACCCCATAATAACTGGCGTTCGCCTCCTTTCACCTCCCCTGCGAGAATAAATAGAGAAAGCACTATCAGTTTTAAAGAAATTATCTTGTGCATTTTTATACCTCTGGATAAAAAAGTGATATTGAGCGTTGCCAAAACCAAAATGCCGCAACACTGCCAATTACGTAGATACAAGTCTGATATGGAATATGTTTAACCCTTTGCTGCAATGGGATCTGAGAAGTCATCTTGAAGACAGTAACAACCGTGATAATAAAAGCGAGTTGACCCAGCTCTATACCAAGATTAAAAGACACCAATCCCCAAAATAGCTCTATTTGCGGTAAGCCAATTTCATCAAGAACTGAAGCAAAGCCAAAGCCATGTAACAAGCCAAAACTAGTAGCGACCAATACTGGTTGGCGATAGCCCCATAACTGTTTGTCTTCCTTTGCAATTTCTACCGCCATGAACACAATGCTCAAAGCAATTAATATCTCGCAAAACGCTGTTGGTACACTAATCCAATTAAGCGCTGTGGCGATCAGCGTAACTGAGTGACCAAAGGTAAAGCCCGTAGCGGTAATAGCAATACGACGCGGGCTGCCGGCCAGTATTATTAGACACAACACGAATAATAGATGGTCCCAGCCTGCTAAAATGTGTAAAGCGCCCATTTGAGTATATTGCCAAGCAATCCCTTTAGCGCTTTCTTCGCTTGGTATCTGCCAATCAGTTTGCTGTGGTGCTAATAATTGCGAATGCTGTTGACCATTTTCTAGGTTCAGCGTAACAAGAGTCGATAATGACGGGTTACTGGCTGGAAAGTGGACATTGAGTTGACGACCAGCTATAGACTGTTCACACTGCACAGTTTGTGACATGAGAAACGCGCCTGACTGATGTCGGAGGCGACTTTCCGATTTTCCCTTACACTGAGCATCAATGGTTATTCTCGGTAAGGAATCAGCTGACATTGACGCTGGTACTTTAATATTAATATCTACCAATTGCGCACGTTGATTTATTTCAATCACAATGGGCCGAGCGTCATGAGCACAGATCTGCTGACTATAAGCAACCAAACACAGGGTCGAATACAGTATCAAAATTCGACTGATCAACATCATTGAGTGTCCCCCTTGACTTCGTTGCCCATTACGTCGCTTAAATTGACGATATGGTAACCATCAATGAGTCCTGCTATCAGTTCATCTGAAACCTTCCTACGATAAAAGTTGCGGGCATCAGCAATAACGTCATCTTTAATTTCGTCAAGCTTTGGTAACCTCGCGGCTTCTCTATCTAACAAAAATACTAGGTGCCAACCATGATCCGATGCGATTGGTCCTAACCATTTTCCACTCGCAACCGGTAGCTGTTGTAGGTTTTGGATAAATAGTGAGCCAAAGTGGCTTTTAACCACATCAACATTACGCTTCATATAATGACGGTTGTATAGAAATGCTTCACCAAGTTCGCCTGCACGATCTGGCGTCACCAGCTCACCATTTAGTTGCTCCCGTAATTCAAACAGGCTTCCTTGTTGCACAGTGTCAGCAGTGTTGCTAAAAAATATATGGCTAAATGTTAATGATGCAGGTTTACGGTAATTTTGTTGATGGCTTTGATAGTATGAATTTACCTGCACTTCAGACAGCTCCGTCTCAGAAAAGTCACGACTGAGAAATTCCATTTTCTGAACAAGACGTTGGCGAATAACAAAGTCATTTTTTGCTAATTCCAAATTATTTGCTTCTCGAAATAACACTTCTTCACGAACATAGTCTTGGACTAACTGCTGCTTCTGTGTCGAAGATAAGATGCCAAATTCTGCCTCAACCGCCTCCGCGTCGAAGCGTTTGATTCGGAATTGCAAATAATTTTTTAGTCGTTGATCACTGATCTCTATAGTCCGCTCTTGGATCTGATCAGGAGCGACATACTGGCGATACGCGATAAATAATGTAAAACCAACAAGTAGAAACTGAGCAAGCGGTTGACGTAATAATGAAACCATAATCACAAGACCTTAAAAGTTTACTGATTGAAGAAAGTCCATCCCCATAAAACCAGAACTACCCCTTGGTTATTCGCCAAATGTATAATCGAATCGTAATGCAAAAGAACGCCCTGCAAGCGGCATGAAGTTATGTGCACCAGCAAATAGCGGTACATCATTTATGTAGTCAAAATGCTCTACATCTGTTAGGTTTTTACCCGTTAATGAAAGAGACCAGCCTTCCTGTAAATCTGAAAGCGTCACGTTGGCATTGAGGAATGTTTGTGATGGCTCTTTACCAATAGGATCAAGGTCATCTACTCGATATACCGAACTGTGATAGTTCAAATCTAAACTTGAATTTAGTTCGAAGTCGCCAAAGTCAGTAACGTAATTCGCGGTTAATGATGAAGTAAACTTAGGGGCATTTGAGGCAGTGCGCCCCGACATATCGTTGATACCTGCATTTGCACAGTTAGCATTGCTATAACCCATGGCAATACCAATTTGTGAAGCGATATCATCAGTAGCGGAGTCAAATAACGCCTGTCTTTGGGCAATAAATTGATCACTGGTGCAGGCTTGATTAATAAACTCATCATATTCAAAATTAAGTAACCCTATCGCCCCGGTCAAAGTTAATGCTTCCGTTGCGCGCCAACGACCATCGACCTCAAGACCATAGCTCACCGCTTTCGCTGCATTTTTTACCTCAAAAGTCGTATTTCCACTAAATACCGACACCTGAATATCATCAAAAGTTGAGTGAAATGTAGCCATATTTAACTCCGCAGTCCCCTCAAACAATTCCGTTTTTAACCCAAGTTCAAAAGCCAACACATTTTCATCTTCAAATGAGACGTCTCTGGAGTCAGCGACATTGTCACGCTTGGAGCTACGCATATAAAACGAGTTAAAACCACCGGACTTAAAACCTGTACTTGCGGTGGCATAAGTCATGGAGTCGCCACTTACATCGTATTGGATGCTGACTGACCAAGTTGGGCTTTTCTCATTTCGCTTCATACCCGGGTCTGAACTGGTAAAGTGGTGTGTTGCAAATTCACCGACTTGTTGAGAAACGGCGATCACAAGCGGATTCGAAGATTCTGTGCGGTTATTTACAGTAAAGTCTGTTGCATAACCGTCTTTGGCGCCCGACTTATCTTCTTTGGTGTATCGCACACCAACCGTTGCACGCAATTGCTCAGATATGTGCCAAGTACCTTGGGCAAAAATACCCAAAGTGTCAGTGTCTTGATCTAACAATGCATAACGCCCAACTCCAGTTGGAATGCCGTCAAATGCCGCTGCGGTACCACACACATTAACTAATGAAGCGAAACCACCTAAACCGATAACACCAGCTCCGGTGGCTTCCACATTTCCTGAAACGTAGACCTTATTAAAATCCCCCCCAAAGGCACTAATCCCTTGCTTACAGCCCGCCATTAATACCTGCTGTAAAGTTGGAATGTTAAAGAGTGACAATCCGTCTAGCACTAAATCTTGGTGCTGCCAATATAGCCCCGTCATGTACTCAAATTGACTGCCAATTGTTGAGGCAAAACGAATTTCTAGACTAGTTTGACTAAAATCCTCACTATCGCTGAAACGCAAACCGTCCAACCCTGAATAATCGGCATCTAAATTACGGTCAAATTGGTAAGCCGAGTAACCCGCCGTAATGGTTAAATCACCAGCGTCAAAGTTAGATTCACTGATTAACGTAAATTCACTTGCATCTCCAATCATTGTTTGATTGGAACCAAAATCAATCACCGGATTGCTATTACCAATAAATGACCCGGTATAACTTGAAAATGAACCTAATGGCGCTAGAGGCCCAGGTTTTTTCATGGCGTGTGGAAAGCTATTGATATCAAAGTCGCTGGTCTCATAAACAAGCGTAACCAGAGTGTTGTCCGCGGCATCCCACTCTAAGGTTAAACGCCCCATCATCTCCTCACTTTGGGGAGTGTCGCTATCGTAGTACTTATTGTATACCCATCCCTCATCCACCTCCCTTGACATAACAAATACTCTACCTCGGAGGCCGCTAGACAATGCACCAGTTACCATGCCACTCAATTCTGTTTGCCCAAACGTCGGTGAATAAGCCACTGAGACTTTGCCATTGAAAGTCTCGTCTGGCTTAGCTGTTGTAATGTTTAAAGCACCGGCGACGGTATTCTTACCAAATAATATACTCTGCGGCCCACGCATTACCTCTACACGTTCAACATCAACAAATGAGAAACGTGATTGAGCACCACGCCCCCTGTAAATACCGTTAACAAACGTACCAACTGACTGTTCAAAACCTGCTAGGTTACCTGACTGCATACCACGTATATTAATACGATCAGCGATGGAATCTTTTGCAACTTTAAAATTGGGAATATATGAAGATAAATCTTCCATGCGCTCAATGCCTACCTGCTCCATTTTTTCAGCATTCATTGCCGAAACTGATAAGGGCACTTCTCGCAAAGATTGGACACGCTTCTGTGATGTAACAATGATCCGTTCTAATTTATTAGACTTGGTGTTTTCGAGCTCTTCAGCATTTATGACTCTATGACTCAGCGCACTTAAAATTACTGCACTTGCTAATGTCTTTCTAGCCATTAAACCTTGGTTATATATCATAGCAATTACTCCACCTTAGTCTTTCGCATTTGACGTAGCCATCATTATTTCACTAGAAAAAGTGATGCGATTCTTATTAGTTGGTTTTATTTTTTTAAAAATGACAACGGTTCTATTGTTAGCACCAATATCACAATAATTACTTGACAATTTGAGACATTAAATTGACATTAAGAGACAGAAAGGCAACTTAAAATAAATAAACTAGAAAATATAATGATAAATAATATTAATTATAAGAAATAAGGGTTGCTAAATAAGGAGGGATAATGCAGTATTTTGTTAGATCAGCGTCTCTATCTGGCTATGTTGAATTGGTCAATGAGCTGGGTGGAGATCCCATCGCGCTGCTCACTGCTGCTAACATTATTCCTGCACAGTTAAATAATCCAGACAACATGATTTTGTATCGCCAACTTGGTGATTTACTTGAAAACTCAGCAAAGCATCTCAATTCTCCTACTTTTGGTACAGCACTCAGTTTAAAGCAAAATATCACTACCATAGGGCTAATCGGTGCTTATATGTGTCAGCAGAATACAATTGGTGACGCACTAAGGGTTGCACGCAGATATACTTATATGCATGCACAAGGTGCATCTTTTGATATCGTAGAAGAGGCATCAGACTATTGTATGATTAAGTTTGAGCTGCTAATAGATAAAGAACAGCATTACACACAGCTTGTTCAACTCAGTTTGGGTCTAATTTTCCGCGTAATTCAAGATATGGTTGGCAACAATTGGAAAGCTGATTGCATTTATTTTCGCCAGCCAAATCCCTTTTTCAATAATCATGATTTTTTATCCGTATGCAGACAAAAAATTCAGTTTGAGAAAGAAATGGATGCATTACGCTTCCCGTCAAAAGTATTAACGTACAAACCTCAAATGCCGATAAACTTGATAAATGACATCGTTGCCAATCAATTTCGTCAAAATGGCCCCACCACAGAGCTGATTAACATTGACGTGATCCGTCATGCAATCAACATGCTACTATCTACGGGAGATTGCAATAAGAAAAATATCGCCTTGAGCTTAGGATTACACCCAAAAAAACTTGAACGAACACTTCAAGAGCATCAAACATCTTATAGAGGTTTATTGGAAGAAACGAGAAAGGAAATAGCCTTAAGAATGCTACAATTAGGAGATGTTTCGATGACAACATTGGCATTAAACTTAGGTTATTCCGAGCTCTCGGCGTTTAGCCGTAGCTTCAAAACATGGTTTGGTGTATCACCGCATCATTATAAAAACCGGGTAAAGGATATCCAGTAAAATAAAGCTATCAGCGGATAAAAAA